>NZ_JBFTPT010000010.1:0-317211 GCF_056398625.1 Paenibacillus sp. 01T431
AAATAACGATGACTATGGGAAGACTGCGGAGCAACATCAGGTTTCCTACCAACAGGTATATCAGTGGGTGAAGAAATACCAAGACGGCGGGCAAGATGCGCTGCAGGATGGACGTGGACGTAAAAAGACCGAAGAAGAGTTAACTGACACAGACCGCCAAAAGCTTGCCATGAAGAAGATGCAGGCTGAAAATGAATGTCTGCGCGCAGAAATTGCATTTCTAAAAAAGTTAGAGGAACTCGAAAGAAGGCGACGCTAAGTCAAGTACGTCAAGAAAACATCTATCTTGCCATTCAAGCTGTACAGCAAGACGGGCAGTTCAGCATAAAGATACTTTGTGAAATTGCAGAGATTCCACGATCCAGCTATTACAAATGGTTGAACCGCAAGCCTAGCGTACGTGAACTAGAAAACCAGAAACTCACAAGAGCGATGATCTCGCTGCATGAGAAGGTAGGCGGTATCTACGGGTACCGTCGATTGACCCTTCACTTATGCAAAGAAACGGAGCGGCAGATTAACCACAAGCGCATCCAGTAGTAAACCGATGCTTTCAATACACTTCTCTGCGGTTCAAAAAGTCATTTGGCAAAAAATTAACCCATAGCATGTCCCTCGTAGGGAGCTGCATTGATAACAGTCCCATAGAATCCTTCTGGGAAACCTTGCAGTGCTAAAAATTTTATTTGCATACATACCGAACTTTTGATGAGCTTGAACGGGACATTGAAGCCTACATTCACTTTTACAATTACGAACGATTACAGGCAAAACTAAACGGCCTCAGTCCAATGGAGTTTAGGACTAAGGCCGTTTAACAGTTTTTATTTTTTGTAATGTCTACTTGACGGGGGGCACTTCAGTGCTACCAACTTCTAGATTAACGGCAATAATGCCGTATGCTTGAGGCTCCTCGGCTGATGCTCCAAACCAAAGCTCACCGTCTCCGACCATCACACCTAGATCGCGAACGAACAAATCATCCACCTTCTGCGCGGCTAGCGCATCCTTCACGGATTTTGTCATAATGGCATCATATTTCTCTATGAACTCTGCTTTGGATGTAATCTCCATCGATGTTTTTCCGTTTACTCGAAGCGGCAGCAGCACTAGGTCTGCAACGGCCTCTTTATCACCCGCGGCAACAGCTGTCTTAACCGCTTCAAACATTTTGATAAAAGCTTTAGGATCCGTAATGCCAGCAGCGGCGAAGGGGTTATCCTTCTCTGAAGAAGCATTTGTTTCTTCGGTTTGATTAGCGGGAGCGATTGCAGCGGAATCTGGATTAGGCTGAGCATCCATTTCACTCGTTCCTGTTTGACTGCAGCCAGCTAATAAAGTCATCGTTATGCCAAAAGCGGCGAAAGCCGCAAAACCTTTCCGCCTTTTATTCTTACGCGGTATTGTTGTTATCTCATTCAGCATGAGAAGCCTCCTTCATGAAGGGCTTGTATAATCAAGCCCATCAGTTCTGTCTCCATGTTATTTTAAACGAGTTGTCCTAATCTCAATCATAAATCCCCAAAATAATGCATTAGCGTCGTCCTAGTTTCCCTTTACGTTTCAATAGAAGGAATACGGTGACGATAACAGCGGCAGCAACGATGGGAATAATAATAAAATAAACCATGTTAGTCATCTTTTTATATTCATCTATCGCTTCAAGATCGTAACTTGCAAGCGACAATGGTTTTGTTCCGCCGCACCAAGTATCAGTCGCTATTTCGCCTGGTTCATACTTGTATAAGTAATTTTTCTTTGTTGTTTGATAAGCATATACTAGATAGTCTGTGCCTTCAGTAAATTCGCTGCCAGCAGTCGTGACAATGGTTACTTTATCGCTGGAGGTGCCTTTTAATGTCGACTTCACTTCAAAGGTTGTTCTGCTTTTGGGATTCATACCGGCTGATTCCTCATAGGAGGTTTCCATAGCTTTAGCAATATATACAAAATCATGTTTTTTAAACAATTGCTTGGGTGCATCGCTCTCGGCACATGACCATGCGAAGCTTTTGGAAGGTGCAATCGTTAGAGACAGGGAGACGAATACGATTAAAAAGAGAAGAGAACGGAACATTTTCATTACTGTATGCCTCATTTTTTTCTAATATAAGAAAAGACCAGTATCCAGAAAATGCATCCGAGCAATATTTCAATTCCGCTATCCGCAACATCTCTACCCGTTCCAGCAAGCAGTATGCCTGAAAAAAAGCCTAAAACAATGCAAATTAATACTTCGAGTAATTTGGATTTCATAATATGCTCCTTATACGTTTGTAATGAATCCGTTATTTTAAAATAGTACCCAGCGTTTCTGCATCCTCTTTCGACGTTTTTTTGTAAGAATGAATGCCGCTTATATAAATCTCAGCGTTGTCGTTCGTAAACCAAACCTCATATAGTACCGCTTTTGCTTCTGACCCATCGGTAGGTTGGAAATGAACTTTATAATCGGCTGGTCTTGTCATTAGGAATTTAACTTCTTCCCATTCGCCTTTGTTTAAAATGCTCCTCACAGTAGAAACAGACTTCTCATCGTTTATTTCCTTATGATCTTCGTATTGGTTTTCCATGCCAACTCTTTTGGCAATGATTAATTTATCGCTTGATTTGGACAACGATTCCGTCAGGTGATCTTTGTTCACCTGCTCTGTATGAGTGGTTAAGCCATTGTTCGCTCCGGAGCTTTCGCAGCTTGCCAGCCCAAACATAATGAGTAAGAATGTAAGTAGAAGACCATATCTCAACAAATGCACCTCCCCTTCATATAACCTACTGACTGTTAATAAGTGGATAAAGTTGCATATGAGGCACACTAAAAAGCTGAATTGGAATTTTATTTCCACAATGACACTTGTGTTGGCCTTATATAATGTGTTATATTACTACAAAATTAATTATCGGATCACGCCAGTGAAGAGAATCCAACTCGGAGGCGTTCTCGTCAAGGGGAGGGAAGCACCTTCCCCCTAAGTTTACCGGGCCCGCCCGTTATCGCGGAACAAAGAGGATTAGACAGTGCGTCTGTTTAATCAATTTGGGTGGCACCGCGAGTAAAAAACGCTCCTCGTCCCATTGGGATGGAGGGCGTTTTTTGTGTTTTTCTAATGAAAAGGAGCGCGGTTAGCATGTTGGACATGAAATGGGTTAGGCAAAATCAAGAGCAAGTACAGACGGTTGCGAATCAGAAGGGGATTCAGATTTCTATTGCAGAGCTGATGCTCTGGGACGAGAAGAAACGTCAGCTAATGCAGGAATCGGATGCTTTACGGGAAATTCGCAACAAGCTCTCGAATCTTATCGGCACACTAGTGAGGCAGAATGCTCAAGCTGAAGTGGAAGAAACGAAGCATAAGGTCAAGGAAACAAATGAGAAGCTGGGCACAGTGGAAGCAGAGCTTGCGATAGTAGAGCAGCATGCAGTTGAGCTCATGGCGTTGGTACCTAATATCGTATCGCCAGACACGCCAGACGGACGATCGGACGCAGACAATATAGAGCAAAAGCGTGTTGGCGAAGCCCCGAGTTTTCCTTTTGAACCAAAGGATCATATGGCGCTGGGTGAGCTGCACCAAATGATTGATGTGCAGCGAGGTGTGAAGGCAGCAGGCAGCCGCAATTATTACTTGAAGGGGGCAGGCGTTTTGCTCCATCGTGCCGTGCAGCAGCTGGCTGTCGATTTGCTGCTGAGAAAAGGCTTCACACTGCTGGAAGTACCATTAATGGTCCGCACCGAAGCGATGAAGCATACTGGCTTTTTCCCGCTTGGTGAGGATCAGACCTACCGGATTGCAGGCGAGGATAAATGGCTGGTAGGCACCTCGGAGGTACCTATGGTTACCTATTACGCGGACGAAATTATAGAGGTAGGAGAGCCAATCAAGCTGGCTGCTGCATCGGTATGCTTCCGCAGCGAGGTCGGCTCGGCTGGCAGAGATGTTCATGGTCTATACCGTGTACATCAGTTTGCCAAGGTCGAGCAGGTTATTTTGTGCGAGGCTGATCCGGCGTTGTCGGAGTCGCTGCTGCAGGAAATAACGGCTAATGCCGAGGAACTGCTTCAATGCCTTGAGCTGCCCTATAGAGTCATGGCAGTATGTACTGGCGATATGTCGCAAAAAACGTATAAGCAATACGATATTGAGACATGGATGCCAAGCAGGCAGGCCTACGGGGAGACGCATTCGTCGTCGAACCTGCATGATTTTCAAGCACGCCGCTCGAATATACGGTACCGTGCAGAGGATGGCTCGTTAAAATATTGCCATACGCTCAACAACACAGCAGTGGCTAGCCCGCGTATTCTCATTCCACTCATCGAGAATCATCAGGAGGAAGACGGCTCGATTCGTATCCCAGCTGCACTTCAGCCTTATATGAGAGGGCTGGAGAAAATAGCAATTAATGAATAAATTGATATGCGGTAAGGAGATGCTCAGCAGCATTTCCTTATCGCATTTTTTTTGTTCTATTTACTTTGATATGAAAAAAGGTTACTCGATTAGGGACAAAGCTAATAATTTGTTATGTGAGTGATGTATTTGTTATATGGAAACGCTTACCTTAGAGCTATACTTCAACTATCCGATTGTAGTACATGAAGTGAAGAGCGGGATTTATATACTAGGGGGAAAAGCATTGAAGAAGAGAGGGGTGCGCTTTGGATGCCCCGGTTGAAGGGGCGTGGGATATGGTCATTGAGGAAGCCAACGCATCAAGGTGCGGAGTGGATGGCTGAGGAATATGGAACTAGGGGAGTTTGGCGTCTATCGCACGGCAGACATGGCTTCCCGAGTGGTTTGGACGGAGACCGAACGCTTGGATGCAGAGCGACTAAGCATGCCTTAGGCCTACTGGGAATTCGGTGCCACCTTTGGTTTATATAATCGCACAACAAAAGAATGGAACAAAGAGCTAGTTGCAGCGCTATGATCATCACATTAAGGAGGATTTATATGAATTTTACTAAACCGTTCGCATTATTTATCGCTTTTGCCATGCTTATCACTATCATTCTTCCTCCCTCTAAGCAGGTGTTTGCTAACGAGAGCAGCACAACCATTCTCACTTCAGATTTTGAGAATGGAACAACGCAGGGCTGGGCGCGTAAAGGAAACGAGTCGCTAACGGTCTCAGGAGATGAGTATCATGGCGGCTCTCATAGCCTGTATATTTCTGGGAGGAGTGAGGATTGGGAGGGACCCAATTACGTTTTAACAGAATTGTTGGCTCCTAACCGCACCTACTCCATTAGTGCTTGGGTCAAGCTATCCCCCGGTACAACGCCAGCTGATATTAAGCTTACAATGAAGAGCCGCATTGACGGGCAAGACCACTGGGAGCAGATAGGCACGGCGGATCAGAATGCCGCATCGCAATGGACCTTAATTAAAAGGAATTATACGACAGGGAGCAAGAATGGCCAATATGATCTTTATGCAGAAGCCACGGCAGGTACCTCCTTTTATTTTGATGATGTTTCCATAGAGCTCGTGCCTGATTTGGAGGGCCCGGTGGGCGATGATCGACTGTTTATCGATTTTGAAGATGGAACGCTTCAGGGGTGGTTGCCACGAGTCGGACATGAGGCGCTGACCGTTTCCGCAGCTGAAGCCTATAGCGGCAGCAACAGTATGTTGGTAGAAGGGCGGAGCCGTACGTTTCATGGGCCAGCACTTGAGCTTAAAAATCACCTTCAAAAGAACAAGGAATATGAATTAAAAGCCTATGTTCGATTAAAGGAAGAGCCAGCCTCTGACATCAAATTGCAAATGACGGCCTATAAGAAGTCCGGATCGGAGAGCTGGAATGCACTAGATACCATTACGATTAAGAAATCGGAGTGGCAGCAATGGTATGAGCTTAAGGGACAACTTAATTACAGCGATTCTCCTACGGAGCTAAAACTATTCATCGAAACGCCTTACATTACGGAGAATACTTCAGATACGTTATCTTTTTATGTAGATGAAGTAACAGTAGTCCCTGTTTCGGCGCTATCGATTCAAAACGATATCGTGTCCTTAAAGGATTATTTTAAGGATGATTTTCCAATTGGTGCTGCCGTCTATACCTGGCAAATGGAAGGAGCCTATGGGGAGCTTCTCAAAAAGCATTTTAACAGCATAACGGCAACTTATGAAATGAAACCAAAGTTTATTTCCCCAGCTGAGAATCAGTATACATTCGATGCAGCCGATTATTATGTGAAATATGCTCAAGATAACGGAATGGGGCTGCGTGGACATGCTCTTCTATGGCATATTGATGCGGCCGAGTGGATGTTTACGGACAGCAATGGACAGCCTGCCAGCCGCGACTTGCTTCTGCAGCGCCTTCAGTCTTACATAGAGACTGTAATGACACGTTATAAAGGAAAAATATACGCATGGGACGTTGTAAACGAAGCTATTGCTGACAATGGGGGAGATGCGGACGGTATTAGAATTTCACCGTGGTATAATCTCATAGGTCCTGATTACATCGAGAAGGCATTCGAATTTGCTCGTGCTGCGGACCCTGATGCCAAGCTGTATTACAATGATTACTTCACAGAGGTTCCGGAAAAAAGAGAACATATCTATCAATTGCTAAAGCGCCTCAAAGCTAAAGGTCTGATCGACGGGGTAGGCTTGCAATCTCACTATGGGTTGGTTACGCCGCCAATTGAAGAAGTTGAAAAGACAATTAAGCTGTTCTCTTCGCTAGGGCTAGATATTCAGGTTACCGAGCTGGATGTTGATAGCGGAGTGAGCATGGGTACGCCTATGCCTGCTGACATAGCTGCAAAACAAGCACATAGATATAAGGAATTGTTTGACTTATACAAAACCTATAAGGACAAGATTTCCTCTGTAACGATTTGGGGACTGCAAGACGAGAAATCCTACAATAATCAGGCTATGCTATTCGATGCGAATCTCCAGGCTAAGCTAGTCTACTGGGGAATTGTAGATCCACTTACACTTCCGATTATTACAAACCGTACGGTATCACTCATGGCAACGCCAACGGCGGGTGATCAGAATTCTGCAGATTCCGTATGGAAAAAAGCTGTACAGACACGGCTTAAACGCAGCGGCAGCGAGTCTGCAACGTTCCGTACCTTATGGGATATGACCAATCTTTACGTTCAAGTAGAGGTTAAAGATGCTACCCGTGACGCAGCGGACAAGTTAGAGCTGTTTATTGATGAGAATAATGGAAAGTCAGCGGTTTATGAGTCAGATGATCGTCGTCTTACTTTTAATCGGTCAGGCGCTGAAAATGGCGACAGCAGCTATAAAATAAAAGAAACAGCAACTGGTTATAGGCTAGAAGCCGTTATTCCTTGGAAAGGCTTAGCGCAAGGAACGGAAGAAATCGGATTCGATATTCGTATTCAGGATGCATCGACAAGCGAGATGCTGCCGGTTTATTGGAATGACAGCACATTAAGTCAAGATCTGGACACAAGCAAGTATGGCGTCATTCAGCTTGCAAGTATGCCAAAAAGCGCACAGTCGATAAAAGGCACTGCACGTATTGATGGACAAATGGAAAGCGAGTGGGAAAAGGCAAAGCCATTCGCTGTGGATCTAACTAATAATAACAGCAAAGCAACGGCTCAAGCTCGCTCTATGTGGACGGATGACAGTCTGCTGCTGCTAATCGACGTAACCGATCCTTTGCTTAAATCAGACGATCCGCAGCCATGGCTGCAGGATTCAATCGAAATTTTCATCGATGAAAATCATCAACGAACTTCGACCTATCAATATGACGATGCACAATATCGGATAAATATTGATAATGCGGCAACTTTTGCTGGAAATGCTTCTCCTTCTCGTCTGGAGAGCGCAGTTGTAAAAACAGAGAAAGGCTACCGCATGGAAGTGAAGATCGCGCTGCCTGAGCTTCGTCCGAATAAAGATAGTGTAATAGGTCTGGACATTCAGGTGAATGACGATCAGGGGGAAGGAGTGCACAGCACCGCCAAATGGAACGATCCAACAAACGATTCATGGAGAAATACTTCCCAATTCGGCATTTTGACTTTTGCCGAGTCAGAAAATAACAGTGGTATCGATAATGGCGGTGACAAACCTGGAAGCTCTGGGCAATCTGGCAGCACTGCTGATCCTGTGATGACCATTACTCAGGAGAATTTTCAGAACGGGTCGCCTAATCAGGTGAGCATCAGCGTACCAGAAGGTAAGCATCAAGTACGGCTGCCCCTTCAATTAGCTGGTCTATTAAAAGGCAGAGAGCTGGAGCTAGCCAAGGGGTCTGCTACACTAACAATTGATTCAAAAGTGCTCCAGCTCCTCATTGATCAGTTGAAGCCTGAATTGCGGAATGGAGCTGAGCTGTCGCTTCGTATGGAGCCCGCTAAAGAAGCTTCAGGCAGTCAGCAGCTAAAAGGAGAGCAAGGGTTATCTGCGAAGTTTATTGGCGGAGAAAGCTGGTCCTTCGAACTGTCTTTAATAACAGGTAATGGTCGTGAGATTAAGGCTGGCACATTTGATGGAGTAGTCACCCTATCTTTCTCCTATTCAGCGGAAGCCAATATGAAGAAGTCGCTCTTAGGCATTTACATGCTGAATGAGCAGACCAATAAGTGGGAATATGTAGGCGGGAAGAATGACGAAAAAACGAATCATATCTCTGTTGATCTTGCGCATTTCAGTAAGTACGCGCTGCTTGAATATGATAAGAGCTTCAATGACGTTAATTCAAGCCACTGGGTTTACGAGCCGTTGAAGGTGCTGTCTGCAAAACAGATTGTGAATGGCCAAACCGCTGCTCTCTTTGCTCCAGACAAATCTATTACGCGAGCGGAGTTTACCGTTCTATTGGTACGCCTGCTTGGACTTAAAGAGCAAGGGGCCTCCAGCTTCAAAGACGCTGCGGAAGGAACTTGGTTCTCGTCGGCGGTTAATGCTGCCTTTCACGCAGGAATTGTTAAGGGTGTGTCAGCGGATCGGTTTGCTCCGCTTGCAAACATTACCCGTGAAGAAATGGCGGTTATGCTTGCCAATGCGTATGCATACCAAGCAAAAACGAAACCTGAGGAGACTAACGTCGAGCTAGTATACGTAGACAAAGCTAACATCTCAGCATGGGCGGAGAACGCTGTTTCTATTGTTTCTTCGCATGGAATGATGAAGGGCAAGGATGATCATCGTTTTGTTCCTAGTGAGCATACTACTCGGGCAGAGTCAGTTCAAGCTTTATATAATATGCTCATGATCCTGAATACAAGCAAATAATGAATGGATTTAATGACGCCAAGCTCTCTTCTATAGAAGGGGGCTTGGCGTTTTATTTGTATTCAAACAGCGTCAGCTCGGATATTAACAATTTGTTATCGATGCTTATGATTTATCATAGTAGCGTCTCTAGGCGCCACTTATAATGAGAACAGACGATAGGACAGATAGGGTTTATGTCATTCAAACAGAAGGGAAGCACACAAATGAAGAAATCAATAACGCCAGCAGATGCCCTTGCAGAGACCGCTCCACAGCTGTCTAAACGCACGGATCGCCGCTCCAAATGGCAAAGGGCGTTGGTGCTGGATGCGATGCTGCTGCCAGCGGTTATCCTTACTTTAATCTTTGCTTACATTCCAATGTTCGGACTCGTAATTGCTTTCCAAGATTTCAAGCCTTGGCTAGGATTTTCCCAATCCAATTGGATTGGCTTGGAGCACTTTCGTTACCTTTTCAGTACGCCAGAGTACGTACAAGTCATTTGGAATACCGTTATTATAGCCGGAATGAAGATGGTTTCAGGACTCATCGCTCCGTTTACCTTCGCTCTCTTGCTCAATGAAGTGAGAAAGGCGGCTTTCAAACGGACGGTACAGACGCTGGTTTACTTGCCGCATTTCCTTTCTTGGGTCATCTTAGGGGGCATCTTGCTGGACATGCTGTCCAGTGAAGGACTCGTCAATCAGTTTCTAGGCGCGGTGTTCGGTTTAAAACCGATATTCTTCCTCGGCGACGGCAATTGGTTCCGATTTATCGTTGTTGTAAGCGATGTCTGGAAGGAGTTTGGATTTGGAACGATCGTATTCCTTGCTTCACTAGCAGGAATTAATCCGTCATTGTACGAGGCGGCGGAAGTAGATGGAGCGAACAGATGGCATCAAACCTTGTTCATTACCATCCCAGCACTTATCCCAATTACAATCGTGGTTGGAACACTCTCTTTAGGCAATATATTGAATGCGGGCTTTGACCAAATATTCAATCTGTATAATGCATTGGTTTTCGACAAAGGGGATATTATTGATACGTTTGTCTATCGTATCGGTATCATAGATGGAAAGTTCGGATTCTCCACAGCAATTGGGCTTTTCAAATCGGTCGTAGGCTTCGTGCTTATCGTCGCAGCTTACCGCTTGGCTTACAAACTGGCCAATTACCGTATTTTCTAGAAAGGATGAACCGACAGTATGTATCATAAATCGAACACCTACAAATTATTCACAGTGATCAACTATACGTTCCTAACTATATTATCTATTGCTTGCATTATTCCATTAATTCATATTTTAGCTGTTTCATTCAGTGGGAAAGCAGCTGCGAACGCTAATTTGGTCGGATTGCTGCCCGTTCAGTTCACGGTTGAAGCCTATAGCAAGACATTGGAGAATGAGAATTTTATTCGCTCTTTATGGGTAGCTGTTCAGCGTACTACATTAGGCACGATGATCAGTATGGTACTCGTTACGCTCGCGGCGTATCCACTATCTAAAGAAGCTCAACATTTCAAACGCAGAAGTATATATACGTGGTTTTTTGTCTTCACGATGTTATTCAGCGGTGGCTTGATTCCCTTCTACATTCTAATTCAAAAGCTAAACATGATGAATACGCTTTGGGTGCTTATCATTCCGGGAGCTGTATCAGTATGGAATATGATACTCCTTCTTAATTTCTTTCGCGGGGTGCCTAGGGATTTGGAGGAAGCTGCATTCATCGATGGAGCTGGCCATCTGAGAACACTATTCAGTATTTATTTGCCAGTATCGATGCCTGCAATTGCTACACTATCGTTATTCTCAATGGTTGGTCATTGGAATTCCTGGTTTGATGGTCTAATCTTTATGACTGATCATAAAAACTATCCACTTGCGACTTTCCTGCAGACCATTATCGTACAGCAAGACTTCAGCAAAGTGACGGTGCGTCCTGAAGACTTGGAAAATATTTCACAAAGAACTGTAAAGGCTGCTCAAATCTTTATCGGCATGGCACCCATTCTCCTTGTGTATCCGTTCCTTCAAAGATTTTTCGTCAAAGGAATTGTACTTGGTGCCGTGAAGGAATAATGGATTTGCTTCATGAGAGGGGTGTTGCTGCACAGTAGGATCTATCTATGATTTGGTTGGAAGGGTCAAAGCAAACCAAATAAATTCAATTGGGGGAAATAAAGATATGCTAACTAAATTGAAAAAGCCGGCTGTTATGGTTATGACAGGGGCAATGCTGATGGCATCGCTTGCAGCTTGCGGCAGCAATAAAGACGATCAAACAGAAGAAAAGGCCGATAATGATTCCTTTTATTCAGCGAAGTTCGAGAATGGAAAATATGTGGAGCCTGTTTCCATTACGACGGTCTTCCCTATTACAACCAATTTAAAATTCAAAAATGGCGAAAATATTGATAATAACGTTCATACAAAGTGGGCGAAAGACACTTTGGGTATTGATATTAAGTACTTATGGACGGTCAGCGATCAAAACAATGCCTACCAAACGAAGCTTAGGCTGATGCTTACCTCGGGGCAGGAAATGCCGGATATTATTTCATTCAGGGGCGATCCAACGCTGATTGCTGATTTAATTTCGAGCGGGCAGTTTGCGGATGCAGGAGAACTGTTCGATAAATATGCTTCCGATACCTATAAAGAAGCAATGGCACAGGACCCAACGGTTTGGAACCCGTACATGCGTGATGGAAAACGAATGGGAATTCCGATTTTGGAGAATGCCTACAATAATGATCCAGTCATGTATATTCGTGAAGATTGGTTGAAAAAATTAAACTTGAAGGCTCCTCAGACGATCGATGAGCTTGAAACGGTAATGGAGGCCTTTACTAATCAGGATCCAGACGGTAATGGCAAGAAGGATACCACAGCTTTATCCGTTGGCTTTAAAAACAATTTGAATACTTGGATGTCCGAGACAGGATGGGTGTTTGGCATGTTTGGCGTAATGCCAAACCAATGGAACGTAGGGGCCGATGGCAAGCTTGCCTATGGTTCTATTCAGCCAGAGATGAAGCCTGCACTCTCCAAGCTGCAGGATTGGATGAAGAAGGGCTACATTTCGCAAGAGTCGGGACTGTATGATGAAGTAAAGGCTTCAGAAGCTTTCACAGCTGGCAAATCAGGTATCATTGTTGGCCCTTATTGGATGACAGGCTGGCCAATTCCCGATTTGAAAACAAATGTCCCTACTTCTGAATATAAGCCGTATCCGCTGCCTGCTGGTCCTGATGGCAAGGTTGGCCGTCATGGAACTCCAATTAGCACAGGTGCGGTTCTTATCAATAAAAACATGAAAAATAAAGATGCATTCTTCGTCTATCAGAATTACCTATTTGACAACTGGGCAAACCCTGATGGGGATGGTCCATTCTCTAAAGGCTTCGCAAAAGGGTATGACTATGATATTGGCCCGAACGGTGAGATTTACCGCGAGCAGGATAGTGATAAAATCCCTGGCGGTTGGGTAGATGCCATACGATATACACTAACCTTTGATGGAGCCATCATTCCTTTTCTTCGTATCAACGGGTTAGCAAAACTAGCGAACGGTGAAAAGCCGTCCACGCCGTATGAAGAGACGCTTACTACCTCTATTCCAGAGCAAATGCAAGCGGCGAAGATTGTTGTTGATCAGAAGGATGCTATTATGCCTAGTATGTTTACTGGTACTCCTACGGAGACGCAGCTATCCAAAGGCGATATGCTAAGCAAGCTGGAGAAGGAAGTACTGAACAAAATCATTTATAATAAAACCTCGGTTGATGAATTCGATGCTTTTGTTGAAAGATATAATTCTTCAGGCGGAGCGAAAATAGCGGAAGAAGTCAACAAATGGTACGATGAAATTAAGTCAAAATAAATAACAGCAAGAAGGGCGGCTCATTTATGGGCTGCCCTTCTTGCTGTTATTTAATTCAACTAGGTCTTATCCCGAAAATCCTGAGGGGTCATACCATGCTGCTCCTTGAATACCTTAATGAAGTATTGTGAATTTGAATAACCGAGCTTATCCGAAATTTCGTATACCTTATCGGTTGAATTTCGGAGCAAAGCAACGGCATGCTCCATCTTCACACTGAGAATATACTCACTCAGGCTGCTGCCGCTCAGCTGCTTGAACAGCTTGGATACGTAAACAGGATGGAGGGATACGCAATCGGCTATCGATTGCAGGCTGACTGTCGACAGATGAGATGAAATAAATACTTGGATCTCTCGAATAATTGCTTGTTGTTGACTAGAAACGTCTTTCTCCAGCTTCTCCTTTAGTGTTAAGGCAAGCTGTTTTGCCCATTCAATAAGCTGACAAAGTGAGCGGAACGTTTGTCTATACATAAGCGCATTTCCCGCTACATCTGACAGGAGAACATTGTTTCTATGAGCTATGTAATGGAAGGAGGACATGAGCACCGTACTTATTGCATCCAAATGCTCTTCCGTTTGCTCGGATAAAGCGCTGAAAGCTTCCTCAACTTGGTTCAATCTGTCTTCAAATCCGTCCCATTGGCTGGTTTCCAGCAGATGGATAAACGTAGGCGGATCATATAATACGTTCATGGATCGAACGTAGGATACTTGTGACGGCTGCTCGGCAAGCGCTAGAAAATAGCCTGTACCGTTTCCGACTTGCTTTCTGATTGCTGTGACTGCATTCTCATGCATATGGCGAAGATCACTACTGAATTTTCCCGGATAGGTAAGGATGACCGATATGCCGCCCCCCAAGTATTCATTCACATTACGATGCAATTGGAGTGAACGACTGGTAAGCTCCTTTAATAGACTTTCAGAGTTCTGAAACCCGTCTGTTTGTTTTGCTTTGAGCGTAAATATAAGATAATCATAAGCATCTCGGCAATGCCAAGTCTCGAAGGAGTCCTCGAGCAGCTCGCAAGCGATGTTTGTCACTGCATATTCGAAAAGTAGCAGGCTGTTTTGTCCATAGCGGTTGAAATGCTCCTCCAGACGAATGACAAGAAGAAAGACATCATCGTCTTTCCCATAGGTCAGTGAGAAGCTGGAAAGCTTGTCGACAAGAGCCTCCTCCGAGTAGTTCTTGCCTTGCAGCAGCTCATTAAGGAGCTTGTCCTTCATGACAGGAAGATGCTCCCGGAACGTGAATAAAGCCTGCTCGTAGGATGCGGTCTGCTCCATCTCCTCTTTCATGATATTTATCGTTTCTTCAAGACAGAGGCCGAGCTTATTATGATCAAGCGGCTTAATTAAATAGTCTACGACCCCCTGCTTTATCGCCTCCTGGGCATATTCGAATTCCGCATAGCCAGTAAGCAGAATGCATTTGATTGCCTTATTAAATTCTTTAACTCGTGAAATGAGCTCTAGTCCAGTCATTCCTGGCATGGCAATATCTGTAATGAGAATATCAATAGAATTCCGTTCAATGACCTGCAGCGCCTCTATGCCGGAATAAGCTGTATATACCTTTTCAACCCCATATTTGGTCCAGGGGAAGGCAATTTCTAGATCATCGACGACATAGGATTCGTCATCAACTAATAATACTTGTAGCATGGTTGTCCTCCTGCTTTTGAATTGTAATGATATAACAAGTTCCTTCGGCTAATTTAGATTGAATAGTCAGCCCAGATCTCTTTCCAAAATATAGCTTGAGACGCTGGTGTACATTCCTCATGCCTGTACCTACCTTATTCTCAGAAAATATGCGTTCCTCGATATGTTGATTAACGATAGAGAGTCTATCCTCCGCTATTCCGACTCCGCTATCTTGAATGAATATACGCAGGGACTGCTCGTCCTCCTCCGCACTAATCTTGATCTGACCGGGATGCAGAGAGGGTTCTATGCCATGCTGAATGCAATTCTCGACAAGCGGTTGAAGGATCATTCTAGGCAAGCGATACATACACATGGATGGTGGGATATCAATAGAGAAGGTCATCGACCGTTTACGCAACTGTAAAATGGACAGGTAGTGCTCAACGAAGACAAGCTCCTCGTTAATGGTAGAATCGATATTTTCAATTTTGTGAACGTATCTGCAATAAGCTCCGAGATGAAGCGTCATCGCAGTTACGGATTCATGGTCCTCGATGCTGGCTTTACTCTGAATATAATTCAAGCAGTTATACAAAAAATGGGGATTAATTTGAGCTTGGTATTGCTTAAGTCTTGCTTCGGTAACTTCCAGCTCTGCAACGAGCACCTGCTCAATGAGTCGCTGCGTATTCTCGGCCATACGATTAAAGGAGTTGCCAAGCATTCTGAACTCGGTTGCATGAAGATCGATGACACGACTAGAAAAATCACCGCGATCAAATTTGTCAATAGCCTTCCTTAGTACAATAACAGGTGTCTGCACTTGCCTGCGCAGCACGAGGCTATACATCAGTGAAATAAGCAGCAGCACAATGATGGAAAATATAAAAAGAATATTATTTTGAGAAATAGGCTCAATGAACTGACGCATAGGGTGGTAATCTATAAAGTACAAATCAAGCAAGTCAGATTTCATATAGTTGAGCAGGTATTCAGTTCCATTGTCGTCGACCGATAAAAAGCCGCTCTTTCCCTCAATTAACGGAATAATTCGGCCTGTCGTATCCTCCAGTAGAGGGGAATTACCAGTTTGGATAATCGTTTTGTTAAAAGAATCATAAAGCAAAGGGGTTCCGGATGAGTACTGCTTCATCATTTTAAGTAGATTATCCAAAGACACTCTTGTTTCAATAAGCAATGGACCGATATGGCTCCGGGTCAAATTAGAATAATATCCAGTACCATCCTTCTCCCAGTGCACGACCCACTTATTCAGCCGTTGGGAGGGCGGATTATAGGTTGAGAAGGATAATGTACTGTCGGAAGAGACGGTTTCCTTCAAATCAGGGTAGTAGAGAGTGATCGTGTTGTTCCAGGATGTAGAGGCACTGTTGAGAGCGAGCTTGTCAATAATAGCTAATTTCGCTTCGTACTTGGAATAGGCATCCCCGAATTGCAGGACATAGGGATATCCTCTGACCGAATGGTCTTCAGACATGGTCGTCGTATTCATAAGGACTTGCTCGAACTGGGTGGAGAGTTGTGAGGTCATGAATTTGACTTCACCAATTTTGTTTTTCTTTAGTTCTTCTTGGATGTCCGTTACATTAAGCCGATATATAATCCAGAAAATAATGATGATTAAGAAGAACATGAGCAGTAGCCCTAGCATCAGCTTTTGAAATATAGAAAGACCAGCATTCATGATTAATATTCCTCCGGAAATTTAAATAGCAGCACCTTCTATTTTACTATATTTTAATAAGCATGGTGGGAATTGTACTAATAATTAGGCATTAATCAGCTTATTTTGCGCACTAAATAAAAGGCTGCGCCAGTTTCAGCGCAGCCTTGTGGGAATTAATAATTTAATTAGTTCTATTTAGCTGTATTTCGTTTGTAACGAATATAACATAGCTGCATTGATGTTTTCTCCATAGGTCTACTTAATGCCTACCTTAGGCAAAGACTTGCCTTGTATAACGAGGCCAACACCCTCCGCACAGACGCCATATTTTTCCCAAGGGCAGGTCATGCATAGATGACTGATGTCCTCAGGCACCATCGTTTTAGCTACGCGGTCACATATGGACTGCCAGCTTCCTCGCTCAGCTACTTGGAGCCCAAGCTTTGCGAGTATCGCTGCATCCAAGCTGTAGACGGTTCCCTCGCAATGATAGGCTTTGTCCGGCGGATATGCTTTGCAAACATCGTCTGGGCCTAAAATAATTTCAATTTCAGTTTCAGGCTTTGCGAGCAGCAATTCGTAAATGGCAGTCATATTGACGCAGAAATCATCCGAATAACCCATACCTCGGTAGCCTAGTAGACAAAGCAGATGGTGTCCTCGTAATCGAATCGTCATAGAAGTACCGCTCCTCATGCAAAAAAATCCTATATGTTAACCATTTTATCATAATAAAAGGTTTACATATAGGATTTTATCTAGCTATTCATTAAGTTAATGAGCGAATAAGAGAAAACGATTTATTTTCCTAAATATTTTTCTTGAATGATGTTCAAATGATGAGTCTCATGTCCGGCAATAATGTAAGCGAGAGCTCTAGCGGAGATATTGCCGCCATTAGCTACGCCAATGCGAAGCCATGCTTCATCCGACAAGCCGCGCAACAAAGCGAGAGTAGCCCGGCGAACCGAGATGTAGTCCTCGATAATCTGTGATAAAGACCATTCTTGAAAGGTGGCGCCGTTCATAAATTCGTCCTGATCATAGCCGGCAAGAGGTGTCTTGTCACCCCGTGCGATTCGAAGCAAACGGTAGCTCATGACGCGCTCATTATCCGAGATGTGACCGATGACTTCCTTAAGCGTCCATTTTCCTTCCGCATAGCGGTAATTAGCCTGCTCCTCGGGAATATCGGAAAGCAATTCAGTTGTGCTTGCGAGCTGTTTTGTCAGCCATTCCGTAACAGATCCTTCGCCTACTAGGCCGATATACTGTTCATAATAATCAAAGTATTCATCCCGTGACGGTCGTTGTGTCATGCGTAAAGCCTCCCATTCATATTGAAGAGCATTTATTTTCCAAAAGCTTTCATTATTTTTATCGGCTATCCGCTGCGTTTTTTATAGCGGTATTGCCCTGGAGTAATTCCCTCTTGTTTGCGGAAGGAACGGATGAAGTTTTGCGGATTATTGTAACACAGCTTTGCAGCGATGTCTTTAATTGGCAGCTCGCTATCAGCGAGCCATTGTTTTGCCATTTTGAAACGGTACATCGACAAATACTCGCTAAACGAATAATTCGTCTCCTTACGGAAAACGCTGCTTAAATAATTGGCATTATAGTGAAGCCGCGATGCACATTCTTCTAGCGTAAGATCGGTGTCGTACAAATGCTGTACGAGGTCAATGATCTTCTCCGAAATGTTGTGGTACTGCGCCTCCTGACGATCCTTGAATATGTTGATCATTGGATAAACAACGCTAGTCCAGAACCAATCATCGATCTCGGCAGAGGTATGCAGCTCAAGCAGCTCCTCAAGCAGGGAACCCTTTAACGGATGGATTTGATTAAGGCTTACGCCTGATTCCTGCATAACGATCAACAGATTATTGAGCAGCCGGGCAAGCGGAATTTGATATTCCTGCGGCGATAGCTCCACGACAAATACCGCCTGCAAAAAAGCTCGCAGCAGCTCCTTTGATTTATCCTTCTCGGCCAGCTTAATCGCATCGATAAGCTCATTCTCGATATGCCCTGGGTAGTTGAGATTCAAATAATGTTTGCCGGCATTCACATTCTCATACTGAATAATGATGCCTTCGCCTAATTTCATGCGCTGCTTCAGTGCCTCAAGGCCTTCTCTGTACGCTGTCGACAGCGATGAGAAGGAGTCGAACGGCAAGCTCATGCCAATGCTGACCTGCACGTTTAGGTAGCTTGCGATCTGCTGCTGCAGATGCTCCGTTAACGCGTATTTTGCATTGTGGAAAGCTTCCTTGCCCACTTCTGCGCTGCCGATAATCGTCACAATCGTTTGATCCATAATGATCGGGGCAAGTCGCTGCTCGAAGGGAATAAGCTCCTCGATGATGTTATGGACAGCGAATAGGAGCAGCTCCAAATCACTTTTGGAGTAACGGCTGTTATCAGGAAAATCAATTTGCAGCGTAATCGCGGCCATCGTTTTCCACTCTTTTAGCTGAGAGCCATAGCCGAATTGAGCCAGCTTCTCCGGAATTTCACTTGACTTGATGTTGCCTTGGAAGGCTTTCATGAAGAAGAAGGTGCGCACTTGATGAATATGCTGCCTAACCTCTTTTTCAAGCTCGGATTTGGACTGGAATAAATGGGTGACGCGTTCGCCAATCGCTTGGAATTCATTTGTTTTCCGCTTCTGAATGTCGGTTAGACGCTCGCCGATTTGATTCAAAAGCAATTGAATTGGCGAATACATATGCCGTGAGCCGATCCAAGCGAGCAGCATGGATAGCGTGAGCATAAATAGACATACATAAAGTGTATACGTGCCAATTTTATTTGATTCCTTCGTCATACCGGCAATGGACGTGGCAGAGAGATAGATCCAGCCGTTAAGGTCGGAACGGTAATAGGTGACGGAATAATCCTTCTGTTCAATCGATTGTGTAAACTGCCCAGAGGGCTCAGTGAGCTGTCCCATATGCAGTCCGCTCTCGAGCACAGGCTTGCCGATTAATGCTTGGTCGGGATGGAGCAGAATACGGTATTGATCATCCAAAATCATAATGGTCGAAAAAGGGTCCTCATCGCTCTTTAGCAGCTCCTGCAAGCTGCAGGTCGGAATGTTGGCGAGCGCCAAGCCGTATTTTTCAAGCCCATTGGTCGGCAGCTTCTTCACGAGGCTGATGCTGTAGCTGCAAGCAGCGCTTTCCGCGGCTTCCTCACTATAAAACCAGCTGGACGGGTTAAGCACCCACGAGGTTCCTTCGGGCATTTGCATAAGGCTGGACAGCTCATCGAAATAAGCATATTGTTCAAACGAATATAGTCCGGAATTTTTGATCATCCAGTTATGGCGCTCATTGATCAGGATGACATCCTCAAGCTTGGTGTCAAAGGATTGCATATGGCGGATCTCGTTCCGCAGGTCATCATACATCACAAAATCGTTGACGGTTAGCGGCTGATTCATCGCTTTTTTGAGCACGGTCGAGTTAATAACCTGATTCAGCGTGTGGTTGACAGTCGTCAATTTCTGCTCTACATTGGAGTTGATTTGCATGATAAGCTGCATTTTCCCACGGTTTACATTTTTCTGAATTTCACTGGAAGAGGTCGCATACGAGAATGCGCCGATAAAAATGACGGGAAGCGTGCTGAGCAGAAAGCCGAAGATCGTCATCTTGCTTAAAAAGGTTAAAGATCGCACAGCTATCAACACCTTGTCTAGTAATGAGCGAGCATTAGCTTTATTTTAGTAAACGCATACATTTTGAGCAATAATCATCTATCGCGCAAATAATCATTTCCTTAGATTATGAAGAGAAAAGGCTGATAAGACAAGGGGGATTAAGGTGGTAATCCATTCACGGAACATAGGAGTACGCGCAGGCTGTCGCTTTTTTATCGTGCTGCTTATCCTTTTCATTTGCGCTTCATGCACCGCATCTTCTGCTCCAAATGAGCGAAAAGACGCAAACACAAAAACGACGATCTCCATTATGGCACCGCTGCACTTTCCCCATCCGCCAAGTGAAGAGATCATTGCGCTCATCGAGGATTTAACAAATGTGAAGCTTGATATTAACTGGGTACCGGACGGCATCTACACAGATAAAATGAACACAGCCCTCTCCACAAATTCGCTGAAGAAGGCGACTTTCGTGAAGCATACCGATTATATTTTTGTGAAAAATGCCATTCGCTCGGGCTCATTCTGGGAGATCGGCCCTTATTTGGAGCGGTTCCCGAATTTAAGGCATTTGAATAGCGGCATTTTGGGGCAATCCGCAATAGATGGCGGCATATACGGGCTTTACACGGAGCGGCCATCGTCTAGACAAGGCGTTATTATAAGGGAAGACTGGCTGGATAATCTCAAGCTGGACAAGCCGGGAACGATTGAGGAGCTGTATGAGGTCATTCGGCAGTTTACGCTCGGTGACCCGGACCGCAATGGGATAAAGGATACCGTCGGGCTGGCTGACCGTAATGATTTGGTATTTGGGGCCTTTAAGACGCTGAGCTCTTATTTCGGCACGCCGAACAACTGGGGTATCGTCGATAAGAAGGTAGTTCCAGAGTTCGAAACGGCAGCCTACATGGATACGATGAATTTCATGAAGAAGTTGTATGATGAGCAGCTCATTAACGCGGATTTTGCGGTAACGAGCAAGGAGATGCAGCGGGCTAACATTATACGAGGTGCAGCAGGCGTATATATCGGCAGCATGACCGACGTGCAGCGGCTCTCGGATGAAGCGAAGCAGATCAATCCTGCTGCGCGCTTCACCTTGGTGAATCGCATTCAAGGACCGGAAGGGTATCGCGTCTGGTCGATTCCGAATTATAACGGCCTTTATTTATTTTCCAAAAAGGCGATTCGGACGGAGGAGGAGCTGCTGGAGCAGCTTGCGTTCTTTGACCGTACGATGGATAAGGATGTTGCCAATCTTATGCGGTACGGGATCGAAGGCAAGCACTATCTTCTGGAGGGTGAAGAGGTTCAACTGCCCGAAGAGACGTCACAGCTGCGCGTAACAGAGGTTAACGCGCTTTATCCGCTTATGATTGCCGATCTAAGCAATCCGAATGTGCGGAAGGTAGCAGAGAAAGAAACGATGTGGGAGATGGCGGAGCGTCTCAGCGCAGATAACGATAAGTTTCTCGTGACGGATAAGGTTATTGGCCTTGAATCGAAGACTTACGATGAGAAGAGCATGGAGCTGTACAAAATCATTTCCGACGCGACATACAAATATATTCTCGGACAGATTAGTATGGAAGGATTTTATCAGGAGGTCGAACGCTGGAAGCGCAGCGGAGGCAGCTTAATGATTAGCGAGTATACGGATGCATATTTCAAGAAGCAATGAGCGGGCCGGATTCCAAGTAACAGCATATTAAAAGAGAAGTAGGCAATATCATTATTTATAGAGCAGCTAAGCAGGTTATTTATTCCCTGCGTGGCTGCTATTTTTTTGCTTATAAAAAATAGAAGTGAATTCATATGAGCACAAAGAACTAGGTATAAATATCGATTTTAAAATAAAAAAGATATATTATTGTCGAAAAATCCCGTAAATTGTTTAGAAATTGCATAGAACAGCAGTATATAATAAGAATCTGCTTAAGTATTGGCAGAAGTGAATAAGACGACATGGAGTGTGACGTATGATGAAACCTGATTTTTTCCAAGAAGTACATAAACTCGGATATGATAACGAATGGAGATACCAGCTGCTTATACGAGGTCTGCGCAACATACAAGAAGAGAAAAAGACCCAAGGTTTTTTTAAGAAGCTGGAGAGAAGATTCGTGAACAAATATAAGAAGATCAAGGTTTCTGCTTGGAAGTAAAGGGCGCCATGAAATAAGTGCCATTTCATATAAACTACATGATTTGAGGGTGAAGAGCGATCTTCACCCTTTTTGTGTTGCGGTATTTAGTCAAAAGTGTCACCAGAAGCGGCAATAATCATTAGCTCAGATGCCTCTAAAACGATATGCCATATGAACAAATGATTGTTTCGGCACTCTTCTTCCAGGTGGTAGCTTGAAGAGGTAGCAACCAAAACGATATATGGAGGTCAACGCTGTATGAAGAAAAAATCGTTTTCGATTCTGATGGGCGTAGTTTTAACATTTAGTTTATTGCTCGCAGCTTGCTCAAGCGGCAGCAATAACGGAAAAAATAGTACGCCGCCAGCAGCAACCAATGACAGCGCAGCAAAGACGGAAGAGACAGACAAACCGGCAGAGCCGGAGAAGCCGACTGAAATTACGATCATGCTGCCTCTTAACATCGCAGAGACACCGCCAGATACAATCAAAAACGAGCTGGAGAAGCTGACGAACACAAAACTAACGTATCAATTTTTTCCGGCAGACACGTATGAGGAGAAGCTGAACGCATCCTTTGCGACGGGTTCGCTGCCGCAGGTTACTTATTTGAAGAACCAAGCGACCTTCGTTCAAATGAAGGAAGCGATCAGAGACGGTCAGTTTTGGGAAATTGGCCCTTATTTCAGCGAGTTTCCTAACCTGAGCAAGCTGAAGGAAGAGATTTTGAACAATACAAAAGTGGATGGCAAGCTATATTCGCTATACATCGGCAGACCGCTGGCTCGCCAAGGCATTATTTATCGCAAGGACTGGGCAGATAAGCTTGGCCTCGCCGCACCTGCTAACGTGGATGAGCTGTTTGCGATGATGGAGAAATTTACGACAGGCGACCCGGATGGCAACAACAAGCCGGACACGATTGGTTTAGCTGACCGGAACGATCTCGTATATGGTGCGTTCAAAACGGCCTCCGCATGGTTCGGCACGCCGAACAACTGGGGTGAGCGGGACGGCCAGCTTGTTCCAGAGTTTACGACGCCTGAATATGCAGCCACGATGGATTTTATCAAAAAAATTCGCGACGCCAAAGCGATGAACGTAGACTTTGCAGCGACAAGCAAAACAGATCAAGTCAATATGTTCACGAGCGGCAAGGCAGGCGTATACATCGGCTCCATGCAGGATGTGGACTCACTAGTGAAGGACCTTGTTAAAAACGTGCCGACCGCAGTCGTTGATACACACAGCATGATTGCTGGACCAGACGGGAAGCTGGCATCATGGTCCATTCCGGGCTACAACAACGTAGCGTTATTCCCGAAATCTGCGATTAAAGATGAAGCCGAGCTGAAGAAGATTTTGGCTTACTTCGATAAGCTGATGACGCCGGAAGTGGCGAACATGATGTTCTGGGGCATTGAAGGCACTCATTATACGGTAGTGGATGGCAAGGCAAAAGCATCGGCAGATAAAGAGCTGACGGAGCGCGAGGTCAAAGGCTTTAAGGACAGCGTTATTGGTGAGCCGGAAACAAACGGTATGTACGATGGTTTCCACGAGCTTCCGGCGAGAATTCATGCGGAGCAGCTCATTATCGAGAACGAGAAGATCGCCATTGCCGATCCTACTGCGCCGCTTGATTCGAAAACGTATACCGAGAAGGGCACGGAGCTTCAGGAAATTATAAAGGATGCCACTTACAAATATATTTATGGATCGATTGATAAGGCTGGATTCGACAAAGCGGTTGAGGATTGGAAGAAGCGCGGCGGGGCTCAGATTATCGAGGAATACAATGCTGCTTACAAAAAATAAAGAATAGCCCATAGAGGCTGCTCGCATGCTCGAGCAGTCTCTATAACCTCCCGTGGAAAGGAAGAACCCATATGCAAGAAGCTCATCAGGAAAACGCGGTTCAACTGGCAAGGGTACCTCAGCCTAGAACGAGCGAGCTTAAGAAGCGGCTTTGGAAAAACAAATGGCTCTATGTCATGCTGCTGCCGGGCGTACTTTTCTTCATTATTTTTAAATATATTCCGATGTTTGGGCTTGCTATTGCCTTTCAAGACTATAAGCCGTTCAAGGGTATTGGCGGGAGTGAATGGGTGGGCTTCAAGCATTTTGAACGTTTGTTCACCGAGCCTGATTTTTTGAACATTTTAACGAATACACTGCTGCTGTTTGGCATGAATTTATTATTTTATTTTCCGATCCCGATCCTGCTGGCGCTTATGCTGAACGAGGTTCGATTCTCTTTTTTCAAACGGACGTTTCAGACGCTTGTGTATTTGCCGCATTTTATGTCTTGGGTCATTATTGTGTCGATCAGCTTCGTCATGCTAACGTCGGACGGCGGTATTGTGAACGAGCTGCTTGAGTACTTTGGATTCGAAAAAGTCAATTTCCTGCTCAGTCCCGAGTGGTTCAGACCAACCTATATCATTCAGGTGATCTGGCGGGAAGCGGGTTGGGGAACGATCATATATTTGGCGGCCATCGCCTCCGTCGATCCTGGCCTCTATGAGGCAGCACGGATGGATGGAGCGGGCCGGCTTAGACAGGTATGGCATATTACGCTGCCTGCCATTCGTAGCGTTATTATTATTTTGCTCATTCTAAAGATCGGCGATGTGCTTGAGCTTGGGTTCGAGCATGTGTACCTGCTGCTGAACTCGATGAATCGTGAGGTTGCTGAGATTATCGATACCTATGTCTATACGGCTGGACTTAGACAGGGGAAATTCAGCTACAGCACGGCGATTGGCTTCTTCAAATCCTTTATCGGGCTTGTGCTTGTAATGACGGCCAATAGGCTCGCGAAGAAGATGGGCGAGGAAGGCATCTATTAGGATAAGGCGCTCGAAGGTTAAGTCGCCAGAAGCTTCACTACAAAAACTTAAGGAGGATTCAGCATGGTAGAGGATAAAACGTTTAGCGGGCGGCTATTTTCCATTGTGAACTTCACGCTCCTTGCCATTATCGCGCTCGTTACGGTGCTTCCGTTTCTGCATGTTGTTGCCGGATCATTCACCACAAGCGCCGAGATGGCGATGAAGAAGTTCATCCTCGTGCCAACGATTTGGAGCTTTGATGCCTATAAATTCATTTTCTCGACCAATACGATTTTTCGTGCCATGACGGTATCGACCGGCGTTACGATCGTCGGCACCCTGTTCAGCATGTTCACAACAGCGTTGATGGCCTATGGCTTGTCGCGAAGAGATCTCGACGGACGCAAGGGAATTATGTTTCTCGTTGTATTTACGATGCTGTTCAGCGGAGGGCTCATTCCGACATTTCTTGTTGTGCGCGAGATGGGGCTGATCGACAGCTATGCAGCGCTCATTATCCCGTCGGCAATCAGCGCGTTCAACCTTATTATTTTGAAAAACTTTTTTCAAAATATACCCGAAGGGCTTGAGGAATCGGCCAAAATCGACGGCTGCAACGACTTCGGCATCTTGTTCCGTATCGTGCTTCCGCTATCGATGCCCGCGATCGCTACCATTTCATTATTTTACGCGGTCACCTATTGGAATACGTATCTCAGTGCGATTCTGTACTTGGATGACAGCGCCAAGTGGCCGATTCAGGTGCTGCTCCGCCAAATCGTCGTGCTGGCTAGCGGCCTAGACTACAGCTCTGACCTGGATGCAGCAGTTCCGCCGCCGGATCAGACGGTGAAGATGGCTGTCATTGTTGTAGCGACGCTGCCTATTCTGATCGTATATCCGTTTTTGCAAAAGCATTTCGCTAAGGGTGCGATGCTGGGCTCGATTAAAGGTTGATGTTGTTTGAGCTTGAACTGTAACAGTGGAAAATGGAGAGGAGTACTGTTTGGATGCGAAATGATGTGAAATTGACACCTATCGATTGGGCGAGAGCCGCTTGTGATTCATTAATGGACACCTATTTGCCAGAAAAGCTTCCTCCTGCTGGCCGCTGGCATTATCACCAAGGCGTGTTTCTTTGCGGGATGGAGATGCTGTGGCAAGCGGAGGGGGATGAACGTTACGCTGCTTATATTAAGCGCTACGTAGACAAGCTGGTGGATGAATGCGGCAACTTTGATTTTGCCCGTGACGAGCTGGATGCTATCCAAGTGGGGCTGTTATTGTTCCGTTTAGATGATCAAGGCGATGAGCGCAAATACCGAATCGCAGCCGATAAGCTGCGCAGCCTGTTCGACACGCTGCACCGCACCTCGGAGGGCGGCTTTTGGCACAAGGATAAATATGCCTACAATATGTGGCTGGACGGCTTGTATATGGGCGGAGTATTTGCGCTAAAATATGCGAACGCCTACGGAGAAATAGCGCTGCGCGATATGGTTCTGCATCAAGAGCAGCTGATGCGACGCTATATGAGGGATGAGAAGACGGGGCTGCTCTATCACGCTTGGGATGAGAGCAAGCAGATGCCTTGGGCAGATCCTGAGACCGGCTGTTCGCCAGAGTTTTGGGGTCGGTCACTTGGCTGGTATGGTCTTGCAGTCGCTCAGTTTCTTGATGAAATAGCGGAAGGCGAAGCGGGACGTGCTGAGCTGGAAGCCGTGCTGGCTGATTTCTCCCAGTCGCTGATTAAGTATCAGGATGGAGAGAGCGGACTCTGGTATCAGGTCGTGGACAAAGGTCATTTGGCTGATAATTGGCTGGAAACTTCTTGTACTTGTTTGTTCGTTTATACGCTAGCAAGAGCCTACAAGCTTGGCCTTGTAGGAGATGAGTGCTTGGATGCGGCAAGGCGCGGGTTTGAAGGGCTTGTTCGAGTGGTGCAGTCTGACGAGCAGGGACGTTTCATCCTGCCGGATATTTGCATCGGCACCTCGGCTGGCGACTATGAAAACTACGTCACGCGCCCAACGAGCCAGAACGATCTGCACGGCGTCGGGGCTTTCATTATGGCATGTGTTGAGATGGAGTCGCTTGTTGATCGGAAGGAGTAGCGTATAAAAGAGAAAGCTCTGCGGCAGAATGAGCCGCAGAGCTTTGTTTAAATGTGCGCTTAGCACCTGTTATCCTTAATAAGCTAATTTAAAGCACCTGCTCCAGGAAACGTGCAGCTCTCTCGCTTTGCGGCTTAGTGAAAAACTGCTCAGGCTTCGTTTTTTCAACAAGCTTGCCGTTATCTAGGAAATAAATCGTGTCCGCAGCTTCACGGGCAAACTTCATTTCATGCGTAACAATAAGCATCGTCATGCCGCTGTCGGCAAGGCTGCGAATAACATTAAGCACCTCTTTGACCATCTCAGGATCAAGCGCAGAGGTTGGCTCATCGAACAGCAGGATGTCGGGCTCCATCGCTAAGCTTCTTGCGATCGCAACGCGCTGCTTCTGTCCGCCGGATAAGCGGGATGGATAACTATCTGCTTTGTCCGAGAGACCTACGCGAGCTAGCAGCTCCATCGCTTTCTTACGGGCTTCCTGCTGCGATACTCCTTTGACCTGAATCGGAGCAAACGTAATATTGTCGATCACGGTCATATGCGGAAATAGGTGAAAGTGCTGGAATACCATTCCGATCCGCTGCCGCACGCGGGCAATATTTGTTTTGGGGTCGGTAATGGCTGTTCCATCTATTGTAATTTCGCCGGAAGTTGGCGTCTCCAGCATATTTAAACAACGTAGAAAGGTGGATTTCCCTGAGCCGGATGGTCCGATTAGAGCAACAACCTCTCCTTTTTCAACGGTTGTTGTAATACCTTTTAGCACTTGGTTTTTGCCGAAGGTTTTAGTTAAGTCGGTTACATTAATCACTGCGGCGCAGCCTCCTTTCAAGCATTCGAGCAAAGGATGTTAAGACAAGCACAAGCACGTAATAGATTGCAGCTATAAATAATAACACTTCAATGGAGCGGAACTCAGTGGAGCGTACTACATCTGCACGGCGCATCAAATCGGATACCCCAATGACAGATACGAGTGACGATTCCTTAAGCAAAGCAACACATTCGTTCACGAGCGCCGGCAAAATATTACGAAGCGCCTGCGGGAATATAATGCGAAGCATCATCTTCCGGTACGGAATGCCGAGTGCAATGGCAGCTTCGCGCTGCCCTTTGTCCACGGCCATTATGCCGCCGCGGATCGTTTCTGACAAATAGGCAGCTGAATTGAGTCCGAAGGCAAGGCCGGCAGCCATTAACGCAGGTATATCGTAATTGAATAGCTGCGGCGTTGCATAATAAATAATGGTCAGTTGTACAAGCAGAGGCGTGCCGCGGAATATAGATGTATAAGCGGTTGCGAACCACTCAAGCGGCTTAATGCCGGATATTTTGAATAGGGACAACACTGTACCCCACACAAGTCCGAACAATGCGGAGACAAGGGTGAAGAGCAGCGTGACATATACACCCTTCAGAATATAAGGAGTGTATCCCTTCAGTATACTGAAGTCGATGTTCAAATTAAGCAGAGAGTTGGATTGTTCCTTCTCAGCAGTAAACCATTTCTGCACGATTTCATCGAGCTTGCCGTCGTCCTTCATTTCGGAGAGGACACCGTTAAACTCGTTCACAATAGTGGACTTCTTAGGAAATGCAATGGCATAACCATTTTCCGCCGATTCAGCTGGCAGGAAATGCATCGCCAAACCCGGGTTAAGGCTGGTCATCTCAATGGCGACAGCGTCTTCTACGATAGCCGCATCGACACGTCCGGAGTTCAGCTCTTGAATAAGATCTGGAATCTTATTAAGCTTCTTAAGCGTGGCTCCTTCAATCGTTTCTGCGTAAAGATCCTGTGTGGAGCCAAGCTGCGTCGCGACTAGTTTACCCGATAAAGAAGCTTCTGTTTCGAGCGGTGCAGACTTCTTTGAGACAATCGTATTGCGGGCAGCGTAATACGTATCAGAGAAATCGACATTTTGCCTGCGCTCATCCGTGGCGGACATTGCGGACATGACGAAGTCGACTCGGCCGGTCTGAAGCGCAGCAACAAGCCCATTGAAATCCATGTGTGTGATTTCCAGTTCGTATCCGAGCTGACTAGTGATATACTTGGCTATATCGATATCTAATCCAACGAATTCGCCGTTGTTTTTGGCATCGACGCTTTCGTAAGGTGGATAATCGGCGGATGTGCCCATTATGAGTTTCTTTTTTTGACCATTAACTGGAGTGCTTGATGCACTCTCTGCACTAACGGAATAAGCGCTGCTTTTCCCCATAGGGAAGGCTTGTCCAAGTCCGATTAGCAGAACCGTAAAGACGATAAGCGATAAATAAATGACTTTGAGCTTTTTTCGATTCATGGTGTCCTCTTTCTTCTAAGTTGATAGGTTTAACAGGCTTATCTGTCATCATGAGATGAGTGTATATTGATAAAATAGCTCCGTTTCAGCCGTATGCGCCTGCAACATTAGAAATTATATGGTGTTCACTATCCTTTGTAAATAACCAATGAGCCGCTTTTGTGAAAATTTCAGCATATTTATTAGTACCCACTTATATTTATGCTGAATAATTTATGCGAAAAGACTGCATTTATTGAAGAAATGAGTGCCTGCCATTTTTGTTTGCATATTCGAGATTTTGACAGTCGTCATTTGATCAGAATTACTGTTATAATATCCAGATAGAAAGAAAACTATTTTCAGATGAAGGGAGGTGAGTACATTGTTCGAGCTTGAACTGCATGACATCATACCGTATCTCATTTCAATCAGCTTACTTTGTTCATTAGCGTATGCTTACGCTTCGCATTTGCATTCTGGTGCCTATGAGTACTGGGAACGGAATCAGGTTGTAAGTATAATGTATAGTTTGCTGCCGCAGGTATTGATTCGTTCAATACCGCTGCATCATTGGTTAGTTCGCAAGGTAAAGCGGAAAGAATCGCCAGATGATGACATAGCAGACTGTTCCAACTCGTTTGTTCAGCTATTTTCAAACAAACGAGGAGGATTTTTATGCAAACGAACAATGTATTCACTTCTTTAAAATACGGACGTGTATTAATGGCCGGTTTGATGCTGGCAGGGCTGCTTCTAGTAAGCGGCTGTAGTACGGCTAGTGGTACGATTGATGGAAATACACCGGGTATTTTTAACCACTATGTCATTTACCCATTATCAGCGGTGCTTCAATATCTGGCTGATATGTTTGGCGGAAATTACGGTTTTGCGATTATTGGCATTACACTTATGATTAGACTTGTTCTACTGCCGCTCATGATGCGCCAGTATCGCTCTCAGAACCAGATGAAAACAAAGATGGCTATCCTTCAGCCGGAGCTCAAGCAGCTCCAAGATAAGTACAAAAACAAATCAGATGCAGCATCCAAGCAGAAGCTGCAGCAGGAAACGATGCAGCTTTACCAGAAGCATCAGGTGAATCCGCTCGCTATCGGGTGTTTGCCAATGCTCATTCAGATGCCGATATTGATGGGTCTATATTCCGCGATTAAGCTTACGCCAGAGCTGGCAGATCATTCGTTTCTTTGGTTTAAGCTAGGCTCGCCGGATATTGTGCTGCCGATTATCGCAGCGCTCGTTTATTTTGTACAATTCAAGGTTTCGCAGACGACGCAGCCCAATGCGAATGCTGCACAACAGAAGCAGATGGCTTTCATGGGTTACCTGTCTCCGATACTGATGGGCGTATTCGCTCTATCGGCACCGGCAGCTATCTCACTTTACTGGGTAACAGGTGGGTTGTTCATGATTGCGCAATCTTATTTAGCCAAAAAAGTGTACGCGCCGAAGGTGGATGTCGCACTCGAGGGCAGCGCCTAAACTTGAAGGAGACGATCAGATGTCAGTCGGTGTACTCGCTCATTTATTCGGAAGCTTGCCGTACAAGGAGCTTGCTCCTAAGGTTGCGGAGAGCGGCTTCAGCCATGTGCAGCTAGCTTTGTGGAAGGCGATTAGCGATGTCGATTTCAGCAAGCCTGGGAACTTAAGCCCAGGTCTTGCGAATGCAATCGGCGAGCAGTTCGATAAGCATGGCGTTTCGATTTCAGTGCTTGGCTGCTATGTTCATTTATTTGAACGTGACGAGCAGCTGCGCCGTGCCAATGTGAATCGCTTTAAGGAGCTGCTGCGCTATGCGAAGTATTTCGGAGCGCCAATGGTAGCTGCGGAAACGGGACGGAATGAAGGCGGAGACTACACTGACCGAGATTGGTCCGTGATGAAGGCGACATTAGAGGAGTTAGTAGAGGAAGCTGAGAAGTGGGGCGTCTTTGTCGGTCTAGAGGCGGCAAACGACCATTTGATTGGAACGGCTCCTGAGCTGGCTCGGATGCTGGGGGAGGTTCCTTCCTCCAATATCGGTGTCGTTATTGATCCTGGCAATCTGCTGACATCTTCTAATTTTACGAGGCAGGATGAGGTCATTGGGCAAGCGTTCGAACTGCTCGGTGATCGTATTATTGCGGCTCATGCGAAGGATCGCATGCTGCTCGGGAGTGGCGAACTGGCTACCGTAACTGCTGGCCTCGGACAGATGAATTATGAGCTGTATATGAAGCTTTTGAATCAATATAAGCCGCATGTACACATCATCATGGAAGAAGCGAAAGAGCATCAGATGGCGGAGTCAAAGGCTTATATAGATGGAATTCGTGCGCGGGTATAAGGATATAAAAGCGAAAAAACAGTAGACCATGGGACTCCCGAGGGCTGCTGTTTTTGTTTTTTTTATATTTGGAAAAGACGGTTTAGCCCGTCCTATTCAGTTGGGATTTCATCTGCAGTACTTGAAGTCGGAACATTTCGAAGCAGCACAAGTAATTTTTTTTTGGAATCAGCATGAACTACTCCACGGAATACTTGATGTTTTGTATGGATGTCGAGTGAAAATTTCGTATGAAAAGGATCTGTTTCCGTCAATTGATAATAAACAACATCCTCCCAAGGAATGACTGTTTTTGCATGGTACACGCCATCTTCACCAATTGAATAATTGATTTTACCGCCAGAGAATATGGTGGTGAGCATAATGGGGAAAACATACGCAAACCAGTGCTTATAAACGATATCCGTTAAACCAAAGATAAGCAGTATCCATAAGGTCGTAACGATAACTACATACAAGAGCACCGTGAGAGTGAATTTTTTGTCGGGAATAAGGAAAGATGGATTATATACCTGAACATTTTTTTTGGATTTTTTAAATATCCGAAATTGTTTATGCTCATTGTAGAAGGACCAAATGAGGATCAAGCAGCTGAGGATGTTCAATAATAATGTAAACAAAAAATCGATGTGCAATTCGGTCGCTCCTCGTATATTTGCTGTAGTTGTTAGTATAAAGGGATGTATCTGATAAGGTAGAGGAGGTACTGAGAGCAGTTGAATAAGAATTGTTACTCTTCCATTGATTATAGGGATAACAATACTTTTGTACCAAGGGACTAAATTCCTATTTCATTTAAATTATATTTGATTTAAAAGAGCGCAAGCAACGAAATATAGTTTGGTAATTTCCGAAAGAGGTTTTGCGTGCATTAACTAAACGCTAACAACTGTTTATCGGTGGAATCTAAAAAAGAAGTAAATACTGCAGAAAATGCCGTAGCCTTATCACTTCCAGGTTAACGGTATTTTTATGTTGGCTTAATTGAAAATTGATTTGAAATCCTCAAATATGTAAGAATGGAATAGGGATTTATTGTAACCATTTTAAAATATATACTATGATAAAGAAGAAGACGAAAGAAAAATTAAATGATGAGTAAACTTTGTTCCAGAGCCAAGGGAGGCACATCGTGAGCCATAAAATATGGATGGGTAAGCAGACTGATTGCTTATGGAAAAATCATCAATGATGTTGTGACGCTGCTTGCTGTCCTGGAGGAAGCCGAAGCTTTTGAGAAGAGTTTCATAAAAGAGGGCAATCTACCGAGGTTGATGCTCACTATTGGTGCAGACGAGCTTCCCGCTATGGTGAAGGATGCAGAACAGCTTGCTGAGCGGCTGCTGCCCCTTGCGGAAAAAGGCTTTTATTCTGAAATGGTGAAATTTTGTGATGAGAGTCATGTCAGTGTGCTGCCAGCGGCAATTAGCAGAGTATTGCGGTTCGCGTTATCGAGCAATCATAAGGGATGATAATTTAGATTTTTAAGAAAACCTCTAGTCTACCGAAACGTAGCTGGAGGTTTTTTTGCAGTCCTAACTGCTGATAGAAGCTTGTTTGGATTTAATGATTTTTTTGCCTATAAATCCTATCAAACCTAATCCAGCAAAAGCGAACATGATGCCCTTGTAGTCGTATAAAAAAATACGCATAATAATAAATCCAGCCAATCCACCGTAATAGGCGAATTCAAATATTTTTTTCATTTATATATCCTTTCTTGAAGAGTAGTCTCCAATCGGTCAAATCACTAGACATCATATTTTGGTGATATTTGGTATAATACACTAAATTTTATAATTTATATAGTGCTAACTATGACTTATGCAGTTCGCTGAATGAAGTGGGAATTGTGAGAATTTATGCTTGAATAAACCGGCCACCAAGGGCTTTAAGCTGAAGAGATATTTTTTTGGGAAATTTGCTTGTTTTAGTTGCCCTTTTACCACTCGTGTGCCAATTACGTCAGTAACGTTATAAGGGGATTGTATCCTACGAAGTAAATATTTCTCTCAAACGTGTCTAGCGCACACTACTGCTAAAAGGATGAAGAAAAGCATAACGTCCGTTGCCTGCTCCCCAATGTCAATTAATGATGATATACTTATCTAACACAAATGATATTGATAATCAAAATCAATTATTAGCGGTAAGTAAATTAGAAAAAAGTGAAATAAGGGAGCTCGGATAGATGCAGGAAGAAGCAGAAGCAAGCCAGGTATATACACCAGAGATGATCGATACGATGGCCCGTATTTGGACACGTTCGGTCATTACATTAATAGATGTACGCTTTCAGAATATAGAGCCCCAATACCCGTTAGAGCAGTATAAAATGCCTAGTAGCATGTTTATCTATGCATGTGGAGGAGAAGCGGAAATTCAACTGAATGAAACCACATTTGGAATGGAGCGCTTCGGTTTAGTTCACGGCGGGAAGGGGAGCCTGCTCAGTATTTCGCCTAAAGGGGGAAATGTGAAGACCTTTATGATGTTTTATAAAGCAGAATTACCTCTTTTTTTCAATAAGTATCTGCAGCAATTACTGGAGCAAGTGAATCCATTTATTCAACAGTTTGGTTATACGCCAAGTAATCCCATCTTGCTGCTCGATTGGTTTCAACAGATGATGAATGGCTGGAACCGCGGTAAGGCGATGGATCAGCTGCAGGCCAAAAGTTTTCTATTTCAACTGATTCATGGGGTGTACAGAGATTTTGAGGGTGGTGAGATTAGGTATCTCCAGCCAGATCCAGCCTGTTCTGCCAAGATATATCTTGATAAACATTACAGAGAGCCGATTATGTTTCAAGAGATTGCCGATATGTTTGGCATTAGTGGTGGGCAATTGACGCGGCTGTTTAAAAAGAAGGAAGGGATGAGCTTACAGGAGTATCTCATTCAGAGAAGGATTGAAGCTGCGTGTCATGACTTGAAGCATACAGAAGCAACCATTAAAGAGATCGCAACAGGATCTGGTTTTGCAGATGAGAAAAACCTGTTTCGGATGTTTAAGAAGTATTACAAGATGACGCCAAGTGATTATCGGAAAATAAACGCACTATCCATGCAGGTTGATGGTATTGATAACGATTCTCATCTTCATTACAATAAGATGGAACTAGCGAATCTAGTCAAGTCTTATAGAGAAGGGGAATCAACCATGTTTGGACAAGTAAGAAGTAAAGAAATGATTTTGGCGGCGGCAATGAGCTTGATGCTGTTGTTGTCGGCATGTACATCGGGGACGCCAGCGAATAACGGAGGAACGGTGAATCAAGCGCCTGCACAGACACAACAGACGACACAATCGGAAGTCTCGGAGACGAAAGCTTCAGAAGCAGTCTCGCAGACCAGAACGATATCTACAGTAAAGGGTGATGTTGAGGTGCCTAGCAACCCTCAGCGTGTTGTAGTCGATTATTTGGTGGGTGATGTGGTGGCCCTAGGTGTAACTCCTCTAGGTGTGGCAAGAGCGGCAAGGGGCGAGACGGAACCTGTGTTTGCTAACCAGATTAAAGACGCCATTAATATAAAAGCGGAGCCGGAAGATGTCATGACTCTTGAGCCTGATCTAATCATTTTAGCATGGGGTGATGAAAATTATGAAGATTTATCCAAAATTGCCCCGACAATTTATGTCCCTTATGGTGATATGACTACAGAAGAGCGGATAAATTTTATTGGTGATGTTTTGAATAAGCAGGAAGAGGCTAAGGCTGTTTTGAATGCTTATGCCGGAAAAATCGAAGAGGCGAAGCTAGCCCTTCAGAATGCAGGTCTTTCAGACGTGACGATTACGATGGGAGAATTCAGTGATAAAAGTAACTACGTTGCTGGAGCCAAGCATGCGGTTGGCGAGCTTGTTTATAATGAACTTCAAATGCAGGCACCGTCAAAAGTTCAAACTGATATTATTGACACTGATAGATATTGGGGAGATATCTCTATGGAGGTCTTGGACGCTTACATAGGGGATTATCTGATCTCCATAGGAGATACGGAAATACCTGCTGATAATGCGGTTTGGAAATCACTACCTGCTGTGCAGAACAATCATATCGTAAAGGTGGGTACATCGCTATCTTGGTCCACGGATATAATGACTTCCAGTGCATTGATCGATCATATTGTAAATCAATTGCTGAAATTAGCTAAATAAGGTTTTTAATATAAGAGCAATGTTTCAAACTAGATTGTCATTAGGTGAGGAAAGGAACACATGATGAAAAACAAGCCTGAACAAAAACGCCGTGGAGCAATAAACTTCACCATGTACATGGTGGTAGGGCTTGGATTAACGGTTCTCATGTCGGCGGCATCGATTAGCTTCGGTGCCGCCGACATGAGGTTAGCGACTGCATGGGAGGCTATTTTCCGATTTGATCCAACTCTGACTGAGCATCAAATTATTCAAACCCTACGTCTTCCTCGTACCGTAGCCGATCTGATTGTCGGGTGCAGCCTTGCGGTATGCGGGGCTATTATGCAGGGGACGACGCGCAATCCGCTGGCCGACTCTGGGCTGATGGGAATCAGCTCTGGGGCAGCATTCGCGATTGCACTTTGCCTGGCCTTTCTGCCGGGTTATTCGTATGGGCTGATGATGCTGTTTGCTTGTCTGGGTGCAGCGCTTGCGACCGGGATGACCTATTTTTTCGCTTCACTGGGCAAGCGCGGAATGACGCCTCAGCGGTTGGTTCTGGCAGGACTCTCCATATCCATGCTGTTTGGTGCACTCAGTCAGTATTTAGCGATTAATTATAACCTTGGTCGAGCATTAGCATTTTGGACGGCAGGCAGTACAGCGGGGACTAAGTGGGGGGAATTGCTGATTATTTCACCGCTATTTGTTGGTGGCGTACTGCTGGCGCTGGCGCTGTCTCCTTCCGTTACACTGCTCAGTTTGGGGGATGATGTGGCAAGTGGACTCGGTATTCGCAGCGGATTGGTCAAGGGTCTATCGACGATTATCGTGCTCGTGCTGACTGGACTTTCTGTTGTCATGGTTGGCCCTGTTGGTTTTGTTGGTCTGATTACCCCGCATATTGTACGATACATGGTCGGTGTCGACTATCGGTATATTATTCCTGCTGCTGCGCTATATGGTGCGTTGCTGACCGTATCGGCCGATCTGGTTGGCCGATTGATCAATAAGCCTTTCGAAACACCGATTGGCATTATATTTTCTATCATTGGTGTACCGTACTTTCTCTTCCTGGCTCGCAGGCAAAGGAGGGAATTTGAATGATCAAGCAGCGTTATACGGTGCAACGGGGCATCATCGTCAATGTAGTGCTCTTGGTGCTCATCCTTATGTTTGCTGTCCTTAGCGTGAATTCTGGCAAAATGAATCTTTCGCCGCTAGAAGTGCTGAACGTTCTTCTGGGAAACGGTACCGACAAGCAAAATCTGATCGTGTTCGATTTTCGCCTGCCACGAATTGTACTGTCGATCTTGGTAGGTCTGGGGATGGGAGCGTCTGGGGTCGTGATGCAGAGTTTGCTGCGCAATGACATGGCTAGTCCGGGGACACTTGGAATTAGTTCGGGATCGGGTTTGTTTGTCCTGTTCTTCGTCGTATTCATTGCATCGACAGGAAAGAGCGCCTTTATTGCCCTGCCATTGCTGGCCTTTGTTGGGGGACTTTTGGCGGCAGGATTGATCTTCTTATTATCGTATCGCCGTGGGCGAGACATCTCGCCAATCGGTTTGATTTTAACCGGTGTCGCGCTCGGAAGCGGGTATGGGGCGCTGACCACCTTCCTGACGCTCAAGCTGGATGATTCGCAGATGAACTTCATGCTGCACTGGCTGGCGGGAAGCTTGTGGGGCGATGATTGGCGCTATATTTCCATACTAGCACCATGGGTCTTGATTTTGCTCGGCTATATTTTCTATAAGGCTCGCATGCTGAACACCCTCTATCTGGGCAATCAGACGGCACAAGGGCTGGGCCTTGCCGTGAAGCGGCAGTTTTTGGGGTTGTCGATCGCTGCTGTTGCTTTATCCTCTGGCAGTGTGGCCGTGGGTGGAAGCTTCTTCTTCGTTGGCTTGATCGCACCGCATATGGCAAGAAAACTGGTCGGGCCCGATCACAAATTGCTCGTTCCGGCTGCCAGTCTGACCGGGGGATTAGTCGTGGTTCTGGCTGACACGATTACGCGCACGGTTAGTCTTGGGGGAGATGTGCCGACGGGAATCGTTATTACGGTCATCAGTGTTCCTTACTTTCTTTATTTACTAGTGAAGGCCAATTAGGAGGACGCCATGGAATGTATTACAGCGCAACAAATCGATATTGCCTATAATGATACACTTATCGTAAAAGAACTGGATTTGCAGATTCCGCGTGGACAGATTACCTCGATTATTGGTCCCAATGGATGCGGCAAATCAACCGTACTAAAGGCAGTCGGTCGGCTGCTCAAGACGAAACATGGCACGGTTTATTTGAATGGTGCCGATATCCACACACTGTCCACCAAGGAAGTAGCCAAGCAGATGGCGATTCTGCCGCAGACGCCGACCGCACCGAGCGGTTTGACAGTCGGTCAATTAGTCGCCTATGGGCGCTTTCCTCATCAACGGGGCTTTGGCAAGCTTTCCAAAGAGGATAAGCAAGTAGTCGCTTGGGCCCTATCGGTTACACAACTTACAGTGCTTGAGCATCGTGAGGTCGATACGCTCTCTGGCGGTCAGCGTCAGCGCGTATGGATTGCGATGGCGCTCGCCCAGCAGACCGATCTGATCCTGTTGGATGAACCCACCACTTATCTGGACTTGGCGCATCAGCTTGAAGTGCTGGAGCTGCTCTATGAACTGAATCGCAGTCAGCAGGTGACGATTGTGATGGTGCTGCATGACCTGAATCTGGCAGCGCGCTTCTCCGATTATATGGTAGCGATTCGTGAGGGCCAGGTGGTGGAGCATGGCTCGCCAGAGCGCGTAATGACGGTACGGACACTGCGTGAGGTGTTTGCCATTGATGCCGAGATTATGCTGGAACCACGAACGGGGCGACCGGTGTATGTGACGTACGAGCTATTGCGTGATAAACGTAGAGAACAAGGAGCGGATCAAGGAGCAGATGAAGCACTCCTAAAAGCTAAGGAACAGAAGGAGGCAATTGCCACATGAAAATCGCATGGCGTGTCCTACTGGGCGCCCGGAAATACTGGTTACAGTTAGGCATTGGATTTGCCGGTGTCTTAACGGCTACAATGGCAGGGTTTTATTTACCCTGGGCGCTCCGCTCGTTGACACAATTGGCGACTGAAGGTAGCAGTCAGTTTGCCTCGGAAGCGCTGACGATTGGTTTGTTGCTGCTTGGAGCCACCTGTCTGCAAGCCATCGGAACATCACTGGCAGGTTATATGAACCATTATGCCGCACTTCATTATGTGGCGGATTTAAGAACAAGATTGTATAGCAAATATCAGCAGATGAGCTTGCGCTATTTCCATCGAAGCCGGACGGGTGACTTGACCGGGCGCGTTGTTAATGATGCGATGGAAGCGGAAATTTTCATTGCCCATGCTATTCCTGAATTTATCATCAACGTACTGACTTTTATCGGAGTAGGCATCTTGCTCTTGACGATCAATGTGAAACTGGCACTGATCAGTCTAATCACGATTCCGTTGCTGCTTGCGATCACGATATGGCAAAGCAAGCGCTTGTCGCCGCTGTGGGGAGAGAATTCCAAGGCGCGGGGAGAAATTGCTGGCAAGGTTCAGGAAAACTTGTCGGGCATGAAGGAAATCCAAATTTTCAATCGGCAGGAGGAGGAGCGGGGCAACGTTTCTCGTCTGGCTATGAAAAATACTAAGGCCTATTTGCGCGCTAGTCTGTTCTATGAAACCTCTGTACCGTTGTTGGCATTTGTGACCGCGCTGGGTACCGTGTTTATTGTGATAATGGGCGGCAGACTGATGGCAACAGGCGAGGTAAGCATTGCTGATATCATCGGATTCATCGCCTACCTGGGTATGTTTTATCAACCGGTAAAGTCCTTTTCCGGCTTGGTAGAAATGGGAGGGCGAGCCGCCGCTGGTCTTAAACGGGTATATGATGTGCTGGAAGAAGAGGAAGACATACAGGAGAAGCGAAACGCAGTTCGTTTGCCTCGTGTACAAGGACAGATATCCTTTCAAAATGTCTCATTCGCTTATCAAGATGGTGCGCCTGTACTAGAGAGGCTGAACCTCACTATTGAACCCGGAAAGACCGTGGCGCTTGTAGGAACAACCGGCGTAGGAAAGTCGACATTGGCCAGTCTCGTTAACCGTTTCTACGATCCAAAGGCCGGTTCGATTCGAGTAGATGGCATCGATATTCGTGATGTGACGCTCTCCAGCCTACGTGACAATATCTCGATGGTGCTGCAGGATACCTTCTTGTTTGATGGCTCGGTGTATGACAATATCGCTTATGGCTGGAAGGACGCGACCCAGAAAGATGTGATTGATGCAGCGAAAGCGGCTAAAGCGCATGATTTTATAGCACAGATGGAGCAAGGCTACGATACGGTAATTGGTGAACGCGGTGTGCGTCTGTCCGGAGGGCAGAAGCAACGGCTCTCGATAGCACGGGCGATTCTGCGCGATGCACCGATCCTCATTCTGGATGAAGCGACATCGGCGCTTGATACCAAGACCGAGCAAGAGATCCAGCAGGCGCTGGACGACATATCCAAGGATCGCACAACACTGGTAATTGCCCATCGGCTATCGACGATCCTTCATGCCGACCAGATCGTCGTGCTGGAGGGTACAGAGATTGCCGAGATGGGTACGCATAAGGAACTGCTGCGAAGTGGCGGGATTTATGCACGATTGTATGCGACGCAAGCCTCTTGAATGTACTATGGTGCTAACAGTTGTATAGACATATTCCTTTCCCTCCCTGGAGCGTTCGCTCCGTTCATTTGTCAATGGTAGGGAGCAGGGCTTGATAAAAACATGAAAACCCGCAAAAAACCTTGATTTTATAAGGCTTTTCGCAGGTTTTCTTTCCTCTTCTTAGATTTATCTTCTGCTATCAACTATAAAAAAATAAACTGATTGTTATTCCTGCAGCACTCACCCATGTTATAAACTTTTTTGATTAATCGTTATATTCATGAAAAAATAGGGCGAACCCCACTAGACATTTGCTACTGGGATTCGCCCTATTAGTTATTTATAGTACGTTCAAATGAGGAATAACAAGACCGCCATAGGCGAATGCGATAACGATGACGATGGCAGGATGAATTTTGCGGAACTGCATCGCCCAGAAAGCGACTGCTGCAATAATGAGCGATTGCACAATTCCGATTGATTCGATAGAGCTTTGAGCCATTTGCCATGTAAGAAGCAGCATCATTATGGCAATTACGGGCTGTACAAGCAGCGTCATTCCTTTGACTACAGGCGATTGACGATGCTTCTGCAGCACCTTAAGAAGTAGAATGAGCGCAACAGCGGATGGAACAATCGTTGCAGCTAATGCGGCAATTAAGCCGATCCAGCCGCCGACATCGTAGCCGACAAAGGCGGCAATTTTAGTCGCAATCGGACCTGGGAGTGCATTGCCAAGCGCCAGTATGTTTGAGAATTCTACTGGTGTCGTCCATTGATGATTCGTTACAATCTCCCTGTACATAAGCGGAATGGAGGCTGGTCCGCCCCCGTAGCCAAGCACATTAGCAATAAAAAATCCGATAATTAAATTAATCCATTCCACGCGTTACGCCCTCCTTCTGCTGGCTGCTTCGGAGCTGCTTCTGCTTTTTTTTGCGCTGAAGGGCTGCAACTGTTTTCAGATGAAAAGCACCGTAACCAAGAAATAAAAGAATGACGATAGCAGGATGAATATGAATGCCTTGCAGCAGTCCGAATGCTAATGCAAAAAAGCCAAAGCCGACGTATTTGCCAAGTCCTTTGACGGCACGTTCTCCGAATTCATAGGCCATCATGCCAAGCATGACAGCGATGACAGGCGTTACCGCACCGATCATACCTTGTATGAAGGCCGCGCTGCTGAGGAATTGAACCGTCGTTAATAGCAGAATCATCGCAACAGCAGAAGGGATGATATGGGCGAGAACAGACACGATGGCACCGAGAGTACCTTTTTCGCGATACCCTAAATAGGCGGCAATCTTTGTTGCGATCGGACCTGGCAGTGCATTAGCAAGCGCAAGAATTTCGCCAAATTCCTCATCTTCAATCCATTTATAGTTCGTAACTGCCTCGTATCGAATCAGCGGGATAACGGACGGGCCGCCCCCGTAGCCAAGAATACCTGTCTTCATCATCGCCCATGAAAGCTGCATGTAGCGGTTATTCATTATTTTGCCAGCCATCATCTACAGCCTCATTCCCATTCGACTCTTGTAACGATTGATTAACACCTGACAATCGACGCTCATAATGCCGGGCAGTGTGTAAAGCTTATCTTTGAGAAAATGCTCCATCTCCTGATTGTTGCGAAACAGACCATGCATATGCAGTTTACTCGGTCCAGTCATATGGTAGAGGCTTGTGACAAACGGCTCTGTCGAAAGCTGATCAGCAACGGCGTGCAGATGCTTAGGCTCTACCTCTACATTGAAAAAAGCCGATACATTTATACCGATTCGCTCAGGGTTAATGACGGCCGTGAATCGTTCGATGACGCCGCCGTCCATCAACGCATTAATCCGAGATTGGACAGCTACTCGCGATAATCCAATCTCCTTCGCTAAGTCTGTGTAAGATATTCTTCCATTAATATTGAGCTCAGCAATGATTTTACGATCGATATCATCAATTTCCATGATTTTTGGTTCATCAATAAGCTTTTCTTGCACTTGTTCATCAGCTCCAATTTTATTTCATTATTTTGCAAGGTGTCTTGTAATACCGAGTTTTAATTACCATATGTATAAATATATACACATCACCATTCGTTTTCAACACAATTAATAAAAAGAAGTTACATTTTTATTGCCTATCATTCTCTGAGGTGGTATTTTAAAAGAATACACAATGTTATATTATCTAACATATTAATAATGAATTGCGAGTTTGATTAGAGTTATATCCATTTTTAGGGGTGGTAGATATGAATCAATCGGTCATCGGAACCAAAACTATGGTTGTCAGCCCTCATTATTTAGCTACTGCAGCTGGCGCTCGTATGCTTGCGCAAGGTGGGAATGCTTACGATGCAGCTGTCGCTGTGAGCGCATGTCTCGCCGTCGTTTATCCGCATATGACAAGCCTTGGAGGAGACTCCTTCTGGCTCGGCTATCATCATAGTGAAGGAAAGGTGCGCGGCTATAATGCCAGCGGCCGATCTGGTTATAAAGCTAGTATTAGTGCTTACGATGGCTTGGCGGCGATTCCGAATCGGGGCATTGGCAGTATCGTAACGGTGCCCGGCATGGTAGATGGCTGGGATGCGGTTCACCGAGAGTATGGCAGACTGGACTGGGCGCAGGTGCTGGCACCCGCTATTGATTACGCCGCGAATGGCTTCCCTATGTCGAATGATCAATATCAAAATACGGTTCATAATGAAATCGTTCTTGCAAGAACACTCGAAACAGCAGATATATACTTGCCAAACGGGCAGGTGGTTAAGGTTGGCGAGCGATTTAAGCAGCCTGCGCTTGCGAAGACGCTGCGCCGTTTAGCTGAATTTGGGCGCGATGAGTTTTATAAAGGCGAAACTGCAAAGGAAATGACGAGTTTTTTGGGCAAACAAAATGGTCTGCTTGCCGAGGATGATTTTGCGGATCATCATGGCGACTGGGTGCTCCCGATTGAGGGCACTTACCGAGGATATACGCTTCATCAGATGCCTCCCAATTCACAAGGCTTCTCCGCTATTATGGCGCTTCAAATACTAGAGCAGTTTAAGCTCGGTGAAATTGAACATGGCTCCCATAATTATTATCATCTATGCGTCGAGGCATTAAAGCTAAGCTTCCATGACCGGAACAAATATTTATCAGACCCTGCATTTACGAGCATACCGCTTGAGCGGCTCTTGGATAAAAAATATGCGGCAGCGCTAGCTGCTTCAATTGAGTTAAATCATGCTTCATGCGAGAAATCAGAGATGCTGGGCAGCGACACCGCCTATGCAGCAGTTGTAGATGAGGAAGGGAATTCCGTCTCTTTCATTCAAAGCTTGTACTTCGAGTTTGGATCGGGCGTCGTAGCGGGCAATACGGGTGTTTTATTGCAAAACCGCGGCTCGTTTTTCTCGCTTGATCCGAATCATGTAAACAGTCTGAAGCCAACTAAAAGGACATTTCACACCTTAATGCCAGCGATGGCATGTCGTGATGGCAAGCCTGCTGTGCTGTATGGCACGCAAGGCGGCGAGGGCCAGCCTCAGACGCAAACGGCGATATTTACCCGGATGATGGATTATGGCATGAATCCTCAGCAAGCGATAAATGAACCTAGATGGGTATGGGGCCGAACGTGGGGAGAACCAACGCAGGAGCTGAAGATAGAAGGGCGGGTTTCTGCAGACGTACTAGCATCGCTGGCGCGGGCGGGTCACACGGTCAAGAAAGTGAAGGACTTCGACGGCATTATGGGCCATGCCCATGCGATTATGCGAGATGAGCAAGGTTTACTGCAAGGCGGATCGGATCCGCGCTGCGATGGCGCAGCAATGGGATGGTAAAGAGGAGGCGGGGATCTTGATGAAGCAAAGCTGGAATGCGTATGCGACGGAACAGCTTGAGATAGAGCCTTTAGCTGAAGGTGTCTTAAGCGGTAAAACGTATGCGGCAAAGGATGTATTTGATATTGCTGGTCACATCTCAGGTGCAGGCAATCCCGATTGGCTGCGAACACATGACGAGGCGGATAAGCACGCTTCGGTCATAAATCGGCTGCTTAGAAACGGAGCGGCATTAAAAGGAACAACCATTACAGATGAATTGATGTACAGCATTAACGGAGAAAATGCCCATTATGGAACACCGGTGAATCCTAAAGCGTTTGGCCGAATACCCGGAGGCTCTTCCAGCGGATCAGCTGTTGCGGTGTCGGCAGGATTAGCAGATTTCGCTATAGGTACGGATACGGGAGGCTCCATTCGAGTGCCATCCGCCTATTGTGGAATTTATGGAATACGGCCTACGCATGGTGCAGTGGATACGAATGGGCTTATACCGCTGGCGCCTAGCTTCGATACGGTAGGCTGGATGGCTCGCGATGCGCAAACACTTTTACAAGTGGGCAGTGTACTGCTTGATGAGCAAGGGAGCAGTAAGGAGACATTCACGCGAATGGTGTTTGCGAAGGATGTATGGGCATTGACGGATGAGCACACATCTACAGCTTCGTCGCAATATTTTCCAATGCTGCATGATCTAGCCCAGAGGCATGAACAAGCCGTCATTGCGCCAAACGGGCTGCGAGAGTGGGTGAATGCTTTTCGGTTTATTCAAGGATTAGAGATTTGGCGTGAGCATCGGGATTGGATATTGCGCGAGCAGCCTGCCTTTGGACCGGGCATAGCGGAGCGGTTTGCTTGGGCGAGCACGCTGCGGCAAGAGGATAGTGGTACAGCTTTCACTATTCGGGAAGAAGCGCGGGCGCTTATGGATGGATGGCTTGGAGAGGATACGGTGCTCGTTGTGCCGACCGTGCCTGCGATAGCGCCACTGCTCGGATTATCGGGCTCGGAGGTTGAGCAGCGTCGTGCTCAAACGCTCGAAATGAGCTGTTTAGCAGGGCTGGCAGGGCTGCCGCAGGTTACGGTTCCGATTGCAGGCGAGCTGGGTTGTCCAATTGGCCTATCCTTCATTGCGGGTAGAGGTCAGGATATGAGGCTGTTGAAATGGGTGGCTGATCACGTCTCGACACGAATAAAGCCATTAAGCTAAAGAAAAGGAGCTGCTGGCAATGAAAATATCAACAGTAAAAAGGAATGGCAAGGAGCTCGCTGCGATACCAAGTGCAAAAGGCCTTGTTCTTATAGAAACGATTAATGAGGCAGAGAATGCCAGCTGGAGTAAAGAGCTGTTCGAGCTTATTCGTTTGGGCGAGCTGAGTCTTTTAACAGAATGGTACAAAGGAGTAGGAAAGGAAAAGTTGATGCGATTGCCAGCGATTCCGTATGAGGATGTACAGTACGCTCCGCTATACCGTTACCCTCGCAAAATTTGGGGTATCGGCATGAACTACGTAAAGGATGCGGCAGAATTAGCGTTGGCGGACCCAAATGAAGAGCCGGTCAGCTTCATCAAGCCGGATACGACGATTATCGGTCCGCTTGATGCGATACAAATTCCAGAAGGAGTTGGGAAAATTACAGCAGAAGCTGAACTCGGCATTATTATCGGAAAAACCTGCAAAAATATATCAGAAGCTGAAGTGTATGACGTCATTGCCGGGTATACGACGACAATTGATGTTACGGCAGCTGATATTCATGCTAGACATCAGAGGTTTTTATCGAGGGCCAAAAGCTTCGATACCTTTTTCAGCTTCGGGCCGGAGTTAATTACGAAGGATGAGATTTCTGATTTGCTAGAGCTGAATGTGGAAACCGCAATTAATGGTGAGGCCGCATATCGCAATAAAGTATTCAATATGAAGTTTCGCCCTTTTGCAGCTGTTGCTTTTCACTCCAGAGTGATGACGCTGCTGCCGGGCGACATTATGATGACAGGAACACCAGGTGCTGTCGTTATTCGCGGCGGAGATATAGTAGGCTGTCATATCGATGGTTTCGAGCCGCTGCTGAATACTGTTCAATTTTAAGCTTGCTCAGAGAATGAAAAACTGCTATATATAAGTAAGTAAATAAAAACTTGTTTGGAGGAGAAACGATGATCGATGTATTCCCCGCGGCATCGCGGCATTCGGCGGATCTAGGCTGGTTGCGCAGCCACCCAAGCTTCTCTTTCGGAGCTTATCATGATCCGAATCGAACAGGCTTTAGTGTGATGCGTGTGTGCAATGACGATTATTTGGCTCCGGAAAAAGGTTTTGGCGCGCATCCACATAGCGACATGGAAATCGTATCTATCGTATTGAATGGCCGCATTAGACATGAGGATAACATGGGCAACTCTGTCGTGTCCTCGTTTGGCGAGGTGCAACGGATGTCAGCTGGCACGGGCGTTATCCACACGGAATTTAACGCATCAGAAGATCAAGAGCTGCGTTTGCTCCAGCTGTGGTTCATGCCGCAGGAACGAGGAACGAAACCTTCTTATGAAGCGAGCCGATTCGATGTAGACAAGCTGCATAATGCACTGCTTCCTGTCGTTTCAAATCAGGTTTTGGAACAGGTTGCCTCCATAAATCAGAATATGACGATTTATCTGAGCAAGCTGGAGCAAGGAAAACAGCTTGAATACATTGTTGAACCGGGACGCAAGCAATTTATATATATTATTGAAGGTGAACTGTCGGTTCACGGCGAAACGCTTTTTGCCGGTGATGAGGCACAAATTGAGGCAGCTGAGGAGCTTACACTCACCGCTGCGGCTCCAGCCTTTTTTATGCTGATCGATTTGCCTTAGGCTTTCGAAGTAAGTTTGCATGCGCAAACTTTAAGCATACGCTTTCGAAGTAAGTTTGCATGCGCAAACTTTAAGCATACGCTTTCGAAGTAAGTTTGCTATCGCAAACTTAAGCATACGCTTTCGATGTAAGTTTGCATGCGCAAACTTTAAGGAGGGATAAAAATGAAACAAACGTTTCTTGTTAAACATGCGGTGGGTGGACGGATGTTTATTGATTCGAATAAGCTGGAAGTGCCCTATACGCTTGTTCCACAGGGGAAAGGCTGGCGATTCACGGTTTCTGTGCCATGGAGCGAAAGTATTGAAGAGCTGCTTGCGCATAAAGCGGAGCTGAACGTATTTGTTTTCCAAGAGTTTGACGATCAGCCGACGCTAAAAACGTGGTATTACGTCAAAGACGGTCCAGTTGAATATAACGCTGACGAGAACAGTCTCACGATTGTAGCGGATTCTCATATCGCCTACTACCCTCACGAGTATTCGGTTTAATAGCACGAGGCAATCATGTGCAATTATCAATTTGCTGTACACATAGGCCAGTCAGACATGCTTCCACATGTAGGGCTGGTTTTTATTTGTGTCCATACATGTCGGAGTTGTCCAGCTGCTGAAAGAAATGACCTTCTCTGCAAAGCAAGAAAGGTGCTGCCACCCTGCGGCGACAGCACCCTATCGAAGCCTTATCCAATCATTTATTTATTGGTGCTGTGCTGCTTATTTACAAGTCTCTCTGCAGGGTTGCCGTTGCCGTTTCTTCTTTTGTTGAGTTCGGCTTTACGCTGCGTAGCCTGTACCTTTTGGACAAACTCACTTGTGCTTTCCAATTGTATTTCCTCCTCGTTTTTTTGGCATTCTTTCCAACTTCCTTAATTAGAATATCCAACATTCAAAAAAACTGGCGTTAGCGTCACTTATTTTGAGAAAATCGATTGATTGTAGCATTGGGCTCCCTTATGATACCGATATATACAACTTTGATGCAGTCATTCACGTTTAACTATACAGGGAATCTTTAAATTCAATTGCACTTCAATTGATCGTACGAGCGGAGCGAGAATAATCATGTTTAGAGTCATAGCGAGGGCGCAAATGAAAGAAGGCTTCGAGATGGAAGCCATCGAAGCGGCGAAACAGTCAGATGCTGTACAACAGCTAATAGAGCAAGGGGAGATTATGACGGTTGGCTGCTTCCAATGGGAGCGAAATGTGTTCATTTATTGTGAGTGCATCGATCGAGTGCTCGAGCCCGAAGAGCTGCTTCCAGAGATGGCTGCTTTTTTGGAGAATTGGCCCGGACAGTCAGCTGCGCGAAAATGGATTCCGATGATTGATGTCTTCCATTTCAACGAGCCAGCCAGCTTTGAACATTGGCTTCGCAAAGAAACAGTTGAACGGCGTGTTGGAAGAGTGGCGCATTTAAAGCCGGATATGGCAGCAAGCTATATTTACTTTCATTATCAGCTCCAAGAGGAGCGGGCTTTCCATGGGCCGAAGTATGAAATCATTGCGATGCATGAGAATTTGCTGTTTGGTTATCAGGAATTTCCTGCCGTCGTCGAGGAGCCCATATTGCCAGGGAAGCTTAGTACGACAGGGACTCCTGCCAATTGGAGCGATTCTAGAATGGATCTTCATTTTCAACCTTGGGAGGATGGGCATTTGTATTTCAAACCGATTGAGCAGCTGTTTGTGCATTACTGCCACTCTCCAAAAAAAAGGCGCTAAAATATAGGCTGATATTTGCCTTTATTGGACGAAATATGGTACAATAAAATCAATTGCAAGTTTGAAGCAAATATTCACAATACACTGCTGTTTATAAATGATAACTGCCCCTTACTCTAAGTTCGAGGCAGTTTTTCCTTTTTTATCGCGAAGGGGGCTGACCATATGTACAATCGTAAAAAACCGCTTGAAGAAATTCCGGAAGAAAACACGAAGGTATGGACATGCGAGACGGAAGGGTGCAACAGTTGGATGCGCGATAACTTTGCGTTTGATCACGTTCCTACTTGTTTAATCTGCCATGAACCAATGGTCAGTGGCGAGAAGATGCTGCCCGCGCTCAATAACTCCAATAGTGACATGAAGACGTTGAAGAAGGGTACACCGATTATGTAGGTGTCTTTCTTAGACAAAGAGAAGCTGAGTTTTGCTCGGTTGGTTAACGCCAATTGAACGAGGCTCAGCTTTTTTTTGCCTTTGAATCAATTTATGGAGCTGACTTTAATCCTTAGCGAAAGTAGTTTCCTGCTAACTATCTCCGCTGTAATGGTGTTTCCTATAGTCGTTGGGAGAGCAGTTCGTACGTTTCTTGAAGACGCGGCTAAAATATTTCTCATCCTGAAAGCCTACCAGCTCTGCAACCTGAGCGATCTTTAACTGCCCGTTCGCCAAAAGCTCCTTTGCCCGCTTGATCCGAACCTCCGCAATAAAATCGGATAAATTGCCATTCGTCTCCTGCTTGAATTTGCGCGAAATGTATTCTCTGCTTAAATAAAAGCGCTCGGATATATCCTGCAGCGTGATCTCCTCGTGAGGATGCTGTTCAATATAGGCAGCGATGTCCTCAATGACACTGCGTTCCTTGTCATGTTCAGCCAAACGCAAGGAAACATCACACGTTTCTATAAAAACGCCCTGTTTCCACTGCTCGTAATCAAAAAATCCATTGGCATCCAAGGATAAGAGTGCCTGATCCTCAATTAAATCTGATTTGCTTCCAGTTTTGTTTTTGTCGCTTTTGTATTCCCATATAGATTTGGCGAATTCGAATTGCTGACGCCAGTTCATTAGCTGCTCTTGCGAGATGAATCCTGCTTGATCAAGTGAATCGAACCAAGGCTTTAAAGCGCGGCGGATTTGTTCTTTGTTGCCGCTCTGCACAGCAAATTTTATTTTTTCTTCATGCTCGCTAAAGAGCAGAAGCGTGTTTTTGTGCTGATGGACAGCTGCCTCAAAAGTATGGCAATACGAATCGTTAACGAGCAAATTCCGGCGCAAAAGCGCATGCTTCGCTTGTTGATAAGCGGTGGCTGCTGATGAAGGAAAGGCTGCAGCATGCCCGAGTCCAAAATGAAACCGCGTCTTCAATATCACAAATATCGCATCGTTCATTTCCTTGATTAACGCAGGCGCCAGCTCGCCATCTCCCCAAAACAGCAGCAATAGCTCCTGCTCCTGTCCGCGGTGGCGAAGCGCGAAGCCGATTTCTTTTTCCTTTAGAAATTCATTGCAAATATTCGTCAAAGAGAACAGCAGCAAATCGAGTCCTGAGGCAAATTTCTCTCTGATGAACGGAGAAGCAAGCTCAAGCTTGACCAGTGCAACACGTGCACGAGGTATAGGCTTCGTAATCCCTAACTCCAGTCTGAGTGTTTCAGCAAAATTAGAGTAGGAGCCAGGTTCGTTGATCATTGCTGAAAAATATTGCTCCAAGTACATCGGCTTAAGCTGATTAAGCTCGATATTCATCCTCGTTTTGCGGCATCGCTCCTGCTCCTCCAAGGTATAGCAGCTCACTGCTTTCGATAATGCACTAACGAGCTGCTCCGCATCAATGGGCTTCAAAATATAATCGATTCCGCCGTATTTGACCGCATGGCGAACGAGGCTAAAGTCGTCATGGCCGCTAATGACGATGATTTTGCTGGCAGGCGCATGTTCGGCCGCCCATTGCAGCAGCTCCGTGCCATTCATATTGGGCATCATCATATCGGTAAAAATAATTTCTGGCCGTTCCGTGCGAATTAATGCAGTAGCGGCGATACCGTCTTGTGCCTCAAGCAGTGTATCGATGCCGTAATCATCCCAAGGGACGAGCAGCCGTATCGCTTCCCTCACATGCTTCTCATCGTCAATGATTAATGCCTTCATCGTTCATTCTCCTTTGCGAGCGGAATATGAATCGTAACGGAAAAGCCATGCGGCTTCACGTGACGCAGCTCCATAGCAGCTGTTTTGTTAAAATGCAGGCGCAGACGCGAAAGCACGTTAGGCAGGCCAATGCCGCCTTCTTCTTGATCATTCGGCTGCCCGGTTCCGATTGGAGGCATTTTCTCCAGTTGAAGCCGCACCTCTTGCAGCCGATCCTCTGTTGCGCCGCAGCCATTATCTTGAACCGTAATCGAAAGCCATTCCCCTTGCTTATCCAAAACGCTGGTTATCAGAAGCTCCGAAGGCTCCTCCGATGATTGCACAAACCCATGCTTAAAAAAGTTTTCAAGCAGCGGCTGCAAAATCATTTTTGGAACGAGTATTTGCCTTGTCTGCTCGTCAATTAGCAGCTGCACATGGAGAGCTGTATCAAAACGCTGTTTCTGCAGATCAAGATAGGCCTGAACATAATCGAGCTCCCGGCGCAGTTCCACGACCGAATCCATGGCGTTCATTTGATAGCGCATCATTTTCCCAAGAGACGTAATGAGTGAATACGCTTTGGTGTCGCCGTGCTGCAGTGAAACGGTTCCAATCGATTGCAGCGCATTATAGAGGAAGTGTGGATTTACCTGAGCTTGCAGCGCTTTCAGCTCATTGGTTTTATTGGCAATCTCAAGCCGATATTCGGTCAAAATGAGATTGTTGATGGTCTGCATCATCGAGCGGAATCGCCTTGCGAGCAGGCCGATTTCATCATTGCTGTGTATGTCAATAGATACATTCAAATTGCCCGTCTCTATCTTGTTCACGTAACCGATTAAGCGAAGCAGCGGCTTCGTAAACCGAATTGAAATGAACAAAGTGGCTAATACGACAATGGCTAGAAAAGCGATTCCGACTGCCGTATTAATGCGGGCAATCCGATCAGCAGCGCTGAAGAGATGCTTGTAGGGCGTCTGTTTAATTAAATACCAGTCCATGTAAGGCGTCTTAATCCGATCATAAAAAATCATGCCCTTGAACGATTCCTCTTTCCAGTCAAAATGGCCGCTGTCTTGCCCGGAGCCCAAAATCGCTCCCAGCCAGCTCTGTTTAGCAGACGTACCGATTTCGTTTTTATCTGAAGAAAGCACGATTTGACCATTGGAATCCGCGATATAGAAGCTTTCCTCACCGCCGTCATAGAGCTGGCGATTTAAATCCTCTAATACAATCAATCTTACATCGATAGACAATTCAGCAAGCAGCTCATCACTTGGGGCGAGGAAGATCGGACGATGGAGCGTAAATACCATTTCCTCGCTTGCCGAAGATTTGAGGTCAACGAGTCCGTAATTATGGCTCATATGTGTAGGCTCTATATATGCTTTCTTAAAGGTTTGTGGAATGGGAACATTATTTCGCCCAACCTTAATGTCGTCATTCCATAGTAGATACGTTGCGTTTTGGTTGACCGCATAAAGCCTTACTTTATGAAACTCACTGACGCTTTGATACATGTTGTATAAATGATCCTTCAGCAGGTTGCGATTGCGAATGACGTCGGTAATATCGTTCGGGAATACCTCATCCTCCATGCTGTGCTCTAAAATATAGTACAAAGAGCGCGGAACGTTCATTGCGTTGTAGACAGCGAGCGACTTCTGATTGATGTTGTTCATGTAGTTCATAATGTTGGTTTTCCCGAGCGACAGCAGTCGATTGTTGCGGGCAATCGCATCCTCTGTAATCGATTTGGTTGTCGCATTATAAGAGATAATCATCGAGGTTGCAATCGGCAAAATCGTAGCTGCGAGCAGCAAAAGCATGAGCTTTTTGCGAATCGTGTTAAATGGCTTAATCGTATTCATGATCACAATCGCCCGCTTTCTGTCTAAGTCACTCTTGCATAAACACAGTAACCGATCCTGCTGCGGATGGTCAATATAGTCCACCTACCTTATCATCATCCTCTGTGGTTTGATGGGGGGACTCGGTTTTATACTGTGAATATCAACAGATACATTGACACATAGGGAAGAGAAAGGGGACGAGAATGATGTCCAAAAAAATCAAGTGGAACGAATGGATACAGCAAACGGTATTTGTTGGACCGGGACTCATTGCCTTTATATTGATTGTGCTTGCGCCATTCGTGATGGGTTTTTACTACACCTTTACGGAATGGAACGGGATGGACCTCGGCAACGCCAAATGGGTAGGAATGAAAAATATAGTTAAGATTTTCTCGGACGATGAGCGTTTTTGGAATGCATTCTGGTTTACGACTAAGTTTACGGCTGCCGCGGTTATCGTCACCAACCTGCTGGCATTTCTGTTATCTCTGCTGCTTACGCGAAACCTGAAGAGCCGCAACATTTTGCGAACCGTATTTTTTCTGCCTAACGTAATCGGGGGACTGCTGCTCGGCTACATTTGGTATTTTATATTCGTAAGGGGCTTTCGTGCTATCGGCGAAGCGACGGGCTTCGGATTTTTTAACCTTCAGTGGCTAGGTACTCCGAATACTGCCTTCTGGGGCATCGTTATCGTATTCGTATGGCAGACGGCAGGGTATATGATGATTATTTATATCGCAGCTATGATCAGTGTGCCGAAGGATTTAATCGAGGCCGCCAAAATCGACGGGGCAGGAGCTTGGCAAATGCTGCGTTCGGTCACCGTGCCGCTTATTATGCCAGCCATTACGATCTGCTTGTTCCTTACGACATCAAACTCATTCAAAATGTTCGATTTGAACCTGTCGCTCACCGCTGGCGGTCCTGGCAATGCAACGGAATCGATTGCGCTAAACGTTTACCGCGAGGGGCTGGTTAACAACCGTTATGGACTTGGAACAGCGAAAGCGATGATATTCTTCTTCGGCGTAGCTTTAATTACAGTCACGCAGGTATGGTTCACGAAGAAGAAGGAGGTGGAGGCGTAATGGAAAACAAACAGCGCTACACACCTCTCATTTTATTGCTCGAAATTATAGGTATCGCGGCTGCGCTCATTTTCTTGGCACCGTTCTACTTTTTGATCATCAACTCGTTCAAGGAGCTCAAATTTATTTTGCTCAACGCCGCTTCGCTGCCAGAGAAGCTGGGGCTGGACAACTTCAAGCGCGCATGGGTTGCTATCGATTTTCCGACGGTGTTTCTGAATTCGTTTATGGTGACCTCGATTAGCGTCCTTATGCTTGTCATCGTCAGCTCCATGATGGCTTATCGCTTGGTTAGGCGTCCGACGACCTTTAATAAAATATTGCTGACGGTGCTTATTGCTGCCATGATCATTCCGTTCCAATCGGTTATGCTGCCGCTGATGCGCATTACGTCGATGTTCGAATTGCGCGGACATTTGTATGGTATCGTTATATGCTATATGGGCTTCGGCATTTCCTTATCGATGTTTCTGTATCATGGGTTCATTAAATCTGTTCCGCTAGAGGTAGAGGAAGCGGCGGTTGTGGATGGCTGTTCACCTTACGGCGTGTTCTGGCGTATCGTGTTTCCGCTGCTGAAGCCGATCACGGTAACGGTCATTATTTTGAACGTGCTGTGGATTTGGAATGATTATTTGCTGCCAGTGCTCGTTATAAATGATAAGCTGACTACGATTCCGCTCGCCGTGCAAAAGTTTTTTGGCCAATATTTGCGCAAGTGGGATCTCGCAATGGCTGCACTCACGCTTAGTACGATTCCGATTATTTTGTTTTTTTTATTTTTGCAAAAGCACATTATTGAAGGAATTACAGCCGGTTCAGTTAAAGGTTAACGATAAAAAGTTTTATTATGGAAGTTATCAACATTTTACACCTAGAAGTACAATATATTCGGTGTTGTGCCACGTTGTTGCACAATTATAATGACGATGTAAGCGATACAAAAACGAAATGATATATAAAATTTGCGGGAGGTCATAAGATGAAAAAAGTTTCCTTACTTATGCTAGCTGCTATTATGCTCATCGTTCTGGCAAGCGGCTGTGGAAGCAACAACGGCAACAGCGGGAAAGCAACAAATGCACCAAAAGAAACTGAAAAAAACGGTGGAACAGAAGCGACGGCAGCGCCGAAGAAGGACGTTACCATTAAAGTGTTTCAATTCAAGGTAGAGATAGCTGATGCACTTGCCAAAATGGCTGCTGAATACGAGAAGGAAACCGGCGTAAAAGTGGAAATCGAGACACACGGCGGCGGGGAAGACTACAGCGCATTGCTGAAAGCAGAGCTGGCTGCCGGCGAGGAGCCGGAAATTTTCAACTCAAGCGGCTGGGCAGGCTTCGATCCTTACGTGGACCGTGCGACGGACTTGACTGGCGAGGCTTGGGCAAAGGATTTGGTTGAAGCATCGAAAGCGCAAATTACGCGTGACGGCAAGCTGCTTGGCATGCCGATGAACCTTGAAGCTTATGGCTTCACCTACAATAAGGATCTATTTGCAAAAGCAGGCATCACCGACCTGCCGCAAACGCTCGAGGATCTAGAAGCAGCAGCTAAAAAGCTGAAGGATGCTGGCATCATTCCATTTGCGCTTACTTCGGAGTGGTGGTCGATGGGCATTCATACGCTAAATATCGCATTCGCTAACCAAGCTGATCCTGCGGCATTTATTGAAGATGTGAAAGCGGGCAAAGTGAAGCTGAAAGATGATCCGATCATGAAGCAGTGGATTCGCCTAGTGGACATTATGTTCGCGAATGGTCAAGACAATGCGCTGACAACGGATTACAATACGCAGGTAGCGGAGTTCGCAGCAGGCAAATATGCCATGATTCAGCACGGCAACTGGATTCAAGGCATGATTGATGAAATTGATCCAGCGCTTAACCTTGGCATGATGGCTGTCCCTCTTCAAGGCAAGCCTAACGTATTTACCGGCGTACCGAACAACTGGATTGTCAACAGCAAATCCGACCAAGTCGAAGAAGCGAAAGCCTTCTTGAACTGGATGGTTACTTCGGAAACAGGCAAAAAATTCATATCAACCGATTTCAAATTTGTACCGGCATTGTCCTCCATCGAGCCGAACCCAGAAGCGGTAGGCAAAATCGGCGGCGACTTCGCGACCTTCGCCAATGCTAATCCTGAGCAAGTGAAAAGCTGGAACTGGGATCGTTTCCCTGACGGCATTACACAGCAATGGGGTGCAGCAATGCAAGAATACCTCGGCAAGCAAATTACTAGCGATCAATTGCTTGAAAAATTCGATAAAGCGGTACAGGATATCGTGAAAAAATAATATTTTGAGCAAGCAGAAGATTATGATGCTCCCGTATCTTCTATAATAGAAGAGGCAGCTCCTTAGGTTATTGACCTAAGGGGCTGCCTCTTATTCGTGAGAGACTTACCCGTACACGAGACTATACGATGTCTCTATCCATTGCCTCGCAAATCAACATGGCGAACAGGCTGTTGGACCAAGCGAACCATTCTCGCGAGAATACGGACGGATCGTCCGGATGGAAGCCCTCGTGCATAAAGCCCGTATCTGCATCTGTATTCACGAGCATATCGATAAGCTCTTTTATTTCTTCATTATTATCAGCAGTCAACGCTTGCATCGACAAAGCCATATGCCATACATGCCCGGCAGGCGTATGAGGGCTGCCTATGCCTTTGGCAAATTTGCCTTCAAAGTAAAACGGATTTTCATGGCTCAGCGCAAACCTGCGTGTGTTTTGATAAATGGGATCGTCCACAGGCGCATAGCCGAAATAAGGAATAGACAGCAGTCCAGGTGTACCCGCGTCATCCATAAGACAGTAGTTTCCATACCCATCCGTTTCATAAGCATAAATTTTGCCGAATACCGGATGATTGACGATGCCGTACGCTCTGATGCCGAAGTCGATCTCCTGCCGCAGCTTCTCTGCTCTTGCGGCCAATTCTTTGTCGCCATACACTTGATCTGCAATATCCCGAATGTAGCCCAAAATAACGACGGCAAACATGTTGGAAGGAATGTTGTAGCCGAACAGGCAAGCATCATCGCTTGGACGGAAGCCCGACCAAGACATGCCTGTGTAGTTGACCGGCAGTCCTAACCCGTCATTTTGCAGCGTTTCGGTTTCTTTAAAGCCTGGACGCACGAAGCGGTAAGGGGACTTCTCTTCATGCCGCTGCTCTGTTTTGATTACATGGACAATCGAGTTTAAGGCTTGATAGCAGGCATCGTCGAAAATATCGCTTTTGCCCGTTTCCTGCCAGTACATATAGGCGAGCTGAGTAGGAAAGCACAAGGAATCCAGCTCATATTTGCGCTCCCACATCCAAGCTGTCATATCCGATTGATCGCCGGCATTATAATGTTTGCCGCTTGCCGTCTCATTAAATGCGTTCGTATAGGGATCTATATTAATATAGAACATTTGACGGCGAATTACGCCGCTAATAATACGCTGCAGTTCAGCATCCTCCTTGGCATAAGGGATGTAATGACGAACCTGCTCCGTAGAATCCCGCAGCCACATCGCCGGAATATCTCCTGTAATGACAAAGGTAGTGCCATCGTCCATCAGCTCGATCGTTGTCTCCAGCGTATTTGGAAAACAATTTTTGAACAGCTTTTGCAGCTTGGGACGATGCGCAAGGCGCTGGTCCGCCTCAGCTAATACGTTAATAATGGAATCTGGTAATTTCATAAGGTTTGCCTCCTGATTAGTTCAATTGTAATGAGTAGGTTATAATTTTTGCTTTTCCAATGGTTTGGCGTACAGAGCTGTTCTGAATGCTCGCGGCCTCTTGGCGCCGTTCCAAAATATCGCTTTGATAAATATGATCTACGCCAAAATTAGCTTCAAACGCCAGCTCCTGCGGCTCGCCCGCAAGGTTGTACCAACGAATAATGACATCGCCGCTTTGCTGCGACACTTTAAAGGCGGACAAAGCGAACCCTTTGCCTTCCCACTTCAGTGGCTCATAGGTTGCCGGGAGCGAGCCTTGTTGATTTCCGGTTTGCAGGTGGAACCAAGGCGCTTGGAATTGGTAAGCTTCCACAAATGCCTCCGAAGAAATAGCATCGCCGGCGTGCGGGAATAGGGAGAACTCTACGGTATGCTCGCCAAGGCACTGCGCCTCTGGTGTCGGGAATACTCCCCAATCTCCCAGCTCAGAAACAGAACGGAGAAGCGTAACAGCTATGGCATTAGATCCATCACGAAGCACTTCGTATTCGTTAAGACCTCTATTAGCGACACTTAAGCCGTTTTCGCCGTCGGACACACTAACAAATGCATGTTGATGCTGTGCATTGCTTGGATTTATCCACTCCTCCGCTGGTGTCGTATCACGGGAAGCGACCTCGAAGATCGAGTCAGCCAAATGCTTGTCCGAATTCAGCCCAGTTGGGAACAATACGCGAAGGCGATGATCCTTGGCCTGATTATTGAAGGATGCCTCCAGCTGCAGACTTTTGCCACATTGCTCTAGGCTAACGCGAGTGACGATGCGCATCGGCACCATATGGTCGACTCGTTGGGCTTGCCGATCGCGGAAACGTACCATTTTTCGTTTTTCAGTGGTGAATGTATCATCAGCTCTGGCTGGAATTGCCCATTCATGAACAATCTCGTACGTGACCCGATAAGCTTCATTCTCAACAAGGGTTATCGTTGCCGGAATACCCTTGGTCGTAAGAGGCTGTTCTCCCTCAGGCTGCCGGAATACATATTCATTGCCAATGTCGCCGCAATCCTCGTAAATGCCAAGTCCTTGGAATGTTTTCCCGGTTACTTTATCTGTTAAATGATAAGAGCCGTCTGCTTCAAAGCTTACAGCAATATATTGATTTTCCATGCCGCTTGGGCTGGCGATTAGTGATGTGTTAGCCACTAAAGCCGGGGCTGCAGCGGATTCTTGCCATGCATACGTTTTGAAGCCAAGCGCCGGAACCCGGCTTGCTTCAAACGTTAACTTTATTTTGCGAGCCATATAAGGCTGGCGGAATTTATCCTTCGGCAGCTCATAACCGAAATGAACGCCTAAATCCTCCACTTTGGCAGCAATCGCATAACCCTCGTCATCCAGCAGAGCCCCATTCTCCAAATGAAGCGGAAGCTTCTCAAGCCGTTCAGCAATGGCAGCAGGGTTAGGCCCTTCCTTGAAATAAGCTTTGGCAACGATGAGTTCCGCGCTTACTGTACCGCTGCGCTCCCAACCCGTCATGTTGAAAATAGTAACCGGCACGCTGGATTCTCCCCATGCTTTAACTCCGCTCGTATCGATCTGTCCCGCAATTGCACTCAGGCTCTCCGCTACAATGGATTCGGCCGTATGGCGGCTCTTATCGAATCGCGTCACCATTTCCTGATGCACTTCGTCTACGCTGCAGCCGCAAATACTGTCATGAGGATGATTTTGCATAAGCGTCTTCCAAGCATAGGTCAATAGCTGATGCGGATAGCTTTGGCCGCCGACTAGATGTGCAAGTGCAGCTAGAGGCTCAGCGCCTTTCTCCAGCAAGGTTTGCCCCCGCTGATTGAGCTGCTTCAAATAAACCCGAGCGGAAGCCGTGTTGACGAGCGTGCTCCACCCGTCTGTATGCTGGCTGCGCAGCTCGCCCTCGACCGTCGTCAAATGAGAAGGCAGCTGTCCCTTCAATGCCTCGATATATTGCTCAAAGCTGGAATGAACAAAGGTAACGTCCGGGAAAAGCTCGCTTGCCGTGCGAATACCCTCGGATAAGTTGGTTTGAACAGGCTGATGATCACAGCCGTTCATGAATAGAAGCTCTGGCGTAGAAGCGTATTTGCTGGCATCGCCAAGTCTTTTGGTCCAATAGGCTTTTGCTTCTTCTGGATCTGTCGGCACTTCCATCCCGTTGTTGTACCAGCTCGCGAATAGCAGTCCGAGCACGGATGAACCGTCAGGAGAGGTCCAGTGCATTTCTGAATAAGGAGATTCATAGTTGGAGCCGGTCGTTTCACCAACCATATTATCGAAGCCGGTCGGCTTAACGCCCCGTCCAAACACAGCGGTATCAATATCTGCTTGCTTCAGCATTTGTGGAGCCTGCCCCATATTTCCGAAGGAATCGGGGAAATATCCAAGCTTTGAAATAACGCCATAATAAGCAGCGTCTTGATGCCCAATCAACAAGTTGCGGACATTCGCCTCGGAGCTTGTCAGAAATTCATCCTGCAGCACATACCATGGACCGATAATAATTCGGCCTTCTCGAATGTATTTCTCGAGCACTTCTCTTTTCTCAGGATGAATCTGTAGATAGTCTTCAATAATGATCGTCTGTCCGTCCAGATGAAAGCTGCGGAAGCTGTCATCCTCTTCCAAGATGCGAAGCAAATCGTTCATTAGCTCTGCGAGCAGCGTATGGTGGTATTCGTAAGGCATGTACCATTCGCGGTCCCAGTGCGTGTGCGAAATAAGATGGGCGGTTTTGTTTGTCACGGTCAAAAGCCTCCTGAATTGGATTGGAATTGTATGCGTGTTCATAAGGGATAATTAATAACGGCTGTTTAGAAACAGGCATTCGTAAGAAAGGTTCACACATTTATCCGCAAAGCACAATATGTATCACTTGCACCCCATTTTTGGACAGCATATCTAACACATTAAGAGCATTCTGATGAGTGAAAATAGGACAACTGTCATTGTGAAAAGCCTGTAAAACCCTATGGTTACGGCGTTTTCGAATGACAATGCAGATCATACATATTTACCGTTGATGGTGAAAATGACTACAATTTGGAATGTAAGCGCTAGTCAATTACAATGCCGGTTGCCGGTAGAGTGAAGCTGCGAATAACAACATAGAGAGAGGAGGATTCGAGAGAGATGGAAGGAAACGAATTGCAAGCTGTTCCATTAAACAAGAAGACAAGCGGAAACAAGTCGCTCGCAAAAAAGATGCTGCAAAACTGGGAGCTCTACTTATTTATGACTCCTGTCATGCTGTACTTTCTTATCTTCCATTATGGTCCGATGTACGGTATCCAGATTGCTTTCAAGAACTTCATTCCGACAAAAGGCATTATGGGAAGTCCGTGGGTAGGCTTCGAGCATTTTGAGAGATTTTTTAACTCCTATTATTTTTGGGACTTATTGTGGAATACGTTCAGCATTAGCTTATATGAACTGGCCATCGGTTTTCCGCTGCCCATTATTCTAGCGTTAGCATTTAACGAAATTAAGAACGGCTACTTTAAGAAAACTGTGCAAACGGTTACTTATGCACCGCATTTTATTTCTGTCGTTGTTATGGCCGGGATGATTATCACTTTCTTGTCGCCATCATCGGGAATGCTTGTGAGGCTAATCGAGCTGGTTGGCTTGGAGCCGGCTGCTTATCTTACGGATCCTAAATGGTTTAAGACGGTGTACGTCTTATCAGGCGTGTGGCAAAGCGCGGGGTGGGGGACAATTATTTACCTTGCAGCATTGTCTGGCGTAGACCCTCAGCTTCATGAGGCTGCTATCGTCGATGGCGCAAGCCGATTCAAACGAGTGCTGCACATCAACTTGCCGACAATTGTACCGACCATCACCATTTTATTGATTTTGAACATGGGCAATATTTTGGGCGTTGGCTTCGAGAAAATTTTGCTGCTGCAAAATCCATTAAATATGGGGTCATCGGATGTCATTTCTACATTTGTTTACCGAACCGGGCTAGTAGATGCACAGTATAGCTTCTCTACAGCTGTGGGCTTGTTCAATTCAGTCGTGAATGCGCTTTTGCTTATCATGGTCAACAAAATTGCGAAACGCACAAGCGAAACCAGTCTTTGGTAGGAAGGAGGAGCAGAATCGTATGGTTACAGCAGTAAAAGAATCAAAGGGCGATAAGCTGTTTCTCATTTTGAACTATATTTATTTGCTACTAGCGCTAATCGTTGTGTTGTACCCGGTGCTTTATATGGTCAGCGCTTCGATAAGTGATCCGAAATACGTCAATTCAGGTGAAATGTGGCTGTTTCCGAAGGGGATTACGTGGGAAGGGTACAAGCTGGTATTCGATAACGCGAAAGTTTGGAACGGATATCTCAATACGATCATTTACACGGTCGTGGGTACGCTGCTCAATCTAGTCGTTACCTTGCCTGCCGCGTATGCGCTGAGCAGAACCGACTTCATCGGGCGCAAGCTGTTCATGGGCATCATTCTAGTTACGATGTTCTTCAGCGGAGGCCTTGTGCCAAGCTACTTGTTAATTAAAAACCTAGGCCTCATTAACAGCATGGGTGCGCTTATTTTGCCAGTCGCTGCTTCAGTATGGAATATCATCGTGGCGAGAACCTTTTTCCAGTCTACGATTCCGAAGGAGCTGCAAGAGGCTGCACATATGGATGGCTGTACGAACTTGAAGCTATTTGTCCGTATTATTTTACCGCTATCCTCACCGATTATTGCGGTTATGGCTCTCTTCTATGGAGTAGGCCATTGGAATAGTTATTTCTCTGCATTGATTTATTTGAATGACGAGGCGAAATATCCGCTTCAAATGATTTTGCGTCAAATTCTTGTGCTGCAGGAAATGACAGCAGAGACTACGGGTGCCGCGGTTAGCGGTGAAGTAGCAATGGCGATGAATTCCAAGGCAGATGCGGCTTCTTTGGTCAAATATGCAGTCATTATTGTATCGACGCTTCCTATCATTGCCGTTTATCCGTTTTTGCAGCGTTACTTCGTACAAGGCGTCATGATTGGCTCTGTAAAGGGTTAGTTGCCTTGTTCGGAGCTTTTCCGAAGGACTTTGTGAGATAATGGACGAAGGAAATCATTCCTTCGCTTATTATATAGCATCATTTAAATAGTACAGAAGAAAAAAAGGGAGGATTTAAGAATGTACAAATCAAGAAAAGCAGCGTCCTTGCTGCTTGCAGGTGTGATGACGGTTACATTGCTTGCGGGCTGCGGCTCGAACGGCGACAAGGAAAAAGGAAATACGACTGGAGCGGGAGCAGGAGCAGCTGCAAACGTGAATAAGGAAGGTTTTCCAATCGTTAATGAGAAGCTTACCTTAACGCTAATGGCGCCGGACATCGGTATTCAGAACTGGAATGACATGCCGGTAATGGACGAAATGGAGAAATTGACGGGCATTAAATTTGAGTATTTGAATGCGCCTAGAGACAGCTTTGATACGAAAAAAAATCTAGTTTTTGCAAGCGGCGATTATCCTAATGTATTGTTTGGCGCAAAGCTAACTCAGGCTGAGGAGCTTAATTATGGTGGACAAGGCATTCTTATTCCACTGGAAGACCTTATTGACGAATATGCACCGAATGTGAAGAAGCTGCTTGAGGCTTACCCGGATATTCGCAAATCCATCACAGCACCGGACGGGCATATCTACTCCTTGCCAAGATTTGATTTAAACCAGCCATGGTACCGCAATCCGCTTTGGTATAACGGCGACTTTCTGAAAGCGCTTGATATTAAGAAAATTCCTGAAACAACGGAGGAATTGTACACTTATTTGAAGCGGGTCAAAGAAGAGGATCCGAACGGCAATGGCCAAAAAGACGAAATTCCACTCGCTTCCTCCTCGAAGATGAGAGATTTGCGGACGTGGATTCTAGGAGCTTTTGGCGCATATGAGGAAGAAATTTATGTAGATGACAAGGATGTTGTTCATTATACGCCTATGGAAGAGCCTTACAAGGCGTACCTGGAATACATGAATCGTCTTTGGAGTGAGGAACTGCTCGATCATGAGTCCTTCTCTCAAACGGATGATCAGAAGAAAGCAAAAGCTAAAAACAATCAAGTCGGATTGTTCTCGGAGTGGCATGCATACTTTACACTTGGCGGCGAGCCAGACACCGAAGATGTGCTGTTCAGCCCTGTGAAGAGCGATATGGTAGCAGCTCCTGCAATTGCAAAAAATAGAGGTTATTCAACAGGCGCCTTCGCCATTACGAGCAGCAACAAAGCGCCGGAAGCATCGATGCGTTGGGTCGATTATTTGTACTCCTATGATGGAGCAATGCTGTTTGACAAAGGACCTGAAGGTACGCTCTGGAAATACACTGACAAAGCTTCAATGACGAAGGAATGGCTGCCTGTTCCAGGCGGTGGAGATCGTGAGGAATACCGCTCAACACTTACGCCTAACTATGGTATTGCCGCGCCTATGGTTATTAGTGATGACCTTACAAAGGGCTTGAAAACAGAGTTCGATGAGTGGGTAAGCAAGGAAAATAAAGAAAAGCTGTTGGATCGCGGTGCAAGAGTTCCGTTTCCAGCATTGTTCTTAACTGCAGAAGAGTCGGCTGAGGTTACAAAGCTTCGCTCTGACCTGAGCACGTATGTTATGCAAATGGAAGCTAAGTTTATTACAGGTCAAGATTCGATTAGCGGTTGGGATAAATACGTTGGCACGATCAAGAAAATGGGTGGAGAACGGATGGCGGCGATTTATCAGACGGCATACGACCGCTGGAAAACGAGCTAACATCCAAGTAAATAAGCCAACTCTTGCACCGGAAACGGTGCTTAAGAGTTGGCTTTGATTATGAGCATGATGACAATGATGGGCTTTACTCCACATGGTGGACTTCGGGAGCATTAAGCTTACGGTATTGCCCTGGGGTAAGGCCTGTTTCTTTCTTGAATTTACGAATAAAGTTCGGTGTATCCAAGTATCCGACTTGCTCAATAATGTCTTTAAGTGGAGCATCGGTGCTCAGCAGCAGGCGCATGACCTCATCCATACGGCAGCGCGAAATATATTGTGAAAAGTTGAGGCCTGTTTTTTCTTTGAAGCTGCGGCTCAAATAGGAAGTTGAGATCGCGTATTTCAAGGCGATATGCTCCAGGCTGAGCGTGTAATCCGCATATTGCTGATCCACGTACGCTACGATATCGTCCATTAAAGAATGCTGCTCGTTCTCGGTATTTCGTTCCACCTGGTCGCAAATTTGTTCGGCAAGCCTGTTCAGCTTTTGTTCGGTTTCTTCGAGTGTATCGAAGGTTGCCAAGGCAGAAATATGCTGAATAACGCTGTGCATGCCCATTTCAGAGGCTGCCCGCAGCAAGGCATTCAGCAGGTCATAGCAAAAGCAGCGCAGCAAGGATACCGATAATGACTCGTTTTTCATATCAAGGATGATGCTGCTAATCATTTGTCTGGCTACGATTGCGTTTCCTTGCTTTAAGCTTTGCTCTAGCTTGAGCAGCGATTTTTTGGAGATCCAGAAGGTCTCTGTATCAGGCGAGCTGAGCTCTGCCAAGTGTTCAAAGTAAGTGACGTGGCCATTGCCGCCTGCCAATCGGAATTCCAGCGCGGTAGCCGCTTCGATAAAGGATTGATTAAGCTCTGCCAAATTCTCGTATGGCGTACCAACCCCTAGCGATGGCAGCAGCTGCGAGTTTTCCATAATCATGAGCTTTATGGACTCAACGATTTGTTCAATCTGCTCCTGCAAAGGTACGGACTCTGATGGTACAAGGCTAACCATGAACGCAAATTGCTCTGCTGGGGAGAACTCGATCCCATAAACTCGCGAATGGAGATCCGGCAGCTCCAATTCATGGAGCATTTCCTGCATCTGCTGGCGTTCCTGACGGGAATTTTCGCCCGTATTGGAAGCATTCCAAGCCAAAATAACAGAGAAATAATACCCTTGCCCCTGCGGAAGCTCAAGTCCTGCATCCAAGACTAGCTGCTCGATCTCTGGGTCGTCAGGCTTGCCATGCTTGAGTAGAAGCAGTAAGCACTGATTGCGAACATAAGGCACCTGTATATCTATTCGAGCATTATAATCATGAATGGTCTGCTTGATCCAATCCCATTCGTTGCTGATTTTTGCTGAATCTAATGCAGTGCTTTTGCTCTTTTGTTTGGCGAACTCCATTAAATCTTTAATGGGATGGTATTGACGCTTGGCCAATAACATAGCTGCGGCAATGCCCGTCAGTACGACGATGCTGAATACAAGCAGAATCAGAGTCTGAATGTGAACGACACGGCTGAAAAATTGATGGCTCGGCATTGCGGCGACGTAAGTCCATCCATTTTCTTGCGATAGCACAGCAACAACAGACTGCTTCTCGCCGTTCAGTGTCAGGCTGTGAATGCCTGGCTGCAAAGCAGAGAGGATAGCTAAGTCACCCTGCGGCATGCTTGCTCCATGATTATTGGCCGTCAGCATTTTGCCGTCCTGATCAAAGATATAGCTGCTGCCGGAAAAGTTGTTGAGGATGGAATCCATGACTCCGGTCAGCTTGGACTCTTCCATCAAATAGACAACGGTTCCATAAGGAAAAGGATCATTTGGCATAATCGGAACGAGCAGCGTAAGCATAGATTCCTTGCGGTAGTTAACGTTGACCTGCTCAGCAGGACGCATAATCGGACCTTTGGCTTCATTTAGGTCATGAAGTAAATCCTCTTTACTCACTTGATTAAACTGATAGGTTTGGCTGAATAAAACATCTACATTGGTAAGGCCGCGAGATGAGTAAATAGTGGAATCCTCATGGAAATATAGGAATAAATCTTCCAAAATGCTGCTGTTGGCTTTGTAGGTAGAAAGTTGACGAATAGCTTCCCAGCCGAAATAGGGATCACGAACCATATAAGGCGTTAATTGCTCGTCGTAAGCTATTTTGCTGGCGATTTCCTGAAGCTCTCTCATCCGGTCATCAATCGTCATTTTCACTTGATTCAATTGATTCACATTGGACTGTTCTATCTCTGAGCGAAGACCAGTGACTGCGTTTTCATAAACGAATATGGTAACTCCGGTCAAAGGGATTAGGAAGATAAGTATGTACGACAAGGCGTATTTTAGAAGTAAGCTTGATTTCAAATGATTCCAATTTATTTTGGCTCGTGACAACGAAGTTGACTTATTTGTGAGCTTTGACACGACTGTGTTCGCCTCCAGTACGTAATTGTAATCCATGTTCAATCATGACGCTTAGTCTTCCATTATGCAATAAATAGCGGATCATGGAAAGTAAAGATCCATAAACAATAGAGAAATGATAGGAGCGAGAACCATGAAAGCAGTACTATTTTATGACCCTACTTTTCCGTTAGACGGCTGTGCGCCAAATACAGAGGCACTTCAAAAGCTGAATAGTCTGTTTAAAGTAACCGATGCGGAAGGATTGTCAGCAGCTCTTAAAGAGGACGGGGTAGACTGCCTCGTTCATTTGCACGGATCGTATTTTCCGAAAGCATCATGGCCGGAAATACTCGCTTTTGTAAAGCGGGGCGGGGGATTGATTCATGCAGGCGGAGCCCCTTTTAAACAGCCGGTGAGCCGGGATGGCGAGCAGTGGGACGTCCAGCAGGAGATGACAGCGTACCATCAGGAACTATTTATTCATGAAGCGCTTGCTGTCGATCATACGCGCTCGACTGAATTGTGCCACAATCAGGAGCTGCCTTTGCTGCAGGGCAAGGAGCATTTGTTCACGATTGAACCTACGTTTGGCCTTATTTTGCATGTGACGCATGAGCGGGATCAGCTGAATCAGGCTACGGGCTCGCAGGGACCGATGAATGCACACATTCGTCCGCTTCTGAAGGGAATGTCGGCAGGCGGCCGGGAAGTATCGGCTCCTGTCGTTCTGATCGAGCATAACAAGGGCGACTTTGCAGGCGGACGCTGGTTGTTTGTGAATCAACAGCTGACTGACCGTTTCTGGTCGGGCGCAGGCGCGGATGCTCTTGCAGAATGGGCGGCATTTTGTGCGAGGGGTGTAACTGAGCTTTGGATTAAACCGAGCTACGCTGTTTATTATGAAGCAGAGAGACCGCATCTGACGCTTCAAGCACAGCAGATTAAAGCGGCATACGGCTATGAGCAAAGCAGCAAGCAAGAGAACTGGTCGATGGCTATTTCTATTTATAAGCAAGGAGAGGCTAAGGCGGTATGGGAGCATCAGTTGAGCGTGAGCGTTGGAAGCGAAATCGAGTATATGAGTTTTAGTGTACCGCTCGCTATTGAGCCGGGCTTGTATGAGATTGTATGTGAAGCCGAAGCTGAAAGCGGAGAAAAAAGAGTACTGCGGCAGGGCTTCTGGGGGTATGACCGCGATTTGCTGGAGAGAGGTACGCCGCTTGCAGTTGGTCGGGATTATTTTGAGAAAAATGGCGCTCCCTTCCCGATTGTAGGAATGACGTATATGACCTCGGATGTTGGCCGGAAATTCGTGTCTATGCCAAATGCCGCGATCTGGGATCAAGATATGGCGACGATGAAGGAAGCCGGCATCAACCTGATTCGTACCGGTTTATGGACGGCGTGGCGGCATCTTATGTTCGAGGATGGACATGCATCGGAAGAGCTGCTCAGAGCTGTAGATGCTTTTATTTTGACAGCGGCTAAACATGAGATTGAAATGACCTTCAGCTTCTTCGCCTTTGCTCCCGAAGCTTGGGAAGGCAAAAATCCGTATCTCGATCCAAGAAGCGTACAAGCACAAAAACGGTTTATTGCAGCGATCGTATCCAGGCATAAACACACGTCCAATGTACAGTGGGATTTGATCAATGAGCCTTCATTATTTGATCATATGCGCATTTTCTCAGGGCCTCGCTCCATGCATGATCCTTTTGAAAAAGCAGCCTATGTGAATTGGCTAAAGCAGCGGCACGCATCGATTGGCAAGCTGCAGGCGCGGTGGAATATGACGAGCACGGAGCTGCCGGACTTTGAAGCGATCACCTTGCCGGAGCAAACGGACATCGCGTTTGATATTCAAGACGTGAAGAAGCTGAAGAAAAACACGCGCTGGCTGGACTATACACGGTTTACGATGGATATGCATAACCGCTGGGTAGGGGAGCTTACGGCAACGATTCATGCCATTTCCCCGCGTCAGCTCGTGACCGTTGGCCAAGACGAGGCGCTTGGCATGGGGCCGCGTCCTTCCCCGCTAATTTATGCGGAAAGCGTAGATTACACAACCGTACACACTTGGTGGCTGAATGACAGGCTGCTATGGGACAGCGTATATGGCAAAGATCCTAGCAAGCCGACCTTGATTCAAGAAACGGGCATTATGTATGTGGAAATGCCGGATAACCGGGCGAAGCGTTCAGAGGAAGAGCTGAGGAACATCTTGGAGCGCAAATATGCATATGCTTTTGCCGCAGGCGGCGCAGGTGCGGTGCAGTGGCTGTGGAATACAAACTATTTCATGGACAACGTTTGCGAGTCGAATATCGGTGCACTGCGGGCTGACGGGACACAGAAGCCGGAAGCGGATGTATCCTATGATTTTGGCAAATTTATTGGGCAGATTTCGAGCTTGTTTGAGGAACGCCAGCTAGAGGAGATTGCGGTAGTGTTTCCTTACTCCAATGATTTTTCCAGCCGCCGTTTTGCATGCGAAGCGACAGGGAATTTAACTCGTGTGCTGGGCTACGAGATGAAGCTTCCGCATCGCGGCATTGGAGAGTTTCACTTGGAAACCTTGCAGCGCGACAAGCCGAAGCTCATTATCGTTCCGAGCGCTCACAATTTCAGCGATGCTGCGCTGACGGAGCTGCTTGCGCATGTTGAAGCGCATGGAGGCACGCTGCTCTTCACCGGACCTATTGGGCTGGATGAATATTGGAAGCCAACCTCACGGGCGGAATCGATTGTGGGACCGTATCGTTTAAGCAATATATCGCGGGAAGAAACGCTGCAAATTGGCGAGCGTACCTTCAAAGCTTCTTTCGCAGGCAAGAAGATTGGCGAGCTGAACAAAGAAATTGCTTTGGACAGCAGCGGAAGCTATTCGGATGGCATTTCAACCGTTCGTACCATAGCCCACGGATTAGGCAAAGTCATGTGGTGTCCGCTGCCGCTGGAGCTTAACGAGCGTACGGATACACTTATAGCACTTTACGAGGCTGCGCTGCATGAGGCTGAGGATTTGAAGCCAGGCATCGTATGGGAAGCAGGCGGAGACCACCCGGGGATCTTCGGCAGCAAGCTGCAATTTAAGCAGGGAAGCCTGTATACTTTTATCTCGGAAGCGGGTATGGACTGTCCTATTACTGTGCGTGACGCAAAAACCAACAAGAGTTACAGCTTCGTGCTGGAGAGTGAACGCTCGGTTCTATTTGCGACGGATTTGGAAGGCAATGTGCTGGCGTCCTATCGCGATATTATCGTTTGAGTGATGTAGCAAGATTATTAGCTTAGACAACTGCAATTTTAAACGAGAGGCTGCTTCAAAGGTAGGTAAATCTACTTTTGGAACAGCCTCTGTTTCTTTTTAGGCGGTTGTTTTCAAAAAGCAGCTTCACTAACTGTAACTGAACGAAGTTAAACAAACATAAGCCTAGTTTCTAGCTCTATTTTTGATCAATGAGCTTGTTTGTTGAAAATAAGACTATATTTTAGCTCTATTTTCGCTGAAACGGTTTCATATCATACTGATATGCGGGTGATGGGGAAGTATAAGACTAATTTCTAGTTCTATTTTTCATCAATGGGATCGTTTGAAGAAAATAAGGCTATATTTTAGCTCTATTTTCCCTGAAACGGCTCTAAATCATGCTGAATTGCGGGATTGAGGAAGTTTAAGACTACTTTCTAGCTCTATTTATGGACAACGGGAGCGTTTGATGAAAAAAAGCCTCTATTTTAGCTCTATTTTCGCTGAAACGGCTCCAAATCATGCTGATTTGCTGGGTTGATGAAGTTTAAGTCTACTTTCTAGCTATATTTCTGAATAAGAGACTCGTTTGTTGAAAATAAGCCTATATTTTAGTTGAGAGGAGCAGAGGCGGATGAGAGCGTGCCGCATGGCTTCTTACCTTTTTGGAAAGCACCTTCTTTTTGTGCATCGGTTCCTTTCTGTCTAAGAAGTTGCTTATTATACACGTTTGCTACTTATGGTTTCGGCATAAATCGCTGCTAACGCAAATAAAATGGTAGATGGTGGGTGACAAGCTGAGGCGAGGCGGGGATCTAATGAACAGAAGAGGGATCATTAAAGGTTTGGCTATTGTTTTATTGCTGCTTGTAATCGTCTATATCGGAGTAGCGGCGATTCCGGATAAGCAGCTGGAACAGCTGTGGACTAGTGAGCAAGGAGAGATTATTGAGATAGCGATCGCAATTGGCATGATCGGGTTTGGGGCCCTGCTAATCCTGATTATTGTATTCGATCTGCCAGCTGGCAACAGCCGCATAAGCAATCGCAGCCATGGAGTGGTTGAAGCCGCTGGAGCGAAGACGGAGTCAAGGCCAGAGGTTGCCGTAACGCCTGCATGGGAGCCGCCACCCGTCCCTCTAAAAACACCTTCAATCGAGCAGATCGTTGGAGCCGCAAACGCTGCCGCTGAGTTAATAACGAATAGCCGCAATGCTGTCATCACGATGAAGGTCATTACCGGTCATGCACAGCATATTGGTGAGCGTGAGGAGCAGCAGGATGCTTATGGCTTCTCGTCACTCGATGATGAAGAAGCTATTGAGCGTCACGGCGTGCTTGCTGTGCTTGCGGATGGCATGGGCGGCTACGCTATGGGGAAGGAGGCGGGGCAGCTTGCCGTGCAAACGATGCTGAATGAATATATAGCAAAATCAACAGAGGAGTCTATCCCGCAGGCATTGGAGCAGTCGCTGCATCTTGCCAATCAAGCTGTATATGAGATGGCGCTAAGTCATGAACTCGAATGGAGTGTCGGAACGACGCTTATTGCGACCGTCATCCATCAAGGAGAGCTGTATTGGATATCTGCCGGCGACAGCCGAATTTATTTGTTTCGAGGCGGAGTGCTCATGCCGCTAACTAGGGATCATATCTATGCGAATCGGCTAAGAGAGTACGTTTTGGCGGGCAATCTAACACAGGAGGAAGCCGAGTCGCACCCGGAGCGTCATTTGTTAACAAGTTATTTAGGTATCCCTCGCATAACAGAAATCGATGCCAATCAAGAGCCGCTGCACCTTTTGACGGGGGATCTAGTTATATTGTGCAGTGACGGGCTCTATGACGACTTATCAGATAAGCTGCTGGAGGAGGCGTCGTGCTTATATCCTCCGCTTGCCGCCGCGTTTATTTTGCAGCATGTGCTTGCAGAACAAAGGCCTTACCAGGATAACGCAACGATAGCCATATTAGCTTGTGTGTAGGCTTATGGTTAGAAACGCCCAGATAGTGGGTAGTATAAGGTAGATGATATGAAGAAGGAGGTCTTTATAATGGATAATGAACATGATGTGCGGCATGCTAAAAGCTTAGCAACGGAAAAGGATATCGATCCTGATTTTGGTTTGTTTACGGAGGATGCGAGTGGCGCAGCTGTGCCTCATGCATCGGAGCTGTTGGAGAAGCAGCATCCCGATACACACGTGCTTGAATCTCATATTCCTGCTTCGCTGGATAATCGTGCGGGGCTGGACGACGAGGTTGATACGCCAGAGGAAATTTCTGAGGAGCTGGCTTCGGTGCCCGATGCGGACGTTATGGCGAAGGACAGTCCGATCGATCCTGCGTCTCCCGGTGAGGAATTCCACGGCATTGACCTATTGAATGGTGTCGGCAATCACCCTGAGGATGAGACGGAAGAGCTCTAACTACTGATCCGCATAGATTAGCTGGAGAATAAGGCTTCCATAATAGACGTCTATGTTGTATTCCATACAATATTGACGTCTATTTGTCGATTTAATACATGCGATAAGTAGCTTCGCCAAGCGAATAACAAACATAACTGTTGTGCGATGAAGATGATGCTTATGTTACAATAGAGGAACAAATGTTCTTTATGGGAGCGGTAGAAGGAAAATATGCTGATAAACGATACGGTCACGATATCGGTGAGAAACTTAGTCGAATACGTATTTCTGAGCGGCAGCATCGACGTAAGGCTAAATGCCATCGATACGATGCATGAGGGCACGAAAGCGCATCAGAGAGTACAGCTAACCTATGGTGAGCAGGATCAGAAGGAGGTCTATGTCAAAGCGGATATCCAGTTGGATGATCTGCTGTTTGTCGTGGACGGACGCTGTGATGGACTGCTTGGGACAGACCCGATATTGACCGTAGATGAAATCAAATCGACTGGCGGTGACTTGGATCGTATAGCGGAGGACGGTTATCCTGTCCACTGGGCGCAGGCGCTATTTTATGCCTACATGTATGCTAAGGAGCATGAACAGTCCGCAATGCGTGTACAGCTTACCTATGTGCAGACGAAAACAGAGGAAGAGCGGCGGTTCATGCGGGAAGTCAGCTTCGTAGAGCTGGAGCAATACGTTTATGAGATTACTGCGCGATATGCTCCCTATGTGCAGCAGCTCCGCAAGCATGAGCAGCTAAGGAACGAGAGCATTAAGGGGCTGGCTTTTCCGTTTGAGACGTACCGAGCAGGGCAGCGCAAGCTTGCCGGAGCGGTCTACAAATCAATTGAGGAAGGCGTTCGTTTGTTTGCGAAGGCGCCGACGGGTATAGGGAAAACCATATCGACGACCTATCCAACGATCAAAGCGATAGGAGCAGGCATGCTGCAGCGTTTTTATTATTTGACAGCAAGGACGACAACAAGAGCGGCAGCCGAGGACGCCCTAATTTTTATGCGCGAGAAAGGGCTGCATCTGCACGCTGTGACGATTACGGCTAAGGATAAAATATGCTTCCAGGAGGAAGTCCGCTGCGAGAAAGAGCATTGCCCTTACGCGGAAGGCTACTATGATCGGATTAATGGAGCCGTGCTTGATATATTGGAGCAGGAAACGATTATGACGAGGCCTGTTATCGAAGCCTATGCCCATAAGCATAAGGTTTGCCCATTCGAATTTTCGCTAGATTTGGCGTATGCATCGGATGCGGTTGTCTGTGATTATAATTATATTTTTGACCCGCGCATTTCATTTAAGCGTCAATATGCGGAGATGAAGAAACGGACAGCGCTGCTGGTGGATGAAGCACATAATCTTGTGGATCGAGCGCGGGAGATGTTCTCTGCGGAGCTGACGAAAGCTCCGTTTCTTGCGCTGCAGCGAGAGTTGAAGGGTGTGCATAACGAGGGGTATCGCACCACCAAGGCAATCAATGATTATTTCATCGCGCTGCGCAAAAGCAGCGATGGGGCGCCGCATTTGATTCAGCGGCAGCTGCCGGAGGAGCTGGTCGCATTAGTGGATGCGTTCGCGTCGGCTGCGGAACAGGCGATAGCTATAGGTGTTAGCGGAGACAGCACGCTGCTGGATACTTATTTTGCAGCGCAAAATTTTGTGCGGACAGCTAAGTTATTTGATGATCGTTATGTCGTCTATATCGAGCTTTCGAAGAGCGATGTTCGGCTTAAGCTGTTTTGCCTTGATCCCTCTCAATTGCTGCAGCAGGTCGGTAAGGGTTATCGCTCGCATATCTATTTCTCTGCAACGCTCTCTCCCGTCTCGTATTATATGGACATGCTGGGAGCGGGAGAAAATGATTATACGCTCGCAGTGCCGTCTCCTTTTGCGAAGGAACAGCTTGATGTAGTCATTAATCCGCTTTCTACAAGGTACCATGACCGCGATCAATCTAAGCTGCCGATAGCGAAGCTGATTATGGAGCTGATGAGTGAGCGGCCGGGTAACTATTTTGTATTTTTCCCATCCTACGCTTACATGAATGCTGTTTATGAGACGTATATGGAGCTGAAGGAATGGTCTGTTCCAACAGGAGCGGCCTCGGATGCAGAGGTACTGCTGCAAACGCCCGATATGGCAGAGGAAGAGCGGGATCGTTTTTTAGGTGCATTTCAGGCTGGGAGCGGGAAGTCCTTGATCGGTTTTGCGGTGATGGGCGGCGTGTTCTCGGAAGGCGTTGACCTCGTCGGAGACAGATTGGTCGGCGTTATCGTTGTTGGGGTAGGTTTGCCGCAGCTTGGTGTAGAACGCAATATGCTGAAGGATTATTTTAACGAGCAGGGCAAGAATGGGTACGATTATGCTTACGTATTTCCGGGAATGAACAAGGTGCTGCAAGCTGGAGGAAGGCTCATCCGCTCGGAAACCGATCGCGGCACACTCGTGCTCATCGACGATCGGTATTTGCAGTCCCAGTATCAACGGCTTTTGCCTGAGGAGTGGAAGGGATAATCAATTGACAGAATCGGACTCTGTTTTTGGTTTGCGGCTGAGAAATGACGGCAATTGCACGGAACCAAACCTTTTCTCGACATATGCTGCAGCCGATAAGGTGATTAATAACCCTAGCAGCGATCCGCATACGGACAAGGGAACGACCCAGAATAACGTGGGATGTGTAAAAAAAGGAATGAGTGCGACGGCCAAAATCGGAGGCGCGTTCCATTTGAAGGTTCGGATGCAAAAAATAACGATGATAAGCGTGAGAAGCAGCGAAAGAGCGCTCGCGTTCCAGTGGGCAAATAAAGAGCCGATCAGCGAGGAAAGCACGGCGCCAACGGCGATTTTGCGTAGTTCGGCTTTCTCGAATGGACGCGAGATGAAGAGCAGGCTGAAGGCACCCAAGGTAGGGAAAAACAAGGTGTGCATACTCGGAATATGTAACGAAATCCAGTAAATCGTGATGATATATAAGCAGATTGCATAAGTTCTAATACGCATGCTGTAAAATCACCTTCTTTCAAAATAAGTGGCTGCTGCGAGCCATTTTACATTTTACCTTCCCCGTTCTTGTACCGTCAATCACTGATATATTCCATTTGCCATCTTGCTCGGCATAATTTGTTTTTTTACCAATCGGTATTGACAGTAATTTCTATGGATGGTAAAGTGACTAATATATTTTAGCGAGAGGAGGGTTACGTTACATGAACACTTACGATTACAATCAATTTGCAGCGAAGAATAACCATCATTTGAACATGAATAACGTAATCCATCCGCGCGTTGTTTCACTTTGATTAAAGGGTAAACCCCATCATCAGAGGCGCATGATTACGTCATCGTAATTATGCGCCTTTTCTATGACCTCGCGAGACTTGACTATGTTCTAAGTCGCGTTTTTTTGAGGGGAAGAAGCGTGTCGTTACGACGACACGCTTTTTTTGTGTTCTCGGGAGTAAATCGAAGGTAAACGAAGCTTGGATGGATAGCGGAAGGTGTGGTAGAGAAGCATGTTTAGTGTACTCAAAAAATTAAGCTGGTTTTTTAAATTGCATTGGAAGCGTTATACGGTTGCTATAACACTTCTAGTTCTAACAGGAATTATTGATGTCATCCCGCCTTGGCTTATTGGCTATACGATTGATGGCATACATCAGGATTTACTCGGTCAAGCCGATTTTAATCGCGTGCTTTACGGCTGGATCGCACTAACGGTAGTAGGCTATGTCATTACGTACATATGGCATTACAAGCTGTTTGGCGGAGCATTTGTGCTGGAGAAGTTGCTGCGCTCACGATTAATGGGACATTTTTTACGAATGACCCCCACCTTTTATGAACGCAATCGGACGGGCGATCTTATGGCGCGCTCGACCAATGATTTAGGAGCGGTTGCACAGACAGCCGGCTTCGGTATTTTGACGTTAATCGATTCGACCTTATTTATGATTACGATTCTAATTGTTATGGCAGGCTTGATAAGCGTGAAGCTTACGCTTGCGGCATTGCTGCCGCTGCCGCTTATGGCGCTTGCGATGAAGCATTATGGTAAAAAAATTCACGAACGTTTCATGGACGCGCAAGACGCATTTGGCGATTTGAACGATCAGGTGCTGGAATCAGTATCGGGTGTTCGGGTTATCAGAGCCTTCGTGCAGGAAGAAGCAAGCGAAGCACGTTTCAGCGCCAAAACAAATGAAGTGCTTAACAAAAATATTGCTGTTGCGCGCATCGACGCGTTATTCGAGCCGACGATGAAAATACTCGTTGGAACAAGTTATTTGATCGGGCTTTGTTATGGCGGATATCTTGTATTCCATAATGAAATTACGCTCGGGGAGCTCGTATCCTTCAACGTGTTTCTTGGTATGCTGATCTGGCCGATGTTTGCAATCGGTGAGCTCATTAACATTATGCAGCGCGGCAATGCTTCGCTCGATCGTGTAAGTGAAACACTTGGCTATAAGCCTGATGTTGCTGATGCAGCAGCACAGGTGAAAGTAGATGAACCAACGTCCGTTGAATTCAAAAATGTGACGTTCCGTTACCCGTCCTCCCAAGTCGACAACTTGGTTGATCTCTCCTTTGCGTTATCGCAGGGGCAGACGCTTGGTATCGTAGGCAGAACAGGCAGCGGCAAGACTACATTGCTGAAGCAGCTGCTTCGGGAATATCCACTTGGACGCGGCAGTATTCATATATCTGGAGAGCCGCTTGGCAGCTTGAAAATCGATGACATGCTGGGCTGGGTCGGATATGTGCCGCAGCAGCCTATCTTGTTCTCGAAGACGATTCGCGAAAATATTTTCTATGGCCTAAAAGAAGGTACAGACGTCGATTTGCAGCGAGCACTCGAGCGGGCTTCGTTCGCCAAAGATATTAAGTTTTTGCCGGATGGACTTGAGACGATGGTAGGCGAGCGGGGCGTGGCATTGTCCGGCGGACAGAAGCAGCGTGTAAGTATTGCGCGTGCCCTTATCGCCGATCCGGAAATATTGCTAATGGACGATGCTTTGTCAGCTGTTGACGGGAAGACGGAATCCGAGATTATTGAGGGCATCCGTACAGAAAGAGCAGGCAAGACGACATTCATTACGACGCACCGGTTATCCGCAGTACAGCATGCAGACTGGATTATCGTTCTCGACGAAGGACGAATTGTGCAAGAAGGCACGCATGAGCAGTTGCTGGAGATGGGCGGCTGGTATCGCGAGCAGTATGATCGTCAGCAGCTTGAGGCTATTATTGAAACGTAATAAATTGGAGGCGTGAAGAGCAATGGGCAACACAGGAAAACGATTGTTTCAATACGCCATGCTTTATAAAAAACCGATCCTGCTTGCGCTTCTTCTGCTCGTGCTTGCTGTATGCGCAGAGCTTGCAGGACCGCTAATTGCAAAACGGATGATTGACCAGAATATTCTCGGCATCGAGAAGAAATGGCATGAAGTCGAAGCAAAACAAGAGTATGCGGTTCTTTATAAAGATAAATGGTATAAGCGCGAGGATCACTTTGCCGCTTCGGAACAGAAGGGCAAGGAGGTTCGCGTGCTGCAGGTTGGACGCAAATTTTATTGGCTGGAGGATGCGCTGGCATCTGATCAAGGCAAACGTGTCGTAGAGGGGAACAACCTTGCGGTGACAAATAAGGAAACGGGCGAAACGGTCTCGTATCCAGTAACACAGCTTACATCACAAGAGCTGTATTCCTTCTATAAGCCGGAGTTTCCGGCGTTAATGAAGCTAGCAGCTATGTATTTCGGATTTTTGCTGCTCGTAGCTGTCTTCACCTACGGACAGCGGCTAATGCTGCAGACGTCAGCGAATCGTATCGTGCGCAAGATGCGTACGGATATATTTGCACACACGCAGCGGCTGCAGGTCAATTATTATGATAATTTATCAGCTGGGCAGGTTGTCTCGCGGGTGACTAATGATACAGAAGCTATACGCGAGCTGTATGTCGCAGTGCTGGCGAATTTCTTTACAGGTGTTATTTATATGGTGGCTATTTATGGAGCCTTGTTCTTGCTTGATATGCGCTTAGCGCTTCTGGCTCTGCCGCTTGTGCCAATCCTCATCGTTTGGATTATCGTTTATCGTAAATTCGCTGCTCGTTATAACCGTATCATTAGATCAAAGCTGAGTGAAATTAACGGAATGATCAATGAATCGATACAAGGGATGACGATTATTCAGGCGTTCCGCCGTCAGAAGGAAACGACGAAGGAATTTGAGGAAATGAATGAGCATTATTATAAATATCAAAACAAGCTGCTCAGCCTCAACTCGGTGACATCGCATAATCTAGTCAATGTTATACGGAATACATTGTTCCTCATTGTACTCATTATGTTCTGGGGCGATTCACTCCGCGGAGCGGTATCGGTCGGCGTGCTTTACGCATTCATCGATTATATGAACCGTATGTTTGCGCCGATCGTTGGTATCGTAAACCAGCTATCCAATCTCGAGACGGCACGCGTATCTGCAGAGCGAGTATTTAAGCTGATGGACGAGGAAGGAATCGATGTCGTTTCCGGCAAAATGGACCGATATAAGGGCGATGTTAAGTTCGAGGATGTTTCTTTTGCTTATAAGAAGGATGAATATGTGCTGAAAAATATTTCCTTCCACGCTCAACAAGGCCAGACGGTTGCGCTAGTAGGCCATACCGGATCAGGCAAAAGCTCGATTCTTAATCTGTTGTTCCGTTTCTACGATTCGAACGAGGGCAAAATCATCGTAGATGGCACCGATGTACGCGATATGCCGAAGCAGCTGCTAAGGCAGCATATGGGTATCGTTCTTCAGGACCCATTCCTATTTACCGGAACGATTTCATCGAACATCAGCCTTGATAACCCGGAGATTAGCCGCGAGAAAATTGTACAGTCGCTGCGTGACGTTGGCGCTTACGACATGTTCAGTCAGTTCCAAGGCGGCATTGATGCTCCTGTTATTGAGAAGGGAAGCACACTGTCTGCTGGTCAAAGGCAGCTGATTTCCTTTGCAAGGGCACTTGCTTATGATCCCGCTATTCTTATTCTCGATGAGGCGACAGCCAGCATTGATACCGAGACGGAAGCCATCATTCAAGAGGCACTTGATGTACTGAAGAAAGGCCGCACGACGTTCGTCATCGCGCACCGCCTGTCGACGATTCGCAGTGCAGATCAAATTCTTGTGCTTGATCGCGGCGTCATTGTGGAGCGAGGCAGCCATGATGAACTTATGGAGCATCGCGGCAAATATTACGCGATGTATCAGCTGCAATTCGGCGCAGCATCTGCATCATAGAAAACGGCAAAAAAAGGCTAAGCGAGAGTCATCCCGCTTAGCCTTTTTTATTTGGGCAGATATTATCGTTTGTTAGTACATCAGGTCTTGAAGCGGCTGATCGCCTCATTCAAGGTAGAAGCTAAATTACGCAGCTGCTCGGAGGAGCTTGCAACCTCCTGCATGGAAGCAAGCTGTTCTTCTGACGCCGCAGCGACACGCTGTGAGTTTCCTGCGGAATTAGCCGTTATGCCCTCAAGCGCATCTAGCGAAGCTGCAATTTGCTCGCTGCCAGCTGACATTTGCTCCGACGCTGCGGATACTTCCTGTACTTGACTGGAAACATCACGAATGGAAGTAACGATAGAGCGGAAGGACTCGCCGGCTTGTGCCGAGATGTTTGAGCCGAAACGCGCGGCTTCCACAGACTGCTCCATTGATGAAACGGCTGTTGAAGCATAACTTCCGATGCTATGCAGTATAGTTCCAATCTGTTCGGAGGATTCCTTGGAGCGTTCAGCCAGCTTGCGGATTTCATGGGCAACGACAGCAAAACCTTTGCCATGCTCGCCGGCACGCGCCGCTTCAATAGACGCATTAAGTGCAAGCAGATTAGTCTGATTGGCTACATCGCCGATCAAGGCGAGGATGCCGCCTATTTTGTCACTCTGCTCCTTCAACTCATGCAAGGTCGTAACCGTTTCGACTACATTGGACTCGATAGTATTCATTTGATGCAATGTTTGATCAATAACGGTCTCGCCTTCCGTAGCCATTGCCGTAGTGTCCGCTGCCAGCTCAGATACAGATGAGGTCGACTCTGCAATTCTTTGAATGCCGATCGTCATTTCTGTCATCGCGCGCTGGCACTCTTGCAAGCTTTGCAGCTGTGTTTCAGAGCCGGAGGCAACTTCTTGAATAGCTTCAGTTACTTCTTCTGTCGCACGGGAGGTCTGCTCTGCACTCTGCTGCATGTTGAAAGCCGAGCCAGCCACCTCATCGGATGTTATTCGAATGCTGCCTGTGAGCTGACGAAGGCTTGCGATCATTTCATTAAAGGCGATAGAAACTTGAGCTATTTCATTGCCTCCTTTGACCGCAACGGCAAGCGTCAAGTCGCCATTCGCTGCTAATGAGGATACTTCCGCGAGCCGTTTGAGCGGCTTCAACGTCATTCTTACCAGTGCAACAATAATAAGTATGGCAATAAAGGCTAGCAGCGCTGCAATCCCTATGCTTTTCCAAAACATAAGATTTAAGGCATCATCAATTTGTTTGTAATCAACGTCGATGCCAAATATGCCGATTAATTTGCCGCTTGGGTCTTTTACGCGTGCTAAATAAGAAATCCACTGACCATATTCATCTGTAACGACTTCGGTCAAAGCAGATCCCTCATTTAGGGCATCATCAATTTTAACAGCGAAATCTTCACTCATTTCATACTCATCTCCAGGTCCAAGGCCTGCGGCGGAGAGAGCCTCATTGCTCTGCATCATCTTTATAAATTTTTTTCCGTCGCGTTCAATCACCTCAGGCATATACACATATGCATTTGCGACGATATCGTTCTTAATCATGACGTCGAGCTGCAGCTTAAGCATCTTGAACGTAGCATTATTGGTATCACGCCCAGCGGATACTTCGTTGTATCCAAAAGTAACCAGATCATGACCAGCTTCGATTTGATAACCAAGCGTTTGTCCAATCCGTTCAATTTCATCTAAATAGGATTTTTTCTGCGAGCTGTAGGATAAATACTCGGTGACGCTAATGACAATAACGAGGAGAAGGGCTAATACGATGGAGCTGGTAACGACTAAACTTCTGTCCTTAATTCGGAACATGCAATCACACCCCATAATGAAAAGTTAAGATAAGATAAGTTATCGTCGAATTCTGTCGAAAAATGAATAGTAACGATACAGTCCATTTTTTTACAATTCAATGAATGACATCTGTTATTACAATAACAAACTTTTATTAGAGAAATACGGGGCTTTATGTTAGAAAAGTGTTCAATTACAGCATGTCTTCAGCCAACTTTCAGCGGGGATTAAAGGAGGCTTAAGTTTTATTGTCTATGCTAGGTCTTGTAACAACAAATTTGAAAGTGAAAGGTGGAATATTCAATGAAGAGAGCAAAAGCTATAACAGCGGGTGCTATTGTGCTAACGCTTGCCTTAGGGGGCGGAGGCCTATGGGCTAGCCAATATGTAAATGCGGCAGCAGCAAGCAGCGAGGCGCAGCAAGAGCAAGGTGCACAAGCAGATAGCAGCGCAGCTAAGAAGGATCATGAAGGCAGACATGGCGGTTTCGGACGCGGCTTTCAACAAATGCAGGAACAGTTACTAACGTACTTAGGGCTCGATGAAGCGGCGCTTCAGACTAAGCTGCAAACGTCAACGCTGGCAGAGGTTGCAGTCGCGAGCGGGAAAACGCGAGCTGATCTTAAGACTAAGCTTGTTGAATGGCTGGAGGCAGCTGAGGCAGCTAATCCGAAACCTGACGCAAAAGTAGAAGCAGACAAGCTAGCAGAAACTGGACAACAGCAAGCAAAGCCGGATGCTGCTGCACAGGCGGAGAAGCTGCTTGATTCCAAAGGATTAGGTTTTGGAAAGCATGGCGGCGGCTTTGAGAAAAACGTAGATGGCATAGCTGCAGCGCTAGGCATAACGGCAGATGTATTAAAGACGGAGCTTGAATCAGGCAAGACCTTGGCGGCAATCGCTGAGGAGAAGGGTGTTGCGATCCAAGTGATCATTGACGAGCAGGTAAAGGATCAAAAAGCGAAGCTGGCGGAGGAGCTGGCAGCGGGAACGATTACGCAGGAGCAATATGATACGAAGCTAGCTGAGGCTGTCGATCATGCAACAAAACATGTAAATGGAGAAATCCCGGCGCGTGGAGGTCATGGCAAGGGTGGACACGGCGGAAAAGGACCGCGTGGCGAACGTCCGAGTGACGATGCAGCGAAAAGTGAATCCACAACGGATACCTCCGCAGCAGCAACTCCAGTTCCAACTGCATAACAGTTTTGTATGCGAAATATTCAATAAGTCCGTGTAGACTTTAAAAAGATGAAGGAGCTGCTCCGGGTCTATGACCTTAAGGCAGCTCCTTCATGTCTGTTGTATAGCTTATTCATTCTTACCGAGAAGAAGCGCCAGCTCCTGTGGCGGCAGCGGTTTACTGAATAAATAACCTTGCAGCTCATCGCACTGCAGCTCCGTACAGAAATTCGATTCGGCAATCGTCTCTACGCCTTCTGCAACAACCTTCATATTCATGCTATGTACAAGCTCAATAATTGCTTTGACGATCGATGATTTTTTCTCGTCGTCCGTAATGCCTTGAATAAAGGAACGATCCAGCTTTACGTCTGATATAGGCAGGCGCTGCAGCTGATTCAAGGACGAATAACCCGTGCCAAAGTCATCGATTGATATTTGAATGCCAAGCCCCCGAAGGAAAAGAATAGTCTCGATCACTTGATCCATATTCCGCATAAATACACCTTCAGTAATTTCAAGGCTTACATATTGCGGATCAAGGCCGGTGTCCTTTAACGCTTTGACGATCATTTCAGATAAGTTTCCTTGGTAGAAATGTCTTGCTGAAATGTTCACTGAGACGCATATATACTGCAAACCTTCATCCTGCCAAGCTTTATTTTGCCGGCAGGCCTCATGGAAGACCCAGCTGTCAATATCTAATATAAAACCGGATTGCTCGGCAAGTGGAATAAACTTATCGGGCGGAATCATGCCAAGCTCGGGATGACGCCAGCGAATGAGCGCTTCAATGCCGCATAGCTCGCCGGTTGCAGCATTTATTTTTGGCTGATAATGAAGCGAGAACTGTTTGTTTTGCAGCGCATTATAAAGCCCGTTCTCGATCTGCATCTTCTCTGTCATCGCGGACACCAGCGTTGGCTTGAAAAACCGGTAGCAGCCGTCACCTTGCTCTTTGGCGCTATACATAGCAATATCGGCGTTTCGGATAATGGTATCCATATCGCCGCCATCCTGCGGGTACACGCTAACGCCGACGCTAACGGTTAAATAAAGCAGCGTTTCGTCGATCATAAAAGGCTCATTGAAAGAATCTACGACAGCTTGGGCATTTGCAGCAAGTTCATCTTCATTCTCATACTGTCCGACAAATACAAACTCGTCCCCACCCAATCGGAAGACGTTGCATTCATCAAACACCGCTGCTCCGAAGCGTTCTGCTGCCTTGCCGAGCAATATATCTCCTACAGCATGTCCAAGCGTATCATTAATTTGCTTAAAGCGATTGATGTCAGCGAACATGATGGCTATCGGTTTTTTCATAGCAGCGTTCATAGTGATCATGTCTTGAAAATGGAGTGTGAATTGCAGCCTGTTCGGCAGACCAGTCAGCATGTCGTAATAGGCAAGCTGATGCAGTCTCTCCTCCGATTGCTGCAATAAATAAGTTTGAGCCTCCAGCCTCTCGTTGCTTCGCTGCGATTCTTGAAACATATGAATGAGATTGGTTGACATATGCTTGAAATTTGCAATCAATGAATGAATTTCTACAATGCTGCTTCGTGGCCATTCCAACGTGTTCATCTCCTGAAGCTTCAGCGGAAGGTTCGTTGTTGCTCTCGCTAACCGAGTTAAACTGCGAGAGAGCCACCAATTAATGAGATACGCTAGAATGACGGCAAAGAAGGCAAGCCCGATCATGTAAACAAAATGTATAAAATATTTGGAAAACAAATATTTTTGATGATTTTTAATGGGAAAGTCAACGTAAACAAGCCAATCCGATGCCTGAAGTTTATCTTTATATATCAAATTTCCATCATACCAGGTCTGGAAATGCCAAGAGTATTTTTTTGCGTCAGGCATGACTAAATACGATTTTTTGTTCATGGGAGTAATGCTGCTTTCTTTGGAGAAATCAAGCATTTCACCTACAGTCTCAGGCGCGCTGGATGCAATAACTTTATGGTCGGCGTTCGTCACAGATATGATAGAATTCCCGAAATGTTTGCCAAGGGCTAGTTGAAGGAAAGCAATCTGATCTTGCTTATCTAGATCTGTGCTAACCGCCTGCCATTTATCCAATGATTCTGAAATGCGATTGACTTCGATCGAGGAGATTCGCTCGGCATATAGACTTACTTCTTTAATGGAGCTCAAGCTGTTAATGAAAATGTTGAGTAAAAACGAAAGGAATACGATACCGATGGAGAAATGAAACAGTACCTTGCTGAAGGAATTTGGTCCTTGCTGCGAGCGGGCAAACCCACTCCATTTGCGCAGTGGCATGTACTGGTAGATAATCTCAGCGAACAGTGCGTTAAATAGGCCATTCATGGCAATAATTCCTGCAATAAGAAGCAAATCCTGCATTATGAGCGTTGAATGAAAGGAGTAGAACCAATAGATAGCGGGCATTCCGACTAGAACCCAGAAAACGGCGTCAATCCCAAACAGTTGATTCTTGTATTTGCGAAGAAGCAAGCCCGTAAAGGCAGCTTCAATAAGGATGATGTAATGAAAGAGGGGCTGCTTTAATAAAAAAGTGCCTAGGAATAGGACAACTGCGCTCATTAAGAGTCCTGGCCAGTAACCGAATAATCGCAAGCCAAGAAGTGTAAATAGACTCGTTAATGAAAAGGTAATGCCATACAAAAATTGAAAATGGTTCGACTCGGCGATTAGCGCAAGAAGCGCACATAAGGCAAATGCGAAAGCAATCGTCAATTGTTTGTTGTGCTGCTGAAACAATGGGTTGCTCACCGTCGGCCTCCTGGAAGTGTGACAAAACCTTTTACGTTCAAATAAAAGGGTGCCGAAGCACCCTGACAAGGATAGGAACATAAAAAGAGTTTGATTATTTTCCCTGTTATTCGACAATTTTTTCTAATATCCTGCTTTTGTTTCAGGAAGATACTGTTAAACCTTTAAAATATCGTGATCCACATAACGTTCGCCGTTTAATTCGCTAATGATGTTAATGGCAGCTTTTGCCCCATCCCCTGCAGTAACGACTGCATGCACGCTTACTCCAGCAACTGTTCCTGCCGCCCAAATGTGATCAATATTCGTTTTACCAGCCGCGTCGACCGCAATAACGGTTTTGATACGAGGCTCGGTACCCGGTTTTGTAGAGATCCCGATATGCTCAGCCAGCTCAGTCGAAACGCCTGTAGCAATAAGTACATGCCTTCCTTCATAGCTTCCGCCGTCTGTTTCCACCCGCAGGCCATCAGTGATGGCAACGATATTTTGTACGGTTTCCTCCTTGAACTCTGCTCCGAATTTCTCAGCCTGTCGTTTGCCTGTATCCACAAGGTCGGGGCCGCCAATTTCTGAAATTCCGTAGTAGTTCTCGAACCAAGCGCGTTTTGTCATTCCTTTGTTGTTCTCAAACACGAGCGTCTTTTTGCCTGCTTTTGCAGTAAAAATGGCTGCACTTGCTCCAGCCGGACCAGCACCAATAATAACGATATCGTACATACGACATACCTCCAATAATGGTTGGTTTGATTACTTCACTAGTATATAAACGGCAGCTTAAAAAAAGCAAATGGCTTGTCCTTCTCTTGTACACATCTGTTCACAATATATTCTAAATTAAGGCGTTGTTTTAAATAAAATCGTTTGATATAGTTCTATTATCGAACTGTTTCATAATAGAATTAATTTCGTGGATATTTAGAAACTACATATAAAGGGGGACACCAGTGTGGATCGAGCATCATTGAAACAACTCATCGATCGCTACGAAGCGGCTAATTTTCTTGTAAACCGTCGATTAAATGCGATGATCCGCGAGTTAATGCCAGATGATCTGACGGTAGACCAGTTTGCGACACTACGTTATTTGCATTCGAAGGAAATGAGCACATCATCCGAATTAGCGGACATTTTTTGCGTGGGCAAAAGCTCAATAACCGCGATCATTACGCGATTATTTGATAAAAACTTAATTCAAAGATTTCCAGATGAGAAGGATCGCAGGGTCATCTATTTAGCGCTAACCGAGGAAGGCAAGCAGGTTTGCGACCTCATGGAGGATAAGATACAAGTGCTGCTGGCCAAATACATTAATCGTTTTGAAGAGCAGGAAGCGAACTGTTTTATCGAAACCTTCGAGAAGCTTGCTAAAGAAATGATGAATCCATAGTTTTATTATATTTGAGGGGGAACAAAGATGAGAACCGTTTTGAAATTTAGATGGTTTGTTCTTATATTGTGGCTTGCTGCTGCCGTAGGTTTAATGCTCAGCGCGCCGAATATGGAAGAGCTTGTTCGTACGAAAGGGCAAATCAACGTGCCTGATGGATATTCTTCGTCAGTCGCCAGGGACTTGGAGAACTCGATTGGCGGAGGCGATAATGCAGGCGCCAGCAGCGGAATGCCAACCGTGCTTGTATTCCATAAGGATGGCGGTCTGGAGGATGCCGACTTAGCGGAAGTGAAGAGAGGAATCGATGAGCTGAAGAGCAAAGGCGAGGCTATCGGGGTTCTCTCCGTGACGACTCATTTTGATACCAAAGAGCTTGAGGAGCAAATGGTATCGAAGGATGGAAGCACCATCCTAGCGCTCGTTAATGTCGAGGCTGGCGACCGTGAGCTTGCTGAGCTGAGAGACGGTCTCTATGAGACGATTTCAGATGTAAAAGTAGAGCATTATTATACAGGAAACTGGCTTATTTCTGAGGATGTTGTACAAAGCTCGCAGGAAGGGCTTAAGAAAACCGAGTTTATTACGCTTGGATTTATTTTAATTATTTTGTTTGTTGTATTTCGTTCTGCGATTGCGCCGCTCGTTCCGCTAGTGGCCGTTGGATTTACTTATTTAATATCACAATCCGTTATTGCGTTTTTAGTCAAATATTTTGATTTTCCGCTTTCCAACTTCACGCAAATTTTCTTGGTTGCCGTATTATTTGGGATCGGCACAGACTATTGCATCCTGCTCATTAGCCGCTTCAAGGAAGAGTTGACGCATAGCGGCGGCGACAAGACAGAAGCGATTGTTCAAACTTACCGTACTGCGGGAAGAACCGTATTATTTTCTGGCTTAGCTGTGTTGGTGGGATTCTCAGCAATCGGATTCTCAACGTTTATGCTTTACCGCTCGGCAGTAGCCGTTGCAGTCGGGGTAGCGGTACTGCTTATCGCATTGTTTACGATCGTGCCGTTTTTTATGGCGGTGCTGGGTACAAAATTGTTTTGGCCGGCGAAAGGCTCGCTTGAGCATAAGCCGAGCAAGCTTTGGGGTACAGTGGGTAAGTTTTCACTAAAACGCCCTTTGTGGGCGCTCGTTATTTTGGCAGTAATTATTGTACCTTTCCTTACAGCGTATAAAGGCACAATTTCTTTTAACTCGCTGGATGAGATTGGCGATAAATATGACTCTGTTAAAGCGTTCAACATTATTGCGGATAGCTTTGGACCTGGTGATTCACTGCCTACTACCGTTGTGGTCAAAGCTGATAAACCGATGGACACACCTGAGGGGCTTGCTGTACTAGAGCAAATCAGCCGCGAGCTTGCGAATTCTGGAGGCATCAAGGCCGTTCGCAGTGCAACTCGTCCGACAGGTGATGTAATGGAGCAATTTCTCGTGGCAGATCAAGTTACCACCCTTGAGAGTGGGCTTGGTCAAAGCGGCGAAGGCTTGGGCAAAATCGGTGATGGTCTCTCCGAGGCAAGCAGCGCGTTAAGCGAGAATAAGCCGAAATTAAATGAAGCTGTTGACGGCGCCGGTAAGCTCGTTAATGGTACGAATGAGCTGAAGGCTGGCATTGTACAGCTTGGCGCAGGTTTGAAGAAGATTCAGCAAGGGCTGCAGGATGGATCTGCAGGTGCGGGAGAGCTTAGCGAGGGCTTGAAGCAGGCGCAGGCGAGTGCGGAGCAGCTGGCAGGCGCGAGCCGTAAATTGCTTAGCAGCTACGAGCAGCTAGGCGGCGGTCTTGGTCAGCTTACTGGTGCGTATAGCGCGATTGCATCTGAACAGGAGAAACTGGCGAGCGGATTATCCGGCGTACAGCAAAGTTTGACTGCACTTCAGGAAAGTCACCCAGAGCTGCAAGCCGATGAGACTTTTAAACAAACCATGCTTGCTCTTGGAAATCTCCAGCAAGGAGCAGCAGGAATCAGCGGGCAGTTGTCTCAGCTTAATGAGCAGCTGACAGGCATTTCAGCGGGAATGACACAAGCAAATGCCGGTTTCCTGCAAGCAAGTGAAGGGCAAACGGCGCTAGCTTCGGGTCTTGGCAAGCTTGCTGCAGGACTTGGAGAACTGCAAAAAGGAATTGAGCAGGCAGCCGCAGGCCAAGGTCAAATTGTATCGAAGCTGCCTGGTGTCACGCAGGGCTTTAATGAACTATCGGATGGTCAGAAGGAACTGCAGGCTGGGTTTGCATCGCTGAACGATCAGCTGGGCGAATTGACCGGCGGTTTGGATCAAAGCGTTGACGGCTTAACGAAGGTAACCGATGGACTCACATCCGCTGGCGGATATTTGAATAGTCTAGCGGAATCGCCGAATAAGCAAATGACGGGCTTTTATATTCCAGAGGAAGCCATTGCGAACAAGGAATTTCAGGCTGCCCTTAATGTGTATATGTCGGAGGATCGCCAAACAGCGAAGTTCGATGTCATATTTAAAGGCAATCCGTATGCACAGGAAACGATGGCGCAAATCGACGGATTGGAAGCAGCTGTTCACCGCGCGATTCAAAACACCGATTATAACGGATCACAGGTAGCTGTCGGCGGTGTAACGAGTATGAATAACGATTTGAGCAATATTTCAGCGTCGGATTATTCGCGTACGGTTATTCTCATGCTCATCGGCATTTCAATTATCCTTATCCTTTTGTTCCGCTCGATCGTCATGCCGCTTTATATGATCGCATCGCTTCTCGTTACGTTCTATTCCTCGATGGCGATTGCAGAGGTCATATTCGTAAGGCTGCTTGGGCAGTCGGGTATTAGCTGGGCGGTTCCATTTTTCGGATTCGTCATGCTCGTCGCACTAGGAATTGATTATAGTATTTTCTTGATGGATCGCTTTAAAGAATACCGCCATCTGTCGCCTCAGGAAGCCATTTTGGAAGCGATGAAAAACATGGGTACGGTAATTATGTCTGCAGCTGTTATTCTAGGCGGGACATTCGCAGCGATGCTTCCTTCAGGAGTAATGTCACTTCTGCAAATTGCAACTATTGTGCTTTGTGGACTGTTCATCTATGCATTGTTGATGCTTCCATTATTCATTCCAGTTATGGTACGCACTTTCGGTCCTGCTAACTGGTGGCCTTTTATGGGACGCAAACAGGATGCTGAGAAAACGGATCGTTTGCATAGCGGTCAAACGCTTAAGGGTCATCATGTTTCGCATGATTCAACTCACTAGTTAATAAAGCAGGGTTATCCAGGGTCTTTGGTGCATGACAAAGACCTATGCGATAACCCTTTTCTTGTTACTTAACGTCCGGCCAATTCGTATGGAACCTTAGCTTCATTCGCATTTTGCACGGACCCATCGAGAAAKGCGCTGATTTGCTGCTGCTGCTCAGTTAACAGACGCTGCAGCTCTTCTGCTTGCTCTTTGCTCGCGGATGCTTCTTGTTCGGCGCGTGTTACCAGCTTAAGCAGATTAAAGGATTCAATCGATAATCCAAGCTTAATCCGAATTTTCTCATTCCGGAACGATTCGGCTTTTGGTGACGGGCTGCCGCCCTCGGCTTTATTATGCCTTGTTTTTTCAGGAAGCAGCTGCAATGCTGCACGACCTTGCTCGGTAATTTTATAGACTTTTTTGGCGCCATCCTCTAACTGAACGGAGACGAAGCCGGATCCCACAAGCATCTGAAGCGTGGGATAAATGGAGCCGGCACTGGGTACATAAAGTCCGCCAGACTGCTCCTCTAAAGCCTTCATCATCTGGTAACCGTGCATTGGCTGGTCGATGAGGAGCTTCATAAGTGCAACCTTCACGCCGCCGCGGCCAAAATAACGCTTGCTGCTGCGCGGATTGACTTTAGGCTCTTCCTTGCTATGTTGATGATGCTCTTTGGAAACATCGTTAGTAGACATCTTCAAGTTAAGTCACCTCGATCTTTATGATAAGGAAAGCTTCTGTTTTTCTATGCTTGAGGGTGAAGTGAAACATAAGGGATCGCTCATCAGCTGTCATTTGGAATAAGCTTACTCTACTTACAGCATTGACAATGATAATTATTATTATTTACAATTTATAAAATAATATTGTTTATTAAGGATGTGAGCGCGCATGTCGCAGCAACCGAATCAAACAAAGTACGGTGAAATGCTCTATATTGGCACGGAGGAAGTTAAGCTCCCATCGCTGCAGCATATGCAGTTGAACAATCGAGAGGAGCAATGCTTTGCGTTTGTGCTTCAACATAAAATAAAGGTTTCCATTGTGAAGAAGGGGCAGCACACGACTAAAAAAGCCGTTGGCGGTGAGCTGTTTCTCATTCCGTCCCATTGTGAATGTACGCTGCTTAATGAGGGCAACCATCTAGCTGAAATCGTACTTATTCGCTTCCGAAGCGGTTCGACAGCAGCAGGCGCGGAGATGCTCCCTTACCGAGACAGTATGGGATTAAAACTGCTGAGGCTGCCGCAGGCGAGAAGCTGGCTTCAGGACTTTCAAAGCGACTGCGGTACTGATGATGTGGTTTTATACTATCAGCTGCAATCACAGCTTTATGCAATGGTCGCTGCGCTCATTCAGTCCGTCCAGCAGCCGAGAGAGACTGAAGCTGATTTAATTGGCTACGTCGAGCAAGCCAAGCAATTTATGATTGAGCAATTAAGCACACCGATGGATATGGAGGAGCTTGCAAGATCCTCCGGGGTGAGTACAAGCCGTTTTTATCAAGCCTTTCGCAGTTATACAGGACTTACACCGCTTAAATATATGACCAAGCTGAGGCTCGATGCTTCTATGCGCATGCTCTCGGGTACGTCCTCTTCCATCGTCGACGTAGCCCATTCCGTCGGCTATCCTGACGAGTACTATTTTAGCCGGCTGTTTAAGAAACATATGGGACTGGCTCCTACGGAATATGCTCAGCTTGCGAAGAAACGAGTAGCCACGCTTGTATCTGTGTTCGCGGGCGACCTATCAGCTATCGGAATGCCTACTTGCTTGTCCTTTATTCGGTTGAGCACTCATCAGCATGAACGGGTGCTCCAGCAGCTGCGTGAAGCGGAGCCGGATCTCATATTGGCAGGTATGCTGGATGAGGAAATGTACGCGGCATGTTCGGCTATCGCTCCGGTTCTAATGCTCGATTGGAAGGCTTATTCCTGGAAGGAGCGGCTGCTTGAGATAAGCAATGCATTAGGCTTGTCCACCGTAGCAGAGCGCTGGTTGTCCTATTATGAGATGAAGGTGCAAAACGCGCGTGAGCAGCTCAAAAACAGTTTAGGCGATGAGCCTATCTTAATTGTTCATGCCGGAAAAACGGGCTTTCGAATATTTGGCCCGCGCCGCCGCAAGATGAAGGACCTTTTTTATGACGATCTACAAATGACCTATCCGAAGTCGGCACACCAGATCGGATTTCTTGATACGAGCTCGCTAAGGGAGATCGCTGAGCTAGGCTGCAGCAGCGTTCTCTTCCTCGTACCAGCGGAGGCTTCCCGTGATTATTGCAACCAGCTGGAGGAGGGCTGGCGCCGCTTGAGGGAAAAGGATGCGCGTAGAAGATGTATCTTTATTGGCTATCACGACCGGCTGAACTATAATCCGACCGTCCACGATGGGCTTATCGATGAGACAGTGAGGCATTTGATGAGTTACGCGCAATAAATGAGGGCGCTCGTTCCATTTTATCTGTGGTATTTTGAAAAAAAAGAAGAGGTCAGCTGTATTGATTGAAGCGCGTGTAGCCGATAAAGAAAGTAATGGTTATGCATCATTACTTTTTGATCGGGAGGGAATTTATGAAGCTCACTCAAATGGGCAAAGCACTATACCCGCTCTCGTTAATTATCATAATATCTTTCATAAGCGGTTGTACGCTTAATCCAAATAGTTCGGAACCGCTTGAACAGACACCAGCTCCGAATAAGGTGACTTTAAAAATTGTTGAGAGCCTAATGACGCCGCTGCGGACAGTGGAATTAGACAAATTAATTGCACAATTTGAACTCGACAATCCAACCATTGAGATTGTGAGAGTGACATCAGAATACGAGACCGCTGATCAGACGATCTTGACGATGCTGGAGCAGAATCAAGCGATTGATATTGTTGAGGTGCGGGACGTTACGGTACATCAGCTTGCGGAAAGTGGTCTGATAACCAGCTTGGAGAGTTATATTTCATCATGGAGCAATTATATGCTGCTTAACAATAATGCAAAGCTGATGTCTAGAGATGCAGGCGATGTTGCTTATTATATTCCGAGCAGTCTTTATCAAGTGCAGCTTTATTATCGCAAGGATTGGTTCGATGCCAAGGCGCTGCAAGTGCCAGAAACATGGGAGCAGCTCTTCTTTGTCGGCAAGCAATTGACGAAGCCGATGGAGAGGATATACGGCTTTTCCTTTCGCGGAGGCAGTGGTGCCGTTAATACGTTGTCTTCAATCGTTCAGGACTATAACGGAGAGAACGTCGATATAAGCGATTCCATGTTTAATACGGATGGCTCGACGATATTCTCAGGCAAGCGGGCAGCAGAGGCTGTTGAGCTTTACAAGAAGATTTATACAGAGATCTCAGATCCTGCGTCCATAGATTGGGGCTTTAATGAACAGGTTCAAGCATTTGTGAACGGCAATGCGGCTTTGCTTATCCAAGACTCAGACGTGATAGAGATGATCAAGGAAAAGCTGGAGAGCAGCCAGTGGGCAACAGCCCCTTTGCCTACAGGGCCTGATGGGATCTCTCATTACAACGTTGGTGCAGCCGGCTGGGGGATTGCTTCCCAGTCTAAGCATAAGGATGAGGCTTGGAAATTCATTTCCTATTTGTCATCGATTGAGAACAATCGTGCCTTTGCTGATGCCTCAGGCGTTATATCCATCTATAACAATACGATTGAAGAGGAAAAGTATTCTACAGGGCCGTATGCCCCTTATATGCTGATGGCAAATGACCCGGATCGGTTTCAGGGCGTAAGAAAACCGAGCTATTATAAAAATTACAGTCAATTTTTTCAAATGGGAACGGATTTGGGTCGACAACATTTGATGAATGTCATTTCTACGGAGGAATTGCTTAAGCAGTTCGATGATTTTTGGCGGAAGCAAGGAAAACAGGAGCGAGATTAAATGAATGGAGGATGCTGTAGGCATGTGAGTTGCAAATGCCCAGCACCTCCTTTTTTAATTGGAGGAATAGGCGAAGTGATCTCGTATGAAGCGAGTTGCACAGGGCAACATGTAAGGATAGAGCTTGTGCCTTGACCAGAGTGTAGAGCCGCATATACGATAGTAGAAGTTATCTTTTTTTATCGCTGGCTAGCGATTGCAAGACAATAAGGAGGAACATTTGTGAAGCAGTTATTGGTTGTTTTTACAGGCGGGACCATTGGAAGCAAAAAGCAGGGAAACGGCATCGATGTTAATGACGCGGGATCTTATTCGCTTATAGATGATTATATCAACAGTGCTGAGCAGCGCGATGATGTTAGAATTGATGCGATACAGCCGCTTAACTTGTTAAGTGAAAATATGACGACCGAGGATTGGATCGCGCTTGCAGAGGCTGTCCATGGGATAGATACCGACTCGTATGCTGGGATAGTCATCACCCATGGTTCGGATACGCTGGCTTACAGCGCAGCGATGATCGGTTATTTGTTCGCAGATACAAAAATTCCAATTGTGCTGACCGCCAGCAATTACCCGGTTGCCGATGAAAGAAGCAATGGGCGCCGTAATTTTGCAAATGCAATCAATTTTGTAGTGGATGCACAGCTGCCGGGCGTATTTGTCGTTTACGAGGATGACAAAGGGGATGCACTTGTTTACTTAGCAACTAGAGTTACGCAAGCGATGTCCTTTACGGATCAATTCGGCAGCCCCTACGGCGTGCCGTACGGAAAGATGGCAGACCGAGTGTTCAACTGGCTGGAGCATGAGAGAAATCCAAGACCGGAAGCGCTGAGTACTAAGCCTAAAGCGTCGTTTGCATGGGAGCCGGACACCCTTAAGCTCGATTCCAGCATCGTCTATATTCGGCCATATCCGGGCTTGAACTATTCGCTGTATGATTTTACAACGATTCGGCCGAAGGCGATCCTCCATGATTTGCATCATTCGGGTACAGCAAGCGCAATAGAAGCAGGGCCGTACTCTCTTCCTGCGTTTATTGCAAACTGTAAAAAGCTTGGCATCGATGTATACATATGTCCGATCCGAGATCGTTCGGCAGCCCTATATTCGTCGTCGCTGCGCCTTATTGAAGCGGGTGCCATTGTAATTGAGAAGCTGTCGGTTGAGGCTGCATTAACGAAGCTCATGCTCGCATATGGTCTATATGATGATAAAGCACAGGCAAAAGCTTTCGTAACGGAAAGTGTTTTGTATCACGAACATAACGAGGTGTAAGATGATTATAGAAAAGCTGGTGCTTTTGACAGAAAAAGCAGCAAGCATTTTGCCTTTTTATAGGGATGTGCTGGCATTGCCGGTTATTCGCTCTGAGAAGGACAGCTTTACTGTTCAGGCAGGCTGGAGCGAGCTGACCTTCCAAGAGACTGGTGATCAAGCTGCTGAAGCGTATTGTTATCACTTTGCCTTTACGATTCCAGAGAATAAGCTTGAGGAAGCAAAAAAGTGGATCGAAGCACTTGTTCCAATCGGTACGGAGGCAGGTCAGGATGTGTCGTATAGTGAATCATGGAACTCGCATTCTGTTTATTTTGAAGACCCGTCGGGTAATATTTTAGAGCTGATTGCCCGCCATACGATGGATAACGGTGTTGAGCGTACCTTTGACCCGCAGCAAGACATTCTCTGTATCAGTGAAATTGGCATAACGACCAGCGACGTTCCTACAGCAGTCGATCAATTTGCAGAGCTTGGCATCATGACCTACAGGACGCGCAATGACAATTTCAATCCGATCGGCGATGATAATGGTATATTTATAGTGGTTGGAAAAGGAAGACGCTGGCATTTTACGAACAAAACCGCAGAGAGCTTCCCGGTTCATGTGACCGTGTGCGGGCTGGGTGAGCTGTACTTGGTGGAAGGCGAGCAAGGCTTGCTGATTGAAAATAAAAAGTAGAGGAGCATTCAACGATGGGAGAACATTTAAAAGTAGGGGACCAGGTCCCGAATTTTAAGCTGCAAGCATCCAATGGCAAAGAAGTTGAGCTTGCAGATTACTCAGGCAAGAAGCTCGTTATTTATTTTTATCCGCGCGACATGACGCCTGGCTGTACGACTGAATCATGCGATTTCCGTGACTTTAACGGCGAGTTCGGCACGAACAACACAGAGGTAATCGGAATCAGCCCAGATGATCTTGCCTCTCATGAGCAATTCGTCGACAAGCATGAGCTGCCATTCCTATTGCTGTCTGACACCGAGCATACGGTTTCGGAGCTGTTCGGCGTATGGAAGCTGCGGAGCTGGAACGGTGAGGAATTTATGGGTATCGAGCGATCGACTTTCCTGCTTGATGAACAGGGCAAGCTTGTTAAGGAATGGCGCAGCGTAAGTGTGGATGGACATGTGAAGGAAGTACTTGAAGCGGTAAAAAGCAGCTAGCTTTGTCATTTGCGAAAAAAAAAGGCTCCTCTCGAAGCGTGATATACGCTTCAAGGGGAGCCTTTTAGTTTTATTATTATTTGGTCTTCCAAGAAGGCAGCTGGCTAACATAGCTGTCAGATAAGTTGAGGAGCTCTAATGCACGCTGATACTCATCTTCTGTCGCAGCCTGCTCCGTAATGCCGTCTCCGGCTAAGGAATAGTGCTTGCCGTCCTCATATCCGCTGCCTGACATGAATAGCTCTTTGCTGCTTAAGAATGAGCCAGTCGGGAGATAATAACGTTGTGGCAATACGTTATACGACTGATTAAACAAGTCTTGGCCGAAGTGGATATGATCATCCAAGGAAATGCCAAGCATGTTCGCGATCGTAGGCAATACGTCAACTTGACCGCCAAGCTGATCGAATACTTTGCCTTCTGTTACGCCTGTCGATGCAACAACGAGCGGAATGTTGATCATATCGGTGTAGCTATATTCATGACCATAAATTTCAGCCATAAGCGCTTTGTCATCACGATCCAGCGAGTATACTGGAAGGCCGAGATGGTCACCGTATAACAAGATTAAGCTGTTGTCCCAAATGCCGCGTTCCTTCAAATCTGCAATGAATTCGCCAAGTGCGAAGTCAGCGTAGTTTTGTGCACGGATATAGTCACCAACAAAAGTTTTCTCATAACGCTCAGGGAGCGTCATTTTGTATTTGTCAGCAGGAATGGTGAATGGGTGATGCGATGTCATCGAAATAACATGGGAATAAAATGGTTTGCCATTCTCGCTCATGCGTGACATTTCAGCAGCTGTTTTCTTGTAAAGCTGCTCATCGGAAGCACCAAAAAATACGGTATCTTCATCTCCAAAAAACTTCTGATCGTAGTAACGGTCGAAACCAAGCGCTTTGTAAAGCTCGCCGCGATTCCAGAATTCAACAACATTCGTATGGAACGTAGTTGTGTCATAACCGTTTGCTTTCAGCAGTTTCGGCAAGCTCGGAAGCTCTTTGTCGGCATAAATCATCGTTGCCGCGCCGCGTGGCGGAATATAGAAAGACGTATTCACGACGAATTCCGCATCGGATGTATTGCCTTGGCCGACTTGCTGATAGAAATGCTTGAAGTAATAGTTTTCGTTGACCAGCTTATTAATGTTAGGCGTAATCTCTTTTCCGTCAATCTTCAAGTTGACGAGGAAGTTTTGAAATGACTCCATTTGAATAATGATGACGTTTTTGCCTGCTGCTGTTTTCCACAGCTGCGGAGCGGCAGGTGTTTCGATCTTTTTGACGGAATCGATTTTTTCTTGCGTGATATGGTTTGGATCAACAAAGTCAATCGTTTTGTTCTTGAAAATCATATAAGCCTCGTAATTGAGTATGCCCATTTGCTCCGCTTTGACGATCTCATTCATGCTGGCGCGGTTAGGCAAAATGTTGAACAAGCAAAGCGCAATTGAAATGCTGAACAGGGCAAGGACAAGTCGTTTGCTTTCCTTAACGGAGCTTTGTTTCTTCCAATTCACGGCTTTCTTAGGTCTAAACAACAGAACAGCCATAATGATAATGTCGATAAAGATGAGCAAGTAATAAGGGTCCATCAGTGAAAATACGCTATTTTTAACCGCGGTAACTTGGTTTACCTGCTCTAGAGCGAGATAGGTTACAATAACACCGTAATACTTGTAATACATAATGACGGCAAATAATATGAGTGTCATTACTAGATTTGCTATTAAATAGTAAATAAGTTTACGTTTCGAAGCGAACCACTCTATGAGACAATAAACAATGAGGACAAACGGAATTTCTTTTAAAATAGTAGTCCACGAAAAACCATCCTCGAAAATGACCATCCAAGCCAGATAGCTTTTGAGAAGCATAATAAATGAAAAGAAAAGGATGGGACGAGTGCTTAATAATCGTTTTGGAGTTAAAAATGTCATATAACCGCCTACCTTTCACAGCAAAAACTGGCCATCTCACAGAGGCAGCCAGGCCGCTAATCATAATATACGTTCGTTCTGTAAATTCTTATCCATTATGCTCCTAATTATAGTCGAATGTCAAAAGGCAAAAGGCTCCTCCATGTCCAATCATAATTTATTGTAAAAAACAAATTTATTAGGATTTTTGTTTATTCCTATTCATTACAACATTTCCAAGCTATTAGATTGAAACATTATTGCTGATTTAGTAGTCTATTAATTAGATGCTATTAGACAAACCATGGTTACAAGTATAATTACATGAAATATATGTAAAAAAATATGTTGGAGGCTTATCATGAAAAAAAGAAGAAGAAGGCTGCTGCTGTTTATTATTGTATGCGCAGGAATGGTGTTTGGTTACTCTTTATTTAATAAGGATGAGACAACCACGATTCCGCCAAAGCAAGCTTCCGCTGATGGTTCCGCTAACGGCGGGGAAGTGTCGGGCAGCATAGGTTCTGAGCCTACGGATAAGCCGAGCGGCGGAACTCCAACAGATGGACAGCCAACAGCTACGGATAAGCCTGATTCAAGCAATAACGGCAAGGGCTCTGGAACAGGAAAAGCAGAGCAGACTGAGGATGGAATGGTCGTTATTGCCAAACCAGAGGATATCGCGGTGCTTGTGAATAAGCAGCACAAGCTTCCGGAGGAATACAATCCCACGGATTTAGTTTATCCTGAGGTTCGGTTTATATTTGCTGAGAAAATTGAAAAACGCATGATGAGACAGGATGCAGCTACAGCGCTTGAGAAGCTGTTTGCAGCCGCTGAGGAAGACAACATCCAGTTGGCCGGTGTATCCGCTTATCGCTCGCATAGGACGCAAACAACGCTCTTTGATCGCTATGTAAAGAGGGATGGACTCGAAAAGGCAAGAACTTATAGCGCGCTACCTGGTACAAGCGAGCATGAAACGGGACTGGCGATCGATGTGTCGGGTAGTGACGGCAAGTGTGCGGCTGCCGATTGTTTTGCAGATACAAAGGAAGCGCAGTGGCTTGAGAAGTATGCGCACGAGTACGGATTTATCATTCGTTACTTGGAAGGCAAAGAAAAGATTACAGGCTATCAATATGAGCCTTGGCATTTGCGGTATGTAGGTGTGGATGTGGCCACTGAGATGGTGAAGAGCGGAGAAGTGCTGGAAGAGTATTTTGACGCGGTTCCTGTTACAAAATAAGAAGCAATAGCGCAGCGCAAGCTGTATTCGGACAAGCCTTATTGTTCATAAAGGATAGTCGCTTGCGCTGCTTACTATTGGTAATGCCCTTCGTTAGATCTTTGCTTCAAACGTTTTGCAATCTGTTTCTTCGGAGTTGCTGGCTTGCTTGCCGCGATTGCTGACCACATAAATAGAAGAGGCGCCGCAGTGATTACCTGCTGCCCAGAACTTGCATGAATTCACTTCGCACAGTACATCCTTAGCCATTGACAATTCACCTCCTCTCTATATAGGATGGACAAACGATATATCGTTTTATACTCAGGAAGGATGGATAGATATGGGAGTTAAGCTTTATTTTAATCATGACGCCGGTGTAGACGACCTGGTATCGCTTTTTCTTCTTTTGCAAATGAAAGATGTTGAACTGCTTGGGGTATCCGTTATTCCAGCCGACGGCTATTTGGAGCCTGGCAGCAAAGCCAGCAGCAAAATCATTGACCGCTTTGGCGACCCTGTCAAAAATAAATCGCTTGAAGTGGCTAGATCAAATTCACGCGGTGTAAACCCATTCCCTGCTGAATGGCGTATGCATACGTTTTTTGTGGACGCGCTGCCTATTTTGAATGAATCAGGAACGATTAACACGAAAGTATCTGCGCTGCCAGCGCATCAACATATGATTGAACAGCTTCGCAAATCGGATGAGAAGGTGACATTGCTGTTCACAGGTCCGCTTACGGATCTAGCAAGAGCGCTGGATGAAGCTCCGGATGTGGAAGCAAAGATTGAGAAGCTTGTATGGATGGGCGGCACGTTTAATGAGAAGGGCAACGTTCAAGAGCCTGAGCATGACGGAACCGCAGAATGGAATGCCTTCTGGGACCCTGAATCTATGCACCGCGTATGGGCAAGCAGCATTCCGATTTTGCTTGTTGCGCTTGAGAGCACGAACAAAGTACCTCTTACGATGGATGTACGCAACCGCTGGGCATCGCTTCGCAAGCATGAAGGACTAGATTTTGTCGGTCAATGTTATGCTGCATGTCCTCCACTTGTTTATATGGAGACGAACTCGACATATTATTTGTGGGATGTGCTAACGACAGCTGTTGTCGGCAACCCGGATCTCGTGGAAATTAAGACGGTACACAGCGGCGTGATTAAGGATGGACCTAGCCAGGGCCGTACGGTGGAAGTGGAAGGCGGTCGCCCGGTCAGCCTTGTTTATGATGTTGATCCTGTTCGATTCTTCGATTATATTACGGACCTTTCTGCAAGTGCGGTTAGCTACAATGTTAAGCAAGACTAAACCATAACAAAAAGCGCAGCTTCGAATGAGTTACACTCATTCAAGGGCTGCGCTTTTTTTAAAATATAAGAAAGTATATTATTTTCTCATCCTTATCTTATATTTCACCGTCTAAGCTGCTTCAGCGTCAGAAGGACGCCGAAGGCGTTTTAGCTTGTTTAATCCATTTCATAAATTGAACCTGATTTGCTGGCATAAAGCTCGGCGTACACCTTCTCGGCGTAAGCATCGGTCATACCCGAAATATAATCCGCAACAAATCGCGGCCAGCTCCATTTGTTCTTATGGATCTCGTAATTTTCTATCCAGTCTGGCGGAATGATAAGGCGACCAGATTCTTGAACCTTGAAACTGTCCCATAACCGTCTTATCATGATTTCACTGCGCATTTGCAAGCGCTGAACACGGAAATCCTTAATGAGGGTCACCCATGCAAGCTTCTTCAAAATCTCCATCGTGCGGAGCAACTCGATATCCTGTTGCCCATTGTTGACGAACGTGACCTTTTTCCAGCTGCGCGATGTATCGTCTATAATGCCGACTTTGCCTGCAAACAAGCTGACCCAGCGCGCTTTCATCTCCCGCCTTGTGCGCGAGGCTTCGCGATCACAGCTTACATACAGCTCCTGCCACTGCTCGAAATAGGAGACGAGTACACGTTTCACCATCGCAGGGATATCGACCTCTCCCCAGCCGATTCCGGTATTGCCTTTATCCTCGACAATTTCCTGAACAACATGGTCGATAAGTCTGCTGTCTTCAAAGAAAGTGCGATTCATTTGGATTTTACCTGCACGTATGCCGTCTTCGATGTCATGTGTGGAATAAGCGATGTCATCACATAAATCCATGAGCTGTGCTTCCAATGTTGAACAGCCTTCTGGAATTTTCCATAAATGGCGTAGCTGTTCAATCTCTCCCCACTCTGTGCTGTAAAGCCCTTTTAGACGGCCAGGCTCACTGAGGCTAAAAGGGTATTTATTAATAGCAAGCAAGACAGCTGCAGTTAAATCAAGGCCGCTTCCGCTTCCTGCCCTTTTCTCTAAAAACATCAATATTCGAAAATTTTGCGCATTGCCCTCGTATGGTATGCCATACTCCTCCATGAGCAAATGGTTGAGCACTTCTTCACCTTTATGTCCAAAAGGGGGATGACCCAAATCATGCGCGATCGCGGCAATCTCGACGACAGCGGGATCTAATATGAGCCCCGGATGCTCTTTGCGCGCAAGGAAATCATATTGTTTGCCTAACTTGCGAGCAACCTCGCGTGCAATCTGCGACACTTCGAGAGAGTGGGTTAGCCTTGTTCTATAGTAATCGCCCGTACCTGCGCCAAATACTTGTGATTTACCTTGCAGGCGGCGAAAGGCGGGAGATTGAATGAGTCTCGCATAATCTCGTTCATACTCATCTCGCTCCTCGCTTAAAGTACCGAGCGCTTTCTCGTCCAATCTAAGCTTGCGTATGTCCATCGTAAGTCCTCCAGTGCCGTTTATGCGGGTAGTATTGAAATATATTAACTCATCTAGTACATGTTGTAGATAGGTTTTTTTACGTCTTAAATTAGGAAAAATGCTTTGTTGCTTGAATTGTAGCATATAATGAGGCTTGAACATACACCGTGCTTGGAGTATGATCGCATTAGCTTTAACATAAAACTGAGGTGCTATAATACGGATGGTCATAATGCAAAATGCATCTGCAATTATTATGCTGCTAAACATTTTTTTGGCGATTACGGTTATCTTTCTAGAGAGACGCAGCGCAAGTACAACTTGGGCTTGGCTGATGATTCTTTTTTTCATCCCCGTTTTCGGCTTTGTTTTGTATTTAATATTAGGGCAGAAGGTACGTAAAAGAAAGCTGTATAAGCTGCTGGGCGATAGTCAGCGCATTATCGAGCATACGGTCGAGAGGCAAATGCGCCAGCTGCGAGAAGATGAAATTGTATATAATGATCCGGCGATGCGAAGTTATCAAGACATGATCTATATGAGTCTGAAAACGAGCTATGCGGTATATACGAGCAATAATGCGGTTGAGATCTACACGGAGGGCAATCAAAAGTTTGATGCGCTGCTTAAGGATATAGAATCAGCCCAGCATCATATTCATCTCGTTTATTATATCGTCCGAGACGATGAGCTTGGCAGAAGATTGGTTAAGGCGCTGGCAGCGAAAGCGGCGGAGGGCGTAGAAGTCAAGTTTTTGTACGATCATATAGGAAGCTCAAGCTTGCCGAAGCGTTATTTTGCGGAGTTGATTGCAGCAGGCGGCAGGGAAGCGGCGTTTTTCCCTTCGCGAATTCCTTATTTGAATTTAAAAATCAATTATCGCAATCACCGTAAGCTCGTTATCGTTGACGGACAAATCGGTTATATTGGCGGCTTCAACATCGGTGATGAATATTTAGGATTAAACGAGCATTTCGGCGAATGGCGGGATACACATCTTAGAGTTCGCGGCAATGCCGTGCTGCAGATGCAGGCGCAGTTTCTGATGGATTGGAATTTAGCGGCTTCCGGTCGAATTGAGCTTAACGAGCTGTATTTCCCAATTATGAGCGATGATACGGGAACGATTGGCATGCAGCTTGTAGCGAGTGGCCCGGATACGCAATATCAGCAAATTAAAAATGGTTATATCAAAATGATTTACTCAGCTCGGAAAACAATCAGCTTGCAAACGCCATATTTTGTACCGGATGAAAGCTTGATGACCGCGCTGAAGATCGCTGCCCTGTCCGGGGTAGATGTACGTATTATGCTGCCGAGCAAGCCGGATCATTTCTTTGTATACTGGGCAACTCATTCTTATTTGGGAGAGCTTCTCGCAGGCGGAGTGAAATGTTATATGTACGAGAAAGGCTTTCTTCATGCAAAAACGCTTGTCATCGACGGCAAGGTGGCGTCCGTTGGAACAGCCAATGTCGATATTCGCAGCTTTAAGCTTAATTTCGAGATGAATGCGTTTATCTATGATACGCAGACATCGGCGAAGCTGCAACGCATTTTTGAAGATGATGTTAAACATTGCACGCAGTTAACGGAACAAGTTTATGCTAATCGTCCAATCATCAATCGATTGAAAGAATCGATTTCCAGGCTGCTTAGTCCAATTCTATAGACGAACATCAGTCTAATTCAATAGACGCAAATCAGTCCGATCCTATAGACGCACATAAGAAGGGCTTCTGCTTATCTAAGATAACCAGAAGCCCTTCACGTGCTTGGTAGAGAACTATTCAATTTATTCTAACGCTCCAATCCGCTGTTTGCCTCTTCTTCGTCCTTTCGAATTTGTTACAAACCCTATCGACTTCGATCCTAATTTTATTGACCTCGATCAACTTCCTTTCGATTTGTTTCAAATCCTTGTTGCTTGTAAGTACATCTCATCCAAATGATCGACTACATCCGTCTTCGCTATTGTCCCAGCATGTCCGGCAGTGATTGAATGCTCCTTCCCGAGATTATGAGACATGCATCGCTAACCTACTTCAATGGGCTATCCCCTCTCGTTTAAGATAGGCTTAGTATACACCTTTATTTGAATTTTGTAAATATTCAGATTATTTAATTCGACAAAAAATTTTGTGTTGTTTTTTAGGTGTGATTTTGCGTGTGAGGTGGGAGTATGTACATCTTAAGGTAGTGTAAGCTGTTGATCATGGTGAGTGGAAGTTGCGCATGATGGTAGGGGATGTAGAAATGGTTGCTTGAGCTGTAAACGCGACAAAACATTGACTATTTTGCCCGCCAGCGTTCAACCTGTACTTCATACACCTCAAACAGTAACTTTTGTGACCGTCACCATTTTTGTAATGAGCGTAAAAGTCGAAGTTAATGATGAGTGGAGTTCATGCTTGCCTCTAACGAACTTAGAAGTCGTTATTATAATGATTTAGGCTTAATCTGAATTCTAACGAACTTAGAGAGCGCTATATGCTCAAAAATGAGTTAAATCATTGATATTGGAGGCTAATAGGGTTATCTGGGTTCGTTACGTTTGAAAGTGTGTGGAATTGAAGCAAATAAGACTTCTGGAGTTCGTTACAACTTTTCGCGAGGCGCTTTTGCAGAGTTCGTGTGGCTTCTGTGTGAAGTTAATGAGTTTCCATATTGATTCGACAAGTATTGGTTGTGGCTTTGAGCCGCCTTTTGGAATAAGGAGGATAAAGGAAAGCCTGTGAGGTTGACCGTATTCGACCTTCAATTTATACTTAGTCTAAAATCAGTAGTAAAAGGAATGATCTTTTTATGAATAAAATTAACTTAACGATACAGCGCAAGGCCATCTTTGAAGTTGTGCAGCAAGCCCATGATCACCCGACGGCGGCCGATGTCATTGACCGGCTTCGGGGCAAAGGCTTCAACTTCGCTTACGGCACCGTGTACAACTCATTGCGTTATTTGACAGATGTGGGTCTCATTAGAGAATTGAAGCTTGGAGAAACGGTTAGCCGCTATGACGCTCGGACGGATGAACATCAGCATATTGTGTGTACTGTATGCGGGCGCGTGGATGAAGTATTGACCGACTTGCCGAGTGAGTGGATGGAGAAGGTCGCTTTAGAGACGAAATACAAGATCGAGCATGTGCAAGTTGTATTAGAGGGGGTTTGTGATCAATGCGCGACGAAACAACCACAATGAACAACGATTATTTGAACGGGAACATGCCGCTCGACCAGAGTGCAGCCGCTGGCTATTCAGAGGAAGAGTTGCTGCAAAACGGGATGCTTTGCTCGATCACGAAGCGGGTCATGATTATTAGTCCGTTGCCAGAGAGGGTCAAAAGCTTGCTTGTCGCGCTTTCATCCGAATGCTTTGACGTGTTTTCACTGCATGATTTCAATAAAAGCATGCTCCAAAGCTTGCAGCCAGAGCTGCTCGTATTTGATGCGATTCCTGTAGCTCAAGCTGCCGCGAGCCATACGCTGCAAGCAGGTGCAGAACTGGTGGAAGCGGCTGAGCTGCATGCGGTTCCTGTCCTCATTTTAATGGATCAAAAATCGTATGATAGCCGTGAAACTTTTGCCCTTGGCGCATCTGAGCTGCTAGTCTGGCCGGCTAAACCTGAGCAAGCGATAAAACAAATCAATCGTATGCTTCTGAATAAGCCAGCAGCAGCTGCGAAGGCGGATAGCGACATTCGTGTGTTTAAGGATATTGCAGTTGATCTCAAAAAAATGACCGTTGATCGGGCGGGGCAGCGAATTGAGCTTACGAAGACGGAGTATGATTTGCTTCTGCATTTCATGACATCGGACGGATCCGTTCTAACGCGTGAATCTTTGCTCGATACCGTTTGGGGGCTGCATTTCTATGGAGGAAGCAACTTGGTGGATGCTCATATTAAGAGCTTGCGCAAAAAACTAAAGGATAGCGCCGTAGCACCAAAATATATAGTTACCGTGCGTGGTGTAGGCTACCGGATAGCGGATATTCGTGACTAAGGAGTAAGTGCATCATTTTAGGTAATGAATTTCACTAGCATGCTGCGGTTCATGAAATATTCATTTTTCATTCATTAGGCTTTCATGACAGTTGACCGTTGATTCGATAAGATTGTTTTATGGATTTAGATCAAGTCTAAATATATAAAATGATCGATGAGGTGCTATCATGGAAAACTATATGACAACGAACCAAGGCACGCCGGTTGGCGATAATCAAAACTCGCGCACAGCGGGGCAGCGTGGACCAACACTAATAGAGGATTACCATTTGCTTGAGAAGCTTGCGCATTTTGATCGGGAGCGTATTCCAGAGCGTGTCGTGCATGCCCGGGGAGCAGGCGCACATGGAGTATTTCGTACGGAAGTTAGTATGAAGGCTCATACGAAGGCTCTTTTTATGCAGGAGTCGGGAGTAGAGACGCCTGTATTTGTACGCTTTTCAACGGTTATTAACGGAACAGGTTCGCCGGAGACGGCGCGCGACCCACGCGGCTTTGCGGTAAAATTTTATACGCAGGAAGGTAACTATGATCTTGTTGGAAACCATTTGCCGGTATTTTTCATTCGAGATGCGATGAAATTTCCTGATATGGTGCATTCCCTCAAGCCGGCGCCAAATACGAATGTCCAAGAGCCTGCGCGCTACTGGGATTTCATGACGCTCTCCCCAGAATCGACGCATATGCTCACTTGGTTGTTCTCCGATGACGGAACGCCTGCTACTTATCGTGAAATGGACGGATTCGGCGTTCATGCCTTCAAGTGGATGAATGATGATGGTAAACCGACCTATGTTAAATACCATTGGAAGTCGCTGCAAGGAGTACGGAACTTTACAGCAACTGAAGCTAGCGTGATGCAAGGCAAAGACTTTAACCATGCGACACGTGATTTACATGATGCAATTGAACTCGGCAACTTCCCAGAATGGGAGCTTCATGTACAGCTTATGCCTATCGATCATGTGGAACGGTATGCGTTTGATCCATTAGATCCAACGAAGGTGTGGCCGGAGGATATGTATCCGTTGCAAAAGGTAGGTACGATGACGTTGAACCGCAACCCAGTAAACTATTTTGCTGAGGTTGAGCAGTCGGCTTTCTCGCCAAGCACACTTGTACCAGGAATCGAGCCATCGGAGGATAAATTGCTGCAAGGCCGATTGTTCTCTTATCCGGATACTCAGCGCTACCGCCTTGGAGCGAACTATCTACACATTCCAGTAAATTGCCCGTATGCACCTGTTCGCAACTATCAACGAGATGGTGCAATGACGATGCATGCAAATCCTTCTCCAGTGAATTACGAACCTAATAGCTCATCAGAGAGTCCAAAGGAAGCAAAGGCTTATGCTGATTCTTACGCACCACTTCAGGGACAGGCTGACCGCCAAAAAATCGATAAAACTGACGATTTCACTCAAGCGGGCGAGCGCTATCGCTCACTGCCTGAAGAACAACGAGCAAACCTAATCGCTAATTTGACGGGTGAGCTGGAGCAAACCAATGATGATATAAGACTCCGCGCCATCTGCAACTTCTTCCGTGCTGATCGCGAATTAGGCATGAAGCTTTCGCAAGCGCTGGGCGTTGATATCCGCAAGTTTGTACCTCAGAGTTAATTCAAAAGTAAATGGGAACATGATGACAGAAGCACGCTAAAGATGCGTGTTTCTGTGTTTCTCATCTTCATATTCTTAAATCCACTAGAAGCCATGAGCAAGCTTAAAAGTAACCTCCAGCTGTGAGAAATCACAATCCGTCAAACCAAACTTTAAAAGATAACCCGTTCAAGACGAACGATTTAACCAAGAATGAAGAAACCTTTAACCACCCAGTACTCTACTCAACAATCTACGAACTATTGAACCGACGTATCGACGAACCCACGAACCCACGAACTCGCGAACTGATGAACCGTTGTATCGACGAACCCACGAACCCACGAACCCACGAACCCACGAACCCACGAACCCACGAACCCACGAACCCACGAACCCACCAAACAAACTAACCAATTCTTTCAATATCAACTAACACTAACAGGAAAACCTCCGGCTAATTATGCTAATCCAGCTGATTTTGCTCACTTAGAAGGAATATCTCCCGTTAATTTGTTGGATATTAGCAAATTCAGCTGAGATGGACAGTATTAACAGAAGAAATTCCTCTTAAATTAATATTTTCCGTAAAAAAGTGTGAATTAGCGGTAGAAATTCCAGTTAAGCTACTTTTCTTTGAGGAGACAAGTTATGGAGGCAAGTAAGTTACATTTCTTATGCGAAGGTTACGTTCATTTTAACCAAATCACTCAACATCAATTAACACTAACAGGAAAACCTCCATCTAATTTTACTAATTCGGCTGATTTTAGTCATTTAGAAGGAAAGCCTCCCGTTAATTTGTTGGATATTAGCAAATTCCACTGAAATGGACTGAATTAACAGGAGAAATTCCTGTTAAATTATTATTTTTCGTAAAAAAGGGTGAAATAGCGGTACATATTCCAGCTAAGTTTCTTTTCTTTTGAGGAGACAAGTTGAGGAAGCAATTTAATTGCGTTTCATGCCAACTGATCGTTTATATGAGGTGGATAAGTTTGGACTTTCAGGCAACGGATAAGTTTGATATAACGCTCAAAAGAATGCAAGAACAACACTATTCTTATGATTCCAGATGCCTTATAATCAAAGACAAGAGACGAAGAACGTCCCGTTACCACTCACTCTAGAGTGGTGACGGGACGTTTTCTATTTTCCAGAGGGGATGATTGAAGGTGACTTATGAGGAGGCGCATCGCTCATTTATTCAATACCATGTAGATAAAAGGTCAGGGGAACGTCGCGGAAGGCTGGAAAGAGGGCATGGACATGCGGAATCCAAATTTTTGTGTAATGTCTGGTGGCCTTTGTGTGGAGATTTTCGAAACCTGCATCCTGAGTATGAAGTGTTGGATTGGCGCGGCAGATCCTATTTTGCAGATTTTGCTTGGTTTTCGGGTACTGTAAAGCTCATTATTGAGATCAAAGGATTTGCATCTCATGTTAGAGACATGGATCGACAAAAATATTGCCATGAACTAAACCGCGAAACCTTTTTGCATGCGATGGGTTATCCGGTCATCTCATTCGCTTATGATGATGTTGAGAAAAATCCTGAGATATGTATGACCATGCTCAAAATGGTGATGAGCAGGTACCAGGCTAGGCGAGCACCAATAACACGAATTCAACTAGTAGAGAAAGAAATTATACGGCTTGCAGTTCAACAGGCTCGTTTAATCAGGCCAAAGGATGTGGAGCGTCATTTTGGTATTGATCATAAAACAGCAGTAAATTTATTGAAAAAGTTATGCTCAAAAGGAGGGCTTATCCCTCTTTATCGTGGCAATCGACAACGAGTCGTAGGATATGAGCTCGCTCATGACTTTCTTAATTTTCTGGATTAATGTTTCAATTATTATTGCGACCGGCTTCAGCTTCTTTCTTACATCGCAGCTAACATGAAGCTAGATGATAACAAGGAACTTTTCAAACAAGAGGAGAAGCTTCCATAGACGATCACAGGTTTAAAAAAATAGCGTATGTTTGCGATGTTTATGGTTTTGAAGTACGATGGAATAAAGAGTAATTTATTGCTGCCTTGTAAAGGATTAAGAGCATTTTCGCGATTATAAAAATAGGGCATCCACACCATGAAAACGGGGGTAATTAGCGGTGCTGCTGTCAACGCAAGTGATTCAAGTTGGTTCCATCGTCATATCTGCTCTGGCCGGTCTTACACTTATTGTCCTGCGTATGCGCGCGGGTAAACGGCCGACCTCATTGCGCAAAATCATCATACCGCCGTTAGGCATGGCAACAGGCTTCGTCATGTTTGCCTTTTCCCAGACGCATATTCCATGGTTTTGGGGGTTAGCTGCTTTTTTGACCGGCATGCTGATCTTTGCTTTCCCATTAATCGTCACGACCCGTTTGGAACGCGTGAAGTCGGAAATCTATGTAAGACGATCTAAGGCGTTTGTTTTTATTATGCTGACGCTGTTCATAATCAGGCTGTCTCTACATAGTGTCGTAGAGCAATATATGTCGATTCCGCAAACCGGGGCGGTTTTCTATTTGCTCGCTTTTGGCATGATTCTACCATGGCGCTTGGCTATGATTAGTGATTATATGAGACTGCAAAAAGTAGAAATGTAAGTTGAATGGGGGAGAATGTATGGATTCGAAGCTGACAGAACGAGTGAAGCTGACCCAGAGCAAACTTAGAAGACGGACACTATCTGCGATTTTTCAAGAATTTGATCAAAAAATAATGAAGCTTGAGCGCGGCAAACGTGAAGAAAAGTATCTTAAAATGTCGGAAACGCCATTTTCTTTTTTTCGCGGCAGCGCTTATTTATTTTATTTTGACGCATCACGAATTTGGTTTCCTTATCACACGCCAGAGGAGCGTCCCACTTGGGTTCAGGGCGATCTGCACTTTGAGAACTTTGGTGCTTTCCGCAATGAGCAAGGTACGCTCGTCTATGATGTAAATGATTTTGACGAAGGTTATCTGGGCTCGTATTTGTATGATTTGATGCGAATGTCGGTAAGTATAGCGCTCGTCGGCAGGCTTAAAGGACAAACCCATGCTAATCAGATTAGCGCGGTTGAAGCTTATCTGCAGGCCTATTCCAAGCAGATGCGCCGATTCGCAAAAGGCAAGGATGATCCCGGCACTTACGTGATTGATATTGAACGTGCGGAAGGTCCCGTCAAGAAGCTGCTCAAAAAACTGCAAAAACGCAAGGATCAGCACTTCCTTGAAAAGGTTACGGCGCTCGTACAGGAGCATAGGCAGTTTGCAACGACAGATGAAATTGTATCTCCGACAAACGAGGAACGTGAAGCTTTATTGCAAGCATGGCCGATGTATTTAGATACTGTCAAAGCCGATGACTCAGAGGAATTGCGTCATTTTCAGGTAAAGGATATTGCAGTGAAGCATGGCTCAGGGACAGCATCTATTGGGCTCGATAGATACTATGTACTGATTGAAGCAGGCGAAGATGCACAAGGCGAGGACGATATCGTGCTTGAGGTAAAGGAAGTGCGCGTTCCGGTTCCAGCTTATTTTATGCCTTATGATGAGACATTTTGGTCTATGTTTGAGCATCAGGGACAGCGCGTAACCATGACTCAGAGAGCGATGCACCATGAGGCAGACCCGTATCTTGGATGGCTATCCATTGGAGAGCGGCAGTTTTATGTGCGTGAGCGATCACCATATAAGAAGCGGCTTAAGCTAGAAGCGCTTGATACGGCTGGGGATTTGCTGTCGGTTACGACGAGCATGGGCAGGCTGACTGCAAAAATGCATGCGAGGGCGGATGCCGATGTAGCGCAAGGTATTCTCGCGTATCACAGTGAGATTGAGATTGTGAAGGCGATGGGCAATGACGAGGATGCTTTTTGCACGTCAATTGCCAATTGGGCGCTTTCCTACGCAGATCAAGTGGAGCAGGATTATGCTTTGTTCACGGAATGGCTGGGCAGTAGAAAGAAGCAATCGCAATTATAAATAATGGGACTGCACCGAGGCGCGAGGTAACTCGCAAGAGGAGCAGTCTTTTTTTGCGTAGCAGCTATAAAAAAACGGTGGTCAGCGCAGGGGATTACATATAGCGACTGGATAATCGATTTTATAAACATGTTTCGCTTTTCCTATAAACGCTTTAGGTTTGACATTCATTTGTTTCGCATGGTATTCTATGTAATAATTAAATTGTGTACAATTTAATTTATTATAACTCACATTATTTAGAGGAGGCAATAAACAATGAGCATTTACTCACATGAGCTGCAAAGAATTAATGGTAAACAACAAAGCATGGAACAATATAAAGGTAAGGTGCTAATTGTTGTCAACACAGCAAGCAAATGCGGCTTTACACCACAATACGCGGATTTGCAAAAACTATATGAACAATATAATGACCAAGGTCTTGAGATTCTTGGTTTTCCAAGTAATCAATTTGGCGAGCAGGAGCCGGGTGCAAACTCTGATGTTCAAAGCTTTTGCCAGTTGAACTACGGAGTGACATTCCCTCTCTTTGAGAAAACCGATGTACGGGATGAAACCGCTCATCCTCTTTTCAAGCAGCTAACGGAAGATGCGCCTTTCCAAGGTTTTGACACAAGCAACCCTAGCGGTAAAATGCTCAATGCTTTCCTTTCGGAGAAGCTGCCTCATTACCTCGAAGGCAACTCAGTCAAATGGAACTTTACTAAATTTCTAATTGACCGTGAAGGCAATGTCGTAAAACGGTTCGAATCGACCGATGAACCTTCCGAAATGAAGGCTAATATCGAGCAGCTGCTATAGTGCTTCCTCACTTAAAAATGAAATACATGCGGCTTCCGGGCGAAAAAAAGCCCATTTAATGGTTGTTTTAGTCGTTTTGTAGGTAAGACTGGCGTCTAATGGCGAATAGCTTCCTTATAACCATACATTCTTCGATATGAAGGACTATGCTTTGACCTTTGGAAGTGAATGCAAAGCATACTTCTATATACGTGAATTGGATGGTTCATAGAAGTGATATCGAATAAAGTAGGATCATTACGGACGACGAGATATGCGAGGCTTGATCAATATGCTATCGCAATGCCGTAAAATCAACGGGTAATTGCTGAGGTTTTGATAGAGTGATCAACGAGCAATAGATGGGTTTTTACTTGGGAGAACAATGGATGCAACTCCACGTTCACACAGCGTCTATTAAGCAAAATGTGATCGGCTTAACCTCAGTTTAAGAGTTAATTGTTGGGCTCATCATACACTTCATACTGTGCCTTTTGATCCTGCAATTCTTATGAAAATATCGTACTTACATTCTATTAAATTAATATAAGATAGAAGTTGAAAATGGACAGAAACGATTAATCGTTTCTGTCCATTTTTTGATGGTCTTAAATATCTTGAAACTCGATATTTGAGCATTTTTCGATCTCGAATTAAAGTTTTATATATGCAATTATATTCAGATAAAGATTTTTGCGTATTTAACGTATCGCTTTATTATATAAGGAATAATCCTTTACATGTACATGAGTAATTCGAAGTTTAAAAAGGTTTATATGTGCAAAAATAAAAGTTATTCAGTCCTGTTAAATAGAATCAAATGAATAAATAGAAGTGAAAACGGAGCGGCAATGAGGAAGTGTGAAATATGTTGATTTATGATACCGTTCGTGCCACCATTCTGATGATTGGCGAAGCACAAAGTAATCATCGCCAATACACATTGCAGCCTGTTCGATTGTGGGTTTTTCAAATGGAACTATGCCGGCTCAGACCGTGCGCTTGCAGATATATTTTTTGAAAAAGGTTATACTACCCATCGGAGCAATAGATAAGTCGCAGACAGCTTAGATTATTACAGGAGGAATGGCTTATGAAGGATCAAAAACAAGAAGGAGCCTCGCAAAGCGGGGAGAGCGGTACAGGGGAGCGGTTTACGTCCTCAGGATTTATTTTGGCGGCAATAGGAAGTGCGGTCGGACTCGGCAACATGTGGAGGTTCCCGTATATTACAGGTAAATATGGAGGAGCGGCCTTTTTTCTTCTATTTTTTATATGCATGCTGCTAGTAGGACTGCCGGTGCTGCTAGCGGAACTATCAGTAGGTCGAGGCGGCCGCGGCAATGCGTCCTCTTCGTTCACTCGGCTGGGCGCGCATAAGCTGTGGAGCGGCTTCGGCGTTATTATCATTTTGGGAGCGTTCGTTATATTGTCGTTCTATGCGATAGTCGCAGGCTGGACTTTGCATTATGCGATGTTGTCTTTTACAGGGCAGCTGTTTGAAAATAATGATTTTGCGCAGCAGTTCAGTGATCTTAATGGAAGCTGGATGCCGGTATTCTGGCAATTCATCGTCTTGCTTCTAACGGGCCTCATCATTATTCGAGGTGTATCGGCAGGCATTGAAAAGGTTAATAAAATTTTCATTCCAGGGTTGCTTGTATTGCTCATTGTACTTTGTGTGCGTGTTATGTTTCTGGATGGAGCCGGCGAAGGCGCAGCCTTTTTTCTAAAGCCTGACTTTAGCAAGCTGACAGCGGAGTCTGCATTCGTAGCGCTTGGCCATGCCTTCCTATCCCTTTCCCTTGGCATGGGTACCATTATTACTTATGGGGCGTACGTGGATAAACGGCAGTCGCTTTCTCTAGCAACAGCAGCAGTAGGTACAGGCAATATTGTTTATGCACTTCTTGCAGGACTGATTATTTTCCCTACTACCTTCGCATTTGGACTCGAGGCTTCGCAAGGCCCTGGTCTCGTATTCGTAGCCTTGCCTGCAGCATTCTCAGCGATGCCGTTAGGGTGGCTGTTTGGAGGGCTGTTCTTCGTGATGATTGCCTTTGCGTCGCTTACTTCAACCATCTCACTGCTTGAGGTGCCGGTTGCTTTCGTTCGTGAGAAATTTGGCTGGAGCCGAAGCTTTTCAGTTATTTTGTTATCCATTCTTTGCTTCGTTATTGGGGTGCCATCGGCGTTATCGCTTGGTGACAAAATACCTTGGCTTACGTTTGGCGGGAAGTCGTTTTTTGACTGGGTTGATTTTGTATGCACAAACATCGTACTGCCGCTTGGCGGACTAGTTGTTACTATATTTGTCGGGTATGTATGGAAAGGCGGAGCTAAGGAGTCAGGCTTGTCTGCATGGTGGCTGCGAGTATGGTTATTCATGCTGCGTTATGTGGCGCCTATTCTGGTATTGCTCGTATTTCTTTATTCATCCGGCATTATTTCGTTCTAGTGCTCTGGATTGCTAGGCTCGGGAGCGTGCTCTGAAAGTGGCTGATACATACTAAGTATTATAATTTGACGGGAATTTGTGTATTATAAGAGGATAAATATTTTCCGTGGGAAAGGTTGGTCGCAGATGGAGAATGCAGTAGATAACAAGTCCTCATCCTCGAATTTTATAAAAAGCATCGTAGTCGAAGATTTGAAGAGCGGCCAAGTGAAAGAAATCGTCACTCGTTTTCCGCCAGAGCCAAATGGCTATTTGCATATTGGACATGCCAAGTCGATTTGCTTGAACTTTGAGCTGGCTGATGAATTCAATGGCAAGACAAACTTGCGTTTTGACGATACGAATCCGTTAAAAGAAGATACTGAGTATGTAGAGTCCATCCAAGAGGATGTTCGCTGGCTTGGCTTCGAATGGGACGACCTTCGCTTTGCTTCCGATTATTTTGAAGAGCTATACAATCGTGCGGTGTTTCTTATTCAAAAGGGCAAAGCATATGTATGTGATCTGACAGCTGAGCAAATGCGCGAATATCGCGGCACGTTGACTGAGCCAGGCAAGGAAAGCCCGTATCGGAACCGTACAGTAGAGGAAAACCTTGATTTGTTCGCACGCATGCGCGCAGGCGAATTTAAGGACGGCGAAAAGGTGCTGCGCGCAAAAATTGATATGGCTTCACCGAACATCACATTGCGTGATCCTGTGCTGTATCGCATTGCGCATACGCATCATCACCGTACGGGAGATGCTTGGTGTATCTATCCGATGTATGACTATGCTCACCCGCTAAGCGATGCCATTGAAGGCATCACGCATTCGATCTGTACGCTGGAATTTGAGGACCACCGTCCACTCTATGATTGGACGATAGCTGAATGTGAGATGGCTTCCACACCGCATCAATATGAATTTGCCCGCCTGAACGTAACGAACACCGTTATGAGCAAGCGCAAGTTGAAGCAATTGGTGGATGAAGGGGCAGTAGACGGCTGGGATGATCCGCGTATGCCAACGATCAGCGGTTTGCGCCGCAAAGGCTATACACCGGAATCGCTGCGTGCTTTCTGCCGTGAGATCGGTGTATCGAAGAGCAACAGCCTAGTGGATGAGCGCAACCTGGAGCATTTTATAAGAGAAGACTTGAAGCTGAAGGCGCTTCGTACGATGGCTGTATTGCGTCCGCTTAAAGTGGTCATTACAAACTATCCAGAAGGTCAAACCGAGCTGCTTGATGCCGAAAATAATGCGGAAAACGAAGAGATGGGAATCCGTCAAATTCCGTTTTCGCGTGAGATATACATTGAACAGGATGATTTCATGGAAAATCCTCCGAACAAATATTTCCGACTGTTCCCTGGCAATGAAGTGCGCCTAAAACATGCTTACTTCATTACATGCCAAGAGGCAATCAAGGATGCAGAGGGCAATGTGATTGAGCTGCGCTGTACCTATGACGTGAAGACGAAGAGCGGATCCGGCTTTAATGAACGTAAAGTGAAAGGCACCATTCATTGGATTGAAGCTTCTCAGGCGATAGCTGCTGAGTTCCGTTTGTTTGAACCGCTCATTACGAGCGAAGCGGAAGATGAAGGCAAACCTTTCATGGAATGCATCAACCCGAATTCACTTGAAGTATTGCAAGGCTTTGTTGAGCCTAATATGAAAGATGCTGTCGGCGGCGATAAATTCCAATTTTTCCGTCACGGCTACTTTAATGTAGATCCGAAGGATACAACAAGTGAGAAGCTTGCCTTCAACCGAATCGTTTCATTAAAGAGCTCGTTTGATCCGTCCAAGGCGTAAACCCGTCAAAAATAATACAAGCCTGCCTTGCCTGAGTGCTCGGCAGGCTTTCTTTCTGTTTAGAGGGGGATGAGAAGATGGCGAAGCATGATATTTATGGCTTAATACTAGCTGGAGGCTTAAGCACGAGAATGGGAGCCGACAAAGCGCTGCTGCTTATTGGAGGCAAACCGCTCCTATATCGTCTTGTACAACAGCTAACAGAGCTTGTGCAGCATGTAGTTGTCTCAGTAGGAACGCCTCAGGGTGAAAAGCTTTATCGTAAAAGCCTTGAAGAATTAGGAGAGACGGTAAGCTTCGTGACGGACCATTATTCAAAATGCGGCCCGTTATCGGGAATGCACGCGGGCTTGTCCATGATTGCAGAGGGTTATGTACTTGTTATGGCGTGTGATATGCCGCAGTTGTCCGAAGGGTTGCTTGCTGAGCTAATGACTCATGTGGAAAAAGGGGTAGACGTAATCCATGCGTCTGACCAGCCTTTTCATGCACTCTATCATGCTAGCATTGCCATTCAAATAGAAGAAGCGCTAAAGGATCAAGATTATCGTCTCATGGGTCTATTGCGCCGGCTTCAGACCATCGAGGTTTCTCTGCTAGAGCAGCACGGTGTATCTGTTTTTACGAATCTCAACACGCCTGAAGATTATAACAAGTATAGGCAGGGACAAGGGGACTGAAGAAGCTCGCTCTTTATAGGCATAATTAGACGGAATCTACCATGCAGCATAGATGCTTAAACATTCATCGATGTGATATAATTTGTCAAAGTTGTAATAGGCCTATTTAAAGCAGCATCCATCTAGACGTAGAAGGGTAAGAGGTGGCAGGTATGACCAAAGAACTCAAATATGAAATTATCGATGCGCAGCTAAGTGATCTGGGGCGTATTGTTGATATTTATAATTCAACAATTGCAAGCAGAATGGTGACGGCTGATCTTGAGCCAGCTACTGTAGCTAGCAAAAAAGCGTGGTTTGATGACCATTCTCCTGATTTCAGGCCGCTATGGGTATTAGCGATTGAAGGGGAAATCGCAGCTTGGTTTAGTTTCCAATCGTTTTATGGCAGACCGGCTTACAATGCGACTGCCGAGATAAGCATATATATAGCGGAAGAATACCGCAAGCTTGGTCTTGGCACGGTACTGATTCAGAAAGCGATTGAGGCAAGTCCGGGCTTGGGGATAAATACGCTGCTTGGTTTTGTATTTGGACATAATGAGCCGAGCCTCGCTCTGCTTCGCAAGTTTGGATTTGAGGTTTGGGGTCATTTGCCTAAGGTAGCGGTACTGGACGGTGTAGAAAGAGATCTGGTGATCTCGGGGAGGCGTATATGAAGCGAACGCTTGTGATTAGTGATATTCATGGATGTTATACACCTTTTAATGATTTGCTTGAACGTATGAATTATTGTCCCGGCGAGGATCAGCTTATGCTGCTTGGTGATTTCGTTGATCGGGGACCGCAAAGCAGAGAAGTGGTGGAGCAGGTCATCGGCTTAGTCCAAAAGGATGGAGCAATTGCCATTCAAGGCAATCACGACGAGAGGCTCGTTGATGTTATGCTGGAGCGAAGCGAGCAGGCGCTGCTTAAGTTTACCGGCCATGGCGGCAGGCAAACCGCAGAGAGCTATGCTGGCATTAAGCAAGGTCCGATTGAGTATGTTATCGATCAAGCCAAAATAGCTGTTCAGGAGCGTTACGCGCATCATATGACTTTTCTGGACAACCTGCCCTATTATCATGAGGATGAACACTTTATATATGTACATGCGGGTCTTAATCCGAATTACTTGAATTGGAAAGAGCAGCCTGCCAGAGATTTTCTTTACATAAAACAACCATTCCTTGAGAGGCCGACCAATGTAAACAAAACGGTTATTTTCGGCCATACAAAAACCATCGATATTCATGGAAAACCAGATGTTTGGTTTGGCGCAGGGAAGATTGGCGTTGACGGAGGATGTGCAACAGGACATCAGCTTAACGGACTAGCGATTACAGGAGCGGCAGAGTTTAACGTGTATTCTGTCCCTTGGAGATTGTAGGGGATGCGCGGGTATTCGAAAGCCATATTCAAAAGCTCTCTGCTGAATATGTTGATTACCGTAATTGCTTTGTTCTACACCTTGATCATGTGCTGGCTTTTATTTCATCGTGGCCGTTATTTTGGCGAGGGGTATAACTATAATCTGGTACCGCTTTATACGATAAAAAAATATATCATCCATTATGATCATTTCAATCCTGACATTTGGTTCAAAAACTTATTCGGAAACATTGTCTTATTCATACCGATTGGCATATTCCTGCCCTTATTAAATAAGAAGTACTTGAAAGTATTTAGACTGACAATGGTCACGATTATGTTGATTACAGCCGTTGAGCTTACTCAAATGTTGACGCGGGTGGGCAGCTTCGACATTGACGATATTATTCTTAATACGTTTGGCGCGCTGCTTGGACTGCTGATGACTAGGCTTGTCGTTCGTCGGACTCTGTAAGTAACAAATCCTTTAATGTTAAAATAATTGAAAAGAAGCGATAGAAATATCGATTACGAAAGGAAGAAACGTCATTGAGTAAATTTTGGAGTCCGCTCACTGCTTCACTGGTGCCGTATGTTCCAGGCGAGCAGCCTAAGGATAAGACGTATATTAAACTGAATACGAATGAGAATCCGTACCCGCCATCTCCGAAGGTAATTGATGCGATCAAAGGAGCAGCTAATGCTGATCTGCGGCTATATCCTGATCCTACTTGCGAGGGGCTCGTGAAAGCAGCTGCCTCCTATTACGGATTGCGAGCAGAGCAAGTGTTTGCGGGCAACGGTTCTGATGAAATTTTAGCTTTTGCTTTCGCAGCTTTTTTTGATCCGGCTAAGACGGTACTGTTCCCTGATATTACTTACAGCTTCTATAAGGTGTATGCGAAGTTATATGGCTTGCAAACAGAGCTTATCGCATTGGACGAGCAATTTAACGTTCAAGTCGAAGCTTTCCATTCGGACAATGGTGGTATCATCATACCAAACCCAAATGCGCCAACGGCTCAATTGCTTCCGCTCGATGATATTCGTACATTGCTTGCAAGCAATCCCGATCAGGTTGTTATCATCGACGAGGCTTACATTGACTTCGGCGGACAATCAGCAGTGGAGCTTATTCACGACTATCCGAATTTGCTTGTCGTTCAAACACTCTCGAAATCCCGTTCGCTCGCTGGCCTTCGCGTTGGTTTTGCTTTTGGCAGCGAGGAGTTGATTGATGGATTGAATCGAATCAAAAATTCATTTAATTCCTATACGATGGATCGGCTTGCTTTGGCAGGCGCCATTGCTGCTCTTGAAGATGACGCTTATTTCCGAGATACGACGGAGAAGGTCATTGCTACACGAGAACGTGTAACGGAGCAGGTGAAGGAGCTCGGCTTTGCTGCAACAGACTCGAAGGCAAACTTCGTCTTCATTTCGCATAAAACGATAGCAGCTAAGGACATCTTTGTGCAGCTGCGCGATAAGGGTGTGCTGGTCCGGTATTTCGATCAACCTCGGATTAATGAATATTTGCGGGTGAGCATCGGAACGGATGAAGAAATGGATGCCTTTATTCGGGCACTCCAAGAAATCGTAGGCGAGTAATGGAAGAGGTTACGAAGGAGCAATTGTTGTTTCGGCGGTCGATGCGGTTGGTACTGATCTTAAGTGCCATCTATGCTGCGGTGAGTAATGTGTTTCTATATACAGCTTATTATTATAGCGGGATTGTGGAGCAGAGCTACATCATTTGCATGATTATGATTATTGCGTTCGCTTTGCCGATCGTAAAGTTTTTTCGAAATCAGCATTGGTACTTTCCGATCTTCATATTTTTGTTTTGGATTCCGTTTAGCGTGCTTCTCGCATTTATACTAAGCCAAGTGCTTCCTCTTTCGGACAATACGGTCGATTTTGGACTGCTGCTTGTTTACTGCCTTATTTTGAACGTTATCGTTACGCTGCTTGGCATTACACTCGGCATGATCTTTAATGGAGGATCTACCCTTTGGAAGAAATATAGCCAAGCCTCAAAGCAATAACAATAAAGCCATGTATGATCTCCAATGAAGGGGGAGCATGCATGGCTTTATTTGATGATAGTTATTTTCATCTTGACTAAATGATTATTTCATTTTAGAATTTGTAAAAACTAATGTTCGTTAGGCAGGGGAACGAAAGCGGATCGGAGGGAATGACATGAGTACTGAATTAACAACGTCGGAACGAATAAAGCTGGCGGCGCTGACGATGTTTGCAGAATCAGGCTATGAGGGGGCATCCTTGTCAGAAATTGCTAAGGCAGTGGGCATTAAGACGCCGTCCATTTATGCACATTATAAATCGAAAGAACAACTGTTCTTGCAGCTCATTCAGGAAATGATTGTTGAAGAGCATAATCAGTTTATAGAGCTTCTTCAAGATATGGATCAGGCGCCGATTAAGGAGCAAGTACATCGACTGTTTACTTTTTTTACCGATCTCACTCATTTAACGACAGGTCAAGCTTTCTTGAAGAAAACGATGCTTGTACCGCCGCGCCATTTGCGCGAACAGCTCAATCAAGATTTATTGCGCTATGAGTATGAACTGAACAAGGGAATTATTAGCGTGCTGGAAAAGGGAGCGTCACAAGGGTTGTTTAACCTGGAAGAGACGGAACGGTTAATTGCTACCTTTTATGTATGTGTAGATGGCATCCTTGTTGAGAATCAAATATATGGAAAAGAGCTGCTTGAGAAAAGGAAGCAAATGGTGTGGCAATCATTATGGCAGATTTGGACGATGACAGCGAGAGAGGATTAAAAAAAATGCAATGGGTCTTTTTATTATTAGCGGGGTTTCTTGAGGTAGGCTGGACGTTTGGCCTCAAATATTCGGAGGGCTTTACAGTGCTTGTTCCAAGCATAATAACAGTGGTGCTGCTTGTCCTAAGCTTTATGCTGTTTGCCCGCGCAATGCGTACGATTGAGATTGGCGTAGCCTATGCTATGTTTACGGGAATTGGAACAGTAGGCACTGTTCTCGCAGGTATTATTATACTGAATGAGCCGGCTGATTTTTGGCGTTTGTTCTTTATCGCATTGCTTGTAGGGGGCATAGTTGGACTTAAGCTTGTGTCAAATGACAAGCCAGCTCCTGACAAAGCACCAAAGGCTGTAACCAACATAGAACAAGATAAGGTGGGTTCATAAAATGGCATGGGTCTTTTTAATCATATCAGGCTTCGGTGAGGTCGCCGGCGTTACTTTCATGAAGCTCTCTGATGGCTTTAAACGCTGGAAGGGGACGGTAGGGGCGATTGGCGCTGGTTTCGTGAGCTTTTTCTTCTTATCTAAAGCGTTACAGACGATTCCAATTAGTACGGCATATGGGATATGGACCGGAATCGGCTCGATAGGCAGCGTAGTGCTAGGTATGGTCATTTTTGGAGAGTCGAGAAATTGGCGCAAGATGTTGTTTCTCTCTATGATTATCTCAGGCGTTATCGGGCTGAAAGTAGTAAGTGGAGGCCATTAGGATCAAATTTGAAGAGAGACCGTACAAAAGGGCTTTAAAGCTTTTTGGTGCGGTCTTTATTTTTGCAGCTGCTGGTCTTACAATGAAAGGAAAGCATGTATGTAGATAGGGAGAAGAGGAGTACTTACTATGGAGGAGAAGCAGCTGAATACGTTTATTGCTCTTATGGAGCAGTCATTGCTCTCGGAGCTTGTGCTTGATAGCGTTGACCCCACAAATCCAATCCGGGTAGCGGAGACGCCGCGAGGTTGGAGACTGCTTGGGGCGGGCAATTACGCAGGCGTATTTACACATCAGGATTATTCGGATATAGCTGTGAAGGTTTATGCGCCAGGCCGCGACGGCTGGGAGAGTGAATGCGAGGTTTACCGGCGAATTGGCACGCATCCTGCCTTTTCAACTTGTTATCATGCCGGAGAATATAAAGGCCATTATTATTTGATTTTAAAGCGATTAAAGGGAAAGACCTTATATCAGTGCATCATTGATGGAGCAGCAATACCAAAAAAGGCGATAGAAGATATTGATCAAGCGCTGGAGTATGCAAGATCCCGCGGTTTGTTCCCGCATGATGTGCATGGAAAAAATGTAATGATTAAGGATGGAAGAGGCATCGTGCTTGATATTTCAGATTTTTTGAAGGAAGAGCCGTGCACGATGTGGGATGATTTGAAGAAAGCCTACAATCGTATTTACATGCCTTTTCTATCCAAAAAACCGATTCCGGTTCCCGAATGGGTGCTGAACGGCGTTCGTAAGGGCTATCGTTTTATGAGAAATTCATCCGTTGTGGGACGCTCGTCCTAGGGAAGCAGCACAAGCAGCGGCTGCCCTGCAAGGGTGCTGCTGCTTGGCAAATCTTTGCCGCACATCTTAATGCTCCTCGTCAAACGCGTCCAGCAGCGTCTTGGCGAGATCGGCATCCTTTTTAAGCACATGAATCCGTTTCAAGGAATTGCCCTCAATGGTGATTTTGGTTTTCAATCCATTAGTTTTGAAATGAGCTTCCAATCGGTCTATGAGCTCCGATCTAGAACCCCCTTCCGTACGAATGACTACCCATCGATTCCAAAATAACGCCATTATGCGTCACCTCCTTAAAGTTTTACATTGTAAAACTAGTGTAGGAAGCCATGTGCCCATTGGATTTGAATGTCTTCTTATACGTTCAAATCAAATAAGGATGCACCTTTCATATTTATTCAGCAGAAGCCTTCAAACATGACAGAAAACCCAAAAAAACATTTGCCTTTAATCCAAAATCTGTTGGGGAATAACGTGATTGCTCCTGCCGTATCCTAAGAAAGCGAGATGGCGACCTGACCTATTGACAAACTTAACTGTAACGGATAAAATTACAGTATAAAGCAGGGAGGCCCTTAAACAGTGAACAGCGAATTTACGATTGCCGTACACAGTCTCGTTTACTTGGCTTATTTACCGGAAAGAATGGCTAGCAGCGATATGATCGCCGAGAATGTCGGCACACATTCTGCTCGTGTTCGCAAGGTAATGGGTGGTTTGCGCCGCAGTGGATATGTGGATACCCGTGAAGGCTCAGGAGGCGGCTATAGGCTGACGATTGACCCGAATGTGGTAACACTTGCCGATATTTATCGCGTGATGGCACAAGGCTCGCTAATTCCGAGCTGGTGCTCGGGCAACCCAGAGATGGATTGTGTTGTTGGGTCGAATATGAATCAAGTGATGTTCGGCATATTTTGTACAGCGGAGAAGCAGCTGGAAAGTCATTTTAGCGCGATTACGATTCAGGATGTGTTGAAGCAAATTCACGCATGCGGTTAGCAAATGATGTTTCATTTAACGGTGAGACGGGTATTCCCTTTATCATACACATTGTTTGGAGAGGATGATTGAAATGGCAGTAGCATTGACGAAAGAAAACTTTAACGAGTCCATTCAAAACGGCGTTTCTCTTGTAGATTTTTGGGCACCTTGGTGTGGACCTTGCAAAATGCAGCTACCAATCGTTGAGGAGCTTTCCGCTGAGCTGGAAGGCCAAGCAGTAATTGCTAAAATTAACGTTGATGAGCAGCCAGAACTTGCTTCACAATTCGGCGTTATGAGTATCCCAACATTGATTTTGTTCAAAGACGGTCAACCCGTTGACAAAATGGTTGGCGTACAATCCAAAGATGCTTTGAAAGCAAAAATTTCCGGCCAAATGTAAGCAACATTTTGTAATAAATAACCGTCTTAATATCGTCTGGTATCAGTGAGCAACTGGTGTCAGGCGATATTTTTTTTCTGGAAACTCTTATTTTCAGTAAGATAATATTGGTATAAAAGGTACTAAGTGTGAATGTAAAATTCGACCTAATTAAGCAAATGTTAAGGAAATAATAAGCGTTTATACCAACCTTATCTGTTGCTTTATACTAATTTAGTTAGTAGAATTAAAAATAATTGTACGCAGCAGCGTGCCCTAACTTTGATTTATGGAGTGGTGATGTAGTGAACGCAGTCAGTACGAAAAAGGACAAAACGGTTACCGGAGAGTCCCTGCGGCAAGGTATGACATCTTCAAAAATTTTGATCATTATTCCGGCTTATAATGAAGAGCACAGCATAAGCCATGTGATACATGATGTGAAGACACATTGCCCATCTGCTCATATTCTGGTCATTAATGATGGCTCCAAAGACCGTACACGTGAAGTAGCTGAAGCGAATGGTGCTTCTGTTATTACACTTCCGACCAATTTGGGCATCGGCGGAGCTATGCAAACGGGATATCGTTATGCCCACCGCTATGACTATGATGTTGCCGTTCAAGTGGATGGCGACGGTCAGCATAAGGCGGAGCAGCTTCATTTGATTTTGGACCCCGTGCTTAGCGGGAAAGCGGATTTGGCGATTGGTTCACGTTTTATTGAACAAACCGGCTTCTTGTCCTCTGCAACGCGCAGAGTCGGTATCAAGATTTTATCTACTATTGTTACTGCAATGACACGCAAACGTGTGCTGGACGTTACCTCAGGGTTCCGCGCTGCAAATAAACGTGCGATTGCTGTATTCCAAAGCGATTATGCGACAGACTATCCAGAAGTGGATTCCATCGTGCTCATTCATCGCAGCGGATTGCGTACAAGCGAGGTAGCTGTCGTGATGGAAGCACGTACAGGCGGTACGTCATCAATAAATGCGATGCGTTCGGTTTATTATATGGTTAAGGTAACATTGTCGCTATTCATTCGCAGCTTGAAAGCAACGAAGCCAGTCGAGGTTCAATCTTAGAAAAATGTTTACGATGAGAGTTTGCTCTGCAAACTTTAAGGAGGATACACCATGCAAGCCTTGTGGATTATCACAAGTGTGGTTTTTTTGTTCGTGCTGATTATGTTGATTAACCGGAGATTGCTCCGTGAGCAGTATTCAATGCTCTGGCTGTTGTTTGGTGTAGTGATGCTGATTTTGTCCGTACGCGTCCAGATTATTGATACGCTGGCCCACGCGATTGGTATCGCTTATGCGCCGGCATTGCTTTTTCTAGTCGGAATTTTATTTTGTATTATGCTTATTTTGCATCTTACAGTCATTGTATCCAAATTGTCGGAGAAGGTTATTCGTCTTACACAAGAGCTTGGAATTTTACATCACGAGCTGCATGAGCGCAAAAGGTCGGATTCATAATGGCATATATCATATTGTTTCTTAATATTTTGCTGCTTGTTTCTGGCCAGTTATTGTGGAAAACAGGAATGAACAAAATGGATACGGCGAAAGGCGACACATGGGTATCGTTATTGTGGTCGCCTCATATATGGTCAGGACTTGTTTTGTACGGAATTGCTACCGTTCTTTGGTTGTACGTACTCAAGAAGCTGCCGCTTAGCCTTGCCTATCCGCTGCAAAGCTTGGCTTATGTAATAGCGCTGGTTGCAGCTGTATTTATATTTAACGAATCGGTACCGCTGCAGCGCTGGATAGGCGCAGCTATTATTTTGGCGGGTGTAATTGTACTCGCTTGGAAATAAGCCGCTTTCAACATTGGGGAGGATCAATTTACGTGGTGGAATGGGTTAGGAAAAACAAAGCATGGACGATAGCGATCGTTCTTATTTTTATGCTTGCCTTGTGGCTGAGGGTTGATTTTCTTACATCGGTCAAACATAACATTTCACATGATTCGAAGTATTACGATGAGATGGTGCACCGGTTGCTTGATGAAGGCATTTACGCCTACAAGGAAGAGGTTCCAAATGCAAGGGTAACACCGGGTTATCCACTTTTTATGACGGGTATGTATCTGGTGGCTGATCAAATCGGCGTAGAGCCGTTCCCTCTTATTCGCTGGGTACAGGTGTTAATTAGCATGGCTACACTCATTATCATTTATATGATTGCGTTGCAGGCAACAAGAAACAAATGGGTGGCAATTGTAGCGTTTTTTATTAGTGCAATTTATCATCCCTTTATTTGGGCAAATGGAGCAGTTCTCACAGAAACGCTCGCATTATTTCTCTTAATGGCCTATCTGTCTATGCAGTTATATGCCTTTCGTACCGAACGAAAGCGTGATGCTGCGCTAGCGGGTATCTTGTTAGGCCTGACAGTACTTGTCAGGGCGGAATTTCTACCGATTTTTGTTCCTATGTACGGAGTGTTTTTGCTTCAGAAATGGTACAAGAAGAAATCGGGTGTGCAGACCGAGGTCATATCCAAATGGGCTATTTTCAAAAAAGTTCTATTAATGGGTGTTATTACGGGGCTCTGCCTATCTGCTACGATGCTTCCTTGGTGGATAAGGAATGTCGTTTCATTAAATGAGTTTGTATTGACTGCTTCACAGTCCAATCCGTTCAAAGCGGGTACTTATCCGAATAAAGATTATACAGACAAGATCGTTGATCCAACGGGATTGACGCAGGATGAGGTCGCTTGGGCGCGCATCAAAGCAGGCTTCACGCAGCAAACCTGGAAATATGTAAAATGGTATACGGTAGGAAAGCTTAAATATACTTATACGCATATGTTCTTCGGCTCGGGACATGCTCCTTTGTACCATGCTTATCCGAAGGTAGCATACTTACATGTACTGATTATATACAGCACGATTATTCCTCTGCTTGCGCTTATATGGAGATGGAGACATCCTGCAGCCATGCTGGCGGTGGTCATCTTCGTCATGACGATGATTAGGCTTGTGTTCGTACCGGAATATCGATATAACTTTACCGTTATGCCCCTGTTTATTATATTGTTCTCTTGGCTCGGTATTTATATTTTGCAAAAAATATGGGCATATATTGAACGTAGAAAAACGGCGTAGCAGCTTTAACTGTATATTGTAAAAGACTGCCTAAAGGACAAGCGCCTTGGGCAGTCTTTTTTCGCTTATTGTGCAACTTCCGCAATGTATGGCGCGTCTAATTTATGAATAAATTGGAAAAGCATTGGAGGGTGAAGCAGTGAGGATCAATCATCGAAAGAGGCTTGCGGTAGTGCTATCAACAGCGATGCTTATGAGTATGTTGCCAGCAACGGCATTTGCTGAAAGCTCAAACAAGCCAGCAGTGACGAATGCAGCAGCAAATGCCGTGCCATCGTCGGAAGGAGACATCATGAAAGAAGGATTTGCAGCTCCAGTTGATGTAGCAATAACGAAAGAGAAAGCGGAAGCACTAGCGAGGCAGTATGTAAGCATTCCGAAGGAGTATGTCCTCCAAGGAGCTAGTCTTAATATGGAAGTGATGGCTAGCGGCAAACGCAATGCTTGGGGACTGGATTTCGTGAAAAAGGTGAACGGCAAGCACCTGGGAAGCATCTACGTTCGTATTCATGCGGATAAAGGTCAGCTTCTGGAGTTCAACTCTTATACCGATAACCCATCTGCCAAACCAACGTATCCGCTTAAGGTTGAACGTGATGCCGCTCAGCAGATTGCGCTCCAATTCATAGATAAAATCGCAGCTGATTATAAAGGACAAATTCAGTACAATCCTGACTATGGTGTTCAACTGCGTCCACCGCTAACGGGTGAGGTTGTGCATTCCATTCGTTATGATCGGTTGGTGAATGACATACCCTATGTAGATAACTACATAGAGCTTGAAGTGGATAGTGAGGGGCATGTCCGAAGATTTTCCTTGCAGTGGGATGATACAATTATTTTCCCGAAAGTAGATGCAAAGCTGTCTGCAGCAGAGGCAAATGAAAAGCTGCGAGCAGCAGCAGCTCCACTGTTAGCTTATATCGTGCCTTACAATATGCAGGGAAAAAGAAAACCTTTGCTTAGTTATGAGCTTCAGCCTATATCGATCGATGCGGTGACTGGCCAGCTAAAGGATCAGTCGAGAGACAGTTATTTTAGAGCGGGAACGATATCGGAAACACCTATATCCGAGAAACCTTTAGGCGAAAAGCCGAAGGCGGGGGCAGTTACCGAGAAGCAAGCGATAGATGCGGTAAAAGCTGCTTTTGCGCTGCCGGCAGGGGTGGAGATGAATGGTTCCAACTACAGTGAAAATAGCAATGAGAGCACAGGTGAAACCGAAGCTTATTGGCAGCTGAATTGGACAGTGAAAAAGGATGGCAAGGAAGTGGGCTCAGCTTCAGCTTCCGTTAACGGTCGCACTGGAGAGGTTCGCCATTTCAATACGTATATGTATAACGAACAAAGTCAATCAGGCGGGACAAAGGTGACGCTAGAGCAAGCGACTACAGCAGCGGTAGAGGCAATTAAGAAACGTCTGCCATGGCTAACGGATGAGCTATATCTGGTCAAACCTGATCCGAAGCAATATGAGGGGATTGTCGCAGGGCAGCCTAGTCAATACTATTTCAATTTTGTACACAAAATCTATGGCGCAGTGGTTGAATATGACAACATTAACTTGTCGATACATTCAAGCACTGGGGAAGTTGTAAATTACGATGCTAATTTGTCGAACTTTGAATATCCAGCTGAGGCTCCTGCCTTGATTAAGAAGGAGCAGGCAGTTGACAGCTGGCTGAATTATTACCGAACACAGCTTACGTATCGGCTTGTGCAAAGCTTCACATGGAACGGGCAGCCTATTCCAATTGAGAAATATAAGTTGATGATTGCTTCAGGTGAAATAAGAGGCGACGAAGTGGATAGAAAGACAGAAGCAGAACTAGTTTACCAATTAGTGCCTAAGCTTATGGATGAGTCTGTGTTCCTCGATGCAGTGACGGGCGGCTGGCGAAATCGGGAAACAGGTGATGTCACACAGCTCGAGAAGCCAAAGGCTAAGGATATTGATGGACACTTTGCACAGCGTCAGCTTGAACTAATGGTTGCATACAAAGCGCTTGATGTGAAGGATGGTCTTGTGCGTCCCAATGAGGCAGTTACACGTGGAGAGCTGATTAAAATGCTGGTGCTAGCGCGCAGCAGCGGAGTATCACCTCTCTCGATGTCTTTCAGTAATCAACTTGGTGGTAAAGCCTCATTTAATGATGTAGCTGCGGATTCCAGCTATTTCGTTTATGTTGAAAGTGCATTGGAACAAAATTTGATAGATGTTGGGGATGGCTCCTTTAACCCTAGCGGTAAAGTATCCCGTGATGAGATGGCGGAGCTGATCGTGCGAGCACTTGGTTATAACGCGCTTGCGAATTATGATCATATTTTTAAAGCCTCGTTTAAAGATTCGGATCAGATCCAGAATAAGGGGCAGGCAGCCATTGTTGTAGGTCTCAAAATTATGAGCTTATCGGATGGCAAGTTTTTGCCTAAGAAACAAGTGACGCGAGGCGAAGCATCGGTAGCGTTTTTCCGTTACCTTCAATCGCGCGCAGAGCTGCAAGAAGCGCCGCTTCGGATGTAATGTATTCTTAATACAAGAAACCTGGATTCTACAAGTGGATGATACGCTTGCAGAACCCAGGTTTTTTATAGATAAGGGCTCGGAAGTTATCCTTTAATCCGTTTTCTTCTTTTTCGAGGTAAAATTTGTTACTGATTTCGTATCCTTAATGGTATCATTTACGAATGCCATATCTTGATTTTTGGCTTTCATATTCGTCGTTCCTTTGTAATTACCCTTATGAGTCTGATTTTCCATAAGCTTGCCTCCTCAAATTTTAGGTGCTTGTGCGCACAGCTTAAGCCAGCGCCAACATAGTATTTCCGCAGCGCGGCTTATCATTCTCAGAAGTGACTATCTTGCGGCGAGGCTCAAATACAATATCGTTTAGGGGTATAAAACGAGTTAAAAACAAACGTCTGTTCAAATGCAGGGTTTTATAGGTTTTCACAACTTACAATGCTTTTATCGATCAGAAAACCGTCTTCATTTGCCAAGGAAGCCATCAAATGCCGTTTAGGCTTAACGGATGGCACTTTCAAAGTAGGTGACGCTGGGGTATAATAGCTGGAGTTGTTTACTTTCGGGAAAATAGGGGTGTCTTATAGCATGGCATTGAAAGCAGGAATAGTAGGTTTGCCCAACGTCGGCAAATCAACATTGTTTAACGCAATTACGCAAGCAGGAGCAGAATCTGCCAATTATCCTTTTTGTACAATAGATCCTAACGTTGGTGTTGTTGAAGTACCGGATGAGCGTTTGGACAAGCTGGTTGAGCTCGTTGTTCCTAAGAGCATCGTGCCTACAGCGTTTGAGTTTGTCGATATTGCCGGCTTGGTTGCTGGTGCAAGCAAAGGCGAAGGATTGGGCAATAAATTTTTGGCGCATATCCGCGAGGTAGACGCCATTGTTCATGTGGTTCGCTGCTTCCAAGATGATAACATTACTCATGTATCTGGCAAGGTTGATCCAATTAGCGATATTCAAACGATTAATTTGGAGCTTATTTTGGCGGATATTGATTCGGTTGATAAAAAGATTGAACGCTCCCGTAAAAACCTTAAGGGCGGAGACAAAAAAGTTGTTCAAGAAATCGAAGTGCTTGAACGCATCAAGGAAGCGTTGTACAACGATAAGCCTGCTCGCAGCCTTGAGCTGAGCGATGATGAGAAGCTGCTTGTTCGTGATTTGCATTTGCTGACAATGAAGACGGTATTGTATGCCGCTAACGTGAGCGAAGACGAGGTTTCAAATTCAGACGGCAATGAGTACGTACAAAAAGTACGCGAATTCGCAGCTGCTGAAGGTGCTGAAGTTGTGCCAATCAGCGCGAAGGTTGAAGCTGAGATTGCTGAGCTTGAAGGCGAAGATAAAGAAATGTTCCTTGAGGAGCTTGGCATGTCGGAGTCGGGCTTGAACCGTTTGATCAGTGCAGCTTACAAGCTTCTTGGCCTATACACTTACTTTACAGCCGGTGTACAAGAGGTTCGCGCATGGACGATTCGCAGTGGAACAAAAGCGCCGCAGGCGGCTGGCGTTATTCATACCGATTTCGAACGTGGATTCATTCGTGCTGAGGTTGTTTCCTTTACAGATCTTGCAGCTGCGGGTTCGATGGTAGCGGCTCGTGAGAAGGGGCAAGTTCGTCTTGAGGGCAAAGAATATGTCGTTCGTGATGGCGATGTTATCCATTTCCGTTTTAACGTGTAAATATTAGGGGAATAATAGAGCCCTGTAAGTGCAGCTTTGCGCTTACAGGGTTTTGTTGCAATCAGGATTCATGCTGGATGCTCAGTAACCAATGGCGGTTGCCTGGCATATGAAGATTGAAGCGGTTCGTAAAAATGGGCATGATTAGCTGGCTGTAAATCGAAACCAGCAGTCGATAGAAACTCGATGATATGGTATAATGAACATTATCCTAATGGAATAAACAGAGGTGAATGATCGTGTTTGACCGTTTACAAGCACTCGCAGACCGGTATGAGAAGCTGAGTGAGCTATTGTGTGATCCAGATGTATCCAGTGATCCCAAGCGGCTTAGAGAGCTTTCCAAGGAGCAGTCGGATTTACAAGAGGCATATGATGCCTTTACGGAATATAAACAAGTTACCGAGCAGCTGGACGACGCTAAGCTAATGCAAGCTGAGAAACTCGATGACGAAATGCGTGAAATGGTTAAAATGGAAATCGACGAATTGAGCAAACGCCAAGCTGAGCTTGATGAGCAAATTCGTATCGTTCTATTGCCGAAGGACCCTAATGATGACAAGAACGTTATTGTCGAAATTCGTGGTGCGGCTGGCGGAGACGAAGCAGCATTGTTCGCATATGAGTTATATCGTATGTATACAAAGTTTGCTGATGCACAAGGCTGGCGTGTAGAGCTAATGGATTTCAGTGAGAACGACGTTGGCGGATTTAAAGAGGTAATCTTTATGATTACGGGCAAAGGCGCGTACAGCAAGATGAAATTCGAAAGCGGCGCTCATCGCGTACAACGGATTCCAGTAACGGAATCAGGCGGCCGTATTCATACATCAACATCTACGGTAGCTGTTATGCCTGAGGTTGAAGATGTGGAGATTGAAATTTTCGACAAGGATATTCGCGTGGATACGTTCTGTTCCAGTGGAGCGGGCGGTCAATCCGTTAATACGACGAAATCCGCGGTACGTGTATTGCACGTTCCAACCGGCATTATGGCGACTTGCCAAGATGGCAAATCACAGAATGAGAACAAAGCGAAGGCACTTGCCGTGCTTCGTGCACGTATCTCTGATGTTCGCCGTCAAGAGGAAGAAGCAAAGTATGCGGGCGAGCGTAAGAGCAAGGTTGGAACGGGAGATCGCAGCGAACGTATTCGCACATACAATTTCCCGCAAAGCCGTGTAACGGATCACCGTATCGGATTAACGCTTCATAAGCTGGATTCAGTGATGAACGGCGATTTGACAGAGGTTATTTCCTCCCTGACGATCGCAGAGCAAGCTGATCTTATGGAACGTGAAATGGCTTAACAAATTTGCGCTGGGTCGCTGGTTGCTTACAATAAGCAATCAGTGGTCTGGCGTTTTGTTCCGTTTGGGGAAGCGAAGGCAAGGCAAGTGGTCGTGTGGAGCACATAAATAGATTGGACATGGCAGTGAATTATAGTCAAATGTGCTGTTAGCAGTGAGGCAGTAATAGCAAAAGAGTGGCTATAGTTGCTGCATGAAGGAGAAGGAAGTTACTTTAAAGTGGGAAGGGCGATACAGGGATGAGCAAGCATTCGGAGGAGCAATGGTTTGTTGCGCCATTAACATTGCGGCAAGCTTGCATGCAAGCGACAGCGATTTTGCAATCGGAAGCGGTGGAAGAACCGCGCAACAATGCAGAGCTTCTGCTCATGCATTTGCTGAATATGGATCGAGCGGCATTGCTGCGTGATGGCAGTGATTTATTTCCTGCAGAGCGGTTAGCAGAATGGGAAGGCCTCATACGTCGTAAGGCTGCTGGGGAGCCTGTTCAATATATTATAGGTGAGCAATGGTTTTATGGGCGGCCATTTACAGTCTCGCCTGCTGTGCTCATTCCGCGTCCGGAAACAGAGCTGCTCGTCGAGGCTGTGCTTGAAGCAGCTGATCTTATTTGGCCCCCTGCGCTGATTGCAGGGGATATGCAGCCGCCGACGATTGTCGACGTCGGCACAGGCAGCGGCGCCATCGCCGTGACGCTAGCTTCGCAGCGTCACGCATGGCGCGTATGCGCGTCCGATCTATCGCCGGACGCGCTGGCAGTCGCCCGCACGAACGCGATCCGCCATGAGGCGGCGGATCGGTTGACATTCGTGCAGGGCGACCTGCTCATGCCATTTGTACATGGGCATGAGCAGGGTGAACTGCAGCACGGCGAGCTTCGCATCGACGTGCTTGTATCCAATCCGCCGTATATACCGGCGGCGGATATGTTAGAGCTGCAGCGCGAAGTTCGCGACTATGAGCCGCATCTCGCGCTGGAAGGCGGGCTGGACGGGTTGATCCCGTACCGGCGCATGCTGGAGCAGCTTCCGCTGCTCGCGCAGATGCCTCGCATCGTCGCATTCGAGCTCGGCATGGGCCAGCCTCGCATCGTTGCCGACATGATGCGCGAAATGTCGCAATGGGACGACATTCGAATCATCAGTGACTACGCTGGAATCGAGCGCCATGTCATTGCAACGAGGAGTTAACTTCGCTTGCAGCAAAAGAGGCTTCCCCAAAAGTAGATTTATCTACTTCGGGAAAGCCTCTATTTCATTTAAAGCAGCCATTTTCAAGCAGCAGCCTGACTGGGCTCAGTAAAATAAATCTATTTTCTAGATTTTTTTCGCTGGAGCATGTCACTTAGCGCTTTATTGCGGGTGATGAACAAACATAAGCCTAAATTCTATTCTATTTTCGAGAAAAGGGCTCCTTTGACGGAAATAAGCCTGTTTTTTAGTCTTATTTTTACTGGAACGCATCATTTAGTGCTTTTTTGTAGTTCATGAGCAAACATAAGCCTACTTTCTAGCTCTATTTTCGAGAATAGGGCTCCTTTGACGGAAATAGGCCTACTTTTTAGACTTATTTTCGCTCAAACACATCATTTACCGCTTTTTTGTAGCTCATGAGCAAAAATAAGCCTACTTTCTAGCCCTATTTTCGAGAAAATGGCTCCTTTGACGAAAATAAGCCTACATTCTAGCTCTATTTTCCAGAAGGGAGTTACTTTGACGGAAATAAACCTATATTCTAGACTTATTTTCGCTGAAACGCATCATTTAGCGCTTTTCTGTAGGCTACGAGCAAACATAAGCCTACTTTTTAGACTTATTTTCGCTCTAAAGCATCATTTACCGCTTTTTTGTATGTGATTCGCAAAAATAAGCCTAAATTCTAGATCTATTTTCGAGAAAACGGCTCCTTTGACGGAAATAAGCCTATATTCTAGACCTATTTTCACTGGAAAGCATCATTTAGCGCTTTTCTGTAGACTATGAGCAAACATAAGCCTACATTCTAGATCCATTTCCGCTGTAACCCATCACATAGCGCTTTTTTTCGATTTTAGCCGCTCACACTTATTCCGGCATCATACCGGTGCTTATCGCAAGACGGTTCCACCCGTTGATCGTAATAATAGCCATAATAATTTCGCCAACTTGTTTGCTCTCGAAATATCGGGCAACCTCTTCATATACCGCATCAGGTACATGCTCCTTCGTAATGACTGTGACAGCCTCCGTCAAAGCGAGTACCGCTCGCTCCTCCTTCGTAAAGTAAGGCGTATCGCGCCAAGCGCTCAATGCATAAATCCGCTGCTCAGTCTCACCCAAGCTTCTAGCGTCCTTCGTGTGCATATTAATGCAGAATGCACAGCCATTTATTTGCGATGCGCGAATTTTAATCAATTCTAGCAGCTGCTTGTCGATGCTCGTAGTGCCTAGGTATTTTTCCAATCCGCTCATTGCCTGATATGCAGCAGGTATTTCTTTTGCTATTTGGACTCTTTCTGTCATGTTCCTCATTCTCCTCTATGTTCTAATTATTTGCTTTCATCCTCTAAGACAAAACACAGTTATCGGTTGTGACAGAAGGTTGAATTTTTTTTTTTATTTAGACGTCCTTGTTTAGTCATCCGGTGTTCGAAATTGGCGGTTCGTAAATTTTCAGATGGTCATTCGATCCGAATATGCTTCAGCTTATCAGGGTTCAACATGACATAAATCCGCTCCACCTTCTGCCCTTCCTCATCGAGCCGAAAGCTGATCACACTTCTTGGCATACCGGCTTGGTTAACGATGACACCAGCTTGTCCGTTCACGTCAGCGAATTGATGGCCATCTCCCAAGAAGGTCTTCGGAATAACACCCTTCAAAAAGGCGATGACTCTTTCTCTGCTAATAATAGCGAAAATAGCTGCACGTACCTTGCCTCCTCCATCGGAGACAAGTATCGCTTCTTCGGACAAAAGAGAAATCAACTTCTCGAAATTTCCAGAGGAAGCTGCTTCCATGAAGGCAACAGCGAGGGTCTCGGCTTTATCCGTGTTCATGGGAAGCATCGACCTATCTTCCTGAAGCTTCTCTTTGGCTCGGCTGTATATTTTACGACAGTTTGCTGTCGTTTTATGTAAGCATGAAGCAATATCCTCATAATCGTATTGAAGCGATTCTCTTAAAATAAACACAGCCCGCTCAACGGCTGTGAGCTGCTCAAGCATGACAAGCAGCGCGTAGGAAATCTCTTCATGCTCCGCATAAATTTCAGCAGGGTCTTGTTTTACGGTGCTGACGTCTGGTTCGGGCAGCCACTGTCCAACATATACTTCTTTTCTTTTGCGAGCGGATTGGCTGAGATTGATCGAGCGGTTAGTGAGCATTCGAACGAGATAGGCCTTCTCATTTTTAATTTCACTAGGGTCCAAAAGGCTGTAGTCTGCAAACACATCCTGGACCAAATCCTCGGCCTCGCTGAATGTGCCAAGCATCCGATAAGCAATGGAATGGAGCAGCGGTCGATACGCTGCATAAGTATTTTGGAAATCCATTCTTCATCCATCCTTCTCATTTATTGAAAATAGTATAACTTGCTAGAAGAGCGTCTGCGATAAGATAAAAAATAGATAGATTGATAGGTTTATATATTAAGCTTAACGGACATAATGACGGATAGATACGTTCCGGAACGCAAGCAGACGCACTGACGGGTGCGACGAGAGGAGCTTGTGTTATATGTCCAGCCATTATTCTATTCATTCCTATTCCAATATTTCTAAATCCGCTCATTCTAATTCGGGTAAGGCTAATAAATTTGTTTATCGCAAATCATATGGTTTTATAATTTTTGCACTTATCATTTTAATTATGAGCTGGGAAGCTCAGCAAATGGATGCTGCGGTTGCAGGCGGAGAAATTCCGCAGGAAGCCATTCGCCTTCGTATTTTAGCCAATTCCGATAATCCTGCTGATCAAGTCGTGAAACGTCTTGTCCGGGATGAAATCGTTAAAGCGATGAATAGCTGGGTGACGGGACCTCAGACGATTGAGGAAGCACGTCAGACGATTCTCGCCAATATGCCTGAAATTGAACGCATTACAGCAGAAGTGCTCAAGAGCCGCGGCTTTGAATATGGCTCATCCGCAGAGCTTGGAATGGTACCGTTCCCGACAAAAATGTACGGCAATCAAGTTTACCCTGCTGGCGACTATGAAGCCCTTCGTATTACACTTGGCGAAGGCGGCGGACAAAATTGGTGGTGTGTATTGTTCCCGCCGTTATGTTTTATCGATGCTGTAAGCGGTGAAGCATCAGCAGCAGCTGGAACAGAGACAGAGCAAGCATCAGTTGTGAAATCGAATAGTGCAGCGGCTAAGACAGCTTCCTTAGCAGCAGCTCCAGCAGATACTCCTTCCCAAGGCGAAGCGCCGGAAGCAAAATTTTTTATTTGGGAAATGATCGAATCTTTTATCAATTGGATTAAATCACTGTTTTCATAAGAAACGACAGCTGCACCTTTGAATGTAAAGGTGCAGTTGTCGTTTCTGCTTGTTTGCGGGTGCTTATGCTATAATAACGAATGAATGAACAATTTCAATTAAGAGCAAGGATTGAAGGATAGAGATGACTAAAACAAATGTATGGCGCGTAAAGCAGGCTCATGATTCTCAGCTGCGCGAACAATTATCGGAAGCTGCCAGCCAATTAAGAGAAGGCGGTATTATTGCTTTCCCTACGGAGACGGTTTATGGGCTTGGCGCGGATGCTCGCAGCTCGGCGGCGGTTGAGCGGATATTCACCGCAAAGGGACGTCCATCGGACAACCCTCTCATTGTGCATATTGCGGGTCGCAAGCAGTTAGATGAGCTGGTGCTGCCGTATTCGGAGCTGGCTTCATCGTTGATGGAACAGTTTTGGCCAGGGCCACTTACCATTGTACTGCCCGTTCGTGAGGATGCGTTATCGCCGCTCGTAACGGCTGGACTGTCTACCGTTGGTATTCGAATACCGGATCATAGAACAGCGCTTGCGCTGCTTGAGATCGCAGATTGTCCAATTGCTGCACCAAGCGCCAATCGTTCTGGAAGGCCAAGCCCAACACTTGCTGAGCATGTGCTGGAGGATCTGGATGGGCGGATCGATGGTCTTGTTGATGACGGTGCAACAGGCGTCGGCCTGGAATCTACTGTAATTGAGCTTGCTGGCGAGCATGGCATTCGTATTTTGCGGCCAGGCGGCATTACGCGCGAAGCGCTTCAAGAAGCGGCACCCCATGCGTTGATTGATAGTGCCTCGATAGAAGAACCGGAGTCGGCTCCGCGATCACCAGGCATGAAATATACTCATTATGCGCCACAAGGGGAGCTTGAGCTTGTGCAAGGACATTTTGAAGCTGTCGCAGCTTACATTCAAGATCAAGTAGAAGCTGCAAAGATGCGCGGCGAGGTAACTGGCGTACTTGCTTTCGAAGAGAGATTGAATCGCTACGATGCAGATCATGTTTTCTCATTAGGCAGCGAGGCGGAGCTTGGCACAGCAGCGCATCAGCTTTATGCCGCATTGCGTGATTTTGACGGGGCAGGCGCTCAGCGTATTTGGGCAGAGGGCTGCACGGAGCATGGGATCGGCGCAGCGCTTATGAATCGGTTGGCCAAAGCGGCTGGAAACCGAATTATTCGTGTATAGAAAGTGTTCTAAGGGGAACGATCATTTTTGAAACTGAATTAGCTTGAAACCGCACTAGTATGTTTGTCCTCATGTCCGCATATGTTTGGTAAAGACTACAAGCGGACATGGGGGAGATAGGCTGTGATTGAAGCACAATTACAAGCTGGACAGTTTTTGACGCTGCTTATTATTGCGGTGGCACTCAGTCTAGACGCATTTTCTCTTGGGCTCGGCATAGGGCTCAAAGGCATAAGGCTGCGAGATATTTTGAAGCTGGGCATTGTAACTGCGTTGTTTCATATGATCATGCCGCTGGCAGGTATTTTTACAGGTCAATACGTGGGCTCCTTGCTTGGAGATGTAGCCACGACTGCGGCAGGCATTTTGCTAGTGCTGCTCGGCGGACATATGATTTATAGCTCGCTGCGCGGCGAGGCGGTTCAATCTTTTGACCATAAATCTTTTTGGGGCTTGCTCGTGCTTTCGCTTAGCGTCAGTATCGACTCGTTCTCAGTAGGCATTACGCTTGGGATGTTCGCTGCAAACATGTTGATGACGGTTTTACTTATCGGTCTGCTCGGCGGGCTGATGTCGATATGTGGTTTAATGCTGGGGCGTAAAGTCAGCGGTCAGCTTGGCGAATATGGCGAGGCCATAGGCGGAGGAATTTTGTTCGTGTTCGGCATCTTGTTTATCTTTTAGAATATAAGTAAGAAAGCAGAACAATATTGCAGTCTTATTTTAAATTTCAAGTCAAAGCTGCTTTAGCATCTAAGGAACGCTGCAGGTGTTTTCGCTTAATCGTTGAACAGCTTGGAATAACGTGCAAAAAGGAGTTGGCAGTGTGAAACGTATTTTATTTGTATGTACAGGCAATACATGCCGCTCACCGATGGCAGAGGCTATGCTTCGCCGAATGGCTGCTCTGAGAGGGATCACCGTAGCCGTTCGCTCCGCAGGCATATCTACTATTGATGGACTGCCTGTGTCAGCTCATGCTGTGGAGACTCTTAGGCAGCGGGACATCGAGCATAAGAGCACGTCGCTGGCGCTGACGAGCGAGGCGGTTGGTTGGGCTGATATTATTTTGACAATGACGGTCAATCATAAGCGCGGTTTGCTGCAATGGCATCCCGAAGCGGTCGACAAAATCTATACGTTAAAGGAATATGCAAATCAAGACGCTCAAGTGCTCGCGGATATTGAGGAGCTGGAGCAGCTCTATACAGAGCTTCATATGAAGCAGGCGCTTGGCCAACAGCTGACGACTGGCGAGAGAAGACGATTGCTTGAGCTGGAGCGTCGCATACCGAGCTTTGACATCGTTGATCCTTTTGGAGGCTCGCTTGCTATATACAGCAGCAGTGCTAATGAAATAGAGGACGCGCTCGTCAAGCTGCTGGACAAGCTTGCCAAAAGATAAGTATTTAGGGTTGCAGAAGCCATTTTTGCTTCCATTCGATTGATTTTTGCAACTGTATAAGATATAATAAAATGACAATATACGGTTTCCGATGTAACTGGCGACGGAAGTGGGTAACCACGGTGGAGCATCGGAATATACGGCCGGTCGCCTGGGCAAAGAGCAGCATGCTAATAAGCATGTCTTGCTCTTTTTTCGTCTTTTTGGGCAAAAATAGGTATACTAGCACTGTGATGTTTCATTTCTAAGGAGGTCTTTTGCGTTGAAAATTGCTATTGGTGCTGACCATGCAGGTTATCGTTTGAAGGATGAAGTTGTACCGTTTCTTCAATCGCTTGGTCATGAAATTGAAGATCTTGGTTGCAACTGTGACCAATCCGTCGATTATCCGGACTATGCATTGCCCGTATGCGACCTTGTTACGAGCGGCAAAGCAGAGCGCGGTATACTCATTTGTGGAACAGGTATCGGCATGTCGATTGCGGCTAATAAAGTACGCGGCATCCGCTGTGCGCTTGTGAATGATATGTTATCAGCCAAAGCCACTCGGGAGCATAATGATACTAATGTTTTGGCGCTTGGGGAACGAGTGATCGGTCCTGGAGTGGCACTCGAAATTATTCGCATATGGCTTGAAACGCCGTTCTCAAATGGAGAACGTCATGTCGGTCGTGTTAGTAAAGTGAAACAAATTGAAGAACAGTACAGCAGCCAGTCCTAATTAGGGGGCATTCGCAATGAACGTAGACGAAAACGTACAGCTAGGAAGCATTGCAGAACAGGTTGAGCAAATTGTTCGGGAACTGGCAGCGGCAGGCAAGCTTGGTATGAGTCAGCTGCTAGTAATCGGTGTAAGTACTAGTGAGGTGCTTGGTCATCGCATCGGGACTTCGGGCACCATTGAAACGGCTGCACAAATTTACGCAGGCGTTGAAACGGTTCGCAGCGAAGTTGGCTTTATTCCCGTTTATCAATGCTGTGAGCATCTGAATCGCGCGCTTGTCATTGATCAAGCTTCCGCAGAACGATTGGGGCTTGATATTGTAGGTGCAGTGCCAGTGCCTAAAGCGGGCGGTTCCATGGCAGCCTATGCCTATCGTCAGCTGAAGGAGCCTTGTTTGGTGGAAACGGTGCAGGCGCATGCGGGCATCGATATAGGTGATACGTTTATCGGTATGCATTTGAAGCGGGTGGCTGTTCCCGTTCGTCCGACGATTCGTGAAATTGGCGGAGCGCATGTCACGATGGCTATCACAAGGCCAAAGTTAATAGGCGGCTCCCGAGCAGTATACGAGCTTAGCGAGAATCTAACGGTAGAGCAATCTGCTGGAACTTGCGAATAGTTGATTTATAGCCATAATTTTTTGATTTTCAGCGTCTAAAGGACACCGAAGACGTTTTTGCTTGATAAAGGGTATCTAATTTGAGGAGGAATTTAATCATGGAAAATTTGCGCAAACAAGACCCAGAAGTATTGAAAGCTCTAGGACTAGAACTTACTCGTCAACGTGACAATATCGAGCTTATCGCATCCGAGAACATCGTTAGCGAAGCGGTATTGGAAGCTATGGGAAGCGTTTTGACGAACAAATATGCAGAAGGTTACCCAAGCAAACGTTTCTATGGCGGTTGTGAGCATGTTGACATCGTTGAGGATATTGCCCGCAACCGTGCAAAAGAGCTTTTTGGCGCTGAGCACGCGAACGTGCAACCACACTCCGGCGCACAAGCGAACATGGCTGTTTACCTTGCAGCTTTGCAGCCTGGCGACACTGTGCTTGGTATGAATCTAGCACATGGCGGACATTTGACACACGGCAGCCCTGTTAATGCATCTGGATTGCTTTATAACTTTGTTGCATATGGTGTACAAGAAGATTCCTTCACTATTGATTATGAAGAAGTTCGCAAGCTTGCTTTCAAGCACCGTCCTCGTTTGATCGTTGCAGGCGCTAGTGCATATCCGCGCACAATCGATTTCGAGAAGCTTGGCAAAATTGCTAATGATGTAGGCGCATTGTTTATGGTTGATATGGCTCACATCGCTGGTTTGGTTGCTGCAGGCCTTCACCCGAGCCCAGTGCCTCATGCGCATTTTGTAACAACTACAACGCACAAAACCCTTCGCGGACCTCGCGGCGGTATGATCCTTTGTCGCCAACCTTGGGCTGCTGCGATTGATAAAGCAGTTTTCCCAGGCTCGCAAGGCGGTCCTTTGATGCACATTATCGCTGCTAAAGCAGTAGCTTTCGGCGAGGCGCTTCAACCTGAATTCAAGCAATACGCAACCCAAGTTGTTAAGAACGCTAAAGTTCTTTCGGAAGAGCTTGTTGCAAAAGGCTTTAATATCGTATCTGGCGGAACAGACAATCACTTGATGCTGCTCGACACACGCAATCTGAACATTACAGGAAAAGTAGCAGAACATGTGCTTGATGAAGTAGGCATTACGGTTAACAAAAATGCCATTCCGTTTGATCCAACAAGCCCGTTTGTAACATCCGGTATTCGTATTGGTACACCTGCAGCGACAGCTCGCGGCATGGAAGAGAACGCAATGAAGGTTATTGCTGAGGTTATTGCACTTGTGCTTAACAGCCCTCAAGATCAAGAGGTGCTCTCCAAAGCGCGCGGCATGGTTCGTGATCTTACGGCACAATATCCACTTTACCCTGGTATGACTTACTAATCATAAATATATTATTAATAAAAAAAGACCTATTTGTGCATATGCATGAATAGGTCTTTTTTTGATTATATGCCGTACATAAATAATATATCTAAAAAAAATAATACAGTTAGAAGCTGAGTGGAATAAATGAGCAAACGTCAATGTTGAAATGAAAAAACGTTCATTTTGCACGATCGAAAAATAATAATTAAATATAATGGTCGTTATTATTTATGTTATAGTATAAATACCGAAAAAACACGTTATATATTTGTGGAATATATATGTAATTTAAAATAAAATGGAAATATAAAGGATTTTCAATTTAATCTGTATTTTTAAGTATTAGTGCTATTTTTGTAAATTAATGACTGTAAAAATATTAAACTGAAATATTATTAAAATAATTAACTGAATAAACGCTGTACAGCATTAACGCAACAGAATAATTAATTGAATAAACGCGTTAATGTGTTAAAGAACAGTGTATAAAAGTAATTATAAACAAAAATTTACAGCTTACATATTCTTGATAAATAATTAACATGGTTGTATAGTGAAATTTATTATTATATTTAAACTCATTGTTTAAATGGGGAAAATGTTTAGCATTGCTCAAGAGGATACGTATATTTGCATTGGACAAGCTAGAAGAAGATGCAAACGTTTGTGTACAAAGCGAGTAAGTTGGACGATTTTGCCTTGTTGAACTGAGCAGAAAAAAAACGGGAGGATTACAATGAGAACAAGAAAGTCTGCTTTATCATTTATTGCTGCTTTACTCATTCTTGCTATTGTCGCTGTTGGTTGTACGCCTAAAGAAGAAACAGGCAACAACGGTGCTACGAACGGCGCAACAAACGGCGCTACAAATGGAGGAGCATCCGAAGCGAAAGTTTTCAGAATGAACATTCACTCTGAGCCTTCGACACTTGACCCGGCACTTATGGAAGACAACGTATCAGGTACACTTGCAACTGGTATCTACGAGGGTCTAACTCGTAAAAACGAGAATGGTGAATCCATTCCTGCAACAGCTGAAAGCTGGGTAAAATCAGAAGACGGCAAAACCTACACATTTAAAATCCGCAAAGACGCAAAATGGAGTAACGGCGACCCTGTTACTGCAAATGACTACGAATTCTCTTGGAAGCGCGCGCTTGATCCAGCTGTAGGTTCAACTTACGCGTACCAATTCTACTACATCGTTGGCGCACAAGATTATAACGAAGGCAAAACGACAAACACAGACGCTGTGGGTATCAAAGCTCTTGATGCTCAAACGCTTGAAGTTAAACTCGTTTCACCTACACCATACTTCTTGAGCCTTACATCATTCTATGTTTACAACCCTGTTCATCCTTCTGTGAAGGACAACGAGGCTTGGGCTGCTGATGCTAAAACAATCATCGGTAACGGTCCTTTCAAAATGAGCGAATGGCAGCACAATACTTCCATTAAGCTTGTTCCTAACGAAAACTACTACGATAAAGCACAAGTGAAATTTGCAGGCGTTGACTTCACAATGATCGCTGAATCTGCAACTGAACTTGCTAACTACGAAACAGGCAAACTTGATTACACTGGTAAACCAACTGGTGAAATCCCAGCTGAGCAAATTCCGGTTCTAAAAGAATCTAAAAAAGACGAGATCGTTACTAAAGGTATCGCAAGCTCGTACTACTACCAATTCAACACAGAAGAAGCTCCTTTCAACAACGTAAAAGTACGTAAAGCACTTGCAATGGCGATTGATCGTCAAGCAATCGTTGAGAGCGTAACAATGGCCGGCGAAGTTCCTTCGTTTGGTTTTGTACCACCAGGCATCATCGGTTTGAAAGAAGATTACCGTAACGAAGTGAAAGATGATTTCTTCACTGAAAATGTTGACGAAGCAAAAACATTGCTTGCTGAAGGTCTAGCTGAGCTTAAGCTTGCTAAGTTCCCTAAAGTAACATTGACGTTCAACACAAGCGACGGCCACAAGAAAATTGCTGAAGCAATCGTTGAAATGTGGCGTCAAAACCTTGGTATCGAAGTTGGTATCGAGAACCAAGAGTTTGCTGTTCTATTGAAAAACCGTACTGCAATGAACTATCAAATCGCTCGCGCGGGTTGGGGAGCTGACTACAACGATCCAATGACTTACTTGGATATGTTCGTAACTGGCGGCGGTCAAAATAATACAGGTTTTGCTTCACCTGAATACGACGCTTTGATCAAAAAAGCGAATGCAAGCGGAGATCAAGCTGAACGTATTGCGGCTATGACTGAGGCAGAAAAAATTCTTATGGAATACATGCCGATCATGCCAATTTACTACTACAGCAACGTTTACATGCTTAAACCTGGATTCAAGAACATCTTCTTGGACTACAAAGGGGACATCGACTACACAAGAGGTTTCTACGAAGCGAAATAGTCGTCCTTCCAGCACCTGAAGCTAGGGATATATGCGGGGTGTCCGCATATATCCCTTTCTTGTTGACAGATTCAGGCTTTATCACTTTTTAGCATTACTTCTTGTTTATATTCTGTAAGGAGGTGTCCATTGCGTTGATAAAATATGTATCCAAGAAGTTTCTGTCCATGTTTGTCTCGTTGTTTGTTCTTGCGTCCGCTACGTTCTTTCTTATGAAAATTATCCCGGGCGATCCCTTCATTAGGGAGAAGGCTATTCCCGAGAAAATAAGGGAGCACCTCTTGCAAATGTACGGCCTTGATCAGCCGGTATGGAAACAATACTTGATGTATTTGAACAATTTGCTTCATGGCGACTTAGGGATGTCAATGAAGCAGCAATATATGTCCGTTACTCGTATTATTAAAGAAAGCTTTATTTACTCTGCGCAAATCGGCCTTTTTGCTGTTATTGTGTCGCTAGCATTAGGTTTGATTCTGGGCATCGTTGCAGCTCTTAATCATCGTAAATTTTTGGATAGCTTCACGATTGTTATTGCAGTGCTTGGGGTATCGATTCCCAACTTTTTGGCAGCATCAATTTTACAATTCGTCCTAGGCAGCAAGCTGCGTTGGCTCAATGTATCGGGACTTAACGATCCTACAGATTTTATTATGCCTGTTCTTGCGCTTTCGTTTCTTCCAGCTGCATTTATCGCGCGTCTGACGCGCTCAACGATGCTAGAAGTACTATCCGCTGATTACATTAAGACCGCTCGTGCTAAAGGTCTCAGCGGCCGCATTATTTTGGTTCGTCATGCTCTACGCAATGCTATTTTACCAGTAGTAACTTATATCGGACCGATGACCGCTAACATTATTACCGGTTCTGTTGTTGTCGAACAAATTTTTGGTATAGGTGGAATTGGGAAATATTTTGTACAAAGTATTACTAACCGCGACTATACGCTCATAATGGGGCTTACTTTATTTTATGGAATTATCCTGATGGTTGCGCGTTTCTTGACTGACGTTGCTTATGGCTTTGTCGATCCGCGTATCAAGCTAACAAGAGGAGGCGGAAAAGGATGAAGGATAAGACCTTTACGCCGGATCAATTCGCGAAGCTGAACAAAGATGAGAAGCACACGGAAGTAGTTGTTCGTGAGAGCATCTCGGCATGGAAAGATGCTTGGCTGCGTCTGCGTTCCAACAAAATAGCGATGTTCAGTTTAATTGTGCTGCTTATCGTCTCCCTTATGGCGATTTTTGGCCCGATCATATCAGAGCAGGATTTTCAAACGAATCACTTGAAGGAAAAGAACCTGAATCCTAACGCTACCTATTGGTTTGGTACAGACGATCTCGGGCGGGATCTCTTCACCCGTACTTGGATGGGGGCAGGGATATCTCTGCAGGTTGGTATATATGCTGCACTCGCAGACTTGGTTCTTGGTGTAATTATCGGTGGAATTATGGGTTACTTCGGCGGTCGTGTCGATGAGATATTGAACCGTTTTTGTGAAGTTCTATACTCCATTCCAAGCATGCTTATTATCATTCTTTTGATTGTCATATTAGAGCCGAGCATGTTCACGATCGTGCTTGCGCTTAGTATAACCGGTTGGATCAGTATGGCTTGGATTGTGCGCGGCCAGATCATGCAGCTCAAAAATCAAGAATACGTTATGGCTGCTCAAGCGCTCGGCGCAAGCACTCCACGTATTCTATTCAGACATCTTATTCCTAACGCAATGGGTCCGATTATCGTAACGTTGACGCTTACTGTTCCAAGTGCGATCTTCGCAGAGGCATTCCTCAGCTTCTTGGGACTAGGTGTTCAATCCCCTGCTGCGTCTTTGGGTACGATGATAAATGATGCAATTAAAGCATGGACACTGTATCCGTGGAGAATGATTTTCCCAGCAGCAGTTATAAGCGTTACGATGCTTTGCTTTAATATTTTTGGCGATGGTCTGAGAGATGCGCTTGATCCGAAAATGAAGAAGTAGGAGGTGGTCAATGATGGAGAAATTACTTGAAGTAAAAGACCTTCGTGTTAATTTCAAAGTTCGAGGCGGTATCGTTAAAGCGGTTCGCGGTGTGAATTTTCACGTCAACAAAGGCGAGGCAGTAGCCATCGTTGGGGAGTCCGGTTGCGGCAAAAGTGTAACTGCACAATCGCTCATGCGTTTGATTCCATCGCCTCCGGCCGATACTAAAGGATCGATTATGTTTAAAGGCCAAGAAATTTTGAAAATGTCCAATAATCAAATGGAGGACATTCGTGGTAAAGAGATGGGGATGATCTTTCAGGATCCAATGACCTCTCTTAACCCTACGCTAACGATTGGCCGTCAAATTACAGAGGGACTAATCAAGCATCAAGGAATAAGCGGTGCAAAAGCGACTGCACGCGCGATTGAGATGCTTGATCTTGTAGGTATTCCGAACCCTGCTTCACGAGTTAATCAGTATCCGCATCAGTTCTCTGGGGGCATGCGTCAACGGGCGATGATTGCTATCGCGCTTGCATGCAATCCATCGCTTCTTATTGCGGATGAGCCAACAACGGCGCTAGACGTTACAATTCAAGCGCAAATTATGCGAGTCATGAAGGACTTGCAGCAAAAGCTTGGCACTTCTATTATTCTTATTACGCATGATTTAGGCGTTGTAGCAGATATGTGTGACCGCGTTATCGTTATGTATGCAGGCAAGGTTGTGGAAACCGGTACGAAATGGGAGATTTTCAAAAACCCTAAGCATCCTTATACAAGAGGCTTGCTGCGCTCCCTTCCTCGTCTTGACCAGAAGAAGGAAGAGCCGTTGGTACCGATTTACGGTATGCCGCCGGATTTGATTAAGCCGCCGACGGGCTGCAGCTTCTGTGCTCGCTGTGATGAAGCCATGCGGGTTTGCGTGGACAATGACCCTGAATTGCTCCCAGTGGATGGCAATGAGAATCATGAGTCGGCTTGCTGGCTAGCACATCCTTATGCAAATCGGGAGGTGTCAGTATGAGTGCGCCATTAATTGAAATTAATAATTTGCGTAAATCGTTTAATTTAGGCGGAGGAGCGACGCTCCACGCTGTTAATGATATATCTTTCTCCATCAAAAAAGGAGAAACGGTCGGCGTAGTTGGTGAGTCCGGCTGCGGAAAATCAACAGCTGGTCGTACTATTATGCGGCTGTATGAACCAACTAGCGGCGGTGTTAACTTCGACGGGCAAGATATTTATAAGTTGAAGGGCCCTAAGCTAAAAGAGCTTCGCCGTGATATGCAAATGATATTCCAAGATCCTTACGCATCATTAAACCCGCGTATGACGGTTATGGACATCATCGGAGAAGCGCTTGATATTCACAAGCTTGTTGCAAGCAAGAAAGAACGCAAGCACAGAGTTGAGAACCTGCTTGATGTCGTAGGTCTTAATCCAGACCACGCTACAAGGTATCCGCATGAATTCTCTGGCGGTCAAAGACAGCGTATTGGTATTGCGCGCGCGCTTGCCGTTGATCCGCGCTTCATCATTGCAGATGAGCCGATCTCAGCGCTCGACGTATCTATCCAAGCGCAAGTTGTTAACTTGATGATGGATCTACAGCGCAAGATGGGTTTAACTTACTTGTTTATCGCGCATGATTTGTCCATGGTTAAGCATATAAGCGATCGTGTAGCCGTTATGTATCTTGGTAAAATCGTTGAGCTCGCAGAGAGCAGCGAGTTGTACGCGAGTCCTGCTCACCCTTATACAAGGGCTCTGCTTTCGGCTATTCCGATTCCAGACCCGGAGATTGAAGCGACTCGTGAGCGTATTGTATTGACTGGCGATTTGCCTAGCCCAATCAATCCGCCTACAGGCTGCCAGTTCCATACGCGTTGTCCGATTGCGACAAACAAATGCAAGGTGGATGAGCCAGCTCTGCTTGAAGTGAGAAAAGGGCATTTTGCTGCTTGTCACTACGCGTCAGTTTAATCATTATCAATTATCTAGCATAAAGCTAGTTGTGAATAAGTTTTTGAAAAAAGATGGAGCAAGGATGATTCCTGCTTCATCTTTTTTTGTTTTTAGTAGGTTGTGCACAAAAATGTTGATAACATGTGGACAATTGTGGATAACTCATGCCAAAAATGTGGATAGTTTATCATTTAAACGTTTTTTCAATAAATAATTTATTATTTTTATACTGATTGTGGATAGAAGTTTACATGGTGACTTCAAGGCCCACTATATAAGCTTGAGGAGAGCGGCTTCGCCGTGTGTAAGTGCAAGGAGCAGGATCGTAGAGCGGTTGTACTGGACACTACGGGGTTAACTGAGGGAAACCCTTCCGTATAATGAAGTAGGCATACAGGGCAATACAGCGCTGTTTAAAGGCTTCTATTCAGAAGAGAGCCTCGATTTTATGTGTGACCTTCATTATTCTCTTGTTTACCATGCAAATGTTCATAACCGCTTGGCGGTTTTTTTTATTCTGTAGGGAAACAGCGATGACCCGTGCGATTAGGAGATGTGTTAATATATGGGTAAGACGAACCGACGTGGGAGGAAGAGATGGGGAGTTTAGTGATTATTCCAATTATATTTGTGATAGTACTGATTATCATTGTCGTATTTGCAATTTCGAGAACCTCAAAATTTATCGAACAATCAGGCGGCAGAGGCCGAGAATATGCTGGCCGTACCAATGCGTTTACACCTTGGCCAAATGCCGAGCTGCCGACTGCACTTGGCGTGCCGTACGGGCACCCTGCGAGAACCGCGGCGGAACGCTTGGAGTCCGCGCTAGGTATCGATTTTGAGAGCCGAGTGAAGGACAGGGTATTAAAGGAATTCCCAAAAATATCAGATAAAGAATGGAATTGGACCTGGTTTGAGCTGAAGCGATATTTTCTTATGTGCGGCATCATGCGCAGTGTTCCTATGTATAGCAAGCAGGTTGATGCGGTATGGCATGAAATGCTTATGTTCACGAGGGAGTATGAACAGTTTTGCATGAAATTCTCCGGCGCAATGATTCATCATGCACCTCATGCGCCAGGTGCGCAGCCGCTCCCGGGAGAAAGAGCGATGTTCGACTGGGCTTATGGCGAGCTGTTTGGGCAGGCTCCGGTTAGCGGCAGAATATGGGGAGCCTTTTACCGAACGCAAATGTCGGAGCAACGGCTGGAGGAGCTTGCTGGCTGGAGTACAGAAGAGCTGCGCAAGCAATGGTTTAACGTGAGTACGACAGAGAGACACTCTGATTTGAAAGCGACAGCTAACTATATGATAGATAGGGCCAAATCTCAGCTTTTGGCTGCTGGAAAGGGCAAAGCGCCTTACGGGAAAGAGCCTAGCTCCGCGAGCAGCTATGGGTATGATCCTGTTTTAGGAGCAACCGGCCTATTATCAGGTCTTCTCATTTACAATTCTATATCGCACCCGAATGATTTTGCCCAGCAGATGGATCAAGCTCAAAATGAAGAGGAACGTAAAGCGAATGGAAGCGGTGATACCACTTATGCTTGCAGCGGCTCATCCGACGATGGAAGAGATGACCATTCGTGTGGAAGTGACGGCGGTGATAGCGGATCAGGCGGGGATTCCTCCTGCGGAAGCGGTGGAGACGGCGGCGGATCATCCTGCGGCGGCGGAGGCTGCAGCAGTTAAAAGGAATATACTTACAGCGGCCTGTGACTCCTAATTTTGGAATCACTGGCCTTTATTTGCGAAAACATAAAACTCAAGATGCAAGGGCTTGTTTACAATGCTATAATATACGGGATTGTGTGAAGACTACTATACAATAACAACAACAAACGGGAGGAATACGGCTCCATGAGCAAAGTAATTATTTGCGACCATCCGTTAATTCAGCATAAGCTGACTTTTATTCGGAATAAAGAAACGAATACAAAAGATTTTCGGGAATTGGTTGATGAAGTTGCAACATTGATGTCTTACGAAATTACGAGAGAAATACCGCTTGATACGATTAAGGTGCAGACGCCTGTAGCCGAGACGGATTCGAAGGTTGTATCCGGAAGAATGCTTGGGCTTGTGCCTATTTTGCGCGCTGGTCTTGGGATGGTTGACGGTATATTGAAGCTGATTCCATCGGCAAAGGTAGGGCATATCGGTCTAGCGAGAGATCATGAAACGCTCCAGCCTAAAGAGTATTACATTAATTTGCCTACAGATGCACCGAATCGTCTGCTTATTGTTATCGATCCGATGCTTGCTACGGGCGGCTCTGCTATCGCAGCGATCAATTCACTGAAAAATCATAATTGCGATCAAATTAAATTAATGTGTCTTATTGCTGCTCCGGAGGGTGTGAAGGCTGTTCAAGAAGCGCATCCTGATGTCGATATTTATATCGCCGCACTCGATGAGCGTCTGGATGAAAGAGGCTACATCATCCCTGGTCTAGGCGATGCTGGAGACCGCATGTTCGGAACAAATTAGCACAGTGTCGTATGAAATGATAATAGGAGTGGAATCTTTTGTCTAAACTGAAGGTAATGACTATTTTTGGAACACGTCCGGAGGCAGTCAAGATGGCGCCGCTCGTACTCGAGCTCCAGAAGCGAGAGGATGAAATCGAATCGATCGTTTGTGTAACTGCGCAGCATCGCCAGATGCTTGATCAGGTACTCGATTTTTTTGAAATTCATCCAAATTACGATTTGAATGTGATGAAGGATCGTCAAACGTTAACGGAGACGACTGTTCGCGTGCTAGAAGGGCTTGATCCTGTTCTAACGCAAGCGAAGCCTGATATCGTGCTAGTACATGGCGATACACAGACAACGTTTCTAGCAAGCTATGCAGCGTTTCTTAAGCAAATAAAAGTTGGCCACGTTGAGGCGGGGCTTCGTACTTGGAATAAGCTTTCTCCGTATCCGGAAGAAATGAATCGGCAGCTTGCCGGCGTGCTCTCAGATGTGCATTTTGCTCCGACAGAATGGTCGGCGAACAATTTACGCAAAGAGAACAAGTCGGATGCTGCCATTTATGTGACTGGGAACACCGCGACTGATGTATTCCAATATACGGTAGATGAGTCTTTCTCGCATCCGGTCATCGACTGGGCTAAAGGGAAACGGATGATTCTCATGACAGCACATCGTCGTGAAGCGTTAGGAGAACCGCATCGCAATATTTTCAGAGCGGTGAAACGAATCGCCGACGAGCACGAAGATGTGGTAGTCGTGTATGCAGTCCACCCGAATCCTGCGGTCAGAGAGCCTGCGAATGAAATTTTGGGCGATCATCCACGTATTCGCTTGATTGATCCGCTGGATGTGTTCGAGTTCCATAACTTCTATCCACATGCTTTTATGATTATGACGGATTCCGGCGGTTTGCAAGAAGAGGCTCCATCGTTTGGCGTGCCGACTCTTGTGCTTCGCGATACGACAGAGCGTCCAGAGGGCATCGAAGCAGGAACGCTAGAGTTGGTAGGTACAAATGAGGAGCTGGTGTACAGCAGAGCTCATGCACTGCTAACCGATTCTCAGCTGTATTCTCGCATGAGTCAAGCTGCTAACCCTTATGGGGATGGCACCGCTTCCGAGCGTATTGTAGATGCGATCTTGCATCATTTTGGCAGACTAAAGGATCGTCCTGTTTCGTTCACAGAACGTTCATAGATTACACAGGAGTGATGAGCTGAGAGGCGAATGTACAGCATACAGTAGTACTGTACGGTTTCCGGGACGCACAACACCTTATGTATCAAGGGTTTTGGTCGATCAATTCACCAAAAGTTTGCAGTGATTTCAATTGACAAACGTGTTGTGGCTTGGATAAAATAAATGAGGATTGACAGGGGTATGAACCATGAATAAAAAGGACAGAAGGGACAATCCACTGCTCGCAGCCGGACTAGTCGGCGCACTCGGATTGCAAGTCGCTGTATGTATCTTTTTAGGCTATTGGATCGGCTCTTCTCTCGGGAACCGTTTTGGGGACGCGAAGGGATGGACGCTCGGTGGCATACTGGTCGGTCTGGCTGTCGGACTACTCTCAGCCATTCTGCTTGTTAAGAAGGTTATGGAGGACGCCGATGGATAAAATAATGAAGACAGCATTACGTACGCTTATTTATGCAATGGCGGTATGCCTAATTGTATGGGCTTTCTTGCCGGACTGGCGTACGGTGTCTCTCGGTCTTCTTGTGGGATTGGCAGCAAGTTCCATGAATGCGTTTTTACTAAGACGCAGAGTAGAAATGGTCACCCTAGGAGCAGCGGGGGTTGGACCACGCAAGAGAGGTCTTGGTCTAGGAAACCGCATCGCAACAGTGTTGCTGGTTGCCATGATCGCCTATCGTTTTCCGGAGGATCTCAGCATGCCGGCCGCGTTAGCTGGCTGTATGGTCATGCCGTTTATTCTTTTGGTAGCAGCATATATTCACAATAAAAACAATCTTAGCGGAAAGGGGTGAAAATTTTAGATGCATGTATTTCCGGTGATACCACTCGGGCCGTTTAATATTGATCTCTCGACCTTGATAGCACTTGTGGTGTCAGTCATTGTGACGTTCTTGATCGCTAAGCTGGCTGTTCGCAACCTTTCGGTGGACAACCCGTCGAAGATGCAGAACTTCATGGAATGGGTAGTGGAGTTTGTACACAGCTTTATTGCTAGTACAATGCCGCTCAACCGTGTAAAGCCATTCTTGTCTCTAGGTCTAACGCTTATTATGTTCATATTTATCTCCAACGTGCTAGGCTTGCCATTCGGTATCGTTACTGAACCGCATCATGCGATGCCTTCGATAGGATTTACTGAAGAGATGTTAAAAGAGCATAAAGAAGTAGCATGGTGGAAATCACCAACGGCTGACATTTCAGTAACTGCTGGGCTTGCGCTTATCGTATTCGTGATCATCCATTTCCTTGGTTTGAAGCAGAATAGAAAGCACTACTTGAAGCATTACTTGCATCCGTTTCCGGTTTTCCTTCCAGTTAACTTGCTAGAAACAATCGCTAAGCCAGTAACACTTGCGCTTCGGTTGTTCGCTAACATCTTCGCAGGTGAAGTACTGATTGCAACAATCCTGATGCTGGGCTGGATTGGTACGCCGTTCCTGGTTGCATGGCAGGGCTTCAGTCTTTTTGTAGGCGGCATACAGGCTTTCTTGTTCACGATTCTGACGATGGTTTATATTTCACAATCAGCCATTCACGATGAAGAGGAAGCACATTAATTTTCGCTTTATGTCTTAATTCAACATTGAGGTTGGTTATACAAAAAAACAACAATTTTCGAGGAGGATTTTAAAAATGGAATTATTAGCAGCAGCTTTGGCAGTAGGTTTGGGTGCGATTGGCGCGGGCGTAGGTAACGGTATGATCGTTAGTAAAACAGTAGAAGGTATCGCTCGTCAGCCAGAACTTCAAGGTAAATTGCAAACAACAATGTTTATCGGTGTAGGTATCGTCGAAGTTGTGCCTATCATCGGCGTAGTTATCGGTTTCTTGGCTTTCTTCCAAGCATAATATTTGAAACTGGCGGGGAAGGCCTTAGCCCTCTTCGCCTTCGTTATGATTAAGACAATATTGTGGTGAGAAAGGAGTGGCATCAATGGCATGGATTTGGGAATCGACAGTAATCGCAATGGTCGCGTTTGGCGTATTGTACTGGTTACTTAATAAGTATGCGTTCGGTCCGTTATTCGATGTAATGGAGAAGCGCAGGCAGCTAGTTTTAGAGCAAATGAATACAGCTGAAAACAGCCGCAAAGCAGCCGATCAGCAAATGGAAGAGCAGAAGTTGGCACTCCAACAAGCTCGCAAAGAAGCTTATGAAATTATTGAGCAATCCAGAACGACGAGCTCGAAGCAAGCAGACGAGATCGTTCAAACAGCAAAAACAGAAGCATCCCGTCTGAAAGACGATGCTCTCAAAGATATCGAAAGCGAGAAAAACAAAGCAATTGCTGCGCTTCGTACTGAAGTTGGCGGCATTTCCGTAAAAATCGCATCGAAAATTATTGAGAAGCAAGTGGATGAGAAATCACAAGAACAGCTTGTTGGTCAATATTTGAAAGAAGTTGGAAATAAATGAGCCGCGATGCAGTCGTAGCGAAGCGCTACGCTAAAGCACTGTTCGAGGTTGCACAGCAGCAAAAGGTTGTTTCAGAGGTTCAGGAGCAGCTTAAGCTGATCGTGCAAGCTCTTGAGCAGGACGCTGACATTGAAAAGTTCCTGTCTGTTCCAAGTATTGCTCCAGAACAAAAGATTGCTGTTCTTAAAGCAGCATTCGGTGATCGAGTATCTACACTGGTATTCAACACTGTACAGATTCTTATTACTCGCAGACGCCAAGATATTATTGCTGAGGTTTATGCAGCATATACGAAGGTTGCGGGAGATTCGCTCGGTCAAGCACATGCTACGGTTTATTCCGCACAAGCTTTGTCTGATGCTGAGCTTGCTAACGTAGCGGCGCAGTTCGGACAATTGACTGGCAAAGCTATTATTGCTGAGCAAATAGTAGAACCTTCATTGCTAGGTGGCGTACAAGTACGCATCGGCGACCGTCTTTATGATGGAAGCTTGTCCGGCAAGTTGGAACGTTTACAAAAATCGTTTAAAAACTAATGCACTGTAGATAGGGGTGAACGAATTGAGTATCAGACCTGATGAAATCAGCACGCTGATTAAACAACAGATCGAAAATTTTAAATCCGAAATTCAAGTCGTAGACGTCGGCACCGTAATCAATGTCGGTGACGGTATCGCCCGCGTACACGGTTTGGAAAATGCGATGCAGGGTGAATTGCTCGAATTCTCAAACGGTGTAGTCGGTATGGCTTTGAACCTCGAAGAAAGCAACGTCGGTGTCGTTATCCTTGGACCATACACGGATATTCGCGAAGGCGATCAAGTTAAACGTACAGGCCGTATCATGGAAGTACCTGTCGGCGAAGAGCTTCTTGGCCGCGTAGTAAATCCACTTGGACAGCCACTTGATGGTAAAGGACCAATCAACACGACTCAATTCCGTGCGATTGAATCTCCAGCACCAGGCGTAATTGACCGTAAATCGGTTCATGAGCCTATGCAAACAGGTATGAAAGCTATCGACGCAATGGTACCAGTAGGCCGCGGACAACGTGAGCTTATCATCGGTGACCGTCAAACGGGTAAAACATCCATTGCAATCGATGCAATCATCAACCAAAAAGGCAACGGCGTAAAATGTATTTACGTAGCTGTTGGTCAAAAACAATCCACTGTTGCAAACGTAGTGGAAACACTTCGTCGCCACGGTGCTCTTGAATACACGATCGTAGTAACTGCTGGTGCATCTGAGCCGGCTCCATTGCTCTTCCTAGCTCCTTATGCTGGTTGTACAATGGGCGAGTACTTCATGTACAAAGGCGAGCACGTTCTTGTTATCTACGATGATCTATCGAAACAAGCTGCTGCTTACCGTGAGCTTTCCCTATTGCTTCGTCGTCCACCGGGTCGTGAGGCATACCCAGGTGATGTATTCTACCTTCACTCCCGTTTGCTAGAGCGTGCGGCTAAACTAAGCGACGCTAGAGGCGGTGGTTCAATGACGGCATTGCCATTCATTGAGACACAAGCATCAGACGTATCGGCATACATTCCTACGAATGTTATCTCGATTACAGACGGTCAAATTTTCCTAGAAGCAGATCTGTTCTACTCCGGTCAGCGTCCAGCGGTTAACGTTGGTATCTCTGTATCCCGTGTAGGTGGTTCCGCTCAAATAAAAGCAATGAAAAAGGTTGCTGGTACGCTTCGTCTGGATCTTGCGGCTTACCGTGAGCTTCAAGCGTTCTCGCAGTTCGGTTCCGACCTTGACAAATCGACGCTAGCTCGCCTTAACCGCGGTGCGCGCACGATGGAAATTCTTAAACAAGACGTTAACAAGCCGATGCCTGTTGAGAAGCAAGTTATCTCAATCTTCTCTGCTGTTAAAGGTCATTTGGATGAGATTCCAGTTGGCGATATCCTTCGCTTTGAGGAAGAGTTCCACGCGTACCTCGATTCGAACAGCCCYGAAATTGGCCAATCGATCCGCGATACTAAGGATCTTGTTGCTGACAACGAGAAAGCTCTCGTTGAAGCTATCAATAAATTTAAGAAAAGCTTCTCTGTATCGGCATAATTAAGCATATACGGGTGAAACTTATACCTTCTTATAATCCAATATAAATCGAAGCCCGTTCTTAATGTTCGGGCCTAGATAACTTTCTCCACCAACACCAGGCTTTGGAGCAGGTCCAAAGCAACAAAGGCGGGTGAAACCAAATGGCAAAAGGTATGCGCGATATTAAACGCGAAATCAAGAGTAAACAAAATACGAAGCAGATTACGAAAGCAATGGAGATGGTTGCCGCTTCCCGCCTAAGAAAGGCACAAGAAGCAGCGCAAGCATCACGCCCATATGCTGAGAAGCTGAAGGAAGTTGTAGCAAGCATCGCAGCTGGCACTAAAGATGTGAAGCATCCGATGCTAGAGAAGCGTCCAGTGAAAAAAACGGGTTATCTCGTTATTACATCGGACCGTGGACTAGCGGGCGGCTACAATGCGAATATTCTTCGTAAAGTAACGCAAACGATTCGAGAGAATCATAAGTCGACGGATGAATATGTATTGTTCGTTATCGGACGGAAAGGTCGCGACTATTTCCGCCGCCGCAATATGACAATCGTCGAGGAAGTTATCGGCTTGCCGGATGCTCCTACATTCGCAGACATTAAATCGGTTGCTTATTCAGCCGTTAATATGTTCTCAGAAGGCGCTTATGATGAGTTGTACTTGTACTATAACGAATTCGTTAATGCGATTACTCAAGTGCCGACAGACGTACGTTTACTGCCTCTTGCAGAAGTAGGCGGGAACACGGCTGTCACATCGTATGAATACGAGCCATCACCGGAGGGCGTGCTTGAAGTGCTGCTGCCTAAATATGCGGAAACGCTCATTTACAGCGCAGTTCTAGACGGAAAAGCAAGTGAGTTCGGGGCACGTATGACTGCCATGGGAAGCGCCACGAAAAACGCGACGAAAATCATCAACCAATTGACGCTCACTTACAATAGGGCGCGTCAAGCAGCGATTACACAAGAAATTTCCGAGATCGTTGCTGGGGCAAATGCTCAATCTTAATATATACACTGCAAGGGCCAGGCGCTTGCGATAAGCTGACCGGCGTGCAGTTACAAGAAGGAACCAGGAGGGAAAACCATGAAAAAAGGACATGTTGTATCCGTCATGGGTCCGGTCGTAGACTTAGAGTTCGAACGCGGCAATTTGCCGGAAATTTTGAACGCTGTCAAAATCGAGCAAAAGGGCGAAGCAGGCGGCATTGATATTAACTTGACGCTTGAAGTAGCCGTTCACCTCGGTGACAATAAGGTACGTGCCGTAGCTATGAGTACGACAGACGGTCTTGTACGCGGTATGATTGCCGTAGATACAGGCGCACCTATTACTATTCCGGTTGGTGCTTCTACGCTTGGTCGCGTATTTAACGTGCTAGGCCAACCGATTGACGAAGCTGGCGATGCTTCATCGACAGTAAACCTTCCGATTCACCGCGCAGCACCTGCTTTCGACGAATTGTCCACGCAAGCGGAAATTCTTGAAACAGGAATTAAAGTAATCGATCTTCTCGCTCCATACGCAAAAGGCGGTAAAATCGGCCTCTTCGGCGGCGCGGGCGTAGGTAAAACGGTTACGATTCAAGAGCTTATCAACAACATCGCACAAGAGCACGGCGGTATCTCCGTATTCGCGGGTGTTGGTGAGCGTACTCGTGAAGGTAATGACCTTTACCACGAGATGAAAGATTCCGGCGTACTAAGCAAAACAGCGATGGTATTCGGACAAATGAATGAGCCGCCAGGCGCACGTCAACGCGTTGCTTTGACTGGTCTGACAATGGCTGAGTATTTCCGTGACGAAGAAGGAAAAGACGTACTATTGTTCGTCGATAACATCTTCCGTTTCACACAAGCAGGCTCCGAGGTTTCGGCCCTTCTAGGCCGTATGCCTTCCGCGGTAGGTTACCAGCCAACATTGGCAACTGAAATGGGTCAATTGCAAGAGCGTATTACGTCTACGAAAAAAGGTTCGGTTACTTCGATCCAAGCGATCTATGTACCTGCCGATGACTATACGGATCCAGCTCCAGCAACGACATTTGCCCACTTGGATGCTACAACGAACTTGGAGCGTAAAATTTCCGAGATGGGTATCTTCCCAGCGGTTGATCCACTCGCGTCATCTTCACGTATCCTAAGCCCATCTGTTTTGGGTGCAGAACACTATAACGTAGCTCAAGGCGTTAAGAAAATTCTTCAGCGCTACAAAGAGCTTCAAGATATTATCGCAATCCTTGGTATGGATGAGCTAAGTGAAGAAGATAAATTGACCGTGTCTCGCGCACGTAAAATTCAACTATTCCTTTCTCAACCGTTCCACGTTGCTGAGCCGTTCACAGGAACTAAAGGTAAATATGTACCTGTAAAAGAATCGGTTCGCAGCTTTAAAGAAATTCTCGAGGGCAAACATGACGACCTTCCGGAAGAAGCTTTCCGATATGTTGGTGTGATTGAAGAAGCCGTGGAGAAAGCCAAAACGCTTTAATAGCGAAAGGCGGGAGGAATCCACATGAGTTCTTTTTTAGTAGAGATTGTAACACCTGAGCGTAAAGTATACGTAGAGACTGCTAATATGGTTAGTGTAACAGGCGTTGAAGGTGAGCTTGGCATATTGCCAAATCACATTCCACTTGTCACACCGCTTCGTATTGCACCTGTCGTTATCAAACGCGGTAATCAAGTAGATGTAGTAGCAGTTAATGGAGGCTTCATCGAAGTACGCAAGGATAAGATCGTTATCCTTGCTGAGAGCGCTGAGCTTGCAACTGATATTAACGTTGAACGTGCAGAAGCCGCTAAACAGCGTGCTCAGCAGCGTCTTGCTGCGAAGCAAGACCAAGTTGATTTCCGCCGTGCAGAGCTTGCTTTGCAGCGTGCGATGAATCGTCTGCATATTAAACACAAATAAGCAACAACCACCAAAGCACTGTCAGCGCCTTTAAGGCGTTGGCGGTGCTTTTTTTATAGGAGTGAGAGGTTGAGTGTGAAGGCAGCAGCTCATATGTAACATCTCATAATGAAAGTGAATTTGAATGGTAGTTTTCAATGTCAGGTTGATTCGAATATTCGTGTTTCACCCCCTATTCGGTGTTATGTATTCTGAAATATGCGTATTTTCGACAAAAAAACTAATTATTTGTATATAATTCTCCCTAATATATGTTAATATAGTTAACATCATAGACAATGAAAATAGCGGGGGGAGAATCATATGTTTGACTGGCTAGGTATGAAAGTAGGGTTTCCGCTCTGGGTTTCATGGCAATTGAATAAAGATATGAAAACAGATGTCGAGCAAAGCTTTGAGGGGATTGCGGAGACACGTAAGGAATTGCTAACTGCATGGGCAATGGAGTATTGGAATTACATCGATCAATTGGGTGGCCAACTGACGGAACTCCTCGCTCAAAACAAAGATTTTTCTACTTCTACTGAACAGTCGCAAATAGAACGATTATTTGAAAGAACATATGCTCGAGCGATCGATATAACCGAGCTGTTTTTACTCGATGTAAAGCAAACCGTTATCAGCTCCACACATAGTCCGCATATTGGGACAATCTATCAAGAAGATAGCAGCTTGCAGCTTGGACTGAGCTACACTAAGCAGTTGAGCAACCCTCGTCGATGCTTGTTTGGGCCTTATAGTGATTCTCTCACCTTAAAGCTAGGAGCGCGTTCTTCCTCTTTTCATGACAAAATGACTCTATTATTTATGCTTCCAATTACGGTAAATGGCAGCTTTGCAGGGACGTTATGCGCCCGTGTGCCGAATGATGTACTAGGAGATTTAATTCAGCGAGAATCGGGCCACGTCTATCCGGATTCGGGTGATAATTATATCTTTATGGCGAAGGCAGGCCTGAATACTCATATAGCGCCAGGGACGGCTTTATCTCGAAGCAGGTTCGAGGATAGAACATTCACACATGGTGAAAATCTCAAGGATGGCGTAACAACTGATTGGGGCAAAGTTTCGATCAAAGAGCATACAGAGCTTGAAATTGTCTTTAATGATCCGGCAACTGGACAGCTTCATCCTGGGGTAGCGAATACCATTGCAAGCGACAGCAATCTATTCGTTGAATATCCAGGTTATTCAGATTATAGGCATATATCGGTTATTGGTAAGGGAGTGACCTTTCAGCTGCCGCATTGTCCGGATAAATGGGGGATGATGTGCGAGGGAGACTTGGAGGAAGTATACCGCATTCGCAGTATAGGCTGGAGACAACGCAAGCTGCAACTTATATCGATTACGAGTGTTAGTATTTTGTCGGCATTGCTTATGTTATTTATTGCCGTTCATGCTCCAATCTGGGTGACTGCAACAGCGGCAGGTTTATTCAATCTTGTATTTGGATTGTTATTCAGTTTTGCCTTTCAAAATAGGGAATCGAAGCGTGTCGTATCGCATCTGCGCCAAATTAATCGTTTTATTCGCATAAATGCAGAAGGAAAGGGCGATCTGACGCAGCGCTTGCAGCTTAATCGTTTTGATAATGATGAATCGAAAGAATTAGCAAAATGGATTAACAATATGATAGATTCCTTGGAAGGCATTATGCTGCAGGTTAAGCTTGCCTCCTCTGATGTTCTATCCAGCCAGTTTGTCCTAAACGAATCAGCGGCTGTCACTTCAGCTTCAACGGAGCGAGTCAGCGGAAAAGTATCTGATATGATTGGAAGCATTAGATTGCAATTGAAGGATATTGATATGGCGAAGGATGCTGCAGGCGATATGCAGGCAACGCTGAAACAGATCGAAGAGCAGGCAGCTGGGCAGATTGAGGTAGCCAAAGCAGAGGTTGATCGCATCGGAGACAAGATGCTCCACATTTCTGCCAAGGTAGGCGAAACCAACGGAACAATCCATAAATTTATGGATACGGTGCAAGAAATACAAGGAGTCTTGCATGTCATTGAAGAAATATYGGCACAAACGAATTTATTAGCGCTTAATGCATCGATCGAGGCAGCAAGGGTTGGTGAGCAAGGCAGAGGTTTTGCCGTTGTAGCGTCGGAAATTCGCAAGCTTGCCGATATGACCAAAAAGTCGACCGAGGAAGTGCATGAAATTACTCGTCACATTTATGATGAAGCGAAACAAGCGTACGCTTCTATGGATGAAGGTACTCGCGTTGTTGAGGAGGGCAATCAGCTTGTAGCAGCCGCTGCCAGTACGCTTGCTTCCGCACATGCCGAGGATCATCGCAAGACGCAGGTCGTTGATGAGGTCGTGCAGCTAATGGAGAAAATCGCGCTGGTAAGCAGAGAAAATCGGAAGATTTCTTCCGATGTAGAGAGTAAAGTGCAAGAGCTCATAGGCGAAATGACGAATGTGAGACAAACATCTCAGAGTGTGGAGTCTATAACGACGCTGCTTCAACAGCTTGTTGGCCAGTTTAAGCTGACAGAATCACGAATAAGATAAGTGAACGAGATAGGGTTGCAGAAGACCGTGTAAACGGAGCTGCGGCTCTTTTTTTTATGCGATGCATTCTTTAATCAACTAAGACTCAATACATAATTATGCCATGGAAGAGTTATCCTAAGCATCAATCCGATTGTGCAACAGAAAGGAGATGGGTAAATGTTCCGAACCTATAAGCAGGGCAATGGCAGCGCTGGAAAAAAGGCTGATAAGCGTATAACCAAAGCAGAGATGCATGAAAAGGAGCAGCTTCAGCCTTTTGCGGAGAAGGCCCTTTTCACTTCTCTGGAGCAAAATATGGAGACCATGAAGCGTGAGCTGGGTGAGAGTCAGGATATTATTTATCGTGAACTGACGTTAACGGATAGAGGCCACACGAAGGCGCTAATTGTTTATGTACAAGGGATGATTGACGATGAACGTCTTGACCATTTTGTCATTCAACCGATGCATGGAGGCAAATACCCGGAGGAGGCTAATTTAGAGCCTGCTGAGCTGCTTACATTTATGAAAAACAATTTGCTCTCAACTGGTATTATTAATGATTTATGCGATTGGAAGCTATTGTTTCAAAAATTGTTTATGGGCTATTGCGTCATCATGATAGAGGGTGCAACTCAGGCAATAGGAACCAATGTAGTAGGGGGAGCAAGAAGAAGTGTAGAAGAACCGAAAACCGAGATGGCCATACGTGGTCCTAGAGAAGGGTTTACGGAGTCGATTAGAACAAATACATCGCTGATTCGCAGGAAGATACGAAGCCCGAAGCTGTGGATGGAGCAATGGACGATCGGAGAAATTTCACAAACTCCCGTATGCATCATGTATGTCAAAGATTTGGCGGATGAGAATGTGCTTACGGATTTAAGAGAACGTCTGGAAGAAATACAGATTGACGGCATACTTGAATCCGGTTATATCGAGGAATTAATTACGGATCAGAAGTGGTCGCCGTTTCCTACCATCATGAGTGTAGAGCGGCCGGATGCTGTAGCAGGCAATTTGCTTGAAGGCCGAATAGCGATTTTTGTTGATGGGACGCCATTTGTTCTGATCGTACCCACGATTTTAAATATGTTTTTTCAGGCTTCAGAAGATTATTATCAGCGGTTTGATATCGCGACGTTTCTGCGGCTGCTTCGTTTTGTATCCTTTTTAATCGCACTGCTTATGCCGTCGATTTATGTCGCAATCGTTGGGTATCATCAGGAGATGATACCGACTCAGCTGCTGCTAAAGCTTGCGGCACAGCGGGAGGGCGTGCCTTTTCCCGCCTATTTGGAAGCTTTTATTATGGAATTTGTATTTGAAATATTACGGGAAGCCGTTGTACGAATGCCTAGTGCTGCGGGTAACACGATATCGATCGTTGGAGGTCTTGTTATCGGACAGTCGGTCGTAGAGGCAGGAATCGTCTCGCCAGCCGTCGTTATCGTCGTTTCCTTCACAGCGATAGCCAGCTTCGTATCTCCTAATTACAGCCTTGGAATTGCGGCTAGGCTGCTGCGCTTTCTGCTGCTTCTAGCAGCGTCGACACTCGGTTTTTATGGAATTGGATTAGTTGTGCTGCTGCTTCTGCTGCATTTGAGCAATTTAAGATCGTTTGGCATGCCGTATATCAAACCATTCGCCCCGATGTATTTAAAGGATATGAAGGATACGCTGGTTCGGGCGCCACTTTGGATGATGCGGGAACGGCCAGAGAAGCTTGCTTCGAGTAATAGAGTTAGACAAGACATTGAAACGGAGCATAGGAAGGAGCCGCAGCAATGAGCGATGGCAGCGTCAATGCAAGGAAACGGATATTTTCATTCAGGAAAATAGGACGGAAGCTCATTCTTGTATGGACAGTATGTATGCTGGCGCTATTAAACGGCTGTTGGGATTTACGTTATTTGGACAAGCTTGGCGTCGTATACGCCATAGGAGTTGACGATGACCCAACAGGAAAAAACAAGCTACAGTTGACGGTACAGGTCGTATTGCCCCAAAACGTTGCAGCGGAAACCAAAGGGGCCATTGGCGGCACTGCAGTGACGACGTTTACGGAAAAAGGGGATACATTGTTTGAGGCGATTCGAAAAATGTCGACTAAAACATCTAGACGGCTTTTTTTCTCCCACACACAAATGCTGATCGTCAGTGAAAGTATGGCTAGAAAAGGCATCTATCCCTTAGTTGATTTAATTGAGAGAAATCCAGATATACGCACTGATATTTCAGTGCTTATTACACGAGGCATGAGAGCGGAGAATTTGCTTCGATTAACGACGCAAACCGAATCTATTCCTGTTAATCAGCTTCGGGAAATAGTTGAAGTCAATCAGTCTGCGTATGCGTCGAGTTATGTCGTATTAGTCAAAGATTTAACGAGACTATTGGGAAGAGGGAAGCAGCAAGCTGTATTGCCTTCTATTCTGATAGAGGGAAATGAGGAGGTGGGACATTCAAATGACAATTTAAACAGCATTCCTGCAAAAGCGATTCCAGTGCTGTCGACTATGGCTGTTTTTCGCGATGGCAAGCTTGTTGGTTATTTGAAGTCCAAGGATTCAAGAGGTCTATCTTGGCTTCAAAATAAAGTGGAGAGCACTGTCGTAAAGCTTGGATGCCCGGAGTCAGAAGGGGAGCTCATTGTTGAGGTGCAGGATACGGCGACCGTGTATAAGGTTAAACAAGATCCGGATGGTCATCCAATTATACAGGTCCATATTAGTGTAGTGGGTGGAATTCAAGAAATCATGTGCCACGGCGTCAACATCACGGAGGAAAGTGTACTGATCAAGGTCGGCAAAATGACAGATAAAGCGATTGAGGAAGAGGTAGCGGGCACGATCAATAGCGTACAGAAGAAATTCCACACGGATGTATTAGGGTGGGGAAAAGAGGTTTATTTTCAAGAACCTAATATTTGGAGGAAAATCGAAGCGGACTGGGAAGATATTTTCCCTCAAGTGAAAAGCGAAGTCATCTGTACGACTCAAATAACAGGCTCAGGTGTACGAGGCGAATCTATATCGAAGTGAGTGATTAGCATGATGGCTCTCATTGTCCTCCTCTTATCTTCCGTTATGGTTGGAACGGCAATATGGAGAAGGAATAGCAAAAATAATCGTCAGCGTGAAGGTGGCTGGGCTTTGGTCATCTTAATCATTGGGGTTGGAATTATGGCAGCAAAGCATATGCATCTACCGATACCCAATCCGGCAGATTGGATTACAGCTATATTCTCACCTGTATATAAACCTATATTAAAGTGGATTGAAAAGGGGGCATAACATAGTTGAGCAAATTTGCGGGAATTAACAATGCCGAGATTACATCGGGGCAATGCGCCAAAATATTGTTTTTATTTGCACTAGGAAGTGCAGCGCTCATATTGCCAACAATGGTGACGTCGATTGCCAAGCAGGATGGATGGATTTCAATGGTGCTCGCAGGACCGTTTAATTATTTCATACTGCTCATTTATCTAGCGCTTGCTGATCGTTTTCCGAAGTTGACTTTGGCGCAATACTCAGAAAAACTGCTGGGGGTTTGGCTCGGTAAGGTAGTAACTTTACTATATATTTTTTATTTTTTGTTGTTAAGCGCATTGGTACTGCGCAATATATCCGATTTTTTGAATTTATCCGTATTGCCAGAGACACCAGAGTGGTTCATTAACCTCACCTTTATGATTGTTGTTGTATATGGCGTTCTTTTAGGCATTGAGACGATTTCGAGAACGGGTGAGATTTTATTTGGATGGGCGGCCTTAGTTATTGGTATTGTTCTCCTTGCTTTGTTCAATCAATTTAATTTTCAAAACTTTGAGCCTTTCTTGTACGACGGCTGGATAAGGCCGATTAAGGGGATCTATCCGATTCTCGGGTTTCCTATTGCGGAATTCGTGTTTATAACGACGATTTTCCCGCTTGTGCGTCAGGAGGATCGTAAAAAATTAAGAAAAAAACTGAAGCTCTCTGTTTTTGCCATTGCTTTTGTAAGCACGCTGATAACGATTTTTCTGGTTGCTGTAATGGGTGTGCAAGAAGCGAGCAGAAGTCCGTTTGCGGTCTATGATATGGCTAAAAATATTAATATCGAAGAGATATTGGTGCGTGTTGAAATATTAGTTGCGATGGTTTGGATCGGGACGGTCTTTATGAAGCTTGCGCTTTGCGTTTATGTACTGACGGTCTTAACGGCTCAAATGCTTAAGCTTTCTACCTATCGTCCATTGGTCATTCCTTATGCTTTTGTCATTGTGCCTATCTCGCTCATGGTATATCGAAATGCGGCTCATGCGCATGAATTTGGCATAGGAGTATGGACGGTTTACAGCTTGCTGCATGGTTGTGTTGTACCATTATTGCTGCTCGTGGTTGCTGTTATTAGGGGAAAAAAAGATACGAGCGACGGTCGGTTTCAAGATGAGCAGAAGTCCAGCAGCCGCAGGCAAAAAGGGAATGAAGCAGCAGAAGGGAATTCCGATATAACGAACAAGGAACCTGCCTTGGGCACAACTCCATCATAGACGGCAGTGGAAGCATTTGTTATAATTGTGAGGAAAATTGACCAAGCGGCTACCTACTCAAATTTACGGAGGCGATCGTGTGGAACACTACTCCAATAATTATGTCGTCGTGGCTATTTTTATCGTGCTTGGCATTATGCTTCCCGTCGTTGCATTAACAGTAGGAAGACTGCTAAGGCCGAATAAGCCAAGTGAGCTCAAACAAACCACCTATGAAAGCGGAAATGAGCCGGTAGGTGAGGGACAGGTCCGTTTTAACATCCGCTATTACTTGTTTGCACTAATGTTTGTCATCTTTGATGTAGAAACCGTTTTCTTATATCCTTGGGCCGTCGCATATAATAAGCTCGGCTTATTTGTGCTAGTCGAAATGTTGATTTTTGCGGGAATGCTGCTTATTGGTCTTCTATATGCCTGGAAAAAGAAGGTGCTGAAATGGAATTCAGTTTAGAATCAATTTCGTTAGAGGAACGCAAAGAGCTGGAACGCAACGTATTTATGGGTACCTTGGAGCAATTGAAGGCTTGGGCAAGAAGCAACTCGTTATGGCCGCTCACATTCGGCCTTGCTTGCTGTGCGATTGAAATGATGGGAACGGGCGCATCGCATTATGATCTGGATCGTTTTGGAGTGATGTTCCGAACCTCGCCGCGACAGTCTGATGTGATGATTGTGGCCGGTACAGTGACGAAGAAGATGGGTCCCCTTTTACGCAGGCTTTATGATCAAATGCCAGAGCCGAAGTGGGTTATCGCAATGGGATCCTGCGCAACGGCTGGCGGACCTTATATTAAGTCCTATTCAGTCATCAAAGGCGTTGATCAGATCGTGCCTGTTGATGTGTATATTCCGGGCTGTCCGCCTAATCCGGCCGCGCTGATCTATGGCATCAATAAACTGCAGGAGAAAATTCGCTATGAAGCGAAGACTGGGAAGCGGGTGACCAGTCGATGAGTGAAGAGGATAAACCGGTCGCAGAGACGCCTCCCGTAGACCCGGAGAAGGAAGCCAAGCTGAAGGCAGCTGCGGAAGCACGCGCAGCGAGAGCGGCAGCAAAAGCAAAGGCCGAAGCAGAAGCGAGTGCAGCAGAGCCGGAGCAGCCGAAGCCTCCTTCGGCAAGGCAGCCTGAGCTTGATGCCATAGTCGTGCTTCTGAAGCAGGAAGTCGCAGAGGCATCGGTTGAGGATGCCTATGTAAATGAACTGAATGGCGATATGCCGATGATTATCTTACGCAATGAACACTGGCGTGAAGCTGCAAAGCTGCTTAAGGAGCACGAGCAGCTTCAATTTAATTATTTGCGTAATGTGTCAGGTGTCGATTACGAGACCCACATAGAAGTGGTATATCATATGATCTCGCTTGGAACCAAAAGAGAGGTCGGAATTAAGATAAAGACAGAGCGGGAAGCGTCAGCCGTCTATTCGGCAACACCAGTCTGGGCAACAGCGAATTGGAACGAACGTGAAATTTACGATTTACTGGGAGTTGATTTTCCTGGACACCCCGATATGCGGCGGATCATGATGCCTGATGACTGGGTGGGCCATCCGCTGCGCAAAGATTATGAGTCGATAGATTCGGAGGTGTAGGCAGCCCTTGATTCGTACAGAAGAACTGCTACTAAATGTAGGTCCTCAGCATCCAAGCACGCATGGCGTATTCCGGATTATCGTTAAGCTCGATGGTGAAGTCATAACCGAAGCGACACCTGTCATGGGTTATTTGCACCGAGGCACCGAGAAGATCGCGGAAAACTTGAATTTCACGCAAATCATCCCCTACACCGATCGAATGGATTACGTCTCTGCAATGACTAATAATTATGTTCTCGTACATGCAGTGGAAACGATGATGGGGCTTGAAGTACCGCAGCGGGCGGAGTATCTCAGGCTTCTCGTTATGGAACTGCAGCGTATAGCTAGCCATCTAGTATGGTGGGGAACTTATCTGCTTGATATTGGGGCAATGAGTCCGTTTCTTTACGCATTCCGTGACCGGGAAATCATTATCGATTTATTTAATGAGCTGTGCGGCGCAAGATTAACTTACAATTACATGCGAGTTGGCGGTGTGAAGTGGGATGCGCCTCCGGGCTGGCTGGACAAAGTACGCGACTTTATTCCTTATATGGAGAATAAGCTGCAAGAGTATAATAAGCTCGTCAGCGGCAACGAAATTTTCCTAGCCCGCATTAAAGGGATAGGAAAATATGATGCGGCAACAGCGATTGATTATGGCTTATCTGGAGCCAACTTGCGTTGTACAGGTGTAGACTTTGATATTCGCAAGGCGGAGCCCTACAGCTTGTACAGCCAATTTGAATTTGATGTGCCGCTTGGAAAAGTGGGAGATTGTTATGATCGCTATCGGATTCGGCTGGAAGAAATCCGCCAAAGCTTGCGTATTTTGAAGCAGGCGCTGGAGCAATTTCCTTCTGGCGGGGAGACAATGGGGAAGGTTCCGCGCGCAATAAGGCCCCCTGCTGGCGAGGTGTATGTGCGGATCGAATCGCCGCGCGGCGAAATTGGCTGCCATATCGTATCCAAAGGCAAAGCAGAACCCTATAGGCTCAAATTCAGAAGACCGTCATTCGTTAATTTGCAAATACTGCCGAAGCTGCTTGTAGGAGAAACGATGACAAACCTCATTACGATACTAGGCGGCATTGATATTGTCGTCGGGGAGGTCGATTGCTAATGCAGTCATGGCTTAACCAATCGCTAACTTGGGGAAATGCACTTGTGCTGTTCCTTTGGGCTGTCGTATTTTTATTCATTGTGCTTGGTTTCGTCACGTACGCCATTTATTTCGAGCGTAAAGTAATCGGGTGGATGCAGCTTCGCATCGGTCCCAATCGCGTAGGGCCCTTTGGCTTGCTGCAGACGGTAGCGGATATTTTTAAGCTGCTCATTAAAGAGGACACGATTCCGCGCAAGGCAGATCGGGCATTGTTCATTCTTGCGCCTGCCCTAGCATACATACCGGCATTCTCCGTACTCGCTGTACTTCCCTATACACAAAACTTATATTTCGCAGATCTGAATGTTGGTTTGCTCTATTATGTAGCCCTGTCAGGCATCTCGACGCTTGCCATCGTGCTTGGCGGCTGGGCTTCCAATAATAAGTATGCACTCCTTGGGGGTATGCGCTCGGCGGCACAAATGATAAGCTATGAGGTACCGCTTGTTATTTCGGTAGTAGGCGTTATTTTACTTAGCGGAAGCTTGAATCTGCGTGATATTGTAGCGGCGCAGGATGGCGGCTGGTTTTGGAATTGGAACTTCATTCCTCAAATTATCGGTTTCATTGTCTTTATTATTGCAGCTGTATCCGAGCTCAATCGTACGCCCTTCGATTTGCCGGAAGCGGAATCTGAGCTTGTTGCAGGTTATCACGTTGAATATAGCGGCTTTCGGTTTGCATTTTTTATGCTCTCGGAATACGTATACGTTTATGCCATTGCGGCATTAACAACAGTATTGTTTCTGGGAGGCTGGCACGCACCGGCGCCATTTCTTGATTTTGTACCAGGCATTATATGGTTTTTGCTCAAGTTTGCGTTTATTGTGTTTTTCTTATTTTGGATTCGTGCTACACTGCCGCGCATACGAGTAGATCAGCTTATGGGTCTTGGCTGGAAGGTGCTGCTGCCGGTGTCGCTGCTTAATGTGTTTCTAACGGCTGTATATTTAGAGCTGTTTATCAAGAACTAGCAAAGGGGAGAAGGAAATGAAAGGAATGCTGCAAGGACTGGGTGTAACGCTCAAATCAATGACGGCTCCAAAAGTGACCACCTCCTATCCTGATGTGCCCTTTGTCATGCCGGATCGCTTCCGTGGTATTCAGCACTTTATCCCGGATTTATGTATCGTTTGCAACCAATGCGCACGCATTTGTCCAACCGACTGCATTACGCTGACCGGCAAACCGAACCCGGACCCTGATAAAAAGGGCAAGGTAATTGATACTTTTGATATTAATTTTGAAATATGCATCTTATGTGATCTGTGCACCGAGGTTTGTCCGACCGAAGCGATCGTTATGTCCAATCATTTCGAGCTGGCAACCTTCAGTCGCGATGATTTGTTCAAGGATGCAGAATGGCTGACAGACAATAATTCACTTACTCGGCAGGACAATAACAATATCGGAGCGCCGGCCAAAGGGGGCGCAAAATAGTTGTTCAATATTGATTTTACAGGCGAATTTGTCGCTTTTTTTATCTTCTCAGCCATCATGATATGCGGCGCCGTCCTAATGATCAGCTTAGAGAAGGTCGTACATATGGTCATCTCTATGGCTGCTGTATTTCTAGGCTTAGCCGGAATGTTCGTGCTTCTGGAAGCTGAGTTTGTCGCATTTGTTCAGGTGCTTATCTATGCTGGAGCAGTCTCGATTCTGATGATATTCGGTATTATGATGACGAAACATCAGCCAGGAGAGCGTGAGCCGGTGAAGCCGCTCCATGAAACGCTTGCCGCTGTAGGCGCGCTCAGCTTGTTTGGCCTATTGTTTTATGCGATCCGTTCAACAACTTTTCCAGAGCCGCAGTCTTTTCAAGCTGGAGAAGACAATACGATGGCAATTGGTGAGCTCTTATACACAGGGTATGTGATACCGTTTGAGCTGCTCTCGGTGCTGCTGACGGTAGCATTTATTGGAGCAATCGTACTTGCCAAAAAGGAGGAGGAATAATTACATGCTTCCTTCCTATTTAACGATGGCGGCTATTTTGTTTTGTATTGGGCTGTATGGCGCATTAGTGAAAAGAAATGCAGTCGTCGTACTGCTCTCGCTTGAGCTAATGCTGAATGCGGTCAACTTGAATCTTATTGCCTTCTCCAAATATGGTGTTGTTCCGTCATTGACGGGGCAAATTTTTTCATTATTTACAATTACAGTCGCAGCGGCAGAAGCAGCGATTGGGGTAGCTATATTAATAGCATTGTTTAGATTGCGCGGGACAGTTAATGTCGATGAGTTTGACAAAATGAGGAGGTAGCGCGGCGTATGAATATGTACTCACAAACGGCTTGGTTAATTCCGCTGTTTCCGCTGGCAGCATTCCTCGTTTTGACGGCGCTCGGCCGCAGCTATCGACGAGCGGGCGTTATCATCGGTTCGCTTGGATCATTTGGCGCCTTCGTTCTATCTTTGCTTATTATGATTGATCGACTTGGTACCAATGAAGTGGATTATAATTATTCCTTTGATTGGATTGCTATCGGAGATTATACGTTGAAGATTGGTTTCGAGGTGACCAACCTGACAGCGCTTATGCTGGTTGTCGTGACACTCGTCAGCTTTCTCGTGAATGTATACTCGGCCGGCTATATGAAAAATGATGAGCGAATAACCGTGTTTTTTGGTTATGTTGCCTTGTTCACATTCTCTATGCTGGGACTTGTATTATCCGATAATTTATTATCGCTTTATATTTTCTGGGAACTAGTTGGCGTATGCTCGTTCTTGCTCATTGGCTTCTGGTTTACACTGCCCAAAGCGCGAGCGGCGGCCAAGAAGGCATTTATTGTGACAAGAATCGGCGATGTTGGCTTGCTGATCGCTATTATGCTTCTTTTCTGGTATATGCCGGATCATGCCCTTGATTTCACTACGATTCAAAGCGTATTTGATGGGCAATCGGGTGCGATTACGAACGGGATTACGACGTTGATTGCTTTGCTTATTTTTGTAGGTGCGATCGGCAAATCAGGCCAGTTTCCGCTTCATGTGTGGCTTCCTGATGCAATGGAGGGCCCGACACCGATCAGTGCACTGATTCATGCTGCTACTATGGTTGCGGCAGGTGTATTCCTTATTGCACGAACGTATGATATTTTTCAAGATTCTGCATCTGCTATGGAGACCATCGCATATGTAGGCGGTTTTACAGCTATATTCGCTGCGACGATTGCGCTCGTACAAAAGGATATTAAACGGATATTAGCCTATTCCACGGTCAGCCAATTGGGTTATATGATGATGGCGCTTGGTCTGGGTTCCTTAACAGGCGGCATCTTCCACCTGTTCACGCACGCTTTCTTCAAAGCGCTGCTCTTCCTTGGTGCTGGCAGCATCATTCATGCGGTACATACACAGAACATTCATGAGATGGGCGGACTTGCCTCGAAAATGAAAGTAACGACATGGACGTTCGCAATCGGCGCTTTAGCGCTCGCTGGCATTCCGCCATTATCCGGCTTTTGGTCGAAGGATTTAATTTTGACGGTTGCTTGGGAGACGAATCCATTATTATTTATTGTAGGTTTGGCAGCCGCTTTCTGTACGGCGCTTTATATGTCTCGATTGTTCTTCCTTGTATTTATGGGAAAACCAAACGAGGCCTCTTCTCATGCGAAAGAATCACCAGTTTCGATGACGCTGCCGATGATCGTGCTGGCTGCTCTCGCCATTGTTGTTGGGTTTATTGAGACGCCATGGAACGGCGCATTTGGCTCATGGATCACCGATGGGGGAGAGTCGCCTCATAAAAGCGGCATCGCCATTGTTGCATCCATTGCGGTTGGCCTGCTAGGTATCTATATTGGCTGGCTCATTTATGGGAAAAACAGTGTGAACAAAGATGTACTGCAAGAAAAAATGCCTAAGCTAGTCAAGCTGCTGGAAAATAGTTATTACATCGATGAGCTTTATGCCGTTATCATAGTGAAGCCGCTGAAGCTGATTGGCTCTGCGCTTATGGCGTTTGATTCTTATGTCATAGGCGGAATCGTGAGGATGACAGGCACGGCTGTAACCTCGGCTGGGAGAGTGGCTGCCCGTCTGCAGAACGGTCAAGTACAAACCTACGGTTTGGCAGCTGTTATCGGGTTCGTCATTCTTGTGGCTGCTATCGTTGGAAGGAGGTTCCTGCCATGAGCATCCTGAGTGACATTCCGATATTATCACTTATATTACTGGCACCGCTGCTTGGTATCATCGTTCTGCTGCTGCTTCCGAAGCAGCGCAGCAGCTGGATGAAAACAACGGTTGTCATAACCACATTAGTTCCTTTGCTGCTCTCCTTGTGGCTTTATGCTGATTATAATAAACAGCAGGGCGGGGCGGCATATGACGAGCAATATAGCTGGGTGGAAGTGCCGTTAAATAAAGAGGTGCCATCGGGCGTATCTGAATTTAAGTTTACGTTTCAATATGAGCTCGGCATAGATGGCCTGTCGCTTCCGCTTCTGCTTCTCGCAACGCTCGTATCAGCAATGGCTGCACTTGCAGCAGTTCATATCAAGAAAAGATGGAAATCTTTTTTCATATGGTTTCTGCTGCTGGAGCTCGGAATGCTTGGCGTTTTTCTAGCTCGTGACTTATTTTTATTTTTTGTATTTTTCGAGATTACGCTTGTTGCGATGTATTTCTTAATCGGAATTTGGGGTTACTTCAATCGCGAGCGTGCAGCCAATCAGTTTTTAATCTATAACGGAATTGGTTCAGCCATTATGCTGATTGCGTTCGTTATTCTCGTGAACACAGCTGGCTTCCGCGTGGATCAAGTAGGCGAACAAGTTAGCTTTATTTACAGCGGCAGCTATACAGACATCTTCCGCAACATGGCGGACGCATCCGCTTGGGTTAACCTGACTAATGAGCAGCTTGGTTCAATTAATCCATTCCAGTTGACGGATACGATGCAATGGGTGCTGTTTATTATGCTGCTTGTTGCTTTCGGCATCAAGCTTCCGATATTTCCATTCCATACTTGGATGCTTAAGGTGCACACGGAAGCTCCGACCTCGATTGTCATGATTCACTCCGGGATATTACTGAAAATGGGCGCTTACGGATTACTGCGATTTGGGATTATGCTCTTCCCTGATCAAGCGCGACAATTTGCGACAGTGCTCGCTGTGCTTGGCGTCATAAATATATTGTATGGAGCGCTGCTAGCCTTCAGGCAGCGTGAGTTTAAACTAGTGCTTGCTTATTCCTCCATCAGCCATATGGGTATCGTATTGCTAGGGATAGCAGCAATAAATGAGATTGGCTTGCAGGGAGCTGTATACCAGCTCGTATCGCACGGACTCATATCTGCCTTGTTATTTCTGATCGTTGGCAGCATCAATGAACGAACGGGAACGACCGAGCTGCAAGAGCTGGGTGGGTTAGCGCGCTCTATGCCATTTATAAGCGGCGTACTGCTGACTGCGGGGCTCGCTTCACTCGGTTTGCCGGGCTTATCCGGTTTTATTGGGGAGTTTCTATCGCTGCTCGGCCTATTCGAGTCGCATCGCTGGTTGACTGCGGCTGCGGCGCTTGGCATTATTTTGACCGCTGTCTATATGCTTCGCGCTGTACTTAAGATTACATTTGGTCCACAGCGTGAGGCGTTTGGAGCATTTAAGGACGCAAGGCTAATTGAGGCGGCTCCCATGATTGTGCTGCTTGCATTCATTGTGCTTCTCGGCTGTTTTCCTTCCGTCCTTACGGATACTGTGCAGCATGGCATGGATAAGCTGTTCGGACAATTACTTGCATCAAGGGCGGGGGGATAAACCATGTACGAAGGCGTTTCATTTATACCACTGACATGGACGGATATGCTCTACCTTGCCCCTGAGTTTATGCTGGCCGCCATGTTTTTGTTTCTTGTTGTATTGGATTTGTTCTTGCCGAAGCGCGTGAACAGAAAATTCACAGGGTGGCTGACGTTAGCGGGCATTCTTGCATCACTGCTGCTAGTCGTGCTCCGAATGTTGGATATGAATCAGGGCGGAGCATCTGCTGACTCTATCCATCTGTTAAGCAACAGCTACCGCATTGATGATTTCGCCAGCCTGCTGAAAATTGTATTTCTAACTGGTACTGCGCTTATCATCCTGCTCGCAATTGGATCGGATCGGGATGAAGAGGAGATAACAGACAAATCAGAGTATTTCTATTTGGTGCTTCCCGCGCTTATGGGCGCGATGATGATGGCTTCATCAGGAAACCTGGTTACGTTGTATATCGGATTAGAGCTTCTTAGTATTACAAGTTATGTATTGGTTGGCATTAGACGCAAATCAACTTTGTCTGCTGAAGCGGCATTCAAGTATGTCATTACGGGCGGGATTTCCTCGGCGATGGTGTTGTTCGGCATGTCGTACATTTACGGCATAACCGGATCAGTCGATTTGGGTGTAATTGGGGATGCTTTACCGCGGGCGATGCAGGATTTCAAAGCGCTTGCTTATGTGGGCTTCCTGTTTATGATTGCGGGATTCGGTATTAAGATTGCAGCGGCTCCGTTTCACGCATGGGCGCCAGATGTATATCAAGGGGCTCCAACGCCTGTGTCGGCTTTTCTAGCGGTCATTGCTAAAGGTGCTGCGCTGGCTGCTATATTTAGAGTTATGTTTAGCACTAGTTTATTCAGCGCAGCGGGAGAAGCGGCAAAAATATCAAATGATCTCTTCCTGGTCCTGCTGGTTCTGGCTGCTGCAGCGATGCTCGTCGGAACGACAGCTGCGCTTAAACAAAGGAACGTAAAGCGATTGCTGGCCCTGTCAGGAGTAGCCAATGCGGGTTACATGCTGGTGCCTATCGGTATTTCAATAACGATGGTTCATAGCAGCAACTTCTCTGAATTTGTTTATTATTTGGTTGCGTACTTGTTTATGACGATAGGAGCGTTTGCTGTCTTTACGGTAGTTAGCCGCGCATCGGGGCATGAGGAGCTGAAAAGCTTCGCGGGCATGTACTACCGAGCGCCTTGGACGGCAGCGGCTATGGTGGTATTTATCTTGTCTTTATCGGGCTTGCCGATTTCCGGCGGATTTTTTGGGAAGCTGTTTATCTTGCTCGGAGCAGCGAATGCGAAAGCTTATTGGCTCGTAGCTGTTATCGTCGTGAGCAGCGTCATTTCTTACTATTTCTACTTTGGCATTGTTCGTCAAATGTTCATGCGCAGCGGAGAAGAAAATAATGAAGTGCGAATATCGGCAGCAACGGGAGTTGTGATCTGGCTGTGTGCAGCAGCAACGATTGCACTAGGTATTTTCCCAGGACCGTTAATGCAATGGATTGATGCGATATTCTCGATTAAGGGCGATTTAATGATAATGGGATAAGCAGATTGTAGAAGAGTGATGCGAAGCATTCGTATTCTAGAGGTGTGAAAATAATAGGTCGTTTAAGTAGATGATGAGCTGATGTCTATTTAAACGATCTATTTTTTGTTTAATCGATGAAGGGGATTTTCGAGGCGGCACAGGGGAAATAGAAAGTAGTTTATAAGCTAAAAAGCAGCATTATAGTTAAAGTTACTGTTAAGGACACAGACTGCAGCAGCAGTTTTAGATATGATGATAGTAATGGCTAGATTATAGTCATTTCTAGCATATAGCAAGAAGAGAGGAAGCTGTCTGACGCTATTTTAAACAGGGATTATGAGCAGAAATATAATTACAGTGTTTCAGCGGAGAATGTTGCGGGTAATGTGCAGCAGGGGGAGTATAGGTTCATAGTATAGTAGACATGAAGTACTATTCTATCTATGTGAACCAGTGTTGCTGCTCGTCATATTTACCGGGAAATAATAGTTTGTGCCGAATACTGACGTTCCGAGCTATGGAGCGGGATAGTTGTAGGACTTTTGTCCTTTTTGTCTTATAGAAACAAGGGAAATGATACCTGTGAAGAGAAATTGTAGTTAAGGAATATCCAATTGAAAGTGGGAACAAACCATAACCCGTTTCATACGAAAAGGCAGAAAATGATGAGCACTCAAAAAGAACCAAAGCGATTACGAAATTCACAAATGATTAGTCAGAGCCCATCTGATGATCGACAGGGCTCTGCGCTCAAAAAGCATAAAGCTCGCTTGTCTAGGCAAGCAATCGCCATTGCCACGCTCGCCGCGCGCAAGCTCCTTCGTCGCGCGCTGCCCGCGCTGCTGATCGGGAGCATCACCCTCGGGGGCATAGCCCCCGCAGGGTTCGCTCCCGTAGCGGCGCCTATGGCGCTGGCCGCAGCATCGCCTGCGGCTGAGGGCGCCGAAGGCGCCGATGCAGAGCAGCCGCAAAGCTGGCTGCTCAAATGGCGTGACCCCGCGCTAGCGCATGAGCTGCGCGGGACAGAGGTGCTCCGCCGCCAGAATGAGGCGGCGGTCATGCTCGTACGTCCGGCCGCTGAAGGCGCGGACGTACAGGAATGGCTCGACCGGCTGCGAAGCCTGCCGGGCGTAGAGTACGTGCACCCGAATAATAGGGTGCATATGCTTGCTCTGCCTGCCGGCGAGTCGGAGGACGCAGCCTCGGCAGGCTCAGAGGCCGCGCGCAGCAATGCGCGGCCTACAGGCTCTTCTCCATCCAATGTATCACCGGCAGCTTCTGTACCTAACGAAGTATCGCCCGCAGAGACTCCATCGACACCGCCAGCGGCGCCGCAGGAGTCTGAGGCAGCTTCCACAGCGAAGATTGCAGCAGCAGCTACAGCACTGAAAGCAAATGATCCTGAGTTGTCTAAGCAGCTTTATCTCAGTCAGATCGGCGCGCAAAAGGCGTGGGAAACCGTTCGCGAGCAGCAGCAGCTTACGATAGCGATCGTGGATACAGGTGTTGATTTGGAACATCCGGATTTGAAGCCTAATCTTGTTCCAGGCGCTAATCTAGTGAGTCCTGGTGATTCGCCCGATGATGACAATGGGCACGGTACAAGTGTAGCAGGTGTTATCGCAGCTGTAGGAAATAACGGCATTGGCGTATCAGGCATACTGTGGAAAGCCAAAATCATGCCGATAAAAGCGCTGGATCACCGAGGTGACGGAACAGAGCAGGAGCTCGGCGAAGCCATATTGTACGCCGTTCGCAGCGGAGCAAGCATCGTTGTACTGTCGGTTGGCCTTCATCGATATTCTCCGTACATGCTCGACATTGTACAATATGCGGAAAGCAAAAACGTACTGCTCGTAGCAGCGGCAGGCAATGACGGAGTCACCTTTGGAGAGAAAGCTGCGGTAAAATACCCGGCAGCTTATCCGACGGTACTCGCAGTCGGTGGTGTCAAGTCGAATAATACGGTCGATAGTCGATCGAATCGAGGCACTGAGCTTGACCTTGTCGCACCTTGGAATGTATATACAACAGCCATTGGTGGACTCTATAAGAAAGAAGAAGGAACTTCAATGGCGGCTCCGCAAGCCGCAGCTGCTGCAGCGCTCATATGGGCTCGCTACAAGGACATGAAGCCTTACCAGATACGCGAGCTGCTGCGCCAAACAGCTAAGGATATTGGGCCGCCAGGTGCGGACAGCACGTCAGGCTACGGTGTGCTGCAGATCGACCAAGCGGTACGTTCAACCTTGAAGCCAGACGGCTTCGAACCGAATGAAACCCAATCAACTGCTGCAAGGTTTCAGCTGAACAGCCAAATTTCGGCTTTGCTGCAGGGCGTATCCGACCATGATTGGTATCAAATCGATGCGCCGTATGATGGCACGCTGACCATACAATACGAAGGGCTTGTTCCTAACGGAAAGATTGTTCCGCCTGTTAGGCTCACCCATTACATGAATGGCGTGAAGCAAAGTACGAGCGATACGAAGCTTGCAAGCAGGTCCATTGATCTTGAGGTTAAAAAAGGGCGGCAGCTCATTCATCTGGAGCTCATCAATCAGAGCAGCGACGATGAATTGCCTTATCTGCTGACGTCTACTTTTACGATGAAGCCGGACGATTACGAGAAAAATGATAAATCGTTTGAAGCCTATACATTGCAGCCTCGTACGCAGTCGATTACGGGCAACTTTCATCAAACCGCCGATCGCGACTGGTTTACGGTAACCTTTACGCAGAGCGGAAAGCTAAGTCTTACGCTTAGTACGAATACGGCACGTATTGATCCTGGGCTTGCTATACAGAAGGCAGGTCAGCAATTAATGGTGTACGATGATGAGGGTGAAGGGGAGACTGAGCAGTCACCAGTCATAACTGTGACTCCTGGTAAATATTATATTCGTGTTCACAATGCGATCTCCTCAGAAGCTAGTCCGACCATAGGCACCTACATATTGAAGATGGATTATATGCCAAAATATGATGATCCGAATGAACCAAACGATAAATCGTACGAGGCGTTTATGATTAATCCAGGTACGGAGTACCTTGGTGTAATTAGCAGCTACTCCGACGTAGATTGGTTTCAAATCCGGGTTTCAAACGCCAGCATCATCAGCATGACGGTAAACGGTGTGCCGCTTGACGTTGATTTGAGCCTCTTGCTCTATGATAAACGGATGAAGCAGCTTACGGCATCCAAAACAAAAGCAAGCGGGAAGCTCCAAACCGAAGAAAAGCTGCTGCAGCCTGGTGTGTATTACGTGAAGCTGGAAGCAGATGCTCCTTTTGACAAGCAGTATTATCGCTTAAAGGTGAAATCAGAGGAGTTGATTGCTGGATTCCGTGATATTAAAGGTCATTGGGCTCAAAATGAAATCGTCGCCTTAAACAAAAAAGGCATTATTAACGGAACAGGACAAAATCGCTTTGAGCCTAGACGCTCCATAACGCGAGCTGAGGCCGTTTCCATGGTTGTGAAGGCATATAAGCCAGCTTCATCTAGTCGCGTGCAAGGGAAGCGATTCAAAGACGTCCCATTAAAACATTGGGCGAATGATGCGATTACAAGGGCTGTAGAGCAAGGCTGGGTAAAAGGATTCCCGAATGGTGAGTTCAAGCCGGATCAGCCGATTACAAGGGCGGAAATGGCAATGATTATCGGTTATGCGGAAGGTGTACGGCCTAAGCTGCCTGTTATTGATCCGTTCGCCGATGTACCAAAGTCTCATTGGTCAGCACCCATGCTGTATGCCATGAAGTTGAACAAACAAATTGAAGGGATAGAATCAAATCTGTTCAAACCAAGCCTGCAGGCTAGCCGTGCAGACTACACGGTGCTGCTCCACCGATTTATCGCCTAATATTTTCATCAAACAAAATGGCTTCCAGTTACGTTAATAATATGAAGCAAGATAAATGCTGTTTGTAAAGCTGCTTGAGTTTGAAGCTTAAAACATGAAAAAGCTCAGGAGGCATCATGGACGTTAATTACGGTCTTATAAATGGTTTGCAAAACTACACCGGAATGACCGGGTTGTTTTCTATAATCATTGTTATTCTCAGCATTATTCTGGTGTGGTTTGTACTGCAAGAGGTGAAATGGGAAGCTTTTTTTCGTTTTCCAAAGAGTCCAAAAGCCCGTTTGTTTCAAGTATTTGTTGCTATTATTATGGGTCATTTGTTAGCAAAATTCATCTTGGAATATTGGGGCTACACCGTTCTTCTCAAATCGTTTGTCGAATAACAAAAGCGAAACATGTCAACAATGGGTAATACATGACGGTCTCAAAAAGCCGATGGCTTGCGAATAGGTATAAATCAGGACCAGTAATCGTACCGGGAACGTAGTTTTTTCGTGAAAAAGAGACGTTTTTGGAGAAAAAAGTCATAAAATGCGCTGGGAATGACATGTAAAAAATGGTAATAATATAACGCTTGTCGATTGGTGTAATTGAGTGATAAGATGAAGGTTGGGTAAAGTGAGATAAACCTTTTTTTTCACAAATAGGAAATAGAAAATGCAGTTCGCGGAGGGAACCAAAAGATGACCAAAATTATCGTCCGCGGAGGCCAGCGTTTGAAGGGAACGGTCCGTGTTAGCGGAGCAAAAAATGCAGTACTCCCCATTTTAGCGGCCTCATTATTGGCGACAGAAGGAGACAGCGTCATCTATGACGTACCCCTCCTCGACGACGTTATGACGATTCAGAAGGTGCTTGCCTCATTAGGCGCACAATTATCCTATAATAATGAAACGATGCGCATTACAGCGCAGACCATTACGACTTATGAAGCTCCTTATGAGCTTATTCGAAAAATGCGGGCATCCTTCTTAGTTATGGGTCCTCTTCTTGGTCGGATAGGCAAGGTAAGAATTTCGTTGCCTGGCGGCTGTGCGATCGGCACTCGTCCGATTGATCAGCATTTGAAGGGCTTTGAAGCGATGGGCGCTGAAATTACGCTTGGGCAGGGCTTTATCGAAGCCAGCACAAAGACGCGTCTTAAGGGTGCGAAAATTTACCTAGACGTAGCCAGCGTAGGCGCAACGGAAAATATTATGATGGCAGCTGCTTTAGCAGATGGCACAACGATTCTTGAGAATGCAGCCAAAGAACCGGAAATCGTGGATTTGGCCAACTATATCAATGCTATGGGCGGCAAAGTTCGTGGCGCTGGTACAGGAGTTATTCGTATTGAAGGCGTGGACCGGATGTATGGCGCAGCCCATAATGTAATTCCTGACCGTGTTGAAGCAGGCACGTACATGATTGCGGCCGCTATTACAGGCGGTGACGTATTCGTTGAAGGTGCAATTTCTGATCATTTGACGCCGGTAATCTCTAAGCTGCAGGAAATGGGCGTAGAAATTACGGAGAGCGATAACGGAATTCGTGTACAATCGAGCAAGCAATTGAAATCGGTTGATGTGAAAACATTGCCGCATCCAGGTTTCCCAACAGATATGCAATCTCAAATGATGGCTCTTCTCCTCGTATCTGAGGGAACAAGCGTTGTAACGGAAACGGTTTTCGAAAATCGTTTTATGCATGTCGAGGAATTCCAGAAGATGAACGCTCAAATTAAAGTCGATGGACGTACAGCTATCGTTAATGGCGGTATGCCGCTAACGGGTGCAAAGGTATGCGCTACCGATTTAAGAGCAGGAGCAGCACTTATTTGTGCGGCTTTGCGGGCGGAAGGCGAGACTGAAGTAACAGGTCTGCATCATGTGGATCGCGGTTATGTTAACATTACAGGCAAGCTTGCAGCTCTTGGGGCTGATATTCATCGTATTGAGCTGATTAGCGAGGAAGACACGGCGGCAAGCAAGCCATCCGTTTCGGTCCAAGTTACATCGGCAGTGCGTGATACAGCTGCTGTAGTGGCGATCTCTTCAACGTCTTCTGATGTGGATACAGCTGCTTCCTTTAAGCGTGAGAAAGAGGTTGCGGTTCTCAAAGTTCAGCCGACGTGGGCTTAATTTCCGTTAAGAACAAGATAAAGAAGCTGTTTCAAATAAGTCGCAAAGGGCTTATCTGAAACAGCTTCTTTTTGTTTGGACAATCTATACTTTTGAATTATTTATTAAGTATAATAAGGCTAACCATTTAGCTATAATGGTTACTACTACTGCAATAAGCAAAGGGGCGGCCATGGCAACGATACACGATGTGGCAAAAATAGCGAACGTATCCGTGACGACGGTTTCCCGCGTTTTAAACAATCGGGGTTATATTAGTGAAGCAACGAGAACGAAGGTTTATCAAACGATGGAGCAATTAAATTACCAGCCGAATGAGATTGCCCGCTCTTTACTAAGAAAACAATCTAACGTCATTGGTCTTATTATACCTAGTGTAGCTCATCCGTTTTTCAGCGAGCTCGCGAATCACATAGAAAACTATGCTTATGAGCTCGGCTTCAAAATGCTGCTTTGCAATTCCCAGCTTGACCCGCAGAAAGAAAAGGATTATATCGAAATGCTGAAGCGCAATCGTGTGGATGGCATTATCATGGGCAGTCATACGCTTCAGGTCGATGAGTACAAACATTTGAACTCGCCAATTGTCACGATTGATCGTCAGATCAGCAGTGAAATTCCGTATATCTCTTCCGATAATTATGCAGGCGGGAGCCTTGCGGCACAATTGCTGGTTAGTGAGGGCTGCAAAAAAATTGCGCATATATGCGGTAATTTGGAGCTACATTTGCTCGCAAATCAGCGTACAGAAGCGTTTCAAGCCGTGATGAAAGAGAAGGGGATCGAGCATGTCATCATTCAGACTGATATGAATGTGTTTGATCAACTCCAGTACGAGCAAATTATACATCAGCTGTTTCAGGATCATCCCGATCTGGATGGCATTTTCGCTACGAGTGATATTATTGCTGCTTTTGCAGTTAAGGAGTGTGTGATCGCCGGCAAACGAATCCCGGAGGATGTGAAAATTATCGGTTACGACGATATTAGCGCAGCCAGATGGCTCACGCCGGAGCTGACAACGGTGAAACAGCCGATTGCAGAAATTGGGAAAATGGCGATTGATTTGATTATGAAGCAGATGAACGAGGAAGCTTTCGAATTCGAAAATATTTTACCGGTTGAACTGATTAAACGAGCTTCTACATAGATTAAAAAAACGTGAAAAACCCAAGTGCAGCAAGGGTTTTTTATTTTTTTAAAAGTTATGTCAATCGTTTAACATGTCAAACGATTGACATACTCTTATTCACAATTATATAATACGTTTTGTAAGCGGTTTACACGATCGGTAAATCGTCTTTCAATCTTTTTCAATCTCAAAAAATTGGGGGCAATCAAATGAAATCATTGAAATGGATGCAAGCGATAGCATTATCGCTAATGGTAGTTATGGTTGTAACGGCATGTGGTAATTCGAATAACGCGGGATCGTCTAATGGAGGTTCTGCAGTAAAGATATCGTTGCTTAACTCGAAGGGCGAGATTCAAGCCCAACTCGAAGAGGCTGCGAAAGTATTTAAAGAGGATAATCCTAACATTACGCTTGAAATTATACCGGTACCGGCAGGACAGTCCCCTTTTGAGAAAGCGTCTGCGCTTTATGCATCAGGAAACCCGGCTACCATTACGATGCTCGATACAGGAGATGTTGAGAAATTCAAGGATCGTGTTCTTGATCTTAGCGGTGAGAAGTGGATGGCGGATGCCGTTGACCGCAGCACGGCGCTAACGACATTTGATGGTAAAAACTACGCTTTCCCGCTTGCAGTTGAAGGTTATGGCTTTATTTATAACAAAGCGGTTGTAGAACAAGCGGTAGGCGGAACATTTGATCCAGCAACGATTAACACAACAAGCGCACTTGAAGAGCTGTTCAAGAAAATCGAAGCTTCGGGAAAAGCGCCGCTTATTATCTCTCCAATGGATTGGTCGCTGGGAGCACATTATTTGCCGCTGGCTTACGCGGGTCAATCAGCTGATACGGCTGCAGTTGCAAAGTTTATAGACGATTTGAAGGCTGGAACAATCGATTTAGCTAGCAATACGGTTTTCAATGGACTAATGGATACGTTCGACGTCATGACAAAATACAATATCGACAAAGCTTCCCCATTGTCCGGCACCTATGAGCGCGGTCCAGAGGTGCTCGGTAAAGGCGAGGTAGGCATCTGGTTCCAAGGGAACTGGGCTTGGCCGCAAATTAGCAGCTTTGATACGGCAAGCGGACAATACGGCTTTCTACCTGTCCCTATAAGCAACAATCCAGATGATTTTGGCAATACACAAGTGTCTTCTGCGGTTTCGAAGCGTTTGGTCATCGACAAGGAAAAAAATACGGCGGAGCAGCAGGCTGCTGCAAAAACGTTTTTGGAGTGGATGGTATACAGCGAGAAGGGGCAAGACTTCCTCGTGAACAAAGCGAATATTATTCCAGCGTTCAAGAACATTACACTTGAAGCGAAAGATCCGCTTGCAAAGTCTATTTCTGAACATATCGCAAACGGCAAAACAGAGGATTCAATCAGCACGCTGCCAGCTGACCACTGGGCTAAGCTTGGCGCATCGATGCAGAAATATTTAGCAGGTGCTTCGGATCGTGCGGAGTTGACGAAAGATATTGTGGAGTATTGGAAGACGGTTAAGTAATCCTTAATAGCTTATAGAAGGCTTACCCCGCCAACCGACGGGGTAAGCTGTTTACTCTTTATCGTTTTTTTGAATTACAAAACCATGCTTGAATGTGAGGGATCATGATGATAACGGAAAAAGGGCTGTGGAATCGATTGCGATTGCGGCTGCTGTTTACCGGACCGACTTTGTTTGCTTTTCTTGCTGTAATGATTATTCCATTCTTGTATGGGATTTATTTGACCTTTACGAATTGGGATGGCATATCGACGACAAGCAGTTTGGTTGGATTTGAGAATTACGTAGCGGTATTCAAGGATGCTGTTTTTTGGAAGTCATTTTTGCTTACCTTAAAATATGTTTTTATTTCAGTTGCCCTTATTAATGTAGTTGCGTTTTTGCTAGCCTATGTATTAACGAGAGGATTGAAGGGGCAAAGTATTTTTAGAGCCGGCTTCTTTATTCCCAACTTGGTAGGCGGCATTGTACTCGGCTTTGTATGGCAATTTATTTTCTCGAATGTACTCGTGTATCTAGGCAAAGAATGGGGTATTCCGTTATTCAGCTCCTCATGGCTGGCTGACCCGGACAAAGCCTTCTGGTCGATGATTATCGTCACGGTATGGCAATATGCCGGTTATATGATGGTTATTTATGTAGCTGGGCTTATGAATGTGCCTAAGGATATTTTAGAGGCAGCAAGTATTGATGGTGCGAGCCTATGGACGAAAATGCGCAAAATGATTTTGCCGCTGATGGTTCCATCGTTTATCGTCTGTATTTTCCTATCACTGCAAAGATGCTTTATGGTTTATGACCTGAACGTTTCACTCACAAAAGGCGGACCGTTCAAAAGTACGGAAATGGTATCGATGCATGTATACGAGAAGGCATTTTTATCGCGGGATTATGGCGTAGGCCAAGCAGAAGCATTTGTCCTGTTCCTGCTGGTGGCGACGATTACCATAGCACAGGTTTATTTTAGCAAGAAGCTGGAGGTTGAGGCGTGATGGAGAAAAAGAACCAATGGCTCGCATGGACGAAGTTCATCGCCCTCTTCGTTATTTTAGTTCTGTTCGTCGTTCCTTTCTTTATGCTGCTCATCAACTCATTTAAGGAAAACAAGGCAATCACATCAAGTCCGCTTTCCTTGCCGGATAGCCTAAGCTTCACGAACTATACAAATGCATTTGAAAAAATGAACTTCATATCGGCATTTATGAACTCTGTAGTCATAACTGTGCTTAGCGTGGTGCTTATCTCTATTTTAGCTGCAATGACGGCTCATTATTTTGTGCGAAATCAAACAAAAACGAACCAATACATGTTTTTCCTTATGGTTGCGGCTATGATCATACCTTTCCAGGCCATTATGATCCCTCTCGTCAAAATATACGGAACCATTGGTCTTCTTAATAGCAAATGGGCCCTTATTTATATGTATGTCGGATTTGGCAGTCCGCTGGCCGTCTTTATTTATCATGGGTTTGTAAAAAGCATACCAGCTGAGCTGGAAGAAGCGGCGCTTATCGATGGCTGCACGCGGACGCAAACTTTCTTCCGTATCGTATTTCCGGTGCTTGCTCCGACGACGGTTACGATTGCCATTTTAAATGTATTATGGATTTGGAATGACTTCTTATTGCCTTCCCTCGTGTTAATTTCGCCGAATGAGCGGACATTGCCGTTGTCTACTTTCTATTTCTTCGGTACGTATTCGGTTGATTATGGACCATTAATGGCAGGGCTTATGCTGACCATATTGCCTGTGCTTGTTGTCTACTTGTTTGCGCAGAAATATATTATCCAAGGAGTCATGCAAGGCTCAATTAAATAATAAGTAAGGGTTGGATGCTTTATTTTGTATACAAGAGAAAATGCCGACACATTTATTGCAGAACGCAAGTATTTGTTGAAAGAGGAATACCGCCTTGCTTATCATTTAATGAGCGAGTTTGGCTGGATGAATGATCCGAATGGTTTTGTTTATTATAACGGTGAATACCATATGTTCTATCAGCATTATCCATATCAGCCCGTATGGGGGCCTATGCACTGGGGACATGCGGTTAGCCATGATCTCATCAAGTGGAAGTACCTCCCGGTTGCTCTTGCGCCCGATCAGGATTATGACCGTGACGGCTGTTTCTCTGGCAGTGCTGTTGAGCGGGATGGCAAGCTGTATTTGATGTATACGGGACATTTGATAACGGGCCCTAATAGAGAGCTTGATTATAGTCAAAATCAAAATATCGCAGTTTCCGACGATGGCATCCATTTTGAGAAGCTGGCTAGCAATCCTGTCATTGGTTCAGACCAAATACCGTCAGGATTCAGCCAGAAGGATTTCCGAGATCCGAAGGTATTCGAGCGCGACGGTATTTATTATGCAGTTTTAGGGTCAAATGATGGACAGGGACGCGGACTTATTTTGCTATATCGTTCAACGGACCTTGTGAGTTGGAGTTTTAGCGGGGAAATCGCGCGCAGTGATGGGAAGCTTGGCGACAACTGGGAGTGTCCTGATCTGTTTGAGCTCGGAGGACACGATGTGCTGGTAATGTCGCCGCAGCGTATGCCAGCGCAAGGAGATGACTATCGTAATCTGCATTCCACTACCTATATGATTGGACGCTTGGATATTAAGCAAAGCAGCTTTCAGTATGATCGGTATGAGCCGGTTGACTGCGGCTTTGATTTTTATGCTCCGCAAACAACAGTTGATGAAAAAGGCAGACGCATTATCATCGGCTGGATGGAGGCATGGGAACAAGAAATTCCGACGCAGCTTGGGCATTACTGGGCCGGCGCTATGACTTTGCCGCGCGAAGTTATTTTGCAGGGTGAGTCGTTATTGTTCAAGCCGCTTGAGGAAATGAAAAATTACCGGAAAAATGCTTATGAGGCAAGCGATATTAACTTATCAGATGTTGTTAAAGATATGGGAGTTAGCGGTGATTGTTATGAGCTGGAGGTCGTGTTCCAGGCAGATCAAGCCAAGGAATTTGGTTTGAAGCTGAGGGTGCATGGCGAAGAAGAAACCGTATTGTCTTATCAGCAAGCGGAAGGCAAATTCCGTTTTAATCGCGATAAGTCAGGAATTGGTCTTGGCGGCGAGCGCAGGACGAGTGTTGAACTGAAGGATGGTTTGCTGGCTTTGCGCATCTTCGTCGATAAATCCTCCGTCGAGGTGTTCATTCAAGGCGGCGAGAAGGTGATGACAGGCCGTATTTACCCAGGTACTGAATCTCTCGGCATATTCGCCTACGCAGAAGGTGCTTGTACTATGGTATCCTTTAAAAAATGGGACATCAGCTAGGAGGGCTTAATCTGTCTAAACTATATACGATTGGTGAAGCGTTAATTGATTTTATTCCGGATACTCGCGGCATTGAGCTCAAAGATGTCGTTGGTTTCACGAAGGAAGCAGGCGGCGCTCCAGCTAATGTTGCTTGTGCGGTTGCGAAGCTAGGCGGCAGCAGTGCCTTCATAGGTAAGCTGGGTAAAGATGCTTTCGGTGACTTTCTCTTGGAAACGATGAAAGCGTCAGGTGTTGATACTCAGCATGTGCTCCAAACGAATGAAGCAAATACTGCTCTTGCGTTTGTAAGTTTAAAAGCCGACGGGGACCGCGATTTTTCTTTCTACCGAAATCCAAGTGCCGATATGCTGCTTTCAGAGGATGAGATTAACGAAGAGTGGTTCGCTAAAGGAGATATTTTGCACTATTGCTCAGTAGATCTTATTGAAGCTCCTGTGAAATATGCGCATCTTAAAGCGATTGCTGGGATGAAAGCAGCAGGAGGACTCATCAGCTTTGATCCTAACGTGCGCCTGCCGCTATGGGAAGATCACGAGCAGTGCAGACAAACGATACTGCAATTCATTCCTTTGAGCCATCTTGTCAAAATAAGCTCGGATGAGCTTGCTTTTGTGACGGGAATTGAAGACGAGAAAGAGGCTATTGCTTCTTTGTTTGTCGGAGACGTTCAAGCTGTTGTATACACAAAGGGAGCGGATGGTGCGGTGTGGTATACGTCTTCCTACGAAGTATCTACTCCTGGCCAGAAAGTAGCCGTTGTGGATACGACTGGGGCTGGCGATGCTTTTATCGGAGCGCTGCTGTACCAGATGCAGCGAAGTGAAGAGGCGTTAAGCGAAATGAATGCCGATACGGCCAAACGTTTGGTTTCGTTTGCGAACGCCGCCGCTGCTCTTACGACAACAAGAGCAGGCGCGATTTCGTCGCTGCCTGTTTTGCAGGAGCTTCCTCCTTTGTAATCAACGCTGTATCTATTTAGAGAGTATGTTTTTTCTCGCCAATTCGGGAGAATGAAACATACTCTTTTTTTAAAATGGATGACTCAATGGCTATAAGTCCTCGCAAACGTTGATAAATGTATATGCAAGTGAAAGTTTGTAATTGGGTAAGCACTTGTCATAGAATGAATTAAAATAATGGTTTTGGCAGAACGAAGGGTGTGTTGTCCATTGGCTACGATGAAAGTCATTGTTGCAGAAATCGAAAAAGAATTAGAAGTAAAAGAAATAGAGATAATGGGAAACATCTATGACGCATTAGATGAAATAGCTGAAGGCAACGTAGAATCTATCACGATATGGAATGACGTTGTTTTATGGTTTAACATGGATTTGCAGTCCGATGGGTCAGCATTCAATTTCCATCTGACCGAGAAATCACGAATTAGAAACCAAGATGAATACGAGCCTAAAGTATCCGTTATTGGAAATGCTATTTTCACTGGAACGGATGAAGATGGCGAGCCCGTTGGATTGACGGAGGACGAAATTAAGGCTGTCATGAGTAACTTCATCGACCGTAAGACTTACCACCAATTCACTAGAATATAAAGAATGAGGGCGGAGAGGGATCTCCGCTCTTTTTTTAGTCCATTTATATCGTTATTCAGTAGGAATCCTATTATTACTGAACTTTTGCCGCTTTACGTAATCTTTTACATCATACGCCTGCTCCCAAATGAACACTAGATGGGGGCTTTTTGTCGTCAAGCTTGTTCATCTTCCGTTCATTTTTGAATGCTATAGTCGATCTCACTAAGACCAATGGAAGGTGGATTAAAGCAGATGAAGAAGTGGACGATAGGGCTCGGCATTTTAATTATTTTAGCCGCGGCTGGAGCAGGTGCCTATTATTTTTATTTTGCTAAGGATAAGGAAGCAGCAGGTGTAATGCCTACGTCTCTGACAGTGCAGGCGACAAAAGGGTCAATCGTAAAACAAATTAGCGGGACAGGTTCGGTAGCAGCTAATTCGAGGGAATCGGTGACTGCTGGTAAAAGTGGCACCATAGCTACTGTGAATGTCAAAAAAGGAGATAAGATTAAAGCGGGACAAATTCTTGTTACCTTTGAGTCTGCGGACGACAATGATGACAAAATAAAATCGATCAATAAAAGTATCACAAAACTACAAGAAACGATTACTGAATACCAACAAAGCTATAAGGAAGCAACGGGCACTGAAAATGAAGAGGCCACGAAGGCATCGCTTCAAAAAAATATTAAAAATGCAAACGATGAGATCGCAGACTACCAAGATCAACTACAAGATATCTATGAAGCACAAGCAAAAGAGGAAAAAGTAGTGACAGCCTCCATAGATGGTGAAGTTACCGAAATGTCTATTGAAGTAGGCGATGAGGTGAATGCCAATACGGCAATAGCTACAATTGTAGATTATACGAAGCTGGAATTTGTTACATCTGTGGATGAGCTTGATATATCTGCATTAAAAGTTAATCAATCGGCAGATTTGTCCTTAAGCGCGCTGACTGACAAGAAGATCAATGCAACCGTATCGGATATAGCGATGGAGGGTACTTCCAATAACGGTTCATCTTCATTTGAAGTGAATTTATTGCTAAATAACATCGAAGGCGTGAAGGCGGGGATGTCTGGTGAGGCAGCCATTACAATTGCGTCTAAGGAAAACATCATTCTTGTACCAGTAAATGCTGTCGTCGAAATGGGCACAAGGTCTTTCGTTCGTATTCCGTCTGAAAATGGCGGAGCGGGTACATCGGCAGGCGCTGGACAGGCTGGGCAGCAGCAAGAAGGGGCAGCTGCTCCTGGTGGAGCTGTAGACGGGAAACAAGGAACGGCGACCGGACAAGGCACTACAACAAGCGGAGCACAGAAAGCTCCGACGGGGGGAACGGGAACAGGAGCTGTGAGGCAAGGTGCTCAGGGTGCGCAAGGTAATGGTGCAAGAGCAGGCACAGGTCAATCCATTGCAGCTGATGGCTCGGCTTCAGCAGGACAATCGGGAGCAGGTCGTGCAACTGCTGGTGGCGGATTTGCAGCTGGCGGTCGTGGCGGCCGCATGCCGGATGCGCTTGGCGGCCAGCTGGTTGAGGTGACCACAGGACTCAGCAATGAAAACTTTGTGGAAATTGTTTCAGGGCTAAAAGAAGGGGACAGTGTGCTTGTTCCGATTGCCCAAGGAACGGCTGGCATGGGCAGCAGCTCTGCGGAGATGACAATGCGGCAGGGCGGCTTTGCTGGCGACGTCATGGTTTTCCCAGGAGGCATGGGCGGAGGAATGCGGACAGGAACAGGTGGTCCACGATGAGTTCAACGCTGAATGCTCCTTTAATAGAAATGAACAAGATCACGAAGTTTTATACGATGGCGCGTGAAAAAATGACAGTGCTCCATGAGGTCTCACTCACGGTTGCACGCGGTGACTTTCTAGCTATCGTGGGTCCATCCGGCTCTGGAAAATCGACGCTTATGAATATTATTGGCTGTCTTGATTTGCCGAGCGAAGGAAGCTACAAGCTTGAGGGGCTTGAGGTGACTGGACAAAGCGATAATAAACTGACAGAAATACGAAATAAAAAAATTGGATTTATTTTTCAAGGGTATCATTTGCTTCCGAAGCTCACAGCACTTGAGAACTGCGAGCTTCCGCTTATTTATCGGGGGCTGCCGGGCAAGGAGCGACGTATGCGCGCGATGGAAGCGCTGGATAGAGTAGGGCTCGGTGATCGAATGAACCATCGCCAAAACGAGCTGTCGGGCGGGCAGCAGCAGCGTGTTGGCATTGCGCGCGCTCTGGCGACTAATCCGCCTATACTTCTTGCCGATGAACCAACAGGCGCGCTTGATTCTAAGACAGGCATGGAAGTGCTCAATATGATGGATGAGCTGCATCGCGCAGGTCAGACTATCGTTTTGATTACACATGATATGGAAGTAGCCAAACGAGCAAGCCGTACGGTCATTATACGGGATGGGGTGTTGACGGAGCGGGAGCAAGAGAGGAGGGACAGCGATGAAGCTTACGCAAGGTCTCAGGATGGCAGTCAAGAGCGTCTTATCCAACAAGCTTAGAACAATATTATCGATGCTCGGTATATTGATCGGTGTCGCAACGGTCATTGCGCTTGTAGCTATGGGGAAGGCTTCCTCCAATGAAGTGGCTAAGCAGGTATCTTCCCTTGGCAGCCCTAACTCGCTCTCTGTTAATATTCTTGGACGTGGAACAGTTACGACGCTGTCAGTCGATGAAGCGAATGAGCTTGGTGATGTCATGAATATTGCGGGTGTTGCGCCTGTGACGAGCACAACAGGATATGCGAAATACGGCAAGACGCAGGTATCCGTTACCGTAGAAGGAATAACCGCCGCTTATGAGGAAGTGAAAAGCTTTCCCGTACAGGATGGCAGGTATATCGCCTCTCCAGATATAACAAACAACACAAAGGTTGCGCTTATTGGCGTGGAGACCGCGAAGGATTTATTTGAGGACGAGAGAGTGGACCCTGCGGCGGCAGTAGGGAAAAAGATAACTATAAACGGTTATAATTTCACGATTGTTGGATTGCTGGAATCGCAAGGAAGCTCACTCAGCGGCTCAAATGACGAGAAAATATTAATTCCGATAACGACAGCTCAGAAAATATTTCAAACAAGCGGTGTTTCTACTATTAACTTAATTGTCTCGGATATAGATCGTATGGCTGCGACGGTTACTGCCGTAGAAGCTGTTCTCTATGAGAAATTCCGAGGCAATGAGAATGCCTACAGGGTGTTTAATCAAGAGGAAGCGATGAAAACACTAAATTCCGTTAATGAAACGATGAACAGGCAGCTCATTTATGTAGCGATCATTTCTCTTATCGTAGGTGGAATCGGCATCATGAATATTATGCTAGTGTCTGTAACAGAGCGAACGCGAGAGATTGGCATTCGTAAATCATTGGGAGCAAAAAAGCGGGATATTATGTTTCAATTTCTAGTAGAGGCGGTGTGCATCAGCGGTTTGGGAGGCGCACTAGGAATTGGACTTGGATATATCGCCTCTTTTATTATTGGAATGATTATGAAGACGGAAACGGAAGTACCTTTAGATACTGTATGGTTAGCTTTTGTCTTCTCTGCCCTCGTAGGCGTTATATTTGGCTATCTGCCTGCAAATAAAGCGGCAGGTCTGCGTCCGGTTGACGCGCTTCGCCATGATTAGACTTTAAGGTTCTACCCTATTATTTGTGCTCATAGAATGAACCATCAGGATCGGATTAAGAGAGAGGGGGGCGGCGGCAGCTGCTTCCTGCTTCCTTTTTCCGGCCAAGATGGAAGGAGAGCACATGAGGCGAAGAAGAGGGACGTTTTCAATAGTTTCGATGATCGATCGTATACGGACAAGCAGACCGATGGCCTTGTTTGCAATCGGAGCGATGCTTGGTGCTTCTGTCATTCTAGTAAGACTTTCAGTTGATGAGCTTCGCGATGCGCAGGCTGCTAGGTCTTTAACAGACAATGCTGCTATTAAAGCGGGCAGCCAAGCGATACCGAAAACGAGCGTGTTGGATGATGCGGATGCGCTCATTCCATCTTCTGAAAATGATCTTTTAAATCGGCCAACGGCTGGTGATGGGAAGAATGGAGAAACGCTGGATGCGATTGATCGTCTTGTCATTCGTGTTTATTTGACGAAGGAAAAGCGGATAGAGCGAGTTCCGCTTGAAGCGTATGTTCGCGGTGTAGTAGCTGCGGAAATGCCAATCGGATTCGAGCTTGAGGCGTTAAAGGCGCAGGCCATTGCGGCTCGTACGTATATGATTCGTAGAATTGTTCTTGGCAATGACAGCGGAGTACCGGTAAAAGGAGCGGATGTGACGGACACAACCGATCATCAAGTGTATATTTCAGTTGCAGAGCTCGCAGCCAAATGGCCAAAGAATGAGCAGAAAAACAATATGAGCAAGCTTAATGAAGCGATCCTTCAGACGAAGGGCAAGGTTATCACTTATAAAGGCGAACCGATAGATGCCGCTTTCTTCTCTACCAGCAATGGATTCACCGAAAACTCGGAGGACTATTGGTCGCAAGAAATTCCATATTTGCGCAGTGTGGCAAGCCCATGGGACAAAGAGCTGTCGCCGAAATATAAAGAAACGATCAAGCTGTCACTGAACGAGTTTTACAGAAAGCTGGGGGTAGCAAAGAAGAACTCTGCCAAACCCTCCATTCGTGTAATAGAGAAGACAGAAGGAAATCGAATCAGCAAGATTATTATAGGAGACAAAACGTTCACAGGCCGAGAAGTGAGAGAGCTGCTAGGACTTGCTTCCTCTCAATTTATTTGGAATATAAAAGATAAATCGATATCCATAACGACTTTTGGTTATGGGCATGGCGTCGGCATGAGCCAGTGGGGAGCCAATGGAATGGCGCAATCAGGGGCAAAAGCCGAAGCTATTCTGGCTCATTATTATTCTAGCGTTCAAGTGGAACAAGCTTCAAAGCTATCGGAAGAGCTGAGAGCTCGCTCGTAATTTGAACTCTTTCAATATTTCGTATTCACCTCACGTATAAACCTAGCAGATCTGGTAACAATGGCTAGTGAGGTGATAGAAAATGAATGATCAAAATCAAAGTAAACCGAAGCAAAGACCAGAAGAAACTCCCAAAACTGTTCTGGGAGGAACGTCTGCCGCCAAATCTAGCAGTGGATGGAAGAACCTTTTTGCAAAGCGATGGGTATCTCCAGCAATCTTCATGGCCGCGGCAGCAATTATCGTAACCTTAATGTGGATCTATCAGGGGGCGGATACAAAACCGACAGCGACAACAGGAAAAACCGAGCCTTCTGAAGTTACACAAGGGGAAGCGTCAGGAACGCAAGGCAAGGATGAAGAAGTGCAAGAAGTTATTGCTGCCAATGAATCGATCCATTGGCCGCTAACTGACAAAACAGTGCTTAAAGAAGAGCTTCCATTCTACGATGCAAAAGCAAGTGACGCAGAACGCGAAGCTGCATTGATCCAAACGGGTGACAAGTTCTCTCCTCATATGGGTATCGACTTTGTTGACCCAAATGGAAAAACATTTGATGTGCTTGCAGCATTATCAGGCAAGGTTACTTATGTGGAGCAGCATCCAACTAACGGCAACTCCGTCGAAATCACACATGAGGGCGGTCTAGTGACTGTTTACCAAAGCTTAGCGGATGTAACAGTTAAAGAAGGCGATGATGTTACGCAAGGAACAATAATCGCAAAAGCCGGTCGCAATGATTTGGAACGCGATTTGGGCATCCACCTTCATTATGAAACAAGAAGCAATGGCAAGGCGATAAACCCAAGCTCGTTAGTGCAAGAGTAATACAAGTTAAACCATAACGTCAGGTTAGTAAAAAAATAGGACTTTAGTCGTACAGGCGGGGAGCAATTCCCTGCCTGTTTTACGTTTTTATGAAAATTTATTCACATTCCTGCCTGTCAAGCTTGGCCACAACGAATATATACGGTGCCTACTCATATAATGTACCAAACTATCTCGAGTAGGGAGGCGGGAACGTGCACGATTACATTAAGGAGCGAACCATTAAAATAGGCCGCTGCATCGTGGAAACGAAGCATACGGTGCGGACGATCGCCAAGGAGTTTGGTGTGTCTAAAAGCACTGTGCACAAGGATTTAACTGAGCGGCTTCCTGAAATAAACCCCGATTTGGCCGATCAGGTAAAGCACATTCTCGAGTACCACAAATCGATTAGGCATCTGAGGGGAGGAGAAGCGACCAAAATTAAATATAAAAAAACGAGTACAAAAAAGCGTGAAGTACTCGCAGCAGGAAAGCATTGAAGTTTTTTCACGAATTATAGAGGAATTTTGTCTTTTTTGGCGAATAATAAACGTTAGCGGTTTCTGTGTCAAGGGAACCAAATGTACGTTTTGTAATTATTATTCGTTGGGGGACTTAAGCCTTATGTTGAGCAAGGATATTGGGATTGATCTTGGTACTGCTAATGTATCCATACATGTAAAAGGAAGAGGCGTTGTTCTCGATGAGCCTTCTGTAGTTGCCATTGAGAGTGATTCAAAACGCGTGCTGGCAGTTGGCGAGGAAGCGCATCGCATGGTAGGCAGAACGCCGGGCAATATTATTGCGATTCGTCCGCTGCGTGATGGTGTTATTGCGGATTTTGAAATTACGGAAATTATGCTTAAAGCATTTATTGATCGCGTGGAGGGACGGAAATGGTTTAGCCGTCCCCGTATTCTTATCTGTGCTCCAACCAACATTACTTCTGTGGAGCAGAAGGCTATTCGTGAAGCTGCAGAACGCAGTGGAGCAAAAGAAGTATTTCTTGAGGATGAACCAAAAGCCGCTGCGATAGGGGCTGGAATGGATATCTTCCAGCCTAGCGGCAATATGGTCGTTGACATTGGCGGAGGCACGACAGATGTAGCCGTTCTTTCTATGGGCGACGTTGTCACTGCCTCCTCCATTAAAGTCGCAGGGGACAAGTTTGACGATGCGATTATGAAGTTTATCAAGAACAAATACAAGCTTCTAATCGGTGAAAGAACAAGCGAGGATATTAAAATTAAAATTGGAACTGTGCTAGAGGGCGGAAAACAGGAAGAGATCGATATTCGCGGTCGCGACATGGTTTCAGGACTTCCTCTCACATTAACGATTCGTTCAGGAGAAGTTCGTGAGGCGTTATGGGATTCCGTAATGTCCATCGTATCGGCTGCTAAGGCTGTGCTGGAACGCACGCCGCCTGAGCTGTCAGCGGACATTATTGACCGTGGAGTTATTTTGACAGGTGGAGGCGCTTTGCTTGGCGGACTAGATTCACTTCTAGCAGAAGAGCTTAAAGTGCCTGTGCTTATTGCGGAAGATCCGATGCACTGCGTCGTTAAGGGAACGGGAATCCTTCTAGATAACTTGGACAAGCTCGGGAAAAAGTAAAGACCGTATGCGGCCTATATAATAGATGATTTGCGCGGGTAGGGAGCCTTAGGGGGGCGTAGCCGAGGCGTAAATGAGTCATAGGTCGCATGGACAAGCTATTCAGGCAGCCTTGCTTTCAACCGATAACATATATAGCTAGGATCGATTGGAAGCACTAAGGGGGTAACAACGGATGTTAAGAGGATTGTACACCGCGGCGTCAGGCATGATTTCTCAGCAGCGCAGACATGATACGGTGACGAACAATATTTCGAATATTAATACGCCTGGTTATAAGCAGACAAACGCTGTAACTCGTTCGTTTCCGGAAATGATGCTGTCTTTGACAGGCGCTGGTCCGGAGAATTTCACCAAGATCGGTAAACTGACTAACGGTGTATTTGCGGAAGAAAGCTTGTCTATTCATTTGCAGGGCGATCTGACACAGACGAACAACTCGTCTGACTTTGCTTTGATCTCCAACATTGAAGTAGACGGGTTGTCCTTTGACGCTTCCGGTAAAAATATAAGCCCAGACGGAGAGATTACTTTTCAGCCTCAAGCCTTTTTTACACTACAGGATCAAAATGGCGAGGTTCGGTATACGCGGGGCGGGAAGTTTACGCTGACCGAGGATGGCTTTCTTATGGGAAGTGACGGCTCGAGCGTGCTTGGAACGAATGGTCAGCCGATTCGGATGCCTGCCGGTGTAGGTCTAGACAGACTCGTACTGACTGATAATCAGCGCTTCGTTGATGCCAATGGGCAAGATATCGGCGTTCAATTGCTAATTAGCCGTGTTGATAATCCGAATATGCTTGTGCGCGAAGGAAACGGAAGCTTCCGATTCTCGGGAGAGGGCGGCGAAGCTGTCGCTATCGCTCCGAATGAACGCGTGGAAGTGAGACAGGGCTACATAGAACGTTCTAATGTTGATACCGCGCAAGCAGCTATTGACCTTATGTCGGCGCTGCGAGCTTATGAAGCTAACCAGAAGGTTATTCAATTTTATGATCAAAGCTTAAGCAAAGCCGTCAACGAAGTCGGTCGCGTGTAACAACAGGTTGAAGTAGCGGAGGTGCACGAAACATGAACAGCTCAATGATTAACGCTATGGTATCGATGAATGGTCTTCAACAAAAGCTGGATCTTCTAGCGGATAACATAGCTAATGTGAATACGGTTGGTTACAAAAAGAAGGAAGCTACCTTTGAGGATCTTCTTACGAACTTAAGAACTCAGCCGGAAGCTTTCAATCAGCCTGGGCGTAAAACGCCGATGGATTTCACACAAGGCTGGGGCTCAAGAATGACAATGGTTCAGCCTAATTTGTCCCAAGGTCCAATGCAGGGAACCGATAAGGACACGGATATTGCAATCGAGGGTAATGCATTGTTCGAGGTGGAAGTGGACAACGCTGGCAACCGTGCTTATACACGCAATGGAGCGTTTCAGTTGACGGTCGGCGCAAACGGTGATACGATTTTGGCAACGGAAGACGGATATCCAGTCGTAGCTAATGTAAGAAATGCTGTGACAGGAAACGTGGTTGAGGGCAATATCGTAGTACCACAAGGGTACAGTTTGCGGGTTAATCCAGATGGAACGGTGCTAGGAGTATCTTCCGAGCGCACAATTCCGCTTGGCAGCATTAAGCTGCTCCAAGCTTCGCGTCCTGCGGCACTAACTGCTGTTTCTGATAACCTGTTTGTCGTTGCAAACGGAATTAATGCTGGTGATGTCGTGCAGCAGACCGTGCCGAACTCGGAAAATAACATTGTGCTACGTCAAGGGTACTTGGAGCAGTCAAATGTCGAGCTGACGGACGAGATCACCGAGCTTATTAATGTGCAGCGCGCTTATCAATTGGCAGCTAGAGCGTTATCGTCAAGTGATACGATGATGAGTCTTACCAACGGGCTGCGCGCATAAGGATAGGATGATGTGAATGAGTATGGCCGATGAGCGAATGGACCACGAAGCAAGCGGATCCGGGAGTAAAGCGGAAGAGAAAAGCTCAGGGAGGCAGAAGCGCGCCAGTCGCGTGAAGGCTGAAGAGAAGAGCTCCAATAAGAAGCAACGGCCCAAAGGGGTAAGCATGCTGCTGTGGCTTTTGCGCAAAAGCATCGTACCGCTCATAATGATCATTATGCTTGTGGCAGGCTTGTACATTGGTTACGCTGTAATAGGCAAGCAGCCTGAGGATGAGGTTTTTAGCTGGGCAACATGGCAGCATCTCTATGACTTAGTGTTTGCTGAATCGTAATCAATTAAATAGAAAAAGGGATGCTCGCTTTGCAGTGTTTGCTGCGCAGCGGGCATCCCTTTTTTGATGATCAATACTTTATTAGTGCAAGTGAAAAACTCGTAATGTAAAGAGGTAACGAGCTTCTCACTTGCTGCATTTTTGAACTATTTTACACTTACTCTAATCGTCACGCTTTTCCCTGCATAGGTTGCTTTAATGGAAGCGGAACCCTTGCTAACAGCGACGATCTTGCCATTTACGACTGTTGCGACACTAGCTTTGGAGGATGTCCACACGGCATTGTCGGTAACGTCAGCCGGGTTTCCAGTCGTAAAGTTAGCTTGCAGCTTAGCCGAATAGCTTCCTCCCGGGCTGAGCTGAACCGATTTGCTGGATAGAACAAGTGATTTCAGTTTAGGTGAAATCACGATAGGAACGATGACCGTTTTACCTTGGTATGAACCAGTGATCTTAGTTGTTCCTACGGCAATTCCTTTAACAGTGGTACTGCTAACGGTTGCGATATTAGGATTGCCAGATTCCCAGTTCATTTTTGAACCTAGTGAAACCTGCTTGCCGCTCTTGTAGTAACCTGTAACCTTAACGGATTTGGATTTTCCAGGGTAAAGATCTAGAGAGATAGGGTCAACAACAAGCTTGACGATTTCTTCCTCTATTCTTACACGTACCGTTACGCTCTTAGTCAGGTAAGTAGCAGTGAGCGTGATGCTTGTCACATCTAAGCCCTTCATCGTCGTTTCTTTCAATACGATATCATCTGATGAAGCCTTCCATTTCACTCTGCTTGAAATATTCTCTTCTTCTCCGTCTTCATTAATAACAGTTACGGAAGGGAAAGGCGTTTCTTTACCTAAAATAATGCTAAGTTCCTTAACGTCGGCAATCAGCTTTAACGGCTTCATGTGAACGACTAATTTTACATCCGCTTTATAGTTTTGAAGAGATGCTGTAAGAACGGACTCTCCGAGTGTTTTGGCTGTCCATTGACCATCTTTAATCGTTGCAATCTTCTCATCTGCGGATGACCATTTTACGATTTTGGATACATCTACCTTCGAGCCATCAAATGTTGTTGCCATGACTCTAGGAAGATCCTCGCTAATATCGGTATAACCATCGATAGTTTCCGTTTCAATACTAAGTTCAGTTATACTCGGATACACGGTAATCTCGATGCTGCGGCTTACACCTTTGTAGCTGGCTGTAATTCTAGCTGTACCGACGGATTTAGGGCTAACCAATCCATTTGATACAGTAGCGACTACAACGTTTGAAGATGTCCAATCAGCTAGGGTAGTTACTGGAGAAGCGACATTTTTATTGTCGAGCACATCTGCTGTTACTTGAAGATTTGCGTCCTGAAGCTGCAGATGATATTCCTTCTCTGGTGAGAGCCTGATTGATTGGTATGCTGTACGTATGACCACATCGATCGTTGTACTAACCCCTTTATGAGATACGGTGATCGTCGTTTTTCCGGCGCTTACTGCAGATACTACGCCTTGTTTAACTGTAGCAACTTTTTCATTAGCACTAACCCATTTTGCATCTTTTGTTACATCAAGGATCGAACCGATCTTTGGATCGACGGATGCCGTTAATACTTTATCATCATTGCCGATGTCGATTTCGACCAGCTTGCCAGAAGTACCAGAATCAATCGTAATTGATTTGTAAGGAGAGGTTACATTTAATGTAATCGCATCGGATTTACCTTTAAGCTTGGAGGTAATTGTAACAGCTCCAACACCTAGCAGCTTAATAACACCTTCATCCACGGTTGCGATCGCTGCGTTCGATGTTGTCCAAACAGCGTCACCTGTTACATTTTGCGGCTCCTTGTTTGCTTTCAAGCCGTTTAGCGTGAAGGCTAGGTTTTGACCAATCTCGATATCCAGCGTTGTTGGAGCGGTTACCCCGTTCTGCATCAGGCTTACAGTATCATAGATATAGTCAGATGAAGCCTTGATAGAAATGGTGAAGCCTTTATAAGTAGCGCTTATCGTTGCGGTTCCTTTGCCCACACCCGTTAAAACGCCTTTTTCCACTTTGACGAAAGCGGTATTCGATGATTTCCATGTCGCATCGGCAGTAACTTCTTTTCTAGTGCCTGAACCTGTTGCGAAAACGGCTAGATTAACCTTATCATCTTCAACAAATGTTTCCAGTGATGATGTGCTGCTGTTGTAATCCGATGGGTCATAGGTGAAATCAATGCCGGTAACCGTATCTTCTGCGGCGTTGACAATGCCGGTCATGGAAGTCATAACCATTACGACTGCAATTGTAGCTGCAAGCCACCTGCGAGTTATTTTCAACGACTTATTCAAGCGTAAACTAAAATTCACTACATCCCTGTCCTTTCTTGTTTAAAGTAATTGGTATTCTATTTATAACGGTAAGAAGATGATGAAAATGAATAACGATCACAAAATGTATACATAAAAAAATTGCAAATAGTCAGTTAGAACTAACTTCTGCAATTTGTTCCGCTTATTAGGAACAGCGGATAGTTTTATTTTTACGGGAGGTAGTTGTATAATAGTTGGGAACCATGGTGGACCGTCAGTTATAGGTAGAGGAGCGTGAATAGTTGAATCTGCCGAATCTATTAACATCATTGCGTTTTTTATTAATCCCTGTCTACATCGTGATTTTTGCGGAAGGACATATGATTCCTGCCTTTTTGATTATGGTTGCTGCCGGTATTACCGATGTTCTTGATGGTTATATCGCGCGCAGAACTGGTCAGATTACAACGGCTGGAATGATGCTTGATCCGCTTGCGGACAAGATGATGCTGATCACTGTTATTGTATCGCTGCTCGTATCCGGCCATATTTCCTGGGCTGCGGCTGCAGCGATGTTTTTGCGCGATTTGGGCATGATAGCGGGGGGATTCTATTTTCACTTCCGAGGGAAAAAGACGGTGCCTGCCAACTGGATGGGAAAGCTGACAACTGTGCTCTTTTATGTAGCGATAATGCTCATTTTCTTTGAAGCGCCGAATGCTCATGTTTATTTGTGGGGCGTTATTGGCTTTTCATTCATTACTTCAATGATGTATATCGTCATGTTTAAAGCGCTGAATAAACACATAACAGAAACACCTACTGGACATTCGTGATCATCAAGTCACTACATATGAACAAAGAGGCTTGGCGGAGGACACTTCGGGTCCAAGCAGCCAAGCCTCTTATCTTAACCTTCATAAACTGCAGTTTATGAGGGATATGTATAGTGTCGTACAGAATGACACTTTTTATACTACCTAACTTAACAATTGAGAGGGGCTTTTTTTTCATGTTGGATATTAACCAAATTCAAGAAATCATTCCGCACCGCCCGCCGTTTCTGCTAATCGACCGTATTTTGGAGGTTGAGCCAGGCGTACGCGCAGTCGGTCTTAAAAATGTTACGATGAATGAACCTTACTTTGTAGGTCATTTTCCGGGTTATCCGGTCATGCCAGGCGTACTTATAGTAGAAGCGCTTGCGCAAGTAGGTACTGTAGCGATGCTGATGATTGAAGCCAATCGTGGAAAGCTTGGTTTTTTTGCAGGTATCGACGGCTTCCGCTTTCGCGGCCAAGTTAAGCCTGGCGATACGTTGACGCTTGAGGTCCAAATTACAAGGCTGAAGGGCTCTATTGGAAAAGGACAAGGAACAGCACGGGTTGGCGATCAAATCGTTGCCGAAGGCGAGCTTATGTTTGCTTTATCTAATCCTTCATAAATTAAAATTCATGAATGAAAGAGGCTGCTAAATATGACGAACGAAACGAATGCTAATGTTATTGCTAAATATGAGGCGTGGCTTAATGATCCGTTGATTGATTCAGGGACAAAGGACGAGCTTCGCAGTATTGAAGGACAAGAAAAAGAAATTACGGATCGCTTTTATCGCGACCTTGAATTTGGTACGGGCGGTTTGCGCGGCGTAATGGGTGCAGGAACGAATCGTTTGAATACTTATACGGTTGGTAAAGCAACACAGGGACTCGCAAATTGGCTGCTTGCTGGTAAATCGACGGATGGAGCGGCTCCTTCTGTTGTTATCGCTCACGATTCCCGCAATAATTCACCTGAGTTTGCACTCGATGCAGCGCTTGTGCTTGCAGGCAACGGTATCACTACTTATTTGTTCACAGCGCTTCGTCCAACACCACAGCTTTCTTTTGCGGTACGTGCGCTGAATGCAGCAAGTGGAATTGTCATTACGGCAAGCCATAATCCACCTGAATATAATGGTTACAAAGCATATGGCGCTGACGGCTGCCAGCTTATTCCTGAGGAAGCTGAACAAGTTATTTCTGCTATCAGTCAAATCGCGGGTTTCGATGAAGTGAAACGGATTTGCCGCGAAGAAGCGGAAGGAAAAGGATTGCTGCGCTGGCTTGGAGATGACGCCGATCAACAATTTATTGATACGGTTGTTGCTCAGAGCTTGAATGCTGATCTTATTAAAGGTGAAGTTGGAGAAAAAATTAGTGTTGTCTTCACACCTCTACATGGCACAGGCAACATGCCTGTTCGCGAAGTGTTGAAAAAGGTTGGTTTTAAAAATGTACACATCGTACCGGAGCAAGAGCAGCCGGATGGATATTTTAGTACTGTAAAGTCTCCTAACCCGGAAGAGCGCGAAGCGTTCACGCTTGCGATTAAACTGGCGCAGCAGGTGAATGCTGATATCATTATCGGTACTGATCCTGACGCAGACCGTATGGGTGCGGTTGTGAAAAACAATGAGGGCGAGTACGTAGTACTCACTGGCAACCAATCGGGTGCGCTAATGGTTCATTATGTGCTAAGCCAGTTGAAGGAACGTGGACAGCTGCCAGACAATGGCGTAGTGATCAAAACGATCGTAACAAGTGAACTAGGCGCAGATATTGCCCGTTCCTATGGTGTAGCGGTTGAGAACACGTTGACCGGCTTCAAATATATTGGTGAAAAAATGACTCGTTATGAGCAAACAGGAGAGCATACCTTCCTATTTGGCTACGAGGAAAGCTACGGTTATTTAACAGGAACTTATGCGCGTGATAAAGATGCGATCGTTGCTGCGCTATTAATTGCTGAAGCTGCAGCTTATTATAGCAGTCAAGGAAAAACGCTATATGATGTTCTTTTGGAGTTATACGCTGAGCATGGCTTCTATTTGGAAGGCTTGGAGTCGCGTACACTTAAGGGACTTGATGGCGTGCAAAAAATAGGCGCTATTATGGATGACTGGCGTCAAAACCCGCCTACAGAAATCGGCGGCGTCAAAGTGGAGCGTGTGCTTGATTACGGCAAAGGCCAAGATGGCTTGCGTCCGGAAAATGTATTGAAATATTTGCGCGCAGATGGCTCATGGTTCTGCCTTCGTCCATCTGGCACGGAGCCAAAAATCAAAGTTTATTTTGCGGTTAAAAGTGAGTCGAAGGATGCTGCTGTTGAGGCGCTGCAAACATTGCAAGCCTCCGTTATGGAACGGGTAGACTCTACCGAATAGTACAATAATTAACCTGTTTAGAACGGAGGAATTGTGTGTTTTTACGTTGGCAGCAATGGAATCGGCGCGCAAGATTCGCATTATGGATCATTGCAATTATCGGGGTGGCGGCAGCATTGCCGCTCGGTGCCGTTCGGATGGAAATGGAAAAATCGTCGAAGCAAGTAGAATATGTATTTGATTATCGGGATATTATTGAGGTGGCGGAGCGTCAGGCTCGTCCGCAGCAATTTTTAACGGAAAAGCTGGAGATGCTGAGGGAAGCTGGCGTAACTACAATGGCTGTTTATGAGAGCTCTCTGAAGGATCTGCAAATTTCCGGCAGACTTACTTTTTACAGCTCCAGAGATGCTGCATTGCTTCAAAGTAAATTTGAGCCGGTAGGCCAAAACTTTACTTATATTTTGTTCAATGGGCCCAAAGAAGAAGAAATGATTGGACCGATTGTTCGCGAAGCGCTTGATCGTTCCGAGGCTGTGTATAGCAATTGGTCGTACGGTGGCCGAAATGGCTTAGTCGTTGAGATGCCTATTGCAGAGGCAGTTATGAAGACGATGGATTTTGATCCGATTTCACTTGAAACGATTCATAATGCCGGACTTCAAATATTGCCTCGCTTATCTGACCGTATTAAGCCTTATGATCAGCAGGCAACAGATGTTATGCTTGCGAAATTGAAGGAATACGATGTAGACCGCGTATTGTTCGACGGTGACAAAGTAAAGGGTGCATCCGATCAAGCGATGGATAACAGCCTTTATCAGTTCGGAGAACTGCTCAAAAAATACGATATGGGCGTAGCGACCATAGAAAATTTGAAAAAACCGCAACAAGGCATAAATAAATTAGCTTATATTACAAATTATAATGTAGTGAGATTATATTCATTGTCGGAGAACGACGGTATGACGATGACGCCGGAAGCTATTGCTGATCGTTTTCTTTTAGCGGCGAAGGATCGTAATATCCGGATGTTTTTCTTGAACGGGACAGCTCAGTCCAATACGGATAAAGCAAAGGTAGTTCACTCCTTGGACCGTATTGCTGAGGCAATGAGTGACGAGGGCGGAATCGTAGATAAGCTCTCAGACGCGGGCTTTACGCCAGGCAAGCCAAAACCGTTTGATCATGAGCAGCCTTCATGGAATAAACCGCTGCGCGCAATCGTTGCTGCTGCTGCAGTAGCACTGATTACTTTGTTAATCGGCGCATTTATTCCAGGCGTTTATATTCCAGTTTATGCGATTGGCTTAGTTGGAAGCGCAGGCTTGTACAAGCTAAACAGCTCGCTTATGGAGCAAGGTCTTGCATTAGGTGCTTCAATTGCAGCTCCTACGCTGGCTCTTATATGGGTAATGAATCGGATTTATTCCCGTACCGTTGGCGAGCGTCGTGTTATTGGCGGAACGAAATGGTCAGTAGGAAGAAGCCAGCAAGGGCAGACTCCTCAGCAGCCAGGTGCTGTATATGAGAACGGCAATCGTATGAAATGGATATTCCCTGCCATATCTACGGGAAGACGTTTTGGTCTTGCTCTGAATTGGTTTATTGTGGCGACGCTCATCTCTCTTATGGGAGCGCCGATGATATTCGGATTGTTGAACAATATTACGTACAATCTTGTATTGGAACAATTCCGCGGTGTAAGTGTGCTGCATTTGGCTCCGATTATCCTTGTGGCCATTTATGTGTTTTTCTATAACGGTCAAACATCAATCGGAAAGCTGCGCAAGCTGCTTTCACAACCTATTACATTAACGTGGATTATAGTAGCTGGAGTTATTGGCGTTATCGGCTTCTATTACTTGTCTCGTACAGGGAATGGTGGACAAGCACCTGCTATTGAGCTGCTTATTCGCGGCTGGCTGGAAAATACATTCGGCGTACGACCGCGATTTAAAGAGTTCATGCTTGGTCATCCGCCGCTGCTGCTTGGCTTGTTCCTTGCACTTCGTTATCGTGCGGCATGGCTGCTTGTTATCATTGGTTCGATTGGTCAATTGACGATGGTTGATACGTTTGCACATCTTCATACACCACTTCACATTTCGATGATTCGTGTAGCGCTCGGCTTGGGTACAGGTATCATAATCGGATGTATCTTGATTTTGGCATGGCAGATCGTGGAAGGAGCAATTCGTAAATGGGCACCAGCCATCATCCGCAAGTTCGTCGAATAGTAATTTCAGGCTATTATGGCTTCTACAACAGCGGTGATGAAGCGGTACTCAAATCGATATTGCTAGCACTAGAAGAAGAAGGCAAAGCGCAGGGCGTGCAAATTCAGCCGATCGTTTTATCAGGCGATCCAGATTGGACAAGCCGTATGTACGGCGTTGAAGCTGTCCGCCGCATGCATCCAGGAGATCTATGGAAAGCATTGAAAGGCAGCGACGGTCTAATAAGCGGAGGCGGAAGCCTCCTGCAGGATGTTACAGGCGCCAAAACGATTCCTTATTATACTGGCGTCATGAAGCTGGCCCAATTGCTGGGTAAGCCAACATTCGCTTATTCGCAAGGGATTGGCCCTGTGATTCGGCGCTGGATGGACCCTATGATTCGCGGAGTGATGAAGCAAAGCGCTTATGTATCCGTTAGGGATGAGGAATCCGCTGCTTTGCTTGGACGAATCGGCGTGCCTAGTGATCGGATCGATGTTGTTCCTGATCCGGTCATGGGCTTGCCGCTCCCTGCGGGTTCATCAGCGGCTGGACAAGCTTCCGACCCTGCTGCTGCGCCGCTGGTCGGTGTATCGCTGCGCCCCTGGCGCAGTGACGGCGCCGATCTCGAACGCGCCGCCGATGCGCTAGTCGCGCTGTCGAAGCGCATGCCTGTCCGGCTGCGCTTCCTGCCGTTCCACACACCCTCCGACACTGTAGCGTCGGAGCAGGTGCTGGAACGGCTGCGCGGCAGGCTCGGTGACGGTTCCACCGCCGAGCTGGCCGCGCCCGGCGACGACCCCCAGCAAATGCTGCTTGAGGTCAGCCGGTGCGATGCTTTGTTCGGCATGCGCCTCCATGCGCTTATTTATGCCGCAGGCCAAAGGGTTCCCATGCTTGGCCTCTCGTACGACCCGAAGATCGACCAATTTCTGGGTCGACTTGGCATCAAAGCCATCGGCACGACGGAGCAGCTCGATTCCGAAAAATTCGCAGAAGCAGCGGGTTTGTTGCTGTCTGACAAAGAGGGCTGGCAGGCAAAGCACAGGCCAGCAATCGATCTTTTAAAACAACAATCGCAAAGACCGGCGCAACAAATTGTACATTTGCTGCGTCATACATTATCGAGGTGAGTTCCTCTTGTCGAAACAACTACCAACTGTGCCGTTATACGGCATACCATTCTCCAAAGTGGGCATGGATGACACAGTCAATTACTTAATAGAAGCGATCGAAGAAAGACGCGTAACCCATGTGATTACCGCTAATCCGATCATGATTATGTCTGCCGTCGAGGACCCCAAGTATAGTGCGATGATGCGGCGCGCAGATCTTATTGTGCCTGATGGTGCAGGAGTTGTATGGGCGGCCAAATACGTAGGACAGCCTGTTGCAGAACGTGTGACGGGGTTTGATCTCCTTCATCGCTTGCTGCATGAGGGTGAAAAGCGTAGATGGAAGGCTTACCTGCTTGGCACCTCACAGGAGATTATTGAAGCGGCGGCAGAGAAGCTGCAGCTGCAATATCCTCAAGTGAAAATTGTAGGCTATCGGAACGGATTTTTTGGCCCTGATCAGGATGAGGAAGTCATCGAAGAAATCCGTGCGGCTGCTCCTGATTTATTGTTTGTGGCACGAGGTGCGGATACGCAGGAGCCGTGGATTGTGAAATACAAGCAAAAGCTGGGCGTACCATTGATTATGGGCGTTGGCGGAAGCTTCGACGTTGTTTCGGGTAAACTAAAACGAGCTCCGAATATTTTCCAAAAACTTCGGCTTGAATGGTTTTATCGCTTGCTGCAAGAGCCTAAACGCTACAAAAGAATGCTTGTTTTGCCGAAATTCGTAGTGAAAGTGGTTCGCGACAAAGAAAACGTTACAAAACCTCGACCTACACCGTGAAATTCTCGTTAAAACCATCAAAATTGGTTGAAAACGGGGTTGGAGTTTCCTTTCCAATCGGAGTATAATTCACTTCGGTAGAAAGAAAAGGGGAGTTGCACACATGCCGGTAGGCTTGCTGTATTCAATTGGGTTCATAATCGCTCTTGTTCTAGCCATTGCGATGACGCCGCTTGTTAAGAAATTTGCTTTCAAAGTAGGCGCAATAGACAAACCAAATCACCGCAAGGTACACACGCGCATTATGCCGCGTCTTGGCGGTCTAGCTATTTATATTGCATTCGTTGGCGCATTCTTTATTTTATCGCCATTTATACCAGACGGCTTGCTCCGTCCGCAGGATTCCAATATGATCAACGCGCTGCTAGTCGGCGGTACGATGATTATTATTTTAGGTGCTTTCGATGACCGCTTCGAGCTTTCAGCTAAAGTGAAGCTGCTCGGTCAAATCGCGGCGGCATGCGTAGTCGTTTTTATCTTTGACGTTAAGATCGACTTGCTAAACATTCCGTTCGGCGAAACGATGCAGCCAATTGCTGGATGGATCAGCATTCCACTTACGATTCTCTGGATCGTCGGTGTAACGAATGCAATTAATCTGATCGACGGCTTGGATGGGCTTGCTGCCGGCGTGTCAGGCATCGCGATTGCAACGATTGTTGTGATGGCATCACTGATGGGCTTTCAACCAGTTATCTTATTGAGCACATTGCTGCTGGGCGGAATTGTCGGCTTTCTCGTTTTCAACTTTCATCCCGCAAAAATATTTATGGGCGACTCGGGCTCGCTGTTTCTCGGCTTCAGTCTAGCAACGCTTTCGATGCTTGGCTTCAAGCAGGTAACGATGGTATCGTTTGTAACACCGCTGCTCATTATCGGCGTTCCGCTTTCGGATACCTTCTTCGCAATCGTTCGCCGCTGGGTAAACAAGAAACCGATATTTGCCCCAGACAAAGGGCATTTGCACCATCGTCTGCGCGACCTTGGCTTCAGCCACCGTCGTACCGTACTTATCATTTGGGGAGTAGCTGCTATATTCGGCGGACTCGCAATCGTGCAATCGGCTGTCGTACAGTCGAGCGCGGCGAACTGGATCACTTTTGCCGTCATATGTATGCTAATGTTTTTCTTGCAGATTGGGGCAGAAATAACCGGTATCGTGGACAAAACACGCAGGCCGCTTATTAATTTCCTAGCTCGAATGAGACTTCGACTCAAGCTGGATGCTGAATCCCGTTCCAAATAAATAAGAGCTCTGAATCCTTTAACGGAATCAGGGCTCTTTTTTTGTTGAAAATCGACCAAATAGCTAAAAAATTGGGAGCCAAAAGCCGATAACAACTGTACAGAACTTTTCTGCGGTCAGAGCGCCTAACTGCATTTGCATCAAAGCTGACTAAAGAGGAAAAGGGAGGAAGATTTATTCAAAGGTAAGCCGCATAGTCGTCAGGCCATTTATCATTCAAATACCCATGCTCGTCATATACATAAAGGAGGAACATTGTTTTGAAAAGATTACTATCATTAGCGCTAACGCTGGCACTGTTGATTACATTGTTGCCGCCGTTCGGAGCTTCACAAACGGTAACAGCTGCAACAGGAAGCTTCAGCTTTCCGACGGAAAAGGAACTATCTACGGAAGCAAGAGTCACAACCGATCCGCGTTTTACATTGAATGGATCAATCACTGGTGTAGATCCTACTTCGGTTTCTTACAGTATTGTTCAAGTTATTAATAACAAAGGCACTGCTGACCCTACAGATGACGATCTTGGCTCCAAACGTGAGAACATAACGAGCAATATTTATATTAGCGGATTTAATATTCAGGTATATAACGTAGAATTATTTCCTGGCTTGAACCGCATTACGTTCAGAGGTATTCAAGGCGGCGGCGAAGTAACAAGCTCGATCTATATTGAGTATCACAACGGGCCTGTATTTTACGATTTAGTTGCCCAATTAGACGGTAACAAATTTGCAATTGAAGAAGTTGGAACAACGGTTGTGCATTCAACGACTTCCGCTGGCAGACAATCCGCTGATATCAGTATTACTGGTTTCGCTCCAAATGCGCAGCAGGTAACGGTGGATGTGAACGGGAGCAGCAAAACCTATTCGGTTAACAGCTCCAACAATTATCAGTTTGCCGCTTCTCCGATTACGGTGAACAAAGGAAAAAACTTGGTTACTATTAAAGTGAAAAACGCGAATCAGACAGTTGAGACAACACGCGAGATCGCTTTTTATAACGGTCAAGTGACCTTTTTGGATGTGAATCTTAATGGTAAAAATGGTGCGGTTGATACGGCGGAGCCTTTAGAGTACAATCCAAACCTGCTAGTTACGGATTTGAATTCAGCAAGTGTCACAGGAAGAATTATCGTGCCTAACTTCTTAAAGGATGATGACGGCAACGGCAAGCTTGATCCACATCCTAATCCAAGCAATGACATACCTATCGAATATACGATTACGCAAAATGGAGACAGCACCTTTAAGTTGATACAACCAGCAGGTGCTACCGCTAGTCCAGTAGGAACCTATTCGGGACAGGAAGCATTCTTTATTTATCAATTTACTCGACCAATTGGTACGGATCATACGGGTAAACTGGATTATAATAAGGTCTATAATATTCAATTAACAGCAAAAAATGCAAAAACAGAATCGCTCGGCCAAAATGGCAGTGAAGGTACGGGGCTAATGAGTTTCTCGCTTCGCAATGGAGCGGCTCAGTTCATCGACAATATTAATTATTTAAATGGTTATAAAACAGGGACAGGTGAATCACTCACAGGTACTCCGCTTGAAGGAGCCAATATCTATAGTGTCCCTTTCGCGATGGAAGTGTTGGTTGGTAATGCTGATGTATCGAAGACGGCTAATCTAGTTTCAGTTACAGGGATCAAAAATGTTTCCAATGCAGCTGCACCGAGCAGCTATGATTTCGATGACGTAAGCAATATCAAAAATGTATCGAGTGATTTGATCAATAAATTTGTAAATATTAATGGAAAAGTATATAAGCGTGAAATTCTTGTATTTCACAAACTCCCATTTGAAGGTACTCAAACGGTAACGCTTAAAGTTGGCGGCGTGACGAAAGATGTTAAGTTTACAATGCTCTTCGGACCTTATGTAAGCTATACAAGTGTATTTGATAACATGACTGTATATGATGACACGAACAAGCTGCAATCTGAACGGATCACAGCGGCTATTTCAGGCGCTTTTAGTGACTTTAAAGGTATTATGAACAATATTAATAATACTTCTGAGGTCCGTTACACGTTTAAAGCAAATGAAGCTCAAACAGTATTTTTCTATGTGAATAATACGCCGATTCAGCTGCAGCAGCAAGCGGGCAAGCCTGTAACTAATTTTGAAATTGTTCCAGGACAAAGGACAAATGCGTTCAATGCATTGTTTAGTGGCGAGAATGAGATCAAATTCGTTTTCCAAGGAAGTAAAAACTCTTATGAGAAAAAGATCAAATTGTATTTGATTCCAACTAATCTGCCGGTTATACCAGTAGAAGGAACAAGTATCTATCCTTACAGCAGCAAATATACAGAGCCAGTTCCGAATGATCCAAACTTCGTGAAGCGCGGCGCAATTTTCACGACTAACGAAGCGAACATGAATATTTTTGGTACATTCGATTTTATTGATCTTATAGCCACTGGCAGCACAAACACAGATATTTTGGCTAATATTAAAGCTAATATTCAATTGATGAAAGATAGCGATGAACTTACAGACCCAGGTAATTACATTTTAAAAATTGAAAGCAGCTCACTTAAAACGCCAATTCGTTGGAATTTGAGCAATGAGTTAGTCATTATGAAGGGCGCAACAGTTCTAGGTAAAGTTAATGAAAGTACGACCAACAATATTGCTAACCTAGCTGTACGTTATGATATAGACACCAAGACGTTCTCATTTGTATTAAACTCGCAGGCTCTAAATCCTGACGGCAGTTCGAGTGTGTATACTTTCACTGCATACAACAATGGAGAGACTGGTCCTAAAGCTTCTTATCGTCTAGAAGTGGATCCAACCTCGCTTCCATATACGATTTTGCGTCCGATTTTGCCAAACAAAGCGATCGTGAACCAAAATTTCATTGAAGTTATTATTGATGCTCCAGGTGCAAGCTCGGTTACCATCAACAAGCAAATTGCTGAGAAAATTGATTATGATTCGGATAATAATCCAGCAACTATTGAAGAGCTTTATAAAAACACCTATCGTGTCTATGTAAATAAGCTGAAAGTCGGTAAAAACAAAATTGACTTTATTATTTCAAGTGCAAATGACAAGGTGCAAAGCAGCATTGAGATAACGTATGCTCCAACGAATATTCCGGGTGCTCAATTCATGGAGCCAATGGATAGCAGTCATAAGATTTTTGATGGAGCGCTTTCGTTGAAATTCGAAAAGGGTACAACGTTGATCCGTACAGATTTTAACGTGCCTGCAAATCTAAAGAACCAAGTATTTAGTGGTCATAATTTATTGTTTGCAATTGCCAATCCAGAGGATGGGGTTGTTGATCGCCGTGAATTAGAAGCGTGGCCGCCGAATTTTAATATTATTATGGAAAGCTTTGGGACAAGATTCAGATTGTCTTACCCGACAAGGTTTACAAAGGCAAGCCCAGTTTACTGGATTGATGCAGGTTTGGCAGATGATCCTGCTACGGGTGCATACGATCCTTTGAAAATGGGTGTAGACCCTTATCAATTCCCGAACGCTAAAGGCACGGGCGGAACAAAAATTCCTACTTATGATGATCGCCCTGACAATCGTGAGTTGGTAACTTCTAAGACAGGAACCTTGACGCTTGGCTTCGATCCGAACATGAAGGACAGCATTGGAACGATTATCACAGTCTATCGTTATGATGTTAAAGCAAAGTATTGGGAAAATATTGGCGGTAAAGTAGATGTGAAGAAAAACACAATTACGGTTCCGTTCAATAAATTTGGTTATTATGTAGTTGGTAAAATGGTTTATTCCTATACAGATATGACGTCACATCCGTATGCTAGAAACTTCCTTGAAGCAATTTATGCCAAAGGAATTATGAATGCAGCTGGGTTTGATGATTTTGGTTCCAATATTTATATTTCTCGCGGTGAATTTGCAAGAATGATGGTTAAGGCGCTAGATATTCCGCTAAACTATGAGCTTAGCAAGCCGCATTTTGATGATGTACCGGCTATCGTTAATCCAGATGCATTATGGGATTATAGATATGTAGAGACAGCAGCGAGAGAAGGTATCATACGAGGCACGGGTCCACGTACGTTCCAGCCGAGCGCTGCTCTGACTAGGGAAGAGGCATCTGTTATTATTGCAAGAGCACTGGACATGAAACTAGCTACTGATTCCTCGAAGATCGATAAAGATCTTGAGAAAACATTTAAAGATGCTGGCAACGTCAATTTCTATGCGAAAAGTTCTGTGCTTGCTATTGCAAAGAAAAAATATATTCTCGGATCTCCTGTAGATCCAAGCAATCCAAAAGGTGGTTCAGTGTTTGAACCGCGTTCGAATTTGTTGCGCTCTGATGCTGCGATTATCGTAGCTCGAATTTTGGCGGATTTAGGTAAGCTTCCTAAGATCGGTTAAAAGTATAAGTTAGAAAAATCTGGTCGCAGGATTTTTTCTGCGGCCAGTTTTTTTACGGCATTAAAGCATTTGCCTCGAGAGAGAAACTTTATCCATGGAAAATGTTTAGCATCGACGAGCTCTATGAAAACAAGCTATACTAACAAAGCAGGGAGTAGATTACAGTTAGATGTACATAATTAAGAAAAAACGGAAAAAGAAAAAACTTTTAAAGTTTTTTTAAGAACATCGCAACTTTTCATTGTCACGTGCGTTTAAATACATGACGTTGTAACAAACACATGATTTGATGCGCGAGACCTACTCATGCTGGAAACAAATTGGAATGAATTCTCAACTTCCTCTTTACGGTACGACCTGCCCATTGTATAATGTTAAAGTGGTGCCGTGACTCTAGCAATGTTCTCGCATTTTTTACAAGTTTCTACGACATGATTTTACAAATGGGTTTATCATGATTGTAGACATCATTTATATCAAATCTGTGCTCAACTCTGGAAAGGGGGTGAATCGGCTATGAGGGAAAAGAGCAATTCACTATTTAAACAAAACTCTCAACAACCGCACGTATTTAGAGGAGGAGAAATAAAGGTTATGAAGAAAAAAATAGCAGCATTTGTGCTAGCTACTGCGCTAGTACTACCATTATCCGTTCCAGCTTTTGCAGCAACACCATCTGATGTTGTTGGCAAACCGGTACAATCAGCAGTTGAAGAACTAACTGCACTAGGAATCATTGCAGGTTATGAAGATGGTACATTCAAACCAGACAACACAATTACTCGCGCTGAACTTGCGAAAGTAATCGTTATCGGTTCTGGTAACGAAGGTGCAGCTAAATTGATGGAATCTGTTAAACCTACGTTTAAAGATGTTAAAGCAAACGTTTGGTACACAGGCTACATCAACGCTGCTGCAACTAAAGGTTTCATCTTGGGCGACGCTGGTACTAAAAACTTCCGTCCAAGCGATGCAGTTAAGTTTGAAGAAGTTGTTGCAGTATTGGTTCGTTCCCTTGGTTACCAAGAGAAAAAGTTGTCAGGCGTATGGCCTTATAACTACCTACTGAAAGCACAAGATCTTGGCTTGTTCAACAACGTTGATCTTAAAGTTGGTTCAAAAGCACTTCGTGGTGTTGTAGCTCAATTGACTTCTAACACACTTAATGCAAAATTGGTATCATACAATGTTGATGGTAACGAAGTACTTTCTTCCAACACATTGATCTCGAAACTGGGCAACACTTCTTCCGCTGAACTTCTTGGCGCAGCAGTAGTTGACGGTAAAGTAGCTCTTCGTTGGGTTGACGGTAAAGATTCAAACGGCAAAGATATCGTGAAAAACGAATCTGTTGCTACTGCTACTAACTTCATCGTTACTGGTGGAAAATCACTAGTTGACCTTGTTGGACATAACGTAACTGTTGTTAAGAACAAAGATGGTAAAGTTCTTGCAATTACTGATGCTCAAGCTGCTGGTGACATCGTGACTGGTAAAATCGATGGTACTCAAGTTGCTGGTTCAGTTAAAATCAAAGATAAAGCTGCTTACTCAACTGTAGAATCCAGCGTTTACTTTGTAAACAGTGTTAAAGCTCCTAGCCTTACAGCTGCTGTAAACGAAGATGAAGTAACTCTTTACCTTGCTGACGGCAAAGTTCGTGCAGCTGTAGTCGTTCAATGGTCGCAAAAAGATGCTGTAGTAACTTCTGTTGAAGCGAAAAACAACTACCGCGATGCTCGTTTGAACACTAATGGTAAAAACGGTGACGAAAGCGTATTTGCTACTGATGCTACTTCTGTAACTTTGGATGGCAAAGTTGCTACATTGGCTGATCTTAAAGCAGATGACGTAGTTCGTGTAATCAAAGCTGACGGTAAAGCTTCTAAAATCGAAGCTGTACGTTCAACTACTACTGGTAAACTAGAATCAATCGGTTCTACAAACGGTACTGCTAAATTCACAGTTTCTGGTAAAGTATACGATGCTTCTGCAAACGTTAAACTTGCAAACATTGAGCAACTGATTGCTACAAACATCGGTAAAGAATTCTCCCTTGTATTGAACAAAGAGGGTGCAATTGTTAAAGCTAAGGCTCCTGAAGCTGCTGTTAACAAACCATTCGCAGTAGTTACGAATGTTGATAACACTGTAGTAGTTCTTGATGGTAACAAACTTGTTAACAAACAAGAAGTTACATTCTTCAACATTAAAGACAACAAATTGCAAACTGCAATCGTTGATCGTTATGTACCAGCAAGCGGTTCTGTTGCAGCTACTGGTGTAAACTACTCACCACTTCTTCAAACACTTGTTGAACTTAAATTCACTGGTGACGGTAAGCTTGATGGTTACAATGCAGCTACAGTAACTAATGCTGCTGTAGATGGTGCTGCTGTTGTTTCTGTGTCAGCTTCTGATATTAAAGTTGGCGGCACAACTAACCTATTGAACTCCAACACTGTTGTAGTTAACGTTTCAAAAATTAAAGCAGAAAAAGCTGCTGATCGCGTTCTTAATACTGAGGCAATTGCTAAAGTAACAAAAGGCGACTTGGTAGTAGTGTTCGCAAAAGACGGCGTTAACGCTGATTTCATCTTGTTGGTAGACGACAAAGATGGCGTATCTGACAAAAAAGATAACATTCATGGTTTGTACATCTCTTCTTCCAAAAACATTCTTTCTGCAACATCTTCCACTTACTCTGTTAAGTTGAATGTTGCTGGCGAAGAGAAAACAGTAGATATTACTGGTTCTGCTTTTGAAACTCTAGAAGCAGCTGCTAAGAAAAATGACATTATCACATTGACTGACACAATCTTGACAAACACATTGTTTGATAATGCATTTGTAAACAAAACTTACTTTGGTGAAGCAGCTCAAGCTGTTGTAACTCCATCAAGCATCACAGTAACTGATACAGCTAACACATTTAACGACTTCATTATCTCAGGTAAATCGGTTGTCTATGTAATCGCAAAAGACGGCACGCTTTACGCTGGTAACTACGTAGACGTTAAAAACCTAAATGGCGCTGCAATTAACGGTGCTGCTAACTCTGTTGCTGATGTAACAGTTGCTGATAGCGGAACTCGTCTTGGAACTTTCAAAGAGGCTGCTGTTGTGGTAATTAAACTTAAGTAGTATTAATTTTAAATGAAGAAAGCTGAGAGTAATACTCTCAGCTTTCTTTTTTTTGTTCATATGTCGTTCATATGAAGATGATATAATCATTAATAATCAAACAAATATTTACTCACATAAATTTAAAAAAGAGAGGATAGTGGCAATATATTTATATTTAGGCGAAACATAACAAGCACTAATAGCGTCTAATATGTATACCAAAAGATACGGAGTGAAAATGATAATGCAAAATTATTCGCGGTTTAGAAGATTTAACATTCTATTATTACTGTTACTGTGTTTATCTTTAATTACAAGCGCTGTTCCAACAAACTATGCAAATGCAGCAGCTCAAGCGGTAAACAAGAAGGTATACATAACTAAAGGATCATATATTCAATTAACTGATGCCAATCTGGTTCCAAGTGGCAATGGGGCTACAGCTAGCTTTACGTTTACGTTTTATAATGGTGATAGTAATGCTATTAATTTAGTGGATTACTGGGCACGTTTGAAAACAAACGGAGGTACAAAGTATACGTTGTCTCTGTTAGATGCAGATAAAAAGAAAAAAGTTTTACCCAATTCATCAACCACTTTGACTTATTATAGTGAAGTAGGCGCGAAAATCACTTTGGATCAGTTAGTGATCAATATAATTAAATTTGATTTTAGCGTAGCTGGATATGAAAGATCTGTTGCTCAATTCACTTTTCCAAAAGGTTACTCAAATTTCGTTGCTGCAAAAGGATACAAAGGGATTCTAATTAATAATTCATCAGTAAACGTTAGAGTAGATCAAATAAATGTGACACAAAAAGATAAGAAACTGAATTTTAATTTAACTTTTGTAGCTCGAAATAATAGTAAATTCGGTGTAGCGCTGCCTCAGTATAATTATTACGCGCAAACATCTAAGGGTCTATATAAATTAGCATTAAGAAACAAAACGGATGAGACACTCGTACTTGAGCCGGCTGTTCTGAATGCAATTCAATTAACTGGCAGTATCCCATCAACCGTTGCAACCACTGGTTGGAAACTTGTAATTACGAATAATGTAGGAGCTGAGACCAACAAAGTCGAACTCCCAGTTGCTATTTTTGATATTCCATTTAAAGTAACAACAACTTCAACATCATCACCAAAAACAACGTTCACAAATAATGATGGCACTTATGAGATCGAATTAAAGAGTGTTCAAAGATTACCTTGGAATAATGAAGATAATGTTATAGCAGAAATGGTTGTAAAAAATAATGGATCTGTATACCTTCCTTTACCAGATCTTAATGGACAATTAGTTATTGATGAAAATATTAAAATTACTGGTAAGGCCATAAAGAAAACCGGTGACATTGGATTGGCACCAGGTGCATCAACTTCAATTAGTTATATCGGATCAATACCTTATAGTTATACATGGAAAAAGTTTAACCTTAAGCTTACAGAGAAAAACGGTGAAACAACCAACGACATTGGTAATTTAACAAACTCCATTGTTAAACCTATTCAAAATGTTAGTGTTGGAAAGTCTTTTACTCAATCAAATAATGGTGCTCCTTTTGAAGCATTAATTACTGATGTTAAAACTTATTCAGGTGAAAAAACAAATGTATATGCTGTTTTTATGGATATGACTAATAAGCAAAACAGAAGTGGATCATTATCCTTATTGAGTGGGTATTTTAAAACAGCAGATGGAAATCTTTATGAAGCTAAAATAGTAAAATCAACAAATAATATTAAGGCTGGAAATAAAGAAAAATTGATTATTTGGGCAGATCTCCCTGTAAATGTAGACCGTACAGGTATGCAGCTTCAAATAGGTGAGGCATTTGATGACAATGGTTTGATCCTAGGTTCAGGCACACCGAAAGGTTATTTACGTGCGGCTCAATTTGATTTACCTGAAGAAAAACAGGCTGGATCTAGCTTTAAAGATTTGAAGGTGGGTCCATATACAATTGATATGACATACTTCAACGTATGGGTTAATGATACGAGATTAGATGTTGATATTGGTGCTGATGTGTCCAAAGATTATAGTTATGATGGATATAGTCAATCTCAACTTTCTTATGAAATTATTCATGAGGGTACACAAAAAGTACTTACTTCTCAGTTAATTGACATTGAAGGTAAGGATGAGAAAAACTTAAATTGGAAGGTTGGATATAACTATCAAGAAGTAAATAAAGAAATGGGAGATACATTGTATTGGAATGAGTATACTCTCCGCGTGTATGAAACATTTAATGGAAACAAAAAAATTCTTGCTAGTATGCCAATAACTTTATCTCCTATGATTAACTGGCTAGACGGAAAGCACTAAACTTATAAAAAAACTGGTTTCTCCTACTTAAATCTAGTATCTTTATAGGAGATGAGAGATAGAGAGGAGACTTCCAAAAGTGAAGAAAAAGGTAATACGCAGTTTAGTTGCAGTTGTTTTAGTAGGAGCAGGTGTGTGGGTCGGCGTAAACTTTGCATCACCGCTTGAAGCGGAATCAAATGCGCTGACTCCGGGCTCTGTAGAAGACCCTGTTGTCACGAAAAGCTATGTGGATGAACAACTCGCCAAGCTAGGCGGAGGCACTCCTGGAGGCGGTACGACGACGCCTGTTGTGGACACCGCGCTAGAAGTTGTCACAGTGCCAGCTGGCAAGACGCTAATGGCTGGCCAAGGCACAGAGGTCATTGTACGTGTAGGCAAGGCAATTGCTTACAGCTCTGACGCAAGCGGTATAGCTGATCTAACTGGCGGTACGGATTTAACTAAAGGGAAAGCTGTTCCAACCAACCATTTATTGCTTTTCCCACGTGAGGGCCGCGGCATATTGCCAGATCCTAATCAAAAGAATGGCTTGACTGTATTGGTTAAAGGGAAATACAGCTTGCAATAATATGGATGGATGTTCAACATTTTACCCGAAATGACAATAGATTATACGCTTCAAAGAAGATGAAAGGATGCACAATACAATTGTGTTCCTACATTCTTTGGAGGTGTCATTTATGAGTCGTTCGAATAAAGTAGTAGTACCGACAAGTAAAGCAGCATTAAATCAACTGAAATATGAAATTGCTGCAGAATTTGGTTTAACCTCAGGCGGCTATGCAAGCGAAGGAGCGGACACTGAATTTGCTGGCGAACTAGGGGCATCCTCTGGAGCCGGAGGCCACAGCGTACACTGGTCAGCCTTATCGACGAGGCAAGCTGGTTCAGTGGGCGGAGAGATCACCAAAAGGCTGATAGCTCAAGCAGAATCAGTGCTTGGCGGTTATCAATAATTATTGGAAATTCCGGCGTCCATTGACACAAAGCGACATTTTCGGTATCATACTGTTTTAGAAGAGTTGTAAAACAACCTTTTCCTACGGGAAAAGGTTCATTTTTTGTGTAGAATGTCCGCACTTATTAATATTAAGGTTGTAGGAGGTTGATACGGATGTCGGTTAAAGGACGCCATTTGTTTACATCAGAATCAGTTACTGAAGGCCATCCGGATAAGATTTGTGATCAAATATCCGATGCTGTCTTAGATGCGTTTCTAGAAGCAGATCCATACGCGCGTGTAGCTTGTGAGGTTTCTGTAGCAACAGGTCTTGTACTTGTTATTGGTGAAATTAGCAGCCGTGCTGATTTTATTGATATTTCTTCAATTGCACGCCGTACGATTAAAGAAATCGGTTATACACGTGCCAAATACGGTTTTGACTCCAGCACATGCGCAGTATTGACTTCTCTAAATGAGCAGTCCGCTGACATTGCGCAAGGCGTTAACGCTGCACTTGAAACTCGTGATGGCAAAGATATGAAGCAAGAAAATGAAGATATCGGTGCAGGCGACCAAGGTCTAATGTTTGGTTTTGCTACAAACGAAACACCTGAGCTTATGCCGCTTCCAATTGCGCTATCTCACCGTATCGCTCGCCGCTTGTCTGAAGTACGTAAAAACGAGACGCTTGCTTACCTTCGTCCAGACGGTAAAACGCAAGTTACAATTGAATACGCAGACGGTAAACCTGTTCGCGTAGATACCATTGTCGTTTCTACACAACATGCGGAAGAAATCACGCTTGAGCAAATCCAAAAAGATATTCTTGAGCATGTTATTAAGCCGGTTGTTCCAGTGGAATGGCTTGATGCTGATACAAAATACTTCATTAACCCAACTGGCCGCTTCGTAATTGGCGGACCTCAAGGTGATGCTGGTCTAACTGGCCGTAAAATTATCGTTGACACGTATGGCGGCTACGCTCGTCATGGCGGCGGCGCATTCTCCGGCAAGGATCCTACAAAAGTTGACCGTTCAGCAGCTTATGCTGCCCGTTATGTAGCTAAGAATATCGTAGCTGCAGGACTTGCAGACAAATGCGAAATCCAACTGGCTTACGCAATTGGTGTTGCTCAACCGGTATCAATTAACGTAGATACGTATGGAACAGGCAAAATTGGTGAAGATAAACTTGTTGATATCATCACAAGCAACTTTGACCTTCGTCCTGCAGGCATTATCAAAATGCTTGATCTACGTCGCCCAATTTACAGACAAACAGCTGCTTATGGTCACTTCGGCCGTACAGATGTTGATCTTCCTTGGGAACGCGTTGATAAAGCGGAGAAGCTTAAAGCAGACGCTGGCGTTCAAAGCGGAGTTTAAGATTCGATATACAATATAAAAGCCTTTATAGGCTAAAAAAGCTGTCCACAAAGTAGTATGACTACTTCATGGACGGCTTTTTTGTTATTCATTCGGTACAAAAAAGTAGTTTAACCTAAATTTTTCATGCTTAGAAACCGACAAATAAGGTACGAGTGTAATTTTTTGAGGAGTGAATTGAAATGAATCGAACGAGCAAGCTATCTTCGTTTATCGCTGTTATGCTGTTGCTCCAATTAAGCCTAGCAGGCTGGTCATCGGCTCCGCAGCAAGCGGCAGCGGCGGCTTCTGGACCTGTCGTACTTAGTTTGAGTCCAGCTGACGATCTAATTAACGTATCGATCTCCGCTGATTTAAAGATGACCTTTGATGAAAATGTAAGCAAAGGCTCTAGTTCAACGTCTATTAATATTTATGATTATGCAACAAGCAATTTGGTAGAAAGTATACCTCTATCGTCTAATCGTATTACTATTGATTCATCACAGCGTGTCGTGACAATAGATCCGTCTAATAATTTTGCTTTAAACACGAATTATTACATATTGGTAGATGCCGGTGCTTTTGTTAATCAATCCAATGGTGTTGGTTATGCCGGTATAAAAAGTGCTAGCAGCTGGAATTTTCGTACTGTTGCTGAAGTTGATGTAACCAGGCCTTCTCATACGGGCTTGTCGCCAACAGTCGCTCCAATTGCGGTGACTACACCGATTACGATCTCGTTTAATGAGCCTGTTTATGTTGCAAGCGGCAACATTCAAATTAGCTCGGTTGAGGACAGCCGTACCATTGCTGTTACATCCAACGCGGTAAGAGGCAGCGGAACGAACCTAATCGTCATTCAACCACCTGCTGCGCTGCAGCCTAATACAACATACACCGTTACAATTCCAGATACTGCATTTCAAGATGCAGCGGGGAACCTGTATTACGGCACATCATGGGTTTTTACAACGGACGCAGCACCGGTCAACGTATCTGCACCATTTGTTCCGGCAGATAATGCTACCTCTGTTCCGGTCAACTCAGAGCTGTTCATAACTTTTGATAAAGCTATACAAGCACGTGCGGACAAATATATTGAAATACGCAGAATTAGCAATAATACTACTTTTGAGCGTTTTAGTGCCCTTTCTTCGAGAATTACAGTAACCAAAAATCAAGTGAAAATAACTCCAAGCTCTAACTTTGAACCGAATACAGCTTATTATGTATTAATTGATGCTGGAGCCTTCACCCAGACAGATCCGAATGGATCTCAATGGTATCACGGTATTGCTGGAGCATCCGTTTGGAATTTTAGTACAGACCCGGGCTATGAAACCACTCCGCCTCTTGCAACAGAATTATTGCCGGTAGCGAATGGATCTATCACCAGCTTAAATTCTGTACTCAAAATTAATTTTAATGAACCGGTCTTCCCAAGCAGCGGAGTCATTGAAATAAGAGAAACTGCAACAGGATCTTTGTTCCGTACTATTCCAATTACTTCGGAACGAGTGACTGGCGGCGGTACCTATCAGATAACGATAGACCCCAATAAAGCGATAAACGGAGAGTCTGAGAAAGCTTTCGTAAACAATACGAAATACTATGTAATGATCGGCAATCGCGCTATTCGTGATGCAGCAGGAAATCATTTTGCCGGAATATCCTCATCGACGTATTGGTCTTTTACGGTTTCTCAAGATACGGTAAGACCAACGCTTTCTTTATTGAACCCGCTTAACAATGCGGTTTCAGTAGGGCTAAATCAAGCTTTTACAGCAACGTTTAGCGAACCGATAAAAAAAGGTGCAACGGGTTCAATCCTATTTAACCCAATTGGGGACAAATCACTGCAGCCGATCCCGGCAAACTATTATGTAGATGGCAACAATAATAATGTGTTAGTCATAGCGCCAACACAGCCATTCACTGCAAAAACTTCTTATTATGTAACGATTGATGCGAGTGCAGTAACCGATTTGGCTGGCAATAGTTTTGCTGGAATACTAAATGAATATCAATGGACTTTTCAATCATTTGGTTCTGATACGACAGCTCCTACATTAAGCAAGCTCGAGTGGAGCGGATCAACGATTACGATGACCTATAATGAAGATCTGAATGTGCACGCGGTACCTTCGACAGGAAGTTTTTATGCGACAGTTAACGGGGCGCCTCGTTCTGTTGTCGGTGTTCAAGTTCGCGGAGAAACAGTCATTATAACGTTATCGAGCCCTATTGTGGCCGGACAAGTGGTGAAGCTCTCTTATTCCAAAGCAGCAGTTAGCCCAATTCAAGATACTTCAGGAAATGAAGCGATTAGTATTGCAAATCAGGACGTATCAGGTGCTAAGGATGTTTCTGCACCAACCATTGTAAGCGGGAATGCTTCGGGTACAGCGATTACTTTATCTTTTAACAAGGATCTAGCGACTGTGAACAGCTACGCCTATTTGCAATTTACGGTTAATGCGGGCGGAGTGAATTACAGTACAACCTCGATTTCAAGCACAGGCGGCAATATTTTGTTAACGATTAATGGGTCGATACAAAATTACCAGAACGTCTATGTGACCTATGCTCCGGGTACGTATCCCATTCGTGATACGGCAGGCAACTATTTGGCAGCATTTAATAACTACAGCCTCTATAGTACGCCAGACACAGGTACACCTAATCTTCAGTCCATTAGCGTGAGCAGTAATATCGTTACGCTGAGCTATAATAAAAGTTTAAATCCACAAAGCGTTCCAACAGTGGGGCAATTTTATGTACTGGTAGATAATATTGCACGCTCTGTTATTCAGGTTCGAATTTCTGGAAGCACAGTTTTATTAACCCTTTCATCAGCAGTAACAGGAAGCCAGATTACGGCAGTTTCCTATTTGGCATCCGTAACGTTAATAACAGATCTTGCCGGCAATGCTGCACCTTCGTTTAACAATGTAACCACAGGTGGTGGAGGCAGCGGAGGGCAAAATGGCAACATTTATGGCGTCATTGCAAAAGGCTCTACGCTTACGATTAATTTTGCAGAATCATTAAATACAAGCTACGTGCCTTCTACCGTTCAGTTTGCTGTTAACGCAAGTAATTCTGTTAAATCGATATCAAGGGTAGATGTTAGCGGATCGTCCGTTATACTAACGTTAACCTCTCCTTTTGCCATAGGAGAGACGGTTTCAGTAACTTACTATTCAACTGCGTCAGGACTTCGAACAAACAGCGGTTCAACGATCAATAGCTTTACGAACATAAACGCTGCGAACCAAACGACGATACTTGATGGGTTATCAGGTGACTTTGAAACGTCTGATGGCGGCGGCATTGGCTTGAAAACAACGGCAGCAACGACAATGTTTGACGTATCGCCTGCTGGTGTTCAAGCCAACCGATATACCTTATCGAATGATAAGCTTCTTACAGCTTTTCAGACAGCACGCTCTGCTGGCTTAACAAGTCCGCGTGTAGCCTTTAAAGTGCCAGCATCAGAGAGAGCTGCTATTGTAGCTGTTCCAATCAATGCGCTTGACGCAGCGTATCGCTTGAATTCGAATTCGATATTTGCTGTTCAATATGGAGATGTCACGTATGAGCTGCAATTAAATGCTGCAGATTATATGAAAATCAATACGTTACTTAACGGTAATAGCGCGACTGGTCAATTAATCATTCGCATTGACCAAGGGCTATCAACGCTAACTGGAAGTATCAGCACAAAAATTAATAGCTCAAATACGAGCTTGCTTGCAGGTCCTTATCATTTTGATATTAATGCTGTGAGTGGGTCGATTCAAAAGCCATTCAATGATTTTAGCGGTTATGTTTCAAGAACAATCCAGACGTATCAAAATGCAGATTTTAAAAATACTGCCGTAGTATGGTTCGATCCAACAACAGGAGGGCTCTCCTATGTTCCGACCGAGCTTACGACAAGCGGCGGGAAGACGACAGCAACTTTTAAAAGAAAAGGAAACAGCGCTTATGCGCTTGTTAGCAATTCATCCAGCTTCTCCGATCTATCGAAGCATTGGGCAGCTTCTGCTATCCATATCATGTCGCGCAAATTTATCGTGGAAGGGCGCTCGGCAACGAAGTTTGAACCAGAGAAGGCAATTACACGAGGTGAATTTGCGACCTACATCGCCAAAGGGCTTGGCCTAAGCAGCGACAGGAGTGCAGCAGCTAAGTTCAAGGATGTAAATGCCAACACAGCGATGGGGGCGTATATTGGAGCCGCCTCAGCGGCTGGTGTCGTCGCTGGCAATACGGATGGCACCTTCAAGCCAAACAACCCGATAACACGTCAGGAAATGGCCGTTATGATGATTAGAGCGGCGAAGGTGGCTGGTCTAACGGTGCAGCTGCCAGAATCGGCCGCAACTTATCTCAAGAAGTATACGGATCGAGGCAAGGTTGGCGCTTGGGCGCAGACAGACATGGCGAAATCAGTGTACATTGGTGTGATTAGCGGTAAAACAGCAACAACATTGAGTCCGCAAACCAATGCAACTCGCGCAGAAGGAACGGTTATGCTTCTTCGTTTGCTGCAGAAGGTGAAATTCCTTTCATCGTAATAATTGAACCAAAGCAGAGCAGCTCGCCCAAACGGCGAGCTGCTCTTTTTATGTCATTCATTTCCACGATGTACATAGCTGATATCTATCACCCTATAGAAAGCGATAGCAGTCTTCTATCATGCGTAACTTTTCTATTACTCTTGTAGTCTATAACTAATAGATTAATGGATGGGAGAGTTGTAAATCTAATGAGTAAGTTTCAAAAAATCATAGATCGGCAGTCAGAAGGCATAGGAAAACGGGTCATAATCGTCGTATTAGGTGGAGCGTTGCTAGTACAGCCTTTAGCTTCAATCTTGCCTAGCAGCTGGCAGACGGCAGTCATTCAATCAGCAGAGGCAGCTGCTGACCCTACGCTTAAGCTGTCGCAGCAATCATTTATAACAGCAGGTGCCAAGCGCCTTGACTATGTATTCCAAACGACACGCGGCAGCTCCAAGGTGCAAACCGATGTGCATGTCATTGAAATCGATCTTACAAATCCCTACGTATCCATAAATGCGATGAGTGGAAAAAATAATAGCATAGGTCAATTAAATACAATACTTAATATGACAAAAGAAAACGGAGCCGTAGCTGGCATTAATGCAGACGTATTCGTAATGGGTAATGAGGGTGCCCCGCTTGGCGGGCAAATCGCGAGCGGCATGTTTATGTCTAGTCCTGCAAAGCTGAAGGGGATGTACGCATTCTCGGTTTCTAAGGACCGCAAACCTATGATTGACAACTATAGCTTCAATGGCCAGGTAACGGCAGCAGACGGCTCTACCTTCCCGCTGGAAGGTCTTAACCAATCTGCTTATATTCCGGAGACAACGGGCTCTAATTATAGCCATGTCAATATGATGTATATTTATACAAGTGCTTGGGGCGGTACAGAACGCCCGAAAAACTCAGGCTCCACGCCTACCGAAGTATTAGTTCGCAATGGCGTAATTGAGGAGATTTCAATCGATAAAGCAATCGCAGGTCAAGCACCTGCTGATGGATACATACTCCGGTCACATGGCCTTGCTGCTAATTATGTAAAGGAGCATTTACAGGTTGGGCAAACGATCAATGCGGATTATGCGCTCGTTTCGCAAACGACGGGAGCGAAGGTTGATCCGAACTCATTTGAAATGATGGCAGGCGGTCATACATTGTTAGTCAATGCGGGCGCAGTGGCTCCATTCTCACGCGATATTACAGGCGTAAGCGGCTCTTCCTATACATCTCGTTCAGCGGTTGGCTATTCACAGGATGGCACTAAAGTATATCTGATCACGAGTGAGCGCAGCGGTGGGAATACGGGTGTAAACTTGAAGGAGCTTCAGCAAATTATGCTGCAGCTGGGCGTATATAAAGGCGTCAATCTGGATGGCGGCGGTTCTACAACGATGATCGAGCGCCCACTGGGAACAAATGATTTGAAGCTGTCGCATCCTACGCAATACGGCACCACCCAAAGAAGTGTTGCAAACGGCATAGGCGTATTCACAACTGCTCCAGCAGGTTCGTTAAAAGGCATTTCTGTGAGCGGCGCTAATGTTATGTTTATCGGTCAAAAATCGTCGTATTCATTAAAAGGCTATGACACGTACTATAACCCGTTTGAAGTAGACAATTCATCTGCCGTATGGAGTACCGAGAAAGCCATTGGCACGTTCAAAGGCAATGAATTCACTGCAACAAAGGCGGGTAAAACGAATCTCACTGTGAAGTCAGGAGCGATCTCTACCAAACAAGAAATTGAAGTCATTGGGCAGGACCAAATTGCATCGCTCTCCATTGATACGAGTGCAGGTGTGCTGGCAAAAGGAGCAACGATTTCTGTTCCGCTTACTGTAAAGCTGAAAAACGGAAATTCATATAAGCTTAGCGCTGACTCCGTGAAGTGGGAGTTTGTTGGATTTACCGCATCTAGAAACGGCGATAACCTAACTGTGCAGTCGGTTAACGCAGGTACAAGCACCGGGTATGCCATTGCTCGTTATGATGGTTTTCCGACAATGATTCCATTCACACAAGGGGAAGCAGTGAGCACCTTTGAGGATTTTGAAAAATCGACCTACCCCATTACATCACAGGTCACGCCTGCGACAACGACAGGAAGCGTAAGCTTGGTATCCGATTTCCAAGGACAAGCTTCTTCGAAAGCATTAAAGCTTGATTATGATTTCATAAACGGCACCGGAACTAAAGCATCGTATGTTGTATTTAATACAAATGGTCGTGCGATTGAGGGCTCACCTACTTCCATGACGGTTGATCTTTATGGCGATAACAGCCTGAACTGGGTGCGCGCAGAGTTCATTGATGCGGATGGCAAAGCACATCTTATCGATCTTGCAAAACAGCTTGATTGGAGCGGCTGGAAGAATGTGAAGATGAATTTATCCTCTGTAGGGATGAAATTCCCTGTTAAACTAAAAAGAATTTACGTTGTGACGATCGCCGAAGGGCAGGATGAGCGTTCTGCAACAGGTTCTATTGGACTAGATAATATGAAGCTGCAATATCCGCCTTCCGTAACGGTTGATTCACAAACTAAGGTCGTAATGACTGTAGGCAAATCTGCTGCGACGGTTAATGGAAAAGCAATTACGCTTGATTCAGCACCCATTGTTTTGAATGGAACGACATTTGTACCTGTCCGGTTCGTATCCGATGCCATGGGAGCGAAGCTGTTATTTGACGGAAAAACGGGACAAGTCACCGTTCTTCGCGGCAATAAGCTGATGGAAATGACACTTGGCAAAAAGGATCTTATTTTAAATGGCGCTCTGCAATCGTCAGATATTACGCCTATCGTTCGTAATAATCGGACGCTCATTCCGGTCCGTTTATTTTCAGAGAAACTAGGCCTAAAGGTCGGGTATGACGGGAAAGCGAAAAAGATTACCATCGATTAACGATGGACGAAATATATCCAATCTGTGGTATGATAGAGTAGATTAACCTTTAATATAGAAAGGTTGCCGATCTACAGTGGACCACCTTACAGTCGATATAAATCGAGTCATTAAAAACGCAATCGAAGTGATGGAAGACAGCAAATACCAGATTTATGAAATATGTGAATCCGCGCGCACGGAGCTAGAATCACTCGAGCAGGAGCTTGAAATTGTCCTTCAAGAAACGGTGAAGACAATTGACAAGGTTGACCAGCTGGAGCAAGACTATCGCCGTGCGCGTATAAGGCTGACAGAAGTGAGCCGGGATTTCGTGCGATACAAGGAAGATGACATTAAGTCTGCCTATGAGAAGGCTACACAAATCCAGTTGGATTTGATGGTGTACCGCGAGAAGGAATCCTACTTGAAAGCACGTCGAGATGATTTGCAAAAACGTGTTCGAAATGTAGAAAATTCAATCGAGCGTGCTGAAACGATTGCTTCGCAAATAAATGTCGTACTTGAATATTTATCGGGTGATCTTAATCAAGTTACTCGTATTCTTGAGTCTGCCAAAACGAGGCAGCTGCTGGGATTGAAAATTATTTTGGCGCAAGAGGAAGAGCGTAAACGGATCGCTCGAGAAATCCATGATGGTCCCGCGCAATCACTCGCAAATATCGTTCTTCGAACAGAAATTGCAGAACGTATGCTAATCAAGCAGGAATTTGTGATGGTGCAGGAAGAATTAGTAGATTTAAAAGGACAAGTGCGCTCCGGCCTTGAGGAAATTCGCAAAATTATATTTAATTTGCGTCCGATGGCGTTGGATGATTTAGGGCTTGTGCCGACTCTTCGTAAATTCACACAGGATTTTGAAGAGAAAACAAAAATACATACCGTATTCGAGCTTATAGGTAAAGAAACTCGGATGCCCTCTGCAATGGAAGCGGCGATATACCGCTTAGTTCAGGAAGCTTTTACCAATGCACTAAAACATGCGAGCGCTTCACATGTAATGCTCGAGATTAACTATCAGCCACAGCATATTTCACTCGTAATTCAAGACAACGGCGTTGGATTTAACAGCGATTTAATCGAGCAGGATGCTACTCGAAACGCACATTTTGGATTGGTAGGGATGAGAGAACGCATTGAGCTAATAGAGGGAAGGATGGATATAGACTCAAATCCCGGTAGAGGGACGAAAATTATAATAGATATACCTACTACTGCCGAATCTAGAAAGGAGTAAGATGATGATGATCCAAAGAGCTGCAAGCAATATGAATACAATCAAAATTTTACTTGCGGATGACCACCAGCTGTTTCGTGAAGGACTTAAGCGGATTCTAAATATGGAAGACGATCTTGAAGTTATCGGCGAATGTGGTGACGGCATTCAAGTTTTGGAGTTTTGCAATCATACCATTCCTGAGATTGTCCTGATGGATATTAATATGCCTATAGAGAACGGTGTCGTGACGACTGAACGATTAAAAAGTATGTTTCCTGATGTTAAGGTTATCATTTTATCTATTCACGACGATGAGAGCTATGTATTCGAAACCCTTCGTAAAGGGGCTACGGGTTACCTTCTGAAGGATATGGAGGCAGAATCGCTAATTAACGCCATTCGTTCCGTTGTCCAAGGTCATGCCTATATCCATCCTAAAGTGACAGGCAAGCTCATTAACCAGCTTCGCCGTATGACGTATTTGGATGAGATGGGAATTGTCTCAGGTGCTGCAGCTGCTCAGGAACCGGGAGTTAAGTTCGTTGCTGGCGATGAAAGCCCATTAACACGCCGTGAGGCAGAGGTGTTAAGGCTTATGGCAGAGGGCAAGAGCAATAAGCTCATTGGAGAGTTTTTATTCATTAGCGAAAAGACGGTTAAAAACCATGTGAGCAGCATTTTGCAAAAGATGGAAGTTGATGACCGTACGCAAGCTGTTATCCAATCGATCAAATATGGATGGGTTACCCTGTAGTAGCCTTTTTGATCATTACTTACATATCGAGCAAACCCCCGTATCGGTTGATACGGGGGTTTTTGTTTGCATATAAGGTTGCCTTGCGATGGTTGTGTAAAAGAAAAACACTCCTAAGCTGTATAAAACCAGCCTAAGAGTGCGTGGTGAAACATATAATCTTAACTATTTTCTTTGTTTTTGTCTGCGAAGAGAAATGAATCCCGCTGAAAGGGCAAATGCCCCGATGAGATAATAAGGAACCGGACTGCTTTCGCCTGTTTTTGGCAGAGTAGCAAGCGGGACTTGATCTTCATCTACAGCAACAACAGGATCGATTGGCGGCTCGCCTTCTCCACCTTCAGTAACTCCTCCAACAGGTGGATCTTCATCATCAATTTCAACAATTGGTGTTGCTTCAGGTGACGATGTAGGTGTTGTCGTTACCGTAGTTGTAGCAGTAGGTGTGTTGTTAGGCGTGCTCACAGGTGTGGAAGGTGGTGTAGTGTTAGGTGTGCTCTCAGGTGTAGGAGTTGGTGTAGCTGTAGGCGTGCTCTCAGGTGTAGGAGTTGGTGTAGCTGTAGGCGTGCTCTCAGGTGTAGAAGTTGGTGTAACTGTAGGCGTAGTCTCAGGTGTAGGAGTTGGTGTAGCAGTAGGTGTAGTCTCAGGTGTCGATGACGGTGTTGGAGTAGGCGTAGAGCAGGTTTCGCCTTCATTCACAAGTGAAAGCTCCTTCTCCTTGCCCCAATGGATTTTCAGCGTATTAGGTACAGTTTGTGGATCAGTTGGGCTGACGAGCTCCGTATTCGTTGAAAAGCTTACGAAACCTTTTCCAGGTATTACACCATTTCCTGTTTGAGTGGTATTCGGAATTTCCCATGAATAAGAAACCTCGATATTACTCTCGTTGGTTACTTTCCAAGCTCTTGTTTTATTTGGATCGGCGGAGCAGGCTGTTTCAAGTTTGAGCTTAGCCGTATTGATAACTGCTTTTTGCACAGAGTTATCTGTGGTTACTACGATCTGCTGGGTAGCCACTAAATCGGTGGTAAAGCCATCTAAGGTTAATTCTTTTAATGTATAGGTACCGATAGGTAATTCGTTGAATTGCAAAATACCGTCACTATTGGTAACACCGCTTTTGACTAATTTACCGTCTTTCCAAAGCTCGAAGGTAATGCCTGCATGAGGAGCGCCCTCGACATCATTTAAATGTTTGTTGATGATGATACTGCCCGTACAGCTGTTCGAAAGCTTTAGATTCCATGCTAAAATTTTGTCACCATGAGCGCCGGGACCTAATGTCTTAATTAAATCTCCGCTATAGATATCTAATTGATAAGGCAAACATTTTGGAATGTTAATCGTTACGGAGTAAGTACCTGCTTTTGGATATATAATAGACTGTCCCTCAAAAAATGTTTGCTTGTTGTATGGAATGGTTGTATCGCCGGGTCCAGGTGCCCAGTCAGCAGGGCCTTCATAGCCGGAGAAGCTGACTCTAACACAATCTTTTAGCGTCTGGAACGTAGCGGTAGCTGTTCCGTTATTATTGACTACGATATTGGAATGCGTGGCAATGACATCCTTGCGATCTGATGAGTACTGTGGACAGCTATTCTCATCTACGAGTGCCGCAGCATTCGTACCTTGATTGCTATCACCTTCGGCCATGGCAATGGAACTAAGCGACAACGAAAAAATTAATAACAGAGCCAGGGCTAAACTGATTTTTTTCCTAAAATAACGCATCTTTCACTCTCCTCTTAGATACGTAGTGGGGTTCCAAGAGGGCCGGTTACACTACTAGCTCCATATAATCCAAGTGTCCAATTGTAGATTATACTTCATCGCTTCCCTAGTTATTTTGATTGTGAAAATCCACTCTCCCTTTCTATATGCGTGCACCGGTTAGATATGCATGCTTTCATATTAAAATGATAACATGTATTGGAAATTGCTCAAGGGTGTTTCTTTGTCAGAAAATGACTAATAATCATCATAAAGCAGAATATATTTTTGGCATAACACACATTTTGTCACCTTGTCCCTTGATTGCGGAACCAGTGGGCTCTTCATGGCATATAGTGTCACAAAGAGGAGGTGGCCGCCATGTTTGAACTTCTACTTCTTGTTATTGGCTGTTATGCTTTGGCTGCATTGTCGGTGCATCTGGCGTATCGAATTTGGCGAGGGCGCCAGCAATCCAGCAAGCATTATGTGCTCGTAGCTGACGTTCAGCAAAACAATATGGAATGGTATGTACGTTCGCTGTTTTCTTTCTCTCGGCGAATGGGGAAAAACGTTCGTTTGACGATCGTAGATCAAGGGGTTACAGAGGAGACACTGGCTATTGTTGAACGATTAGCTAGAAAGGGCGATGAGGTCAGGATTCACTCTAATGGATCTAATCCGTTGTCTGAAAGCGAAGGCAGTAAGCGCTCTCAAACAGAGGGTGTGGATGGAACTCAGCTGCTATGGCTGCTCCAGGCAGAAGGAGTTGTGTCGCTTTCCGATCATGCGGTGCTAATTGATTTGCAAAATCCGACAGATTTGTCGAAAATGCCATTTTAGTATATACTCTACGGTAATGAAATAGTCGGAGTGAAGCACACTCAATAACGCAAATGCGTTGTTGGGTGTGCTTTTTTTTGTTTACAGTGCTTGCCAACATCATTCTCCTTTTGTCTGGGAAGGGAGAGGCCATAGTTAACTTAACAGATGAATAATGAAATCAGTTCTATAAAGTGTCGAGGGAGCGAATAGAGATGAAGGCACAATTGTATGTTGTGAAAGTGAATGGATGCTGGCAGGCTCGACTGACTATCAAGGCAATGGTGGATAAATACTTCTGGATGCATGGAGCGTTTGGTGAAGCGGGATTCTTGAACAACGAGATCGCAGAGGAGGGATGGCTGCTAAAAGAAGAACTGCCGCTCGGGGATGCGTGCATTGCAGTGGAGCTTTGGGATGCGGCTATAAAACGTGGCAATGGCGGCAGAAATAACGCGAGTAAAAGCTTAAATGAGGGGGGACGGAATGCTGATTATGAGGCGATTGAGATGTTGGCGGCATGTGCGGAGGAAGCAAAAGCTGATGGGGCGGGTGGAGATGCAGCAACTGGCGGGTTGAATAGTAGTAAACAGAAATCTAGCGAGCTGGTGAGAAATTATCGGAAATACAGTGGAGGAGTAGAGCAAGCAGTAAATAACGGCAAGGTTAGTTTGGGGAGTCGTTGGCGGTTTTTGGGTAGTCGAGGGAAGCGGAAAGGAGCGTTGGCGATAGAGAAGCTTTTTGGTTTAGTGGAGAGGTGGGAGAAGGTAAGGGGCGCTGTGGTTGGGGAAATCGGAGGAGAAGCGATCGCGAATAATGGTGAAAAGCGTAGCAGCGCTAAGCGTGTGAGTGGCGAGGAAGCGGGAGTTTATAGCGCTGCCGAGCTGGGAGAGATCGCGGCAGGAGCGAAGCTTGCCGCGGGTATGCTGCAGGGACGTGCGCTTTTGCGAAGCGAGGCGCACGCCCTGTTGTCTAGTGCAAGCTGTCCCGGTGCCGCGTCAAGCTGGAGAGAATTGCTCCAGCTTGCTTCGCTGCTCGGGCAGGTGCGCCTGAGCGGATCAATCGCCGCCGTGGGTGGCGGGCGATTGGACGCTTTGGGGCGCCGCAGGCGGGAGCGCAGCTGTTTGCGCTGTGGGAGCGGCGAGGCGCAAATGCACCGCACGGCATGTGCAGCGTGCGGGAGGCACTGCGCCTATTGCATGGCGTGCATTGGGATGGGGCGAAGCCGGGAATGTGAGCTGCTTATTACGGGGCAGCGCGCGGGGTTGAATTGGGCAGAGACGACGGTTCGCGGCTCTGGTAAGGGGTTGAGGCCGCTGACGTATGAACAGCGGCTTGATAAATGGGGGCTTAGCCCTGCGCAGACAGCTGCAGCAGCTAAGGCGCTGCAGTTTGTGGAAGAGCAGCCGCTAGCCGCGGCTTTATCAAAGATGGACAAGCAGCGGCAGATGAGAGAGTTTCTTCTCTGGGCTGTAACAGGAGCGGGCAAGACGGAGATGATTTTTCCGCTTGTGGAGTCTGTCCTGCTGCGCGGCGGAAAGGCACTTATTGCCACACCGCGCCGTGACGTGGTGATCGAGCTTGACCCGCGTATTCGGAAAGCTTTTCCTAAAGCTTCAGTCGTAACATTATACGGTGGTAGTGAGCAGCGCTGGGAAAGTGGAGATATTACACTTGCGACAACGCATCAGCTGATGCGGTTTTATCAAGGCTTTGATCTCGTTGTAGTTGATGAACTAGATGCGTTTCCTTTTGCGGGCGATCCACTGCTGCATTTTGCAGCAGACAAAAGTTGTGCGCCAGGTGCTGCTCGCTTGCTGCTGTCTGCTACGCCGCCTAGTGAGCTGCAAAGAGCAGCAAAACGAGGGAAGCTGCCTCATGCAAGAGTACCTGTTCGTTATCATCGTCATCCTCTTCCAGTGCCCAAGCTTCTACAAACGCCTGCAGTAAAGCAGATGCTCCAGCACCGCAAGCTGCCGTCAAAGCTCTTAGCAGCCATGCGGTCATCGCTTGATCGCGGTGCCCAGCTTTTTGTATTCGTGCAGCAAATTGCGCAAACCGAGCCAATGGCGGCTTTATTACGTGCTGCTCTTTCAAATCCTGCTGTTGCGGCAACCTCTTCACAGGATGAAGAACGAACAGAGAAGGTGCAGCGTTTTCGCTCGCGGGATATACGAGTACTAGTCACAACTACGATTTTAGAGCGGGGCGTTACTATCCCAAAAAGCGATGTCTATATTCTTGACGCAGACGGAAGGCTTTTTGACGAGGCTTCACTGGTTCAAATGGCTGGAAGAGCAGGCCGCTCTGCGGATGATCCATTCGGTCGAGTGTACTTTTGCAGCCATGATCGCAATCGCCCACAGCTGCAGGCGGTACGCCATATTCAAACGATGAATCGCATGGCTCGCAAGCAAGGCTACTTGCTCCCCACTCCCAAAGGAGGCTCGCCAAAATGAACGTCTCGCCAAGAGCATGGCTGCAGCGTCTGCAATCCGCTTTCACCACATCCGCGCAGCTGCTCGCTCCAACGTCTGCCGCATGTCTCCTATGCGGCAAACCGCAAAGCGAGGCTCGCAGCGCGAGCAGCTACAACCACGAGAAGCTGACGACCCAGCTTCGCAAATCCCTTTGCGGAGGGTGCCTCTCCGCAATACCATGGCTGACCCGCATCGCCTGTCGTAGATGCGGGCGCGGTATCCCATGCGAAGACTGCATACGTCGTCCGCATGGCGCATTCGTATGCAACCGCAGCGCGGTTCATTATAATCAAGCGATGCGAGCCATGCTCGCCTTGTATAAATACAGGGGCAATGAGCAGCTTGCCCCTTTGCTCGGGGATATGCTTTTGCCTGCATTCGAGGTGATGACCATGGAAATCATTCAACAGTTTATCGTGGCAAGCAGCAGCAGCCGCAAACCAAAAATATCGATTGCAGACTGCTGGGATGCTGTTACCTACGTTCCTGTAAGTGAAGAACGAGCAGCTGATCGGGGGTTCAACCAAGCGGAGCAGCTCGCCAGCCATATCGCGAGGCGTTTTCAGCTTCCGATTATGGAATTGCTCATTCGTTCGCGACATTCAGAGAAGCAAAGCTTCAAAACGCGCTCCGAAAGAATGCGCGATACGCAATCTCTTTTTGAAGTGAATACGAACAATTTGAGCTTATTAGCCTCTGAATCCCATAGCAAAAAGCATCTAAACGATAGAGCTATTCGTATACTTTTAATTGATGATATCTACACAACTGGAAGTACGGCAGAAGCCTGCTCTAAGGCTCTGCATTGTTATACGGAGCTTCCGCTCGATATCTATATTTTGACCTGGGCTCGTTCATAATTCAGCTAGGCTGATAGAGCTAATAATTAGATTCATAGTGAAAAAGTTAATGCTATCGATTAGAATGTAACTAATAGCTAGTATGGTTTTACAAAAAAAGGAGGGCTCAGAGCGATGAACCTAGATAATTGTCCTCGCTGCGGTAAGCTTTTTGCAAAAAACTTTAGAGACGTGTGCCCGACATGCATGCGAGATATTGATAAAGAGTATGAGCTTTGCGCAAACTATTTGCGTGAGTTTAGAGGCTCAATTATTACTGAGGTATCTGATGCTACGGGTGTTTCGATTAAACAAATTACGAAGTTCATACGCGAGGGACGCATCTCCATTATGAATGCACCTAATATGTCATACCCCTGTGAATCTTGCGGAACGCTGATCCGTGATAATCATCTTTGCGACAATTGTCGCAATCGAATTGAGAAGGACAAGAAGCAGATGTTCCAAGACATATCGCGAAAAGAAGATTTGAAAAGTGCTTACAAACAAACGGGCGTTTATAAAGGCTTAGAAAGATATAATGATAAATGATTTAAGTTAATATTTTGATGACTATAAAATTTCACTTGACTGAAGCCGATAATACTTGTAAAGGTAATCGGCTTTTTTAGTTCCTGTAAATAATGAGGTGGGTAAACAATGAAAATAAATGAGACGAATCGTATCGGAGCGCTTAATCCTTATCAGAAGCATTCGGAAGCCAGAGTAGGCGGGGCAGACAAGGCAAAGCAGAAGGACGAGGTTCAAATTTCTGCTGCAGCTAAGGAATTGCTATCGACAAGCAAAGCAAGCGGAGCGGACAGAACAGAACATATTGAGCAGCTGAAGCGTTCGGTAGCAACAGGCAACTATCATGTGGAAGCTGGCAAGATTGCCGAGAAGCTGCTTCCCTTCCTGAAGGAGTAATCCTCTAAATGAATGAGTACATCCAGCAAATCATCGTGATTTTGCAAGAGCTTTTAGACGAGCACCTGCAGCTTATTGAATACGGCAACGCGAAGACGTCGGCTATTACAGTGAATCAAGTAGAGACGCTCTCGTATATTTCCAGCAAAGAGAAGAAGAGTCTTCAGCGGATTATGGATCTGGAGCAACAACGTATCTTTTTGATAGGGAAATATATGCTTGATCAGAAGCTGACTGCCCATCGTTCGTTCAAAATGGAGAAGCTCATACAAGCTGTATACCAAGCGAATGAGAAACAGCAGCTTCAGGCAATATGGAATGAGCTGTCGGCAGCACTTAAGAAACTTCAAGATATTAACGAATTCAATCAACAGCTCGTAAGGATGACTCTGGAGCATTTGCATTTTACACAAGATTTGCTGCTTGGTCCGACTGAGGAAGAAGCGACCTATCATCGTGCTGTTCAAGGTATGGCCTTAAATCGTAATGGCCGCTTTAATATGAAAACGTAACAAGAGAGGACAATATACGATGGCATCCACTTTTCATGGCTTAGAAACGGCAAGGCGCAGCTTATTTACCACTCAGTCTGCTCTGAATACAACTGGACACAACATTTCAAACGCGAATACGGCAGGCTACTCACGCCAAGTGGTGAACATGACTGCATCAAGACCGATTGACGCGGTTGGTTTCTCCAAATCAACAGCAGCTGGTCAGCTTGGTACAGGTGTTGAGGCGTCTTCTATCACTCGGATTAGAGAGAAGTTTCTGGATAATCAGTATCGCAATGAATATAAATCACTGGGTAATTTCTCAGTTCAGCTCGATACGCTCTCTAAATTAGAGGGTATCGTTAATGAACCAAGCGACACGGGCCTTAGAACGGTGATCTCGAATTTTTGGAATTCGTGGTCAGACCTCAGCAAAAACCCTGAGAATGCTGATGGCCGCAAAGTCGTTATGGAACAAACGATGGCATTGGTGGATTCTTTTAATTACACAGCTAAGCAGCTCAGCGATTTAAAAGCTGATTTGACGGAAAATGTAGAGATTAACTTAAATACGGTTAATTCGATTACAACGAGCATTGCCCAGTTAAATGGCGAGATTAGACGGGTTGAAAGCTTAGGCGATAATGCAAATGATTTGCGGGATCAGCGTGACTTGATTACAGATCAGCTTTCGGGATTAATCAATATTCGCGTAGAAGACCAAGAGAGCGGCTACCGCATTACGATGGGCGGTACGGAGCTGGTGCAAGGAACAGCTACTGCTTCTCTGGATTCAGCAGCAGTTACTACAGCGGTTGCTAATGGTGATTTAAATAGCGGTGCTATTTATGGAACGATATATGCAAGAGATCATTACGTCGAGGGGTACATCGGAGAACTTAATAATCTCGTTCAAACGATGGCGAATGGCGAGTTTGAGGTTACGCTGCCTAAAGGATCTGTTTTGCCAGAAGGAACAGTATTGAATAACGTAACTTATACAGGAACAAATCGTACATTGAACGAAGATACAAAAGTAACGGTAAAAGGTTTGAATGGATTGCATCAGCTTGGATACTCATTGGCGGGACAAGAAGCGGGCTTGCCTTTCTTTACAGATGCTGCGGGTGGAACTACTGGGCTGAATGCCGGAAACATAACACTTAACCCAGCTATTGTCGCGAATTCCAATTTGATTGCCACATCAATGAGAGTGGCTACGAATGCAGATGGTTCAGAGTCAGTTATAAGCGGTAACAACTCTTTGGCTGTCCTTTTCTCGCAAATGAGAGATACTCGTTTCGACTTCGACGCGGGGTCAGGTGAAAATAAAAACACGGTTGATGCTTATTTCCGTTCTGTTGTCGGCCAGCTAGGTGTACAGGCAGCGGAAGCAACTCGTATGCAAGCGAATCAACAAATTATCGTCGACCAAGTTGAATCCCGCAGACAATCGGTTAGCGGAGTTTCGCTAGATGAAGAAATGTCCAACATGATTAAGTTCCAGCATGCATACAATGCAGCTGCTCGAAATATGACGATGATAGATGAAATTTTAGATAAAGTTATTAATGGGATGGGTCGAGTAGGACTATAATTTTAAAAGCGGAGGTGAGACATTATGTCGTTTCGTGTAACACAATCGATGATGAATACACAGTTGCTTCGTAACATTACAAGCAATATGGGACGTATGAATAATTTGCAAAACCAGCTGTCTACGGGTATGAAGATTAATAAACCATCAGATGATCCAGTTGGTATCACTTTTGCACTGCGCTATCGCAGTGAACTTGATTCTAATGACCAATATTCCAAAAATGTAAGTTCTGCATTATCTATGCTGGAATATACGGATACTTCTATTGGTCAAGCAGGAGATATTATGCAGCGCGTTAGGGAGCTTTTAGTCAAGGGTGCCAATGGAACTCTCGAACAAACAAGCCTTGATGCGATTAAAGTTGAAATGTCACAAATGTATAACCAAATGGTGGAAATCGGAAATAGTCAATTTAACGGTAAACAAGTATTTAATGGTGAAATGACAGGTGAGAAGCCTTATCCAACGATGGGTGTAGAAGGTACAACTGATTTGACAGTTGATCCGCCTTTGTTAAAAGCATACCAAGTCAGCTCGGATAACGGTTCAATTAAATATGAACTATCCGCAGGAATGAAGCTGGGAATTAATATTACAGGCAACGAAGTTTTTGGGGCGGGTATATCTCCTACGGCAACAAAAGCGGAAATAGAGAGCAGTGACAATGTCTTTTTACTGCTTCAACGAGCGAATGATATGCTTAGTTCCGGCGATCAAGATGGAATTTCTAAATTGATTGGACAGGTAGAAAGCCGTATGAATACGATGCTTACGAAACGGGCTGAAGTTGGGGCAAAAGTAAATCGGATCGATATTGTTCAAAATCGGCTTTCTGATATTGAAATTAACTTAAAAACGGTACAGGCAAAAACGGAAGATGCAGATATGGCAGAAGTGATTACGAATATGAAGACAGAGGAAAATGTATATCAGGCTTCCCTATCTGTTGGAGCACAGCTTATACGTCCAAGCTTGGTTGATTTCTTGAGATAGGTGGAGATTAACATGCAAATTCCTCAGATTCAGATTCGTACGCAGGATGCCGCGCTCTTTATTGATGCCGATATGGGCAAACAGCGTCTTGAGCAGCCCGCTGCTACTGTAGATATGGAGCAAATCAGGCCAGAGCAACATTTTCAAACCACCAAAGGACGACTTGAAATTAATCAAGATCGAGTATGGGATGCGTTAGCGCTTGGAAACAATTTGCAAACGATGAGCAAAATATATTCAATGGCTGCTGATATTGCATTGCAAGGCATTGCACGGATTGTGGAGAAGGGTGATCAAATGGCCTCGATTCATTTAGGCGGAAATCCCATTGCAGAAATGGCAAGGGATTGGAAACGAACTTTTCCTGAATATGATTTCCGTGGGGAAGCTTCCTATGATAATATTGATATCGAGTATATTCCAGGTGAACTCACGATTGATACCACTCCAGGTCAAGTCAACCTTAATGTTCAAGTGAATAAGCCCATTCATGAATATGAGCGCGGCAAGCTGGACATTTATATGAGCCAATATCCTAAAGTAGAGATTATTCCACCACAGCTCGACCAGCTTATTTAGACGTTACTATTTTTTTAGACTATAGATCATTTGCGCACGACGCATGAGATCTATAGTTTTTATTTTTAATAAATGAGGAATCCTAATAGGGGGTTATGAAGTGAATACAGAACAGCTAATTTATCAATTTGAACAAGGTATTCCAGGTTTCGAGCATTTGAATGACTTTGTATTCGAAGAAGTAGGAAACGACATACCAATGAAGCTTATGAAGGCTTCTGAGGATGAAACGATATCGTTGCTCGTTGCGAGTCCTTTTTTGTTTTATCCAGATTATGAATGGGAACTCCCGGAAACCGTGAAACAAGAACTAAGTATTAACGGTGAAGAGGATGTCGAGGTTTGGTCTGTTATAACCATATCCACAGATTTTGCTAATGCAACAATTAATCTGCTTGCTCCGATCGTTTTGAATAAAAGAACATTAACAGGCAAACAGCTAATTCTTCACGATAATACATACAGCTCGCGCGCTCCACTCAATCGAACCTAAGGAGGATGAAAAGCCATGCTCGTTTTATCACGCAAAAGTAATGAGTCTATCATGATCGGTGCGAATGTTGAAATCATCGTACTCGGCGTAGAAGGCGATAATGTTAAACTAGGCATACGGGCACCCAAGGAAGTGGATATCTACCGCAAAGAAATATATATGGCGATACAAGCAGAAAATCGTGCGGCAGCAACTAGTGCGGTATACATAGAGGATGTATCAAAATTTTTTAAAAAATAATTGTTTTTTTAAATAAAAGCTATAAACAATTGAGGGAGAAATCCGATAAATATAATAGCGCGATAATAGGACGGCCGAACTATTATCGTAAGCTTCCGCAAGGATGCGGAAATACGAAAATTTCAAGGAGGAAATACTAATGATTATTAACCACAATATTGCAGCTCTTAACACACACCGTCAGTTGTCTACTAACACTGCAGCAACTAGCAAATCCATCGAGAAATTGTCTTCTGGTCTTCGCATCAACCGTGCTGGTGACGATGCAGCTGGTCTAGCAATTTCCGAAAAAATGCGCGGTCAAATCCGTGGTTTGGACATGGCTTCCAAAAACGGACAAGATGGTATCTCTCTAATTCAAACTGCTGAAGGCGCTTTGAACGAAACTCACTCGATCTTGCAACGTATGCGTGAATTGGCAGTTCAATCTTCCAATGACACTAACACTGCTTCAGACCGTGGCGAGCTTCAAAAAGAGATCAACCAGCTTACAGCTGAAATCGATCGTATCGGTACTACTACTGAGTTCAATACTAAGAAACTTCTTAATGGTGGAGCTTCTGTAACTGGTACTGTAGCTGGTGCAGGAACAGGTAAAGGCGCTATTAGCATTCTTGGCGGAACTGGTGATACCAAAGTTGGTGCATTGACGCAAATTACAGCTGCTACTGTAGCTACAGCTGATAATGTAGCAACGGATGCGACTACGTTCACTACAAGTGGAACGCTTGCCAATGCAAGTGCAATGACAGTTAATGGGATTACATTCTCATTTGGAACAACTGACACTGGCCAAAATGTACTTGATAAAATTAACGAAGCTAATATTGGTGTTAAAGCGACCATTAATGGCGCTGGTAAACTAGAGTTAACATCAACAACTGTGGGTAGCAAATCTAATATGACAGTTACTGGAGCAACGGGTGACTTCGCTATTACTGGCACTGTAAATCAAGGTGTAGATGCTACAATTACAGGTGGTGCATCTTACACAGCAGATGGTAACGTAATTACTATTCAAAGCGGTGCTCAAGAAGGGCTACAACTACAAATAAACAGTGCATTTACAGGTGGTGCTAATACAGTTGATGTATCAGTTACTGCTAATGGCGGTCTTAACTTCCAAATCGGTGCTAACGAAGGCCAAAACATGTATGTATCCGTTGGCGATATGCGTGCAACAGCTCTAGGTGTTAACCAAATTGATGTTAACAACGCTACATCCGCTAACACTGCAATTACAACAATTAACAATGCTATCGAGAAAGTTTCTGGCGAGCGTTCGAAACTTGGTGCTTACCAAAACCGTCTTGAGCACACAATTAACAACTTGAACACTTCTTCCGAGAACTTGACTGCTGCTGAGTCCCGTGTACGTGACGTAGACATGGCAAAAGAAATGATGAACCAAACGAAGAACAATATCCTTGCACAAGCTGCTCAAGCTATGCTTGCACAAGCTAACCAACAACCACAAGGCGTTCTTCAATTGCTTCGTTAATAATCAATTAAAGAGAGAGAGCAACTTGCTCTCTCTTTTTTTATTTATATATCATAATAATAGCGAGGTCTTTTCGAAAAGGAATGACAGAACATGAATATTACAGGATGCGTTATAACCAAGGACGAGGAAACAAACATTGAAAAATGTTTAAATAGTTTAAAGGAAACCACTTCAGAAATCATTGTAGTTGATACGGGGTCGACTGATAATACAGTTCAAATAGCAAGGAATTTAGGCGCCTCGATTTATCATTTTAAGTGGGAAAATGATTTCTCTAAAGCTAAAAACTACGCCTTATCAAAGGCAACAGGAGATTGGATTATTTTTCTCGATGCAGACGAGTATATTGAACAACATAGTTTAAAAGAAATAATGAATTGTGTAAGGATTGCCAAAACTAATGGATATGATGGAATCTTATCAACTCTAATTAATTACAATACAGAAACAACTGAAATTCAAAGTACAGTTCAAACTTTAAGGATATTTAGAAGAGATTCTAATTTAAAATATTTCGGAGCTATTCATGAAACCATTAAGCATGTCACTAAACAACTTAAATTACTTGATTTCAGTAAGGAAATTTCAATAATTCACACAGGGTACTCAAATAATGAAATTGAAAGGAAACAAAAAGGGCAGAGGAATTTATTATTATTGTTATCAGATGAAAAGAAGAACACGAATAATCATGATATAAATTTTTATCTTTCTGAGACATACAATCTTATTAAGGAATACGAACTAGCCCTGTTTTATGCTTTAAAAGCCCATGTTGAGAAGGAAACAGAGTTATTAGGGACTAAAGAAAAAAATTACTTGAATATTATAAGGTATCTGAGGAAACTAGAGTATCCTAGCGAACAAGTGATAAGAATTATCAAAGAGGCAAGTTGTAAATACCCATCATATCCAGACTTTTTTGTTTATATTGGTGATTTTAATAGATTTTATCAACAATTCTATGATGCAATATTTATGTATGAGAAAGCATTATTTTTAATAAATGATATTTCTCAGGTTGAAACCCAGACAACGGGATTATTAATTCCTATTTATAAACAGTTATCTAATTTGTATTATCATACCAACGACTATTCAAAGACTGTTCATGTTATTACCTCGATTTTAAATACGGATCGTTATGATTTTTCTTTATTAAATTATTTAATAAAAATACTATTAATTAATCGAGAAGATGAAATGAACATAATAAATTTTCTGGAGAAAATCTATAGGGTGGATGTACCAAAAGACCTGATATACTTATCGAAATCTGCCATTAATAATGGTTCTTATATATTAGCAAACTACTTTATGTCTTTGCTGCGCTCTTTTTCAAGTGAATTACAGGAGGAAGAATTAGAGCTCGCAATATTAAATGAAGATTATGTTATAGCCTCTCAGCAATTTTCAAGTCTATTTCATATGAAGCAAAGTGAACTTCAATATTTGAAAAAGGCAATAATATCTTCTCTTCTTTCTAAAGATGAGAATACGAAGAATAATGTATTCAAAACGGCCTATAAGAATACTGGTATAGATCTTAAAGAACTCCTTGATGAACGGAAAAATAACCAGTACAGTCAAGAAGAGTTAGAATTAGTATTAGATATAATCAAGGAATTTTATCGTTTATCTAAATACGAGGAGATAGACAATGTACTGAAAAAAATTAAGAATGATGAAATATTACTAGCAACAGCAGAATTGTTTTATCAAAATAAAAACTTTGGTTTAGCTCTTCATTTCTTCGATGAATATTTGCACAATAAGACTGAAGTGGAAGATGAGCTATATTTAAATATTTTGTGTAAATCAAGTGATAGTTTATATCAAATTGGTGAATTGGAAATTGCAGAGAAATATATAGAAAATGCATATTCTATTAGCCAAAACGATTATTTTATTTATTCGCTTTGGTTAAAAATTATAATGGGTTTAAAGGCTAATGAACGAATAATAGAAGTTGCGCAGAGAGCAGTTGATACGTTTCCTGATTCTAATTATTTTATTTCTATATTGGAATCTCTGGGTATAACCACTCAGGTTAAAGAAGAGGAAGAAGATACTTTAAGGAGTATTCTCTATTCTGAAACCTACCTACAAAGACTTGATGATTTAGCAGCAGATTTAATAAAAGTAGGAAAAGACCACGAAGCTATGCCGATTATTAGATTTCTATCTGAAATGGGAACTATCGTTAAATAAAACAGGAGTCACATTTAAGATATGATGTTTACCGACATTGGGGGTTTCTCTATAGAGAAACCCTCTTTTATTTCAATAATCTTGAAATAGTATTTATTAATTTAATTAGCTAATGGAACTCATTATCACAGAATTAACCCTAAACTATATGCTATTTCAATCCGATACTACTAGTAGCAGATTAAAATGGTGTAGTAGCAGTGGATGAAGTGAAGAACATCATATAAATAAATTATCTTAGATGCAAAGAAAAAGGAGGATTTTCATGATAAACCCAATTCGTATGGGAGGCTTAGTCTCCGGTCTTGAGACAGAATCTATCGTAAAGAATCTGATGAAGGCAGAGAGCGCTCCGTTAAATAAACTTCTTCAGAAGAAGCAAACTGAGGAATGGAGACGTGACCAATATAGAGAGATGAACGCTCTCTTATCAGACCTAAAGAACAAAACATTTGATATGAAACTACAAGGAACCTATCAAAAAAAGGTTCTGGCATCTGACAATGATACAATCGTATCAGCAAAACAAAAAGGTAATCCAACCGCTTCTGTATATAATGTTGAAGTAGATGTACTTCCAACAGCAGCTAAGGCTGCGACTGTGAAATTTTCTGCAGATAATAGTTTGAAAGATGGTACTACTGCACTTAATGAAGAGTATTCCTTTTCTATTGGTTCAGATCCTAATGATATTATTAAAGTGGAAAAAGGGGATTCCATTAACAGTATATTGGCAAAAGTTAATGCTCTTTCTTCGAAAACAGGTGTGACTGCAAGTTATTTGCAGGATGATAAATCCATTACATTTACAACAAAGGCAACTGGGGCAACCGCGGCTATCACGATTAACAGTACTGATTTGCCAGCTAATAACAAACTCGGTTTATCAACAGGAACGGTGAATAGTAATGCAGCAATAACAGGATTTACTACAAATAAAGGTTTCCAATCCTCCGCAGATGCTATAGCACAAACTGTAAAGATTAATGGTATATCCTATTCTGTTAATAGTACAACCTTTACGTTTGATGGTGTGGAATTTAATATCAAAAGCAAAGGAACTACTAAGGTCGATTTGAAACCGGATGAAGATGCTATGTTCAAATCAATTAAGGACTATGTAGATAAGTATAATGAAATAATTGAGAAAATAAACAAAAAGGTCGATGAACGTACCTACAGAGACTTTAAGCCTTTATTAGCAGAAGAGAAACAATCCCTTTCTGACAAGCAAGTTGAGCAATGGGAAGAGAAGGCTAAGAGTGGATTATTACGTCAAGACACATTACTTTCAACTGGACTATCTCAAATGCGTCAGGCTTTGATGTCTAATGTAAAAGGCAGCGGTATGGATACGAAGCTTGATAGTCTCACTGAAATTGGAATTACTACCGGTGCGTATAACGAGAATGGTAAACTATATATTAGTGAAACGAAGTTACGTGAAGCTATTTCGAAAAATGGAAATGCTGTAATGGACCTGTTTACGAAGACGAGCAGTTCCACAGATCCTGCAACAAAGTTTAATGAGAGCGGACTGGCAGAGCGCCTATATAATCAACTTAATAGTACGATGACTAAGCTTACTGAAAAGGCAGGCAGCAATGCTTCACTTGTAGATAAGAGTATCCTTGGTGAGGGCTTGAAAAGAATTAATTCGGATATAAGCAGATGGGAAAGTCGATTGCAGGATAAAGAAAGTAGATATTGGAAGAAGTTCACTGCGATGGAGACTGCAATGAATAAAGCAAATGCTCAAGGAAACTGGTTATCACAACAACAAGGTTGAGTTAGCTAAGTAATAACGAAGTATTCAGTTTATCGAAGCTTCAGAAAGAGAGGGTTAGTGCTTATGAATGCCCCTCTAGATTCTCTGCTCAACGATTTTTTGATATACACGCTTTCGTTAGAGAAGAGAGTATTAGACGAATATAGTGAACCCGAAGAGTGGCTTGAGCTTCTTAGTAAGAGACAAGAGCTTATAGATCATATTTCAGAATTGTTAGAGCAAGGTGTTTCTTTCACAGATACGCAAAAAAAGGTTTATCTTCAGCCAGCTTATGAAGCGGATAAGAAAATTGCTCCGCTCATGGATGTGAGGAAACGAGACCTTGAATCAGACATGGTCAATATGAAGAAAACACAAGCAGTAAATCAGCAGTATGGCGAATACGGTAGTTCCTATTCGGCATACGGTGCGTTTTTTGATAAAAAGAAATAAAGCAATAATGGGCTTCTCCTAGGAGAAGCCTGTTTTTATTTCATATATTTAGAAAAAATGACACTATCAAATCACAAGTTTTCTTCTAACACAAAAGTGAATAGTTGCCGATATATAAACTAGGACTATTGATGCGGAAGGAATGATGGGTAATGAACACTAATATACCGTCAACAGGGGCAATTAACTCGTTGAGTCGAAGTACTGCTAGTATTGAAAGTAGTAATTCTGTAGTAGAAAAAGTAAGTGTTAACGGGGCAAGCGACTCGCAAAATCTATCTAAATTTACTAGCTCAGCAGAATTGAAAAAGGCAGAGGCCCGCGGAGAGCATGTCGCAATTAGCGAAGAGCAGCTAGTTAAGGCTATAGATAGAGCAATTAAGGCCATCGAAGGAAAAAGCACAAACCTAGAGTTTTCTGTACATAAGCAGACCAATATCATTTCAGTGAAAGTACTAGACAGTACATCGGGTGAAGTCATTCGTGAAATTCCTCCAGAGAAAACGTTGGATTTTGTCGCTAAAATGTGGGAAATGGCTGGTATACTTATCGATAAGAAAGGCTAATTCATTATTGTAAGATGATGAACTCACACAGCGCTTAAATGACACATTAATTTAGTTCTAGGAGGATAAAACAATGCAACTTCAACAACGTAATAAGTATCTTCAAAACACAGTTCAAACGGCAACTCCAGGACAACTACTTATTATGCTCTACGATGGCGCTATCCGTTTTTGCCGTCAAGGAATTGAAGCGATCAAGGAACAACGCTTTGAAGACGCAAATATAAGCCTTTTAAAAGTACAGGACATTATAAGTGAGTTCATCATTACGATTGATCGCTCTAACCCTATTTCAGAAAACTTGCTTAAATTATACGAATATTTTAACGCTCGCCTAATTGAAGCGAATATGAAGAAAGATATAGAGCCGGCAGAAGAAGTGCTTGCCCATCTGATTGATTTAAAAGAAACTTGGATGCAGGCTGCTAAACAATACAATCAATTAGCTGCTCAAGCGAATGGCAATACATTCAAACAAACACAATCAACGGTTGTTTAATTAAAATAACGCTTGAGAGCCGCCCAATGGGTGGCTTTATTTTTTCTACATATGCACGCCCAGGCAATAAAATCCAGCTTTCGACACGATCCGATAAACGGCATAAACACCTCAAAACCAAAATGTATTCGCTTACAATAAATTGTTTGACAATTCAATTAAGTGGGTGTTATAGTCAAATTGTGGGTTATACAAAGCGATGCCTCACAGTATTTGAAGATGAAGGGAATGTTTGCACATGCAAGGTAAAGTTAAATGGTTTAACGCAGAAAAAGGTTATGGATTTATCGAGACTGAGCAAGGCGGCGACGTATTTGTTCATTTCTCCGCTATCCAAACTGAAGGTTTCAAAACTCTTGAAGAAGGCCAATCCGTCGAATTCGATATTGTTGAAGGCGCTCGTGGTCCACAAGCAGCTAACGTAGTTAAACTGTAATTATCCGGCTGATCCAGCCAACCTATAATTTGGATCATTAAACAAGTAACTTACACCAAGCTCCGGGAAACCGGGGCTTTTTTTTGTTGTCTGAAGTGAAATAGGTGTACGTGACTAAGTTGTGACAAGTCTAGTAGTTCTATAGTTTTATTTGTCTGAATATTCTAAATTGATAAAAAACTATTTTGATTTGAACGCCTACATATGCTATAATAAGACTATGTAAAGGAGGAGTTCCCCATGAACTACAACATTCGAGGTCAACACTTTCAAGTGACAGACGCATTGAGAGACTACGTCGAAAAGAAACTCAGCCGATTGGATAAATATTTTGAAGCACCAATCACCTCCGAAATTAACGTAACACTATCCGTCACCAAAGGGAAACATGCAGTTGAGGTGACCATACCGCTCACCGGTGTCATGCTAAGAGCCGAGGAGAAAAGCGAGGATATGTACGCATCGATTGATCTGGTTGCGGACAAACTCGAACGACAAATACGTAAACATAAAACTAAAGTAAATCGTAAGTTCCGTCAAAGCAGCGGTGTACGCGCTCTATTTAAAGAAGAAGGCTCCGCGGTGGGCGTTCTGGAAGAAGAGGATGATCTAGAGCTCGTTCGTACTAAGCGTTTTGCACTCAAGCCTATGGATGTGGAAGAAGCGATTTTGCAAATGAATATGGTCGGACATAATTTCTTCGTCTTCTCGAATGTGGACAACAAAGAGGTCAGTGTTGTGTACAAACGAAGTGACGGGAAATACGGTTTAATTGAGCAAGGCTAGCAATCATTATACACAACATTGAAGAGCCTTTTCTCCTTTATGGAGAGAGGCTTTTTCTTTTACAATCATCCTCGTTGCGGCGGTGTCGACAAACTGATACAATTTAATGCAAAGAGGCGTTACTACGAAAGGGGAATTCCATGCTCGGATTAGTGAAAAAGATATTTGGTGACCATAACGAGCGCGAGGTAAAGCGGATCCAACGGACGGTAGATGAAATAAATGCGATTGAGTCAAAATTCACTGCTTTATCTGACGATGCGCTTCGCGCGAAAACTGAGGAGTTCAAAGCAAGAATAGAAAAAGGCGAGTCATTAGATAAAATATTGCCTGAAGCTTTTGCAACAGTTAGAGAAGCATCCAAGCGTACGCTTGGCATGCGTCACTTTGATGTGCAGCTGCTCGGCGGTATCGTTCTTCATGAAGGTAAAATTGCGGAGATGAGAACGGGTGAAGGTAAAACGCTCGTTGCGACACTTCCGGTTTATTTGAACGCATTGCTTGGCAAAGGCGTACATGTTATCACGGTCAATAATTATCTAGCGCAACGTGATAGCGAGCTTATGGGACAGCTCTATGGCTTCCTAGGCATGACTGTCGGATGTAATCTTCACGGCTTGTCGCATGACGAGAAGCAAGAAGCATATGCATGCGATATTACGTATGGTACAAATAATGAATTTGGTTTTGATTATCTGCGTGACAACATGGTGCTATACAAAGAACAAATGGTTCAGCGTCCTCTTTATTTCTCCATTATCGATGAAGTGGATTCCATTCTTGTCGATGAAGCGCGGACTCCGCTTATTATTTCTGGACAGGCTGCTAAATCAACAGAGCTCTACTTCGCCGCAGACCGCTTTATTAGCCGTTTGAAGCCTGAAGAGGATTTCACGATCGATATTAAGCTTCGCAGCGTTATGCTGACTGAGGCAGGCGTTGAGAAGACGGAGAAGGCATTCCAAATCGAGAACCTATTCGATCATGCGAATGTAACGCTCAACCACCACATACAGCAAGCGCTGAAAGCGAACTTCATTATGAAGCGCGATGTGGATTATGTTGTGGAAGAAGAAGAAGTTGTCATCGTTGATGAATTTACTGGTCGTCTAATGTCTGGACGTCGTTACAGCGATGGTCTTCACCAAGCGATTGAAGCGAAGGAAGATCTGAAGGTTCAGAACGAGAGCATGACGCTTGCGACAATTACTTTCCAAAACTACTTCCGTATGTATCGCAAGCTTGCTGGTATGACGGGTACTGCGAAGACAGAAGAAGAAGAGTTCAAACGTATTTATGGACTCGACGTTATTCAAGTGCCTACTAACCGTTCCATGATTCGTAAGGATATTGCAGATGTTGTCTACAAATCCGAACTCGGTAAATTCAAAGCGGTCGTAGAAGAGATCGTAGAACGCCACAGTAAAAATCAACCAGTGCTCGTAGGTACAATTTCTATCGAGAACTCGGAGAAATTATCAGATATGCTGAAGCGCAGAGGCGTTACGCACAAAGTGCTCAACGCGAAGTTCCATGCGGAAGAAGCAGAAATTATTTCGCGCGCTGGTCAAGCAGGCTCCGTAACGATCGCAACGAACATGGCTGGTCGTGGTACCGATATTTTGCTAGGTGATGAGGTTGCTGAACTAGGCGGCTTGCATATCATCGGTACAGAGCGCCATGAAAGCCGTCGGATCGATAACCAGCTGCGTGGTCGTGCTGGACGTCAAGGCGATCCAGGTTCATCACAGTTTTATCTATCACTTGAGGATGAGCTGATGCGCCGCTTCGGTTCTGAAAACATTATGGGTATGATGGATAAGCTGGGACTGGATGAGGATCAACCGATTGAGAGCCGGATGATTTCTAGAGCGATTGAATCTGCGCAGAAACGCGTTGAGGGCAATAACTTTGACATTCGGAAAGTTGTTCTACAATACGATGATGTCATGAACCAGCAGCGTGAGGTTATCTATAAGCAGCGCCGTGATATTCTTGGTTCGGAGAACATCCGCCAAGAAGTTATGGAAATGCTTAAGCCTGTCATCGAACGTATAGTTGAAGCTCACTGTTCGGAGGACATTCCGGAGGAGTGGGATCTTCAAGCAATCGTTGATTATGCGCAAGCGAACTTCCTGCAAGAAGGATCTTTGACCAAGGAAGAGATTTGGGGCAAAGAGAAGGAAGAAATCATCGACTACATTTATGCTGAGGTCGTTGCTTCCTATGATGAGCGTGAAGCAGAGCTTGGGGAAGAAACGATGCGTGAATTCGAGAAGGTCGTTGTGCTTCGTGCGGTAGATAGCAAATGGATGGATCACATCGATGCGATGGATCAGCTCCGCCAAGGTATCCACCTGCGTGCATACGGCGGTACGGATCCGCTTCGTGAATATCAATTTGAAGGCTTCGAGATGTTCAAGGAAATGATCGAGAGCATCCACGAGGAAGTTGCAAGATACATTATGAAGGCACGCGTAGAGAGCAACCTGGAGCGTCAAGAAGTAGCTCAAGGCCAAACGACTACAACAAGCGGCGGCGGAGAAGCTATGGAGAAGCGCCCAGCTAAGCGTGAGGACCGTGTAGGTCGTAATGACGCATGTCCTTGCGGCAGCGGCAAGAAATACAAGCAGTGCCACGGCAAGTAAGGAACGGCATCAAACAGCATGGCATAAAATAAAGAATGAACCATTATTTTGAGGTGAAGCGAAAGCTATGATAGACATAACGGTTAAACAAGACCTGCGTGAAATGGCCAAGCGGCTCCAAGAGCTTAGGGGGTCCCTTTGACTTAGATCTTAAGCAAGAAATGATTGCTAATTTCGAGGAGAAGATGACTTTCCCTGATTTTTGGGATGATAATGACAAAGCGCAAAGCGTTATTTCTGAGCTTAATGCGGTGAAGTCAGTTGTGGATCATTACGACGGGATGAACAGCGAGCAGGAAGATCTTCAGATGATGCTGGAGCTAGCGGAAGATGAAGGCGATGAGTCGCTTGCATCAGACGTTGTGAGCGGCGTGGAGAAGCTCATGCGCAAGATTAGCGAGTTTGAGCTTCAACTGCTGCTGAATCAGCCTTACGATAAGCTTAATGCGATTCTTGAGCTTCATCCTGGCGCTGGCGGTACGGAGTCTCAGGACTGGGGTTTAATGCTTTACAGGATGTACACGCGCTGGGCGGAGAAGAGCGGCTTCAAGGTTGAACTTCTTGATTACTTGCCCGGTGATGAGGCCGGTATTAAAAGTGTCACCATTTTGGTGAAGGGCTTTAATGCTTACGGGTATTTGAAGGCAGAGAAAGGCGTACACCGTTTGGTTCGCATTTCTCCGTTTGATTCTGCGGGTCGTCGTCACACGTCGTTTGCTTCCTGTGATGTAGTCCCAGAAATCGATGACAGCATTGAGATCGAAATCCGAACTGAAGATCTGAAGGTGGATACGTACCGCGCGAGTGGAGCAGGCGGACAGCACGTCAATAAGACGGAGTCGGCTATACGTATTACCCACATCCCTTCAGGCATTGTGGTTGCTTGCCAGCAGGAGCGTTCACAAATTCAGAACCGGGAACGTGCGATGAAGATGCTTCGTTCTAAGCTGTATGATCGGAAGATCGAGGAGCAGATGAAGCATTTGGCGGAAATACGCGGAGATCAATCGGAAATCGCGTGGGGAAGCCAAATCCGTTCTTATGTTTTCCATCCCTATAGCATGGTGAAGGATCACCGTACTTCTGTAGAGACAGGTAATGTCGGCGCGGTTATGGATGGCGACATCGACCCTTTTATCGATGGATATTTGCGTCATCAGATTCGTCACGATTAATTTTCGACCATATACAAATGGATAGCTTCAGTGAAGAGTTCCAACACGGTAAACGTGTGGAACTCTTCTTTTTGCGATAATCGGCTTGCGAGGAGATAAAAAGGGATGAAAGAAAGCACGGCGAAGCGGAGAAAAGGTGGACGCAGTTATAGTCCGCGAACCCAATCCGTATGGAATATTGTTCAGCTTCTGATTGGTTCAGCTATCGTAGCGATTAGCTTCAATATGTTCATGGTACCGAATGGAATCGCTTCTGGGGGCGTATCGGGTATATCTATTCTCGTCCAAAGAGCAGCAGGCATTACTCCTGCTGTCACGCAATGGGCGATTAATATACCGCTGTTTATCGCGGGTTTGTGGCTGCTGGGCAAACGATTTGGCGCAAAAACAGCGCTAGGATCGATTATTTTGCCGCTATTTGTGCTGCTGTCAAATGGCTGGCCATCACCTACGGACAATCCGCTGCTTGCGGCTATTTATGGCGGTATCGGGGTTGGTCTAGGGCTCGGGCTTGTTTTTCGAGGAGGGGCTTCGACAGGCGGCTTGGATTTAGCTGCGCAAATTTTACATCGCTACACAGGCCTTCCGCTTAGCTTAGCGATCGTTTGTTTCGACGGCTGCGTCATTATTGCGGCTGGAATAATTATTTCTCCTGAGGTTGCGCTATACGCTTTGATTGGTTTATTCGTGACAAGCAAGACGATTGATTTTGTACAAAGCGGATTGCAGCTATCTAAGGTAGCTTTTATAATCAGCGACCATTCGGATGAGGTTGCCGAAGCGATTCTTAATGATTTAGACCGTGGTTTGACGCGGCTTGACGGTCATGGCGGATATACTGGCGTAGGGCGAACGGTATTAATGGTAGTAGTTGGTCAGAATGAGGTGCCTAAGCTAAAGCAAATTGTGAAGTCTATTGATCCTGGCAGCTTTGTGATAATTAGCAATACAGCAGAGGTAATTGGTCAGGGCTTTAAGCTGGACAGCTAACAAAATAATATCCAAACGATACCATAAACGAGTTTTTTGTGCTAAAATAAAACGAGAACATTTGTTCTCGTTGTGTTGAAAGCATCTCTCAAACAATTCATAAATTGAGCAAAATTATCATCATTTGTTCGTTGTATTAATATGAATTCGAATGTATAATAATACGAAACAATGTGCGTATTTCCATCAACTTCCGAATGTTGTACAATTATAAGTTGTGGAAGAAAACATCCTTTCCGCGTGCGGAAAGAGCAATAGATGTAGCTGCATAGCAAGGGAAAAGATAGCTTGCAGCATCTAGTTTCGGGGAGAGATTAACATGAGCATAAAGGTGAAAATAGCGATTATCGGTTCAACTGGCTATGGCGGTGTAGAACTCATTCGATTGCTCGCATCCCATCCGTTGGCAGAGGTGACATCGGTCATTTCGTCATCCAGCGCAGGTACGTCAATAACAGAAGGATATCCACACCTCATCGGCATTAGCGAAGAGCTTCTTGATGATGTCGATCCTGCTGCGATTAAAGCAAAGGCAGATGTTGTATTTCTAGCTACACCTGCTGGCGTAGCAGCTAAGCTGGTTCCAGCTTTGCTCGAAGTTGGTTTGAAAATTATTGATCTATCAGGAGATTTCCGCTTGAAATCGCCAGCATTATATGAGCATTGGTATAAGAAGCCTGCAGCGGATGAGGCTTACTTGAAGCAAGCCGTGTTTGGCCTTGCTGAAATATACGGCGAACAAGTGAAGGATGCTCCATTTATTTCTAATCCAGGTTGTTACCCAACTGCGACGCTGTTAGGGCTTCTCCCAGCTGTCAAAGAAGGCTGGATCGACCCAGCTACTATTATCATTGACGCCAAGTCAGGCGTTTCCGGTGCTGGCCGCGGTGCGTCGCTAGGCACTCATTATTCAGAACTTAATGAAAATTTAAGAGCATATAAGCTAAATCAGCATCAACATATTCCAGAAATTGAAATGGTTTTATCTCATACGGCTAATAAGCCAGTCGTGACTACCTTTACAACTCATCTCGTACCAATGACGCGCGGCATTATGTCTACGATGTATGCTGTCGTTCAAGGCGAGCGGAGCACTAGCGATTTTATTGATCTCTACCGTTCCTACTATGAAGGACGTAAGTTTGTACGTATTCGTCCAGAAGGACAATGGCCGTCTACTAAAGAAGTTTGGGGCTCCAACTATTGCGATATCGGCTTTGCCGTTGATGAGCGTACGAATCGTGTAACTATCGTTTCTGTTATCGACAACCTGGTTAAAGGCGCTGCGGGTCAAGCGATTCAAAACTTGAACCTGATGATGGGCTGGGACGAGACGCTCGGTTTGCAATTCGTTCCCGTGTATCCTTAATCAATAACGAAGACATTCCTACTGATCTTATAACCATACTCATACAGGTGAAGGAGATACGATTTTACGATGGGACAGGATAAAACAGCCTTGTTCTCGGTCGTCGCTGACGGCTCGATAACAACGCCTCAAGGCTTCAAAGCAGGTGGATTGCACTGTGGTCTCAAAAAAACGACGCGTCACGATCTTGGCGCAATCGTATGCGAGGTTCCAGCAGCAGCAGCGGGCGTATATACAACGAATGTATTTCAAGCCGCTCCGCTTCAAGTAACTCGTGAGAGTATCGGCGCTGGCGGCGTCCTGCGTGCTGTGCTTGTAAATAGCGGCAATGCGAATGCGTGCACAGGCAAGCAAGGCGAAGCGGACGCATACGAAATGCGCTCTAGATTTGCGGAATCAATCGGCGTATCTTCTGAACAGGTAGCCGTAGCATCTACAGGCGTTATTGGCGAGCTTTTGAAAATGGACAAAGTACGCGCTGGCATCGATGGACTGCCTGCTAAGCTGGATGGAAATCGTGCAGGTGCGGATGATTTTTGCCAAGCGATTTTAACGACAGATTTGGTTCAAAAGATGGTATGCGTCGAGCTTGAACTAGACGGCAAACGTGTATATGTCTCAGGTGCAGCCAAAGGCTCGGGCATGATTCATCCGAATATGGCGACGATGCTTGGATTCGTAACGACAGATGCAGCCATTGGAAGCGAAGCGCTTCAGAAGGTGCTGCGCCTTGCGACGGATCTGACTTTCAATATGATTACCGTTGATGGAGATACAAGCACGAACGATATGCTGGTTGCTATGGCGAGTGGACTTGCTTGCAACTCGGAGCTGACAGAAGCCCACGAAGGCTGGGCAGCTTTTGTAGGGGCTATCCGTCATGTATGTGAGGTGCTTGCCAAAGCGATCGCCCGTGATGGCGAAGGCGCAACTAAGCTCGTTGAGGTGCAGGTGAACGGTGCAGTAAGTGACGATTCAGCACAAGCGATTGCAAAGACGGTTATTGGATCGTCACTTGTGAAATCGGCCGTGTTTGGAGCGGATGCGAACTGGGGACGTATTATTGCGGCAGTAGGCCGTGCAGGCCAGCCGGTTAATCCAGAGACAGTGGACATTCGACTTGGCGATATTTTGACGCTTGAGCAATCCCGTCCTGTTGTATTTGATGAAGAGGTTGCCTTGGAATATTTGAAAGGCGATACCGTTGTTATTCGCGTTGACTTACATAATGGCGAAGGAACGGCAACTGCATGGGGCTGCGATTTGACCTATGACTATGTTCGCATTAATGCGGCATATCGGACATAAGCAAAGTAGATGCTTGGAGGGTATGGAACAGTGACGGAGCAACGATTTGTAATGAAATGCGGAGGCAGTACGCTAGCGGCGCTTCCTAACAGCTTTTTTGACGAGTTGCGGGAGCTTCAGCTCTCTGGCGTTCTTCCGGTCATCGTACACGGCGGTGGCCCAGCAATATCGGAAACGCTTGGCAAGCTGGGGATCGAGACGGGATTTGTTAATGGTCTGCGTGTAACGAACGATGCTGTGCTTGACGTCGTTGAGATGGTGCTTGCAGGACGTATCAATAAAGAAATTGTGCGTAAAATTCAAATCAACGGCGCGAAGGCACTCGGACTATCCGGGGTGGACGGCAAGCTCATTCAAGCGCAGCCAGTTGCGAATGCTGCCGAGATTGGTTTTGTTGGCGACGTAACCGATGTAAATGCTGAGATTATTGAAGGTGTTATGGGCATGGGTTACATTCCGGTTATTGCACCTATCGGTATTGATGATCAAGGGCAGCGCTACAACATTAATGCGGATACGGCTGCAGGCGCTGTTGCGTCCCATCTCGGAGTAGAGCGAATGATCGTTGTAACGGATGTTCCCGGCATTCTCAAAACAGTAGATGGACAGAAGCAGGTGCTTCCTGTTATCTCCGTTGCTGAGATCGAAGAGATGATAACGAGCGGTGAGATTTACGGCGGCATGATTCCAAAAGTTCGCGCAGCCATTCAGTGCATTCAAGGACGTGTGCGTGAAGTTGTGATCGTAAGCGGCGAGGAGCCAGGTGTGCTGACGAGAGCGGTACGCGAAGGCGGCGTCGGTACACGAATTGTTCAAATCCATGAAGGGCGGGTGTAAGGTCGATGAGTGAAACGAATGCAACAGCTGCAGCTGACCAATCTCTTTTTCCAACCTATGCAAGATATCCAATGGCATTGGTAAAAGGTGAAGGCAGCTGGTTGTGGGATGATAAAGGAAATAAATATCTTGACTTTATGAGCGGTATTGCCGTTACAAATCTAGGGCATGCTCCTAAACAAATCAAAGCGGCGCTTGTTAAGCAGCTCGATGAATTGTGGCATGTATCAAATCTGTTCCATATTCCGAACCAAGCGGATGCAGGCAAGCTCATTACCGACAATAGCTGCGCGGATGCTGTATTTTTCTGCAACTCGGGCGCTGAAGCGAACGAAGCGGCTATCAAGCTTGCACGCCGTTACAATCAGAAGGTACTGAATAATGGTCGGTTCGAAATTATTACTTTTGAGCAATCGTTTCATGGACGTACGCTAGCTACGCTTACAGCAACTGGTCAGGATAAGGTGAAGGAAGGTTTTGCGCCGCTGCCGGCTGGCTTCAAAACCATCCCACTGAACGATCTAGCTGCGCTGGAAGCGGCTGTATCTGATCAGACTGCAGCAGTCATGCTGGAAATGGTGCAAGCGGAGGGCGGTATTTATCCGGTTGATCCAGACTATATGAAGGAGCTTGTCGCGTTATGCGAGAAGCAAGGCATCCTTCTTATTGTGGATGAGATTCAAACAGGAATGGGACGTACAGGCAAGCTGTTCGCATATGAGCATTACGGCATTGAGCCTGATATTTTCACGATGGCGAAAGGTCTTGGAAGCGGGTTTCCCGTTGGCGCGATGGCAGCAAAGGAAAAGCTTCGTGAAGGCTTTACGGCAGGCAGTCATGGCTCAACTTTCGGCGGAACACCGATTGCAACAGCAGTTGTAAAGGCAACTCTTGAGACAATTGTTGGAGACAATTTATCGGAGCGCGCAGCGCAAAAGGGTGAATATCTCATTTCCCAGCTTCGTGAGAAGCTTGCAGGGAATGAATTTGTTCATGAGATTCGCGGACTTGGCCTGCTAGTAGGAATTGCATGCGCAGAGCCGATTGCCGATATTTTGAACGAGGCTCAGACACGTGGTCTGATCGCGATTTCGGCAGGACCCAATGTCATCCGCCTATTGCCTAATTTACTCGTTACGGATGAAGAAATTGATATTGCTGTTGCGTTATTAGTCGAACTATTGGAAGCGAAGCGACCAGTCGTTAAATCATAAATGCTAGAACATTGTTTTAAACTGAAGGAGGGCTCTACCATGCAAGGAATAGTAAACGAGGATTTGGCGCAAAGCTTGAAGGGGCGCGACTTTCTCATGCTGGTTGATTTTAAGCCAGAGGAAATTCGTTACTTGATCGACCTAGCGATTGATTTGAAGCAAAAACAAAAAGCAGGCGAAACTCACCATATTTTAAAAGGCAAGACGCTTGGCATGATCTTTGAAAAATCGTCTACACGTACGCGCGTTTCGTTCGAAGTTGGGATGTATCAGCTTGGCGGTCAAGGTTTATTCCTAAGTGGAAATGACCTGCAAATCGGTCGCGGCGAAACGATCTGGGATACAGCTCAAACGTTGTCCCGTTATCTAGATGGTATTATGATTCGTACATTTGCGCATCGCAAAGTGGTTGAGCTTGCTCGTGGAGCGACGATCCCAGTCATTAACGGTTTGACGGATCTTTCACATCCATGCCAAGCGCTTGCGGATTACCAAACCATTCTTGAGCAAAAGGGTCGTTTGGAAGGCTTGAAAATTGCCTATATTGGCGATGGCAACAATATGACTCATTCCCTGTTGATGGGCGCTGCGAAGCTTGGCCTTCATATGTCTGTTGCGACTCCTGAGGGTTACGAGCCGGATGTAGACATTATTCAGCAAACGAAGGATCATGCTGCTGAGACAGGCTCGCAAATTCACATTTGCCGCGATCCGAAGGAAGCTATTGCTGACGCTGATATCGTGTACACGGATGTGTGGGCGAGCATGGGTCAAGAAGCAGAGCAGAAGGAACGCGAGATTGCTTTTGCGGCATATCAGGTTAATGAGGCGATTACAAAATATGCGAAGAAGGACTATCTCTTCATGCACTGCTTGCCTGCACACCGCGGCGAAGAAGTGAGCGAAGGCGTAATCGACGGCGATCGTTCGATTATTTTCGACCAGGCAGAGAACCGTCTTCATGCACAAAAAGCGATTATGGCAGCAATTATGTCCTAGCTTAAACGCTATAAATATATGAATTTATTCGAAGGGAAGTAAAACAATACTATGGCAAAAGAAAAAATCGTACTCGCCTACTCCGGAGGCTTGGATACTTCGGTTATCCTCAAATGGTTGAAAGAAACTTATGACGCAGAAATCATCGCATTTACAGCAGATATCGGTCAAAAGGATGAGCTGGACGGCTTGGAAGCAAAAGCACTGGCAACGGGCGCATCAAAAGTGTACATCGACGATCTTCGCGATGAGTTTGCAAAAGACTTCATCTACCCGATGTTCCAAGCGGGAACGCTTTATGAAGGTCAATATTTGCTTGGTACTTCCATTGCTCGTCCGCTTATCGCTAAGCGTATGGTTGATATTGCTCGCGCAGAAGGCGCAGCTTATATCGCACACGGCGCTACAGGCAAAGGCAACGATCAGGTTCGTTTTGAGCTGACTGCTGCTGCACTAGCTCCTGAGATCGGCGTTATCGCGCCATGGCGCCTTGAAGCATTCCGTGAAGAATTCCCGGGTCGTGCGGAAATGATCGCTTATGCAGAGAAACACAATATTCCAGTTACAGCGTCTGCTGCGAAGCCTTATTCGACAGATCGCAACCTGCTGCATATCAGCTTTGAGAGCGGCATGCTGGAAGATCCTTGGTTCGATCCTAGCTCTGAAGAAAACGAAAGCATGTATGTGCTAAGCGTATCTCCTGAGAACGCGCCGGATAAAGCAGAATATGTTGAGCTTACTTTTGCAGAAGGCAATTGCACAGCTATTAACGGCAAAGAGCTTAGCCCGCTAGAAGTAATGGATACGCTGAATGAGCTTGGCGGCAAGCACGGCATCGGACGCGTTGATATGGTTGAGAACCGTTTCGTCGGCATGAAGAGCCGCGGCGTGTACGAAACACCGGGCGGCACAATCTTGTTCACAGCTCACCGCAAAATGGAATCATTAACAATGGACCGCGAGGTTATGCATCTTCGTGATTCGTTGATTGCAAAATATAGCCAGCTCGTATACAACGGCTTCTGGTTCGCTCCTGAGCGTCTTGCTTTGCAAGCACTTGTGACAGAATCGCAAAAAAATGTGAGCGGCGTTGTTCGCTTGAAGCTGTACAAAGGAAATGTTATCGGAGCAGGCGTACAAAGCCCAGTGAGCTTGTACAACCCTGATATTGCAACGATGGAAGCTGATCCAACGCAAGCATACGATCAAGGGGATGCCACTGGCTTCATCCGTCTGAACGCATTGCGTCTAAAAGTATCGTCGGCAGTTAGCAATAAATAAGGTTTACAAGGGAGTGTTACGAACCAGTGAGTAAATTATGGGGCGGTCGTTTTACAAAAAAAACGGACCAATTGGTAGAGGAATACACAGCATCAATCATGTTCGACAAGGAACTCGCTGAAGAGGATATTCAAGGCAGTCTGGCGCATGTAACGATGCTGGGCAAGCAAGGCATTCTTCCGCTGGATGACGTTGAGAAGATTAAGGACGGGCTGCACCGTGTCCTTCAACGCATCAAACGTGATGATATCGAGTTCTCAATCGGAGACGAAGATATCCATATGAATATCGAAAAGACGCTTATTGACGATGTTGGCTCTGTAGGCGGTAAGCTGCATACAGGACGCAGCCGGAACGATCAAGTGGCGACGGATATGCATTTATGGCTTCGCAAGCGCGTTGTCGAATTCGTAGATATGCTTTATAAGCTTCAATCTGCACTTATCGAGCAAGCAAAAGCTAACATTGATACCATTGTACCTGGTTACACGCATTTGCAGCGTGCGCAGCCGATCCTGTTTGCACATCATTTGATGGCTTACGTATCGATGTTTGGACGCGATATTGAGCGTTTGCAGGATAGCTACAAGCGCATCAATGTACTTCCACTTGGAGCAGGCGCTTTGGCAGGGACAACCTTCCCAATCGATCGCCATTATGTGGCGAGCCAGCTTAAGTTTGACCGCGTTTATGAGAACAGCTTGGATGCGGTAAGCGACCGTGACTTCATTGTTGAGTTTCTTGCGGACGCATCGATCATCATGATGCATCTTTCGCGCCTTAGCGAGGAGCTCATCCTATGGTCGAGCACGGAATTCCACTTTGTTGAGCTGGACGATGCATTCTGCACCGGCAGCAGCATTATGCCGCAAAAGAAAAACCCAGACGTACCCGAGCTTGTTCGCGGTAAAACGGGACGCGTTTACGGAGACCTTGTTGGCTTGTTGACGGTTCTTAAGTCACTGCCTCTTGCTTACAACAAAGACATGCAGGAAGACAAAGAAGGCATGTTCGATACGGTGAAGACGCTGCAAGGCGCGCTTCAGCTGTTCGCTCCAATGATCGCAACGATGAAGGTGAACAAGGAACGGATGCGTCAAGCTGTTAACCAGGACTTCTCGAACGCAACAGATATTGCGGACTTCCTTGTTGGCAAAGGCTTGCCTTTCCGCCAAGCGCATGAGGTTATCGGCAAAACGGTATTGTATTGCATCGAGCAAAACAAATACTTGCTAGACCTGAAGCTGGAAGAGTTCAAAAAGTTCTCATCGTTGTTCGATGATCGCATTTATGCCGTGCTTCAACCAGAACAGGTTGTTAATGCTCGTAACGTTTACGGCGGCACAGCAAAAACACAAGTGCAAGATGCGATTGGACGCGCAGAGGTGGCTCTTGAGCAAACTGCAGCTTGGGTGACCGAGTATCTTGAACGCAGCAGATAATGGACTTCGCTCTTTAGCGAAATTAGGTTTATAAAATAAAAAGCAGTTCAGCGTTGCCTTGGAGGCAGCGATCTGAACTGCTTTTTTTTGCTATATTCGTTAGCAGCCCGCACTTAGCTTGCACCGTTCTCCTAAAAAACGCCGTCCTCAAGCAGCGGCTCTGTCGTTTGCGGTGGCGGAGTCGGCGTTGCCGACGGCCCCTTGCCGCCTTTCATTGGACCAACCTCGATGATGGTTGGCTGAGCCTTGTACGTATCGCGCGACAAGCGGTCACGGGAGATAACCTTGCCGTCACGCGTAAACGTACGGTATGTTTCTACAACATAACCTTGTTTTCCTGATTCCACAGTAACCTTTTGGCCTGGCGATAGGCGAGAATTTGTTTTCTCCTGAATGGCAGGGGCAATCGTTTTGAGCGTTACCGATTCGATATCGTATTTTTCGTTTTCTTTCATCGTACCGAACAGCTTGATCGTCAGTTTGCGATCATCTACTGAGGTGCGAATGATGAGATATTTGCCCGTTGTGTTTTTGAAACGAAAGTTAATCGCACCACCTGCATAAGTAGCATCTTGGCCAATTGGCAAATAAGCAACAGGCAAAGAGTGATTGCGTCGTTCAACAATTTCTAGCCCTGCTCGAAGAATAGCGTTATAAAGTGTACTTGAGACTTGGCAAATACCACCGCCGATACCTGGAACAAGCTTGCCGTTCAAAATAACGGGCGCCTCGCGATACTCATATAATTCCTCTGCTCTCGTAATGAGCTTGTCATAATCAAATATTTCATCTGGCGCAAGCACCCAATCATTGAGCGTTTTTGCCGTTACAGTCACGTTATGGGCACGTCCTTCTGCGCTCGTCCTGAAATCAGTGGAAAATGATATAATTTTTCGTTCAATGCCTTCATCCTTCAATTTCTCAAGCGTCACTTCCGGATGAATGACGGTAATTGGCAGCTCAGCTTCAAAAGCCTTCACAACAGGTGCTCCGATATTCTCCCTTTTTATGATAACCCAATCATTTACCTGATCGGTAAGCTTTCCAGTATCCAAGCGAAAAGCATCGACATGCGGTTCGTAGATGACTTGGTCGGTATCTGTGATCCTTCGGACAGCATTTTTGGTAGCACTCTTTTCAATCCAGCTCCACTGCTTGCGAAGTGCGGCATCAAAGGCGTCTGAATTCCAAGCTTGCGAGAGCTCATATTGTTTGGGGAACTGATAGCGGTAAACGGCACGATCCCATATTTCGCCTTCGTCCAGCTTCAATAATGCCTCGCGAATGGTTTTGAATTCTGCTTTATACCCAAGCTCGTTTACGGTCCACTGCTTGCTGTCGCCAGCATTAGCAGCGGCATGGATGGTAATGGTACGCTGCTGCAGCGAGCTCTCATATTCCTCAAGCAGCTTAAGTGCTTCTGTCACTTGCATGCCGCCAACAGCGATGCCGCCGGCATCAACCCCATCAGGAACTGTTTTTTGCTGTGCATAATTCCAAATAAAGCCCCAACCTACTGCTGCAATAAGAAGCAGCGATGCTGCGATGATAATGCCAATGTGGATACGTTTTATGATACGAATCACTCCTTTCTGCGTGTCAAGCAAAAACGCCTTCGGCGACCTCAGGGCGCTGAAGCGGTTTTGACGGAGAAATATAAGCCCTTTATAAGCTAACAAACTTATAAATGCTTATATGTTAAAAAAGCAGTCTTATATGTATATGCTGCTTACTCTGCAATTTTGTCTAATGCGTATTAAGAGGTTGATTCGACAATTGCTTCGATTATGAGATTTGTGAAAAATGAGGAAAGCGAGCTCCTTATGAAGGAATTCAGCACAAACTGTCGAAATAGTAGTACTGACTATAAACAGGATGTGATAATGTGATTGAGATGCAAGACATATGGAAAACGTACACCGACGGAACGCATGCGTTAAAAGGCGTCTCTGTTCGTATAGATCGCAACGAGTTTGTTTATCTAGTAGGACCATCTGGTGCAGGTAAGTCAACATTTATGAAGTTGATCTATCGTGAGGAAGTACCGACAAAAGGACAGATTTCTGTTAATGGATTTAATATAGGAAAGTTGAAGCCGCGAAAAATCCCATTTGTTCGACGAAATATTGGCGTTATTTTTCAGGACTTTAGACTATTACCCAAATTAACCGTATTTGAAAACGTTGCATTTGCCATGGAGGTTATAGAAGCCCCAACCCGCGTCATTAAGAGGCGAACGATGGAAGTGCTTGAGCTCGTAGGACTGAAGCATAAGCATGCAAGCCTGCCGGCACAGTTGTCGGGCGGTGAGCAGCAGCGTGTATCGATTGCACGAGCGATTGTAAATAACCCATCTGTTATCGTAGCGGACGAGCCCACAGGCAACTTGGACCCGGAAACGTCGCTGGGCATTATGAACTTGCTAGAGGAAATCAACTTCCGCGGTGCAACCATCGTTATGGCTACCCACAATAAAGATATCGTTAACTCCATACGCAAGCGCGTCATTGCAATCGAGAACGGCAATATCGTACGTGACGAGGCTAGAGGGGAGTACGGCTATGAAGCTTAGAACTATACTCCGTCATCTGCGAGAAGGCGCCAAAAACATCATTAGAAATGGCTGGATGTCGTTTGCTTCAGTAAGCTCGATATTTATATCCTTGTTCATTCTTGGCGTGTTTTTATTGCTCGCACTCAACGTCAATTCCATGGCGGCACAGATCGAGAGTCAAGTGCAAATTCGTGTGTTCCTACAGCTAAATGTAGACAAAGCGAAGATAACAGAGCTTCAGAACAAAATCGGCAATTTAACAGAGGTAAAGCAAGTAACATTTGTGTCTAAAGCAGAGGGACTAGAGCTGCTTCGTAAAAACCTTGGTGATGAAAACAAGGATTTGCTGGATGGTTATGAGAAGGAAAAAAATCCGCTGCCGGATTCATTTACGGTAGAGGTTTATGAGCCGCAATCGATCGAGGATGCAGCAAAACAGATCGATGCGATCAATAAAGCAGATGAACTTATACCGATTGCCAAAATCAAATATGGACAAGGCACGGTCGAGACTCTTTTCAAAATTACGAATGCTTTGCGTTACATAGGTATCGTCGTTGTTGTAGGTCTATCCGTAACAGCAATGTTCCTGATCTCGAACACGATCAAAATGACCATTATCGCAAGACGCAGAGAAATTGGCATTATGAAGCTGGTTGGCGCGACGAATTCATTTATTCGCTGGCCGTTTTTCATTGAAGGTGCACTAATTGGAATTATTAGCTCGGTTATAACAACAGTAGCTGTGCTCGTAGGTTATTCACAGCTTGTGAAATTTACGCAAATGGAATTATCGCTAATGATGATTAAGCTTGTCACGGTAGAGGAGTCAGGAATGCTGACTGCCACGCTGCTCATCGTACTCGGAACATTAATCGGCATTTGGGGCAGCACGATCTCGATACGAAAGTATTTGAAAGTGTAGGAGGATGCGAAAGTGAAGAAGAGGAAATGGCTGTTATTCACAGTTACGATAATGCTTGCGGTGTTTGTCATGCAACCAACAGGAGGAGAAGCTGCTTCTCTTAGCGAAATAAAGAAACAAATAGCTGCCGCTAAGGCGGAAATGAAGGAAGCAGAGAAACGCGCAGCTAAAGCTGAGCGCCAGGCCGCTAATGCTCATAATCAGGCTAAGACAGCAGAGAATGAGAAGGTAAATATTCTTGGTCAGAAATCAGAAGCGGAAGCTTCTATTGCTAATTTGATGGCAGAGATTGATAATGTCGTCATCAACAAAACAAAAATGCAAGCGCAAAGCGATGCCAAGGAAGAGGAATTGCTGCAGACTGGTCTTGAGCTGGAGCAGGCTGAAGAGCGTGTAGTGACACGCGATGAGCTGCTGCAATCTCGCATGCGTCTTATGTATACGAACGGTTTTGTATCTTACATGGACGTACTTCTGAGCGCGACTAGCTTTACAGACTTTATTGATCGATTCGATGCCCTTCAATCCATTCTGTCGCAGGATCGAGATATTCTGGCGGAGCAAAGAGAAGAGAAGGAGCTTGTTGCTCTGAAGAAAGTAGAAGTAGAGAAGCAATTTGCTGAAGTGAAAAAGCTTTATGAGAAGCTGGAGCAGTATGAAGCTCATCTTGTGAAGAAAGAGCAAGAGAAGGAAGTTATGATAGCGAGCTTCAATAGCAATATCAAGCAACTGGACAATAAGCTTGTACAAATCGACTCCACGCTAGAGGAGCTCGAGGGCATCAGCAAGGAGCAAGAGGAGCTGCTTATGGCGCTTGCTGCGAAAGTATCGAAGTTGAATGCAGAGAAAAACAAAATATCGAATCCGTATACGGGCGGTAAGCTGGGTATGCCGATAAGGGATAACTATCGCGTAAGCTCAAGCTTTGGCACACGGGTTCATCCGATTACAGGTAAAACGCACACCCATACAGGAACGGATTTTGCAGCACCGCAGGGAACAGATATTTTCGCAGCGGAAGACGGTGTTGTACTCGTAGCCCAAAAGTGGAGCACATACGGAAATTGTGTCATTATTGACCATGGTAATGGCTTGTGGACGCTTTACGGACATATTCGTAATGGTGGAATCAAAGTTGAAAAAGGTGAAACCGTCAAGAAAGGCCAGAAAATTGCTGAGGTTGGCAGTACAGGCAATTCAACGGGACCGCATTTACATTTCGAAGTGCGTAAAAACCAAACTCCTGTTAATCCAGGCGGATATTTAAAATAGGCAATCTTTCATAAAATACATCAAGAGGCAGCCCCTGTGGCTGCCTTGTTTAAAATCAAACATAAAATAAATGATAAAGTGATCATTTTTACCGAATAATGCAAATAATTGTAAGCGGCTTGTCATATACTAGTGTGGTCTTAAATCTAAGACCGTGTAAGATGAGAAGGTGGTGTAGACAGGTGCATTTCAAAGGACGGACAGTATTCGCGTTCGTTATGCTAACGATGATTGCATCCGTACTCGTTACGCTAACGATCGCGGACCAAATGATTAAACCGGACAAGCCAGCAGCGCCTGCTCTTTCAGCAGCGGCAGCTGATGACGGTGATCGCTTCAGGCTTAAAAAAGAAGAGCTGACGAAGCTTAATGCGGTGCTGGAATTAATTGAAACAAAATATTATCAGAAGGTCGATCGCATGGAGCTGCTTGATGGTGCTGTAAGCGGAATGATGTCGTCGCTGGATGATCCCTATTCCGTTTACATGGAGAAGGACGTAGCTAAGCACTTTTCGGAATCGATCGAAGGCTCGTTTACAGGTATCGGAGCAGAGGTTACGCTTGAAAATGGACGGGTTGTCGTCGTTTCTCCGATTAAAGGCTCGCCGGCAGAGCGTTCTGGCCTATTAGCGAAGGATATTTTGCTATCGGTTAACGGTGCTAAGCTCGATGGACTGAATTTGCAGGATGCGGTAGCGAAGATTCGTGGTCCAAAAGGAACCAAAGCGAAAATTCAAGTACAGCGTGTCGGCTTTTCTGATCCGATCCAGCTCGTGCTCATTCGCGACGATATCGATGTGGAAACGGTATATGGAAGCTTGCAGCCGGATGGTACAGGCGTCATTGAAATCAGACAATTTTCACTGCATACAGCAGAGCGGTTTAAGCAGGAGCTCGCGAAGCTGGAGGAGCAAGGGATGAAGGGGCTTGTTCTTGATGTGCGTAACAATCCTGGGGGCGTCCTTCCTGTTGTTGTAGAGATATCCCAAACCTTCCTAGCCAAAGGTACGACTGTCGTACAGGTAGAGGACCGTGAAGGAAACCGGGAAAAAACGCTGTCGAAGGGACAAGGAAAAACGTACCCTATAGCGGTTCTTATGAATAAGGGGAGCGCAAGCGCGTCGGAAATATTGGCAGGAGCTTTGCAGGAAAGCGCTGGAGCGAAGCTCGTTGGCGAAACTTCCTTTGGCAAAGGAACTGTGCAAGTAAGCTACAACAAAGCGCTTGGCGACGGAAGCCTGCTCAAGATGACCATAGCCAAATGGTTAACGCCTAAGGGCAATTGGATTCACGAAAATGGCATAAAACCCGATCTTACGGTGCAGCCGCCGGATTTGTATACCGTTGCAAGACTTACCCTTTCCGAGACGTTAAAGCAGGATATGCTGGGCGAACAAGTACGGAGCGTTCAAATTATGCTGCATGGTCTTGGATACCAACCAAAGCGTGAGGATGGTTACTTCGGAGCGGAGACGGCAGAAGCCGTTAAGAAATTCCAATCCGAGCATAGCTTGCCGGCCACGGGACAGGTCGATAAGCAAACGGGTGAAACGCTTGAGAAGGAAGTCATTAAATGGATTCAGGATAAAAAGAATGATAAGCAGCTGCTTGAAGCAATTAAGGCTGTAGGCAGGAAATAATACGCGCATGTCGAATGAATAAGAGGTTGACTCTGTTTAACAGGGTCGGCCTTTTATTTTTTTATGATTATAAGGATATGGGGAACGAGCGAAGGAGTGTTAGCTTTGGAAACGGCGATCGAGTTATTGGAAATGCTCGGGCAAGCGGCTGTCCAATTAGTTGCACAGCCATTTTATTATATTGCGGTGTTATTCATCATTTTACAGTATACAAGGCAAATACGGGTGGAGAGGCAGATGTTTGCAGTAAAGCTGCATCATTGGCCAAGCTTGGTTTTTAAGGCGATGTTAACGGGTCTTTTGATTGGTGTAGCGGTTTCCATTGCAGGAGCATTCGTTGGCGTATCGTTGACAGGAGAAGCTGTTCTTTGGCTTTGGGCAGTTGCGGCTATCTTAATGCTGATTCGAATTAGATACTTATGTTTTGCGTACAGTGCAGGAGTCATTACTCTACTTCAGTGGCTGTTCGGGTGGACAACGCTTACGGAGCGGACGGATTGGCTCGGGTCATTGGCTGTCTCCCTTGCAGGAATTGATGCTGTTGGTTTGCTTGTGCTCGTTGCGCTGCTTCATCTTGCAGAAGCCGTTCTTGTTCGCTGGCAAGGTGATCGATTATCGACGCCATTATTTCTTGAGGGTAAACGTGGAAAGCTCGTTGGCGGCTATATGCTGCAGGGCTTTTGGCCAGTTCCGCTGCTTATGCTGGTACCGACAGGGGCGAGCGGATCATCTATGACGGCATTGCCGTGGACACCATTATTTGGAGCAGATTGGTCGCAAGGCTGGTCGTTCGTAGCATTGCCTATGATTATCGGATTTACGGAAATGACACGTTCATTATTGCCGAGTGAAAAAGCGAAGCATGCCTCGAAAGGGCTGCTGCTGTACAGTATATGCTTAGCTGGCGCTGCAATTCTGGCTTGGTGGCAGCCTATGCTGCTGCCGCTTGCTGCACTGGTTTCACTGCTGCTGCATGAGGCCATTATATGGAGAAGCCGGGCGAGAGAAGCAGCTTTATCGCCATTATATGTGCATGACTCACGCGGGCTGCGAATATTGGGAATCGTGCCTGGCACTCCAGCGGCATTAATGGGGCTTTTGACAGGTGAGATTTTGCATAAGGTTAATGGTGTGCGTGTGCGGACAAAAGAAGACCTTTATGAAGCACTTGTTCAAAACTCCGCATTTTGCAAGCTGGAAGTATTAAATCTTGAAGGTGAATTAAAATTTGTGCAACGGGCGCGATTTGCTGGTGAGCACCATCAGCTCGGGGTCATTCTAGCTCCCGATGAACAAGCCAACTATTATGCATCGGCTGGGCCAGCGTCGTTGCTGCAGCTGCTGCGCAGCTATCATGCTTCTAATCGGCGCGATGCGCAGGCGGAGAGAATGGACAGCTAGTTATAGCTCGAAATAAAAAGGCTCGAAATAACAAAAAGGTGAATCAGGATATTCCTGATTCACCTTTTTTGCATCGTTTTAGTCACTTAGCGTCTTGTTCTTCTTTTGACCACAATTGTCGAAACACCAACAACGATCATAGCTAGACCTAGCAGTTGCATAAGCAGGTAGCTGTTCTCGCCTGTTTTAGGCAATACAGGAACGTCTGGTGTTGTGATTCCGCCGCGAGGCGGTTCCTCTACATCGATTTCGAAGAAGATTTCTTCTTCATTGCCATCTTTATCTTTAACGATGATAGAGAATGTATCTTTTCCTTTAAATCCAGGGTCAGGAGTGTAAACCCATTTGCCATCTGGTGTAATGACAACTTTACCATGATCAGGCTTTACGCCTCCAACAGGCACGCTGCCATCAGGGACTTCTACTTCACCTTCAACTGGTTTGTCTACTTCCGTAACTTCCTTTTCTGTAGAAGTAGTCGGAGCAGGCGTCGCAACTGGTGTTGTCGTCGGCTTCGGCGTTGTCGTTGGTTTTGGTGTAGGTGTCGGAACTATCGTTGGCGTCGGTGTTGGCACAATTACTTTGTTATTTTTAACTGTGACCGAATTTCCAGATGTAGAGTTGATAGTGACACTTACTTCGCCGCTGCCGATTATGCTGTAACCAGCAGGCGCTGAGATTTCCTTCAATACATAGCTGCCAAGAGGAAGTCCAGTGAAGGATACTTTGCCATTTGCAGCCGTCGTTTGTTTGCCATAGCTCACATTAGAGGTGCTGTACAATTCAAATGTAGCGCCAGCAAGAACGATTGTTGTATTCGCACTGTCTACTTTGGTTACTTCCAGTCTGCCAAGAGGATCTCTTGTATTTTTGATCTCTTTAGATACAGATGGCGCATTAATCGTTACGTTTACTTCACCGTTGCCAATCATGCTGTATCCTGATGGAGCTGAGATTTCCTTCAGCACATAGCTGCCGTAAGGAAGATCTGTGAATGATATTTTACCGTTAGAAGATGTTGTTTGTTTGCCTAAGCTTACATTAGCGCTGTTGAATAGCTCAAACGTAGCCCCAGCAAGAACGACCGTAGTATTATCGTAATCTACTTTAGTGACTTCCAAGGTTCCGAGCAGCTTAGCATTTTTCACTTCTTTGCTTACAGTAGAGGCATTAATCACAACGCTTAATTCACCGCTGCCGATGATGCCATAATTGACAGGTGCTGAGATTTCTTTCAGCACGTAACTGCCATAAGGAAGACCAGTGAAAGATAGATTGCCAGTTGAATCAGTTGTTTTTTTGCCTAGGCTGACATTGGCGCTGTTGAATAGCTCAAATGTAGCTCCAGCAAGAACAATGGCAGTATTATCATTGTCTACTTTCGTTAACTCCAAGGTTCCTAGCAGCTGAATATTTTTAACTTCTTTTGATACAGTAGACGCATTAATCGTAACATTTACTTCACCGTTGCCGATGATGCTGTAGCCATAAGGTGCCGAGATTTCCTTCAGCACGTAGCTGCCGTAAGGAAGAGCCGTGAATACTGCTTTTCCGTTTGCAGCCGTTGTTTGTTTGCCCATGCTTACATTCGCGCTATTGAAAAGCTCGAACGTAGCTCCGGCAAGAACGATTGACGTATGATCATTGTCTACCTTGGTTACTTCAAGGCTGCCTTCTAGCTTTTCATTTTTCACTTTTTCAGATACTACAGCTGCATTAATGGTCACATTCACTTCGCCGCTGCCCATTATTTTGTAGTCTGCAGGTGCTGAAACTTCTTTTAGTACATAAGTGCCGTAAGAAAGGCCAGTAAAAGATACTTTGCCGCTAGTGTCTGTCGTCTTTTGACCCAAGCTTACATTGGCACTGTTGAACAGCTCGAATGTTGCTCCCGTAAGAACGATTGCAGGATTTGCGCTGTCTACTTTAGTGACTTCCAAAGTACCAAATAGCTTTGTATTTCCCACTTGTTTCGTAACAACAGAAGCATTAATCGTAACATTCACTTCACCGTTTCCGATGATGCTATAGCCGGCAGGTGCTGAAACTTCTTTCAGTACATAGCTGCCATATGGATGGCCAGTGAAAGTTGCTTTGCCGTTTGCGGCTGTTGTTTGCGTACCTTGGCTTACATTAGCGCTATTGAAAAGCTCGAACGTCGCTCCAGCAAGAACAGTTGCTGCATTAGCGGAGTCAACTTTGGTTACTTCCAAGCTGCCTAAAAGCTTCGCGTTTTTGATTTCCTTCACGACAGGAACGGTCGTTGAATTGATCGTTACCTCGTAGATGCCTGTACCATCAATTGCGTAGCCAGCTGGTGCACTTTTCTCTTTCAAAGTGTATTTACCGTAACGCAAGCCGTTATATTCAAGCTCGCCATTAGCGTTTTTAGATGGTGCGATTACACCGCCGGTCGAATTGCGAGTTAGTTCAAAAACAGCGCCGGACAGCTTGAGCGTTGGATCAACTTTGTCAACTTTGACTACCTTTAAATCGCCTTTATAGATACTGCCAGTGCCTTCTCCGCCGGATAATGCTATTTTCACCTCTGTCGCATTGTCAACGGGCTTGGAAATACCTCCAGCACCAGTGAAAGTAATCGTATTTGAAATGGTTTCTTTGTCTTTAGCATCAATAATGGATTGGTATTCAAGAATATAAGGTTTGGATATTTCATTGTTGAAGCTGAGCTCAAATGTCTCATCGCTTGAAATAGCTGGATCCGTATTTTCCTTGAAAGTTAGTTTATAGCCATGAACCGGATCTGTAGGGCTAATAGCCGAACCGGTTTTGGTTACATTGCCGTTGCTATTTACGCTTGTAAGATAGAGCTTAAATGATTCTTTGACAAGCGTTTGTTTTTTGCTAGGCACATCATAAATTTTTGCTTCGTCAACAGTGGACTGACCGCGGTTAATATAAATCGTCCAATTGACGGAGTCATCGTTTTGCTGACCTTCTTTGAATACATATTCACCGGCTTTTGGTATCGTCACGGAAGCAGTAAGATCCTTCGTTGTATAACCAGTACCGCTTAAATAAGCATGATTGTTAATTGTTTTTTCCGTTGCTCCAAGCACTTTTCCATCCACATCCGTTTTGAATGTGATGAGGTAAGGCTCAGTAATTGGATTAGTAAATGCAATCTGCCATTGGTTATTGTTGGCGGTCGTTGGAAGTACAACGCTGTAATTGCCTAAGGGAGCAACCAGTGCACCAGGGGTCGTAGAGCCATTGCTGTTCACAGTCAGCTTGCGTACTTCAATCGATCCAGCCACGAGCTGCTGTACCGATTCCAGCGTATCTGTTACGACGGCATTGGCAATTGTTTTGCTATTGTAGTTAATGCCGATGTTCCATGTAATTTTTTTGTCTGTGGCATTATAGCTGCCATTCTTGAAGCCGTTGTCCTGTGTACTCTTGTTAGGCGTAAAAGTTGAAGTTTCGGATTGATTTTTCTCTGATCCAATAGCAGTCTCTTTCCAGATCAGTTTGCCCGTATTTTTGAAAGAGAAATTTGTATTAGCGAAATAGGCTCCATCCGTATAGTCATACTTTGTTGTATATGTGATAGTGTAGGTAGCATCGCCATCTGGAAAATTGATTTTGAAGCCGTTTGTAGTGTCAGTTGCACCGGCTGGATCATACGTGATGGTATAAAGCGGACTATTCACGACAATACCATTTTGCTTGACGACCAAGGTGCCAGGTACAAGCTTTAAGCCGCCGCTGACGAAAGTATCTTCAAATTTCAGACCAAACAAATTATATTTGTCTCTATTGATTTCAACATTCCAGTCTATCGTTCTATCTTTGTAGTTAGCATTACTATTTGTTTTATGCAAAAAATGCTGCTTAACATCTACGGTGACCGTATTGGATTCTTTACTATCCGAATAAACCGTATTTTTAATTGCTTTATCGTCATACAAATTGCCAACTGGCTTGGTTTGGTATGTTATTTTATAAGCGCCAGTGATTGGGTTATTAAAGGACAGCTTGAAACCGTTCTTGGTGTTTAGATTTTTTGGATGGCTGCTTACATCATAGTCCAGAGTATAGTCAGTCGACGGTATTTCAGTTCCTGGCGTGCCAGCAACCGGATCGGCCACAGGGAATACTTTAATGGAACCTGGTACAAGCTCATGGCCTTTATCGAACAAATCAGTCAAAACAGCGCTTGCTATCGTATCTTCGCCAAAATTGTATTTAATGGTCCAATCGATGGCTTGAGCCGTTTCATTATAAGTGCCTGACTTCTCAAGCAGCTTGCCGCGGCTGTTCGTTATCGTGTCTGAAGCAGAAACATCGGTAATATTGCTGCCCTTTAATGTGGCTGTATTTTTGAAATTTGCTTTTGTGATGTCGGTAACAGCTGTATCAAATACAATGCGATAAACCGAATTTATATTTCCTAAGTCTAGCTGCAATTTATTATCAGGTGAAACGGGTGCAGTCACTTGATAGTCAGCAGGCGCATTTTGTAGTATTGGATTAGACAGGACACCATCGGTGTCTGAAGTCATTTTGTAAACCTTGAGCGAGCCCGGCGTAAAAGTTAGACCAGCAGGAATCGTATCCGTGACAACGGCTCCGTTAACTTTTTTGAGATCCTTGTTCACATCAACTGTCCAAGTAATGTTCTCAGCATTAAAACTCTTATCCGGTGTTCCCTTTTTGCTAATTGGAGATGTTACACCTTTAGGTGCAATCGGAATGGTGATGGTATCGCCGATATTAAATTTTATAGGTACTTCCGTTTGGTTGCCGACGCTTACTTTTGTGAAAAAACTCCAGAAACTGAGCGTTCCAGAAGCAGGTGCCCCCCCTTTGATATACTCATTAAACGTGACGGTAACCGTTCGCCCTTCTAACTTATAGGTTCCGACGCTAGGTTCACCATTTGGAGCACTCAGGGCTTTCTCGGTAATATTCCCGCTATACATGACTAGTTCCGCAGGCAGATCAAATATGAACTGATCACTTTCTGTGTACTTATGGTTTTCGGGAAGCTCCCACTCGTAGTTTAATGAGAGAATATCTTTGTCGAGGTTGACACGGATTTCTGGATTGACATAATAAACAGAATTATAAACTGAAGCGATAACTGAATTAGGTGTAGCCGTGTTAGTCAAAGTCATTTTAGTAATAATATTATCATTAATAGCAGCTGCCTCTACCGGCTTCAAAATACCGGCAAAGTTTACGTATTGAAAAATTAGCAAAAAAGCGATCATGAGTGCGGTTGTCTTTTTTCTCATTTCTTGGTATCCTCCATCTTAAAATGCTCGAGTATTCATTTATTTCTAGTTATTTGGAGCTAGCAGCAAAACATCATTCCTTTCTTTATTAAAATGAGCTTCATGTAGTGATCGGCCTGCTGTTAGTTGGGAGAGTTATGTATATAAGGGTGCTTTGCGAGAAAAGCGCCGACCTGACAGAGAGGTAGGAGTACTTGATGGCATTTTTTGTTAAAAATGCATGGTAACCGTACACGATTTCGGCATATTACGATCTATTCCAACATAGTTCTTATTCTATAGAACAGTACTATACAATTTCTGAACAAGTTAGGTCTTTTTACTCATATATAGTTACAAAAGCATGAATGATTTTGAGAAAAAAGCCGATATGAAAATAGATAAACGAAAATTTCTAATTGTAAATAAATTTGGATGATTGTGAATGTGATAGGAGTGTAGAAAAATGAGGGTTCTTGTAATCGATGATGAAAGACTGGCTCTCGTTCAATTGGAGCGGGTGCTCCGCCAATCGATGGAAATAACGAGCATTGATGTGTTTCAAAATCCAAAACAAGCAGTGGAGCAGGCGAGTGAGCTGCAGCCTGATGTTGTTTTTCTAGATATCCATATGCCTGAATTATCTGGCATTCAAGCAGCTGAGCTTATTCAAGAAATATGTCCTCAAGCAGATATTGTTTTTGTCACGGCGCATGATGAATATGCGATAAAGGCATTTGAGCTGAATGCAGTTGATTATCTGTTAAAACCGCTTCAGAAATCGCGCGTTGAGATAACAATCGAACGTTTATTAAAGCGCAGGAGCACAAAACCGTTGTCGAAAGAAATCGAGAAGCAGGAGCAGACCGTTTATTGTTTTAAAACGCTGCGTTTTCAATCCTCCCATGGACAGCCTCCAGAGCTGCCGAAATGGCGAACGGCTAAAGCCCAGGAGCTTTTTTGTTATCTGCTGCATCACCGCGGGCAAATTGCACACAAGTCGATACTGCTCGATTTATTTTTTCCAGAGATGGATATGAAGCGAGCGATGACACAGCTGTACACGGCTATCTATCAAATTAGGCAATGCCTTCAGAAAATGAACATGAACATAGCGATTCATAATTCCAGTATTCAAGAAGGTTATATTCTCGATATGGGACAAGTCGTTCTAGATTTGGAGCGGTGGGAGCAAGGAATGGTTAAGCTTAGCGGTTCGATTTCTGAGGATCAGGATCAGGCTTTGCGGCTGCTAGGTGAATATGAGGGCGACTATTTACAGGATTACGGATATCTATGGGCGGAGTATGAGCGAGAGCGTTTGCGTCAGTTATGGCTGAGTTTGGCGAGGATGTTAGCTGCTTATTATTTGGAGCGCGGCGATCGAACAAGCGATGCATTGCAATTGTATGAAAGAATACAAACGATGGACCCTTACCAGGAGGAGGAGGGGCTGATCGTGATGAAGCTTTATGATGAGCTGGGCTGTTACGATAAGGTGACTTTCCACTATGAGCGCCTTCTTCAAACGATAGAAAATGATCTGGGACTTACCGTTCCTTTGCAGGTGACGGAGTGGTACAAGCAATGGCAGGAGAAGAAAAACGGCAAGGAAATGCTTTTATGAAAGAGGAACAACGGCATAAATGAGAATACATCAGCGCAGGCGAACAACTGACTATGCTGTACGTATTCTTTTTTTGTTTTCCGACGTTGCGCGACTTTAAGGATAACGTTATAATAGATGGGAACAAACATTCTTATTTTGAAATATCAAATGAAATGAAATGACTATATTTGACTATAATGATAAGAGCATATATTTCGGAATGATGGGGGTGGATGATAGGCGTGAGTGAGCTCGCAAAAGAAACAAGGCTGTTTGAGTTAAAATCGGATTATACGCCGCAAGGCGATCAACCAAAGGCAATCGAACAGCTTATAGAAGGTATTCATGCAGGTAAGAGACATCAGACGCTTCTGGGAGCAACGGGTACAGGCAAGACGTACACAATCGCGAACATGATCGAGGAGCTAAACCGACCAACGCTTGTAATTGCCCATAATAAGACGCTGGCCGCACAGCTGTGCAGTGAGTTCAAAACTTTTTTCCCTGACAATGCAGTAGAGTATTTTGTGAGCTACTATGATTATTATCAGCCGGAAGCATACATCCCTTCAACCGATACGTTTATTGAGAAGGACTCCAGCATAAACGATGAGATCGATAAGCTTCGACATTCAGCGACGAGCTCTTTGTTTGAACGCCGTGATGTGATCATCGTAGCGAGCGTTTCCTGTATTTACGGTCTCGGATCTCCGACGGAATACGGCGGCCTCGTGCTTTCGCTCCGTGTAGGGATGGAGAAGTCGCGGGATGCGATTCTGCATAAGCTGGTCGATATTCAATATCAGCGCAACGATATCAGCTTTACACGCGGAACGTTCCGTGTTCGCGGCGACATTGTTGAGATCTTCCCAGTCGCCAATAATGAGCGGGCTATTCGTGTAGAGCTCTTTGGTGATGAGATTGAGCGCATTTCAGAAATTGATGTGCTCACCGGCGAAATCATTGGCGAACGCGATCATATTGCCATTTTCCCTGCTTCTCACTTCGTTACTCAAGAAGAGACGATGAAGGTAGCGCTCGTCAATATTGAGAGGGAGCTGGAGGAACGACTCGCCGAGCTCCGCGAAGCAGGCAAGCTGCTCGAAGCACAGCGGCTGGAGCAGCGGACGCGCTATGACTTGGAAATGATGGCGGAGATGGGCTTTTGCTCAGGCATTGAGAACTATTCGGGGCCGCTCACTTTTAGAGAGCGCGGGGCAACGCCTTATACGCTGCTTGATTATTTCCCTGATGATATGGTTATTGTTATTGATGAGTCCCATGTGTCGCTGCCACAGATTCGAGCGATGTATAATGGTGACCGGGCGCGTAAAGAGATGCTCGTAAATCATGGCTTCCGCCTTCCGTCAGCGATGGATAACAGGCCGCTGCGCTTCGAGGAGTTCGAGGCGAAGGCCAAGCAGCTCGTTTATGTATCCGCAACGCCAGGTCCATACGAGATTGAGCATACCGACAAAATGATCGAACAAATTATTCGTCCTACTGGTCTGATTGATCCGATTATTGATGTCCGCCCAACGAAGGGACAAATCGATGACTTGCTGAACGAGATTCGGGATCGCATTGCGAAGGACGAACGGGTTCTTGTTACAACGCTGACGAAGAAGATGTCAGAGGATTTAACTGATTATATGAAGGAGATAGGCATTAAGGTAAGATATCTCCATTCCGATATTAAGACGTTGGAGCGATTGGCCATATTGCGTGACCTTAGGCTCGGCGTTTTCCACGTGCTCATTGGAATCAACCTGCTTCGAGAGGGCCTTGATTTGCCTGAGGTATCGCTCGTTACAATTCTCGATGCGGACAAAGAAGGTTTCCTTCGGTCGGATCGTGCGCTTATTCAAACGATCGGACGTGCGGCGAGAAACAGTGAAGGGCGCGTCATCATGTACGGTGATAAGATTACCGATTCTATGGATCGCGCGATCAAAGAAACAGAGCGCCGCCGTACCATTCAGCTGGCATACAACGAGAAACACGGCGTTACACCGCAAACGATAAAGAAAAAGGTTCACGATGTAATTGAAGCGACGAAGGTAGCCGAGCAGAAAGCCGACTACTTAACCGGTGCCGGCGTGGACAAAATGACCAAGAAAGACCGTCTGGCGCTTGTTCAAAGGCTGGAAGCGGAAATGAAAGACGCAGCAAAAAACTTGCAGTTCGAACGTGCAGCAGAACTGCGGGATGCGCTGCTTGAACTGCGTGCCGAGATGGGCTAAGAAGTAGGAGGAGAAACGATTGGCTAGCGATAAAATAGTTGTGAAGGGCGCTCGCGCCCATAATCTAAAAAACATTGACGTCACGATTCCGCGCGACAAATTTGTGGTACTGACGGGGTTAAGCGGATCTGGTAAATCTTCCCTTGCATTCGATACCATCTATGCAGAGGGACAGCGTCGTTACGTTGAATCATTATCCGCTTATGCACGCCAATTTCTTGGGCAAATGGAAAAGCCGGATGTTGATTCTATTGATGGGCTATCACCAGCTATATCTATTGATCAGAAGACAACAAGCCGCAATCCGCGTTCTACGGTCGGAACAGTTACTGAAATTTATGATTATTTGCGGCTCTTATTTGCCCGTATCGGCAAGCCGCATTGTCCAGAGCATGGGATCGAAATAACGTCGCAGACCGTTGAGCAAATGGTTGACCGGATTATGGAATACCCGGAGAAGACGAAGCTGCAAATTTTGGCTCCGCTTATTTCAGGCCGCAAAGGGGAGCATACCAAGCTGCTCGCTGACATTCAGAAGCAAGGTTTTGTACGTGTACGCGTGAATGGCGAATTGCGAGAGCTCAGTGAGAAGATTGAGTTGGAAAAAAATAAAAAGCACAGCATCGAAGTGGTTGTCGATCGTATCGTTGTGAAATCAGATATTCAAACGAGGCTTGCGGATTCAATCGAAACTGCGCTGAAAATATCTGAGGGCCGCGTGCTCGTTGATATCATCGATCAGGAGGAGCTTCTATTCAGCTCAAATCTGGCTTGTCCAGAATGCGGTTTTAGTATCGATGAGCTGGAGCCGCGCATGTTCTCGTTCAATAGTCCTTACGGGGCATGCCCGGATTGTGATGGTTTAGGCATGAAAATGATCGTTGATCCAGATTTGCTCGTACCTGATATGAGCAAGTCGATTGCGGATGCTGCTTTCCTTGCTTGGGCGGGCAGTACGTCAAATTATTATCCGCAGTTTCTAAGTGCGGTTTGCGTGCATTATGGCATACCGCAGGATGTGCCGGTATCCGAGCTTGAGCCGGAGCAGATGAAGAAGATATTATATGGAACAGGCGGAGAGCGTGTTCGTTTCCTATATGAGAACGATTTTGGTCATCGCAAAGAGGCTTATGTTCCATTCGAAGGCATCGTTCATAACCTTGAGCGGCGTTATAGAGACACCGCATCGGATATGATGCGCGAGCATATTGAGAACTATATGAGTGCTAAGCCATGTGCAGGCTGTAAGGGACAACGTCTTCGCAAGGAAACATTAGCGGTTACGATCAACGCGCAGCACATTTCCCAAGTCACCTCCTTATCTATTGGAGATGCACAGCGGTATTTTGATTCGCTAAAACTGTCTCAGAAGGAAATAGCAATCGCAAACTTGATCTTGAAAGAGATCAACAGCCGACTAGGTTTCCTTGTGAATGTAGGATTAGAGTATTTGTCATTAAGCCGTGCAGCGGGTACACTGTCGGGCGGAGAAGCACAGCGTATTCGATTGGCAACGCAAATCGGCTCAAGCCTTATGGGCGTCCTTTATATATTGGACGAGCCAAGCATTGGGCTGCACCAAAGAGATAATGATCGCTTGATTGAGACGCTTGAGCATATGCGCAACCTTGGAAATACGCTTATCGTCGTTGAGCATGACGAGGATACGATGCTGGCAGCCGATTATATTATCGACATCGGGCCTGGAGCGGGTATACACGGAGGCATGGTCATTGCAGAAGGTACGCCAGAGGAAGTGATGGCGAATGAAAACTCATTGACGGGTCAATATTTGAGTGGACGCAAGTTTATTGAAGTGCCTTCCGAGCGCCGCAAGACGAGCGACAAATGGTTAGAGGTTCGTGGCGCAAAGGAGAACAATTTAAGAAACGTAAATGTGAAGATTCCACTTGGTGTATTCTCAGCGGTAACCGGTGTTTCGGGTTCTGGGAAGTCGACCTTCGTTAATGAAATTTTGTACAAAACGTTAGCGCGTGATTTGAACAAAGCGAAGACGCGTCCTGGACAGTACAAGGAAATGCGAGGCATCGAGCATTTGGAGAAGGTCATCGATATTGACCAATCGCCAATCGGCCGAACGCCAAGATCTAATCCAGCTACGTATACCGGGGTGTTTGATGATATCCGTGATTTGTATGCGAGTACGACGGAATCGAAAGTACGCGGCTACAAGAAGGGAAGATTCAGCTTTAATGTGAAGGGCGGACGCTGTGAAGCCTGTCGCGGAGATGGAATCATTAAGATTGAGATGCACTTCCTTCCTGATGTCTATGTGCCTTGTGAGATTTGCAAAGGTAAACGATATAATCGGGAGACGCTGGAAGTGAAATACAAAGGTAAAAATATTGCGGAAGTGCTGGAAATGACCATTGAGGATGGCTGCTCATTCTTTGAGAACATTCCTCGTATTCATCGGAAAGTCCAGACGCTGCTTGATGTAGGTCTTGGTTATATGAAGCTGGGTCAACCAGCTACCACATTATCAGGTGGTGAAGCGCAGCGCGTTAAGCTGGCTGCTGAGCTTTATCGTCGTTCCACGGGCAAGACGCTTTACATTTTGGATGAACCAACAACGGGCTTGCACGTGCATGACATCGACAGATTGTTGACCGTTCTTCACCGCTTGGTTGATTCGGGTGAATCCGTACTCGTTATTGAGCATAACTTGGACGTCATTAAGACGGCGGATTATTTGATAGATCTAGGTCCAGAAGGCGGCAATGGCGGCGGTATGATTGTGGCAACAGGCACGCCGGAACAGGTTATCAAAGTTGAGCAATCGTATACGGGCAAATATTTAAAACCAATTCTTGAGCGTGATCGCGAACGTACAACAGCGCGTCATAAAGAGAATCTAAAGGTTGCTGCGGCAGCCGAATAATGAAGTGAAAAGAGGGAGCAAGCTGAGTATTTACTCAGTTTGCTCCCTCTTTTTTTTGCATATTTTCAACCTAAATAAAATGAAACAACGATTAAGAATAAATGAAAGTGATGAAGCTCAAAAAAACGTGTGAACAGATAAAAAGTAAAATATGTTCCAAAATACAAAGATCTAATTCTTATGAGCCTCCCGTTTTTTTTCTAAAATGAAGCATATAAACAAAGTTTGAAGGAGGAGCTTCATGAGACAGAAAAAAACGTTAGTCCAGCTCAGTATGGGAGCAAGGGAGCAAATTGCAGGCTATTTATTCGTTGCTCCTTTAATGATCGGACTCGTTGTACTTACATTGATTCCTGTGTTAGGGTCATTGCTGCTTAGCTTTACGAGTTGGAATTTTGTTGCGGGAATTGATGCAATAAAATTTGTAGGTTTTGATAATTTTGAACGACTGTTTAATGACTCTGTTTTTATGAAAAGTTTAGTAAACAATCTCATCTTCATTATTACGGTGCCCATTACGATCGTACTGGCATTGGTGCTGTCGATCATTATTGATAAGCATGTGTACTTGAAGGATATGTTTAAAGTGGTTTACTTTTTACCGTACATTTCTAGTGTTGTTGCTGTAGCTATGGTATGGCAGGTGCTCTTCCATCCTTCGTATGGACCGGTAAACAATTTCTTAATTTCGATCGGATTCGAGAATCCACCGAAGTGGCTGGCCGATATCGACTATGCGATGCCATCGTTGATGATGATTCAAATTTGGATTCTGCTCGGCTATAACATTATTATTTTCATAGCTGGCTTGCAGGGCATACCGAAAGATCTTTATGAAGCAGCTGACATTGACGGCGCGAATACATGGACTAAATTCCGTAAAATTACGGTGCCTTGCATATCGCCAACTACGTTCTTCCTGCTCGTAACTGGTATTATTGGTACTTTCAAAATTTTCGATTTGATTCAAGTGTTAACACAGGGCGGTCCTGCTAACTCAACGACCGTTATCGTATATGAATTATATGACACGGCATTCAATCAATTGAAAACAGGCTACGCATCGAGTATGGCTCTCGTACTTTTTGTCATTTGCCTAGCTATAACGGGCTTGCAGATGCTCGCACAAAAAAAATGGGTGAACTATTAATTCAGGAAGGAGGAATTGGCAATGAAAAATGTGAATGTGTCCAAAATCGTATGGACAATTATTATGGCCGCCTTCGGCATGATGTCGCTGCTCCCATTCTTGTGGATGCTGACCACCTCATTCAAACCGGAAGCAGATGTATTCAACTTTCCAATTGAATGGATTCCAACGAAGTGGCATCTGATCGAAAATTACAAACAAGTGTGGACAGGAGGGTTTCTCCGGTATTACACGAACTCCATATACATTACTTTAACGACAACCGTGATCAATGTATTCGTATGTGCACTGGCAGCGTTCGGCTTCTCTAAACTGCGTTTCCGAGGCAGAGACACGATGTTCCTTCTTGTTCTTGCCTTATATATGGTGCCGCCACAAGCGTCGTTGGTACCGCAATTTTTATTGTTCAACTGGTTGAATCTCATCGATACGCATATTGGTCTTATTCTTATTAACAGCTTTAGTATTATTGGAGCGTTTATGCTCAGACAATTTTTTATGGGCGTAAATAATGAATATATGGAATCAGCGCGCATGGATGGTGCAGGCCATTTCCGTTCCTTTTTTCAAATTGCGCTGCCGCTCATTCGTCCGGGTCTAGCGACCTACGCGATTCTGCGATTTATATGGACATGGAATGATTACCAGTATCCGCTTATCTTTTTGAAGTCGAAGGATCTATTTACGATTCAGCTGGGCATTAGGCTTTTTGGAGACCAATATGGTGATATTTATTCCCTTATGATGGCTGGCGCTGTATCAGCGATCGTTCCTTTGCTCATTATTTTTGCGATTGGTCAAAAACAGGTTATCGAAGGCATTTCTCTTGGTGGTGTAAAAGGGTAACAAAGTCAAAATAGTTTCTCTTCAGTAAAATATGGGAACTTCGAATCAGAAATGAACGTGGTAGGATTTGTTTGTAGACGTTTTCATAACTAGTCGTGTTATAAATATTAGGAGGGTTACGATGAAAAAGAGATTATCGATGATGTTATTGGGGTTAGCAGTATTCGCATCGGCTTGTTCCGGGGGCAATAATGGTGGGAATTCAAATGCTGGCGGCGCGACAAACGCGACTAATGCTCCAAAAGAGCCAGCAGCAGAGCAAGTAACACTGAAGCTAAGCACGTGGCAAACGGACGGCAAGGCGAAGTGGACGGAGGTTATTTCGGCTTTTGAAGAAAAACATCCGAATATTAAGGTAGAACTTGACCTCTTGAATGAAAAAGGTGATTCCATTGCTTCCATGCAAAAGCTGGATCTAATGGCTGCATCCAATGATCAGCTTGATATTATCGAATTGCCTTACACGAACTATTCACAGCGCGCCGATATTGGATTGCTCGAGCCTTTGGATAGCTATATCGAAAAGGATGGCTATAAATACGAAGACGAGTACCTTGTAGACACGAAGGTAAACGATAAAATTTACGCTTTGCCTTCCTCCATGCAGCGTTGGTTCGTGCTACTAAATAAAGAAATGCTCGACGAGGCTGGATTGCCTGTTCCAACGGACTGGACTTGGAAAGAGTTTATGGAATATGCGCAAAAACTAACGAAGGGCGAAGGAACAACGAAACGTTATGGAGCTTATTTGCATAACTGGCCGGATTACTTCCAGCTGCAAATGATGAGCAAGCCTTCGGAAAATACATTCCTGAAAGCGGACGGCACATCCAATGCGACGGACCCTGTGCTTAAAGCTAACTTGGAAATGATGAAAAAAATGATGTACGAAGACAAGAGCGCTAATATGTACGAGGATATTATTTCGCAAAAGCTTGCTTACCGTAACCAATATTTCAACGGTCTAGCTGCAATGCTGCCGATGGGTGACTGGATGGTAGCTGAGTCCGGAGGTACGGATGCCATTCCAGCTAATTTCGTAACTGCATTCGCACCGCTTCCGAAATTGGATGGCGAAAGCAAACATTATTCCCCAGTACAACCGACTTATATGGGAGTTGCGGCGAAATCGAAAAATAAAGAAGCGGCTTATACCTTTGTAAGATGGTATACCTCTGAAGGTCTTGCTGTCAGCGGCCGTGTATTCTCCGGCTGGGCGAAGTCTGATTCCAGCAAGCTTATCGATACCATTGTGGCGGCTGCAAAAGATCCTTCAAAAATCGATGTAGAGTCATTGAAATACACGATGAGCACTACGGTTCCAGGAAATGCGCCAGTACCTGCCAAATATGCAGATGAAGCGAAAAATACAGTTATTCCAGAAGCGGAATTGTATATCTTAGGCAAACAAGACGTGGATACAACGATTGCGAACATTGATAAAAATATCGCAGAGGTTGTTAAGAATAACGGAAATTAATGACGAGTTTTATTGAAATTGATCTTTCGTATTAAAGGGCTTACAATGTTTTGGGACAGAAAGAGCATCAAATTCTGTCCCTATTCTATTCAGATATGAGGCCTGCACTTGTGTTAATTCGACAAGATTCATTACGGATGAAATTAGTTTGGTCAGCGTTGATTTGTTTTGTCATTCCGCTTGCTGTTATTTACCTCGTCACCAACTATTTAACAAAAGATATTATTTTGGACAAAGTGGTCATGAATGCGGAAGATTCGCTCAAGGTTGCTAAATCAGAAATTAACAGCGTGTTTGAGCAGACATTGAATTTATCGAATTTTGTGTTAATGAACGCTGAAATACGTCAAATGCTAATGGTCAACAAAGCTGAGTTAACGCTGCAGGAGCAAAAGCAGGAATATGCGGTTAATTTCAGTAAGCTGTCACGAATTTTGGATGATCTTTTTATTCAAAAAAATGATTTTCAAGTTACGATTTTAGGGGTGAAGGAACCCTTTTATACAAACTATTCACACAGTGATTTGAACCCGAGATTGTGGTATGAGAGAAAATGGTTTCATCAATTAAATGAGCTGCCGATATTTTCTACCTATTGGCTTGGCGAACAAATTCAAACAGATAAGATGACGACGAATTACGTAACGATGGGAAGACCGATCAAGAAGACGGCAAGTATTCCAATTGGCTATATGATCGTTAATATAAATGAGCGCTTAATACGCCCCTATCTTACAACAAACGAAAATCAGGAAATGTTTTTGTTAGACTCAAGTGGCGTCGTGATCTCGCAAGCGAACCCATCCAAAATAGGTGAAAAGCTGCTTTGGTGGAAGCCGGAGGGAATGGGTCGTACGATCGAAATCGAAAGAAAAAAATATGTTTATGTCGAGCAAAAATTAGAGAGCAACGATTGGCGGGTCGTTAGCCTTATTCCAATGTCCGCGGCCATTGATAAAAACAAACAGGTGCTGTTCGTTAGCTTCATCGTTCAAGCCTTGTTCTTCTCGTTATTTTTTGTGCTGTTGACGATCCGAATATCTGCATTAACGAAGCCTATTCGTGATTTAAGCGTGTTTGTTACGAAAATTGGACGTGGTCAGCTCGACGAGCGCAATAATATACGCGGGCATAACGAAGTCGGTCATTTAGCGAAAACGATAGATTTTATGCTGGATCGCATTCAAGAGATGTTCGAGCAAATTACATTAGAACAGGCGAAAAAACGAAAAGCGGAGCTTGAAATGCTTCAGGCTCAAATTAATCCGCATTTTATGTTTAATCTGCTCAATTCGATAAGGCTCAATATATTGATTCAAGGGGATCAGGAGAATGCGGAGTTAATCAAATCGCTTTCCTCTTTATTGCGAATGACGATTAATCGGGATAATGAGTTTATTCCTTTGGAGGAAGAGGGAGACACCGTGCTCCATTATGTGAAGCTTATGAATTTCCGACATGCCAATCAAGTAAGAGTCGCTTATAACTTTGAGGCTGGCTGCGAGCAAGCATTGGTTCCGCGATTCATGATTCAACCGTTAATAGAGAATGCGATCATTCATGGATTCGAACAATTTGACGGTGAAATATTTATCGATGCGAACAAAGAGCATGACGATGGACGTGAGCTGCTTCGAATTGTGGTGCGAGATAACGGAATTGGAATGACTAAAGATAAGCTGAAAGAGCTTCAAGCGAAAAGTGAGGATATACGCGACCCGCAGGAAAGCGAAAATAAAAGCTTTTCGGGCATCGGCGTAAAAAATGTGTTTCAGAGGCTGCGGCTCGTTTATGGAGAGTATGTCAAAACCACAATTGAAAGCGAGTCAGGTGTCGGAACGAAGATAACATTAATATTCCCATTCGAGTGTAAGAGAGCAGGTGCGCAGCATGTTGACGGCAATTCTAGTGGATGATGATTATCCGGTAGTACGTTATCTCTCTCAAACTGTTTTGTGGCATGAACTTGATATCCATTTGATCGGCTGTTATTCAAACGGTCTCGAGGCTTGGGAGGCAGCATGCCAGAGTCCGCCCGATATTATACTAACCGATATTGGCATGCCAAAAATGAGCGGGCTTGAGATGCTTGAGAAGTTTTGTGAAATTAATCCAAAAGGCAGAGCCGTTGTTCTGTCCTGCCACAATGAATTTAAATATGCACAGCAAGCGCTGAAATTGAATGTGAAAGATTATATTTTGAAAGAAAGCTTGGATGTCGAGCAATTACAAGCCATATTGAAAAATATCGTGACCGATTTGCAATTAGAGAACAAAAAAGCGACGGATATGGTTTTGTACAAGCAAAAGAATCAATCCGCGTTTAAAGAAAAGTTTTTGAAAGACACCTTGTTTCAATCCTATTGGACAAAGGAAGCATGGTTGGAGCAAGCTCGGACGAACGGTATTTCACTCGATGCCAAAAGCTATATTCCACTAGTCGTTATTATTGATCGCATGTCGACCGTTGCAAGCAACAGGAAGTTGAATGATTATACGATTGCGTTCTCCGTTGAAAACGTCTTGCACGACTTATTGGATGCTTCACGTTGGGTGACCTTTCGTTATAGCAATAAGCAGTTAGTTATTTTGTACGGCAGCAATGATCCAGCCAAAGAGCAGCAAGAGATTTATTATGCGATGCAGGAAGCTATTGCCGTGATCTACAAGTATTTAAAAATATCTGTTTCCTGTATACAAGGAAGAGAAACGAGAGGGCCAAAAGAAATGCAAGGGGTCCTGCTTCCGATGCTGAAAGAGCCGGAGCATTGCTTTTATCTCAAAGAATCGGCAGTACACAATTTCGGAGTGGTGTCATTCTCCAAAGATGATATGTATACGGAGTATTCTCAATTGTTTGCGAGCATCAATCAAAGCATCGCTTTAAATGAACCAGACGAGCTGCGGAAAACGATTGTGGAGTGGACGCATGAGGTTCGAGCAAGAAGGTTTCATCCGAGCAACGTAAAGGAATTAGTGCTGCAGCTGCTTATGGACCTGCAAATGAAAACAAAAGTTACACTGCAGTATCACCCATTCTTATCGGAAGAGAAGCTGTACGATGCGGTGAATGCGATTGAAACATTAGATCATTTGGAAGAATGGATGATCCAGCATTTGAATGAGCTATCCAGAAGGTTAAGTATATATGCGATTAGCTCTAAACGTACGGAAGTGATCAAGGCACAGCAATTTGTTGTATCGCATGTAACGGAGAAAATGACGCTGGAGGATATGGCTAACCATTTGAACTTGAATTCCAGTTATTTTAGCCGCTTGTTTAAAAAAGAGACAAATCAAAATTTCATCGAATACGTCAATATGGTCAAGCTTCAGAAAGCGAAGGAGCTTCTCCAGCAATCCAGCAAAAGTGTTGAAGAGATTTCCGATTATTTGGGTTATGCCAACAAAAGTTATTTCATTAAGTTGTTCAAACGTGAGATGGGCATGAGACCTAGCGAATATTCGGTTTGGAGCAAAGGTCATTTTGAGTGAAACGGAGAGAGCTTTCATGGCAGCAACGAGAGTTTTAGATCAGGTGAGATTACAATCGAAAACAGATTTGCAGCAAGCGGTTAACGAGGCCTTTGAACCGTTGAAGGAGCGATTCACTCCCGGGTACGCTGGTTTGGATCTCGGTGCGACAGGAGCGATTCATAGTGAGGCTATTGCCTTGATGGAAGCTTTTGCGCGTCCATTATGGGGACTGGTTCCGCATGCCTGCGGCGGGGGAGAATCAGATCTGTGGCCGATGTATGTACAGGGCATCATTCACGGAACCGATCCGGATCATGAGGAGTATTGGGGTCATTTCGGAACGAAAGATCAGAGAATGGTAGAGCAATCTATTCTTGGCTTAGGACTCGCGCTTGCTCCCCATAAAATATGGGAACCGCTAACTGACAAGCAAAAAGACAATGTATACCGCTGGCTTAATCAAATAAATCTCGTTGATCGATCCAATCCGAATAACTGGCTGATGTTTACGGTACTAGTGAATGTGGGCTTCCAAAAAGTAGGTTTGCCGCACGATCAAGACATAATGGACAACTACCTGGACACTATTGATTCCTATTACTTAAGCGACGGCTGGTATTCGGATGGGAAGACGGATCAGCGGGACTATTATATTCCGTTCGCCATGCATTATTATGGACTCCTCTATGCCAAGCTGATGGAGCACGAGGATGCGGAGCGGGCTGCGCGTTACCGTGAGCGCGCAAGCCTATTCGCTCAGGATTTCATACATTGGTTTGCTGAGGATGGAAGCAGCATCCCATTCGGGCGCAGCCTCACGTATCGTTTTGCACAAGTTTCTTTCTGGAGTGCGTTAGTATTTGCGGATGTGCTGCCTTTCTCCATGGGAGTGATGAAAGGCATTATTATGCGCCATTTGCGTTGGTGGTTCTCACAGCCGATCTTTACGCCTGATGGCTTGCTAAGTATCGGATATGCTTATCCGAATTTACTGATGGGCGAAGGCTATAATGCGCCAGGATCTCCTTATTGGTCGTATAAAGCATTTCTTATTTTAGCTTTGCCGGATGAGCATCCCTTCTGGCAGGCAGAGGAAGAGGCATTGCCTGAGCTTAAGCCGCTTGTCGCTCAGCCGCATGCACGTATGACCATTAGCCGTCCGGAAGGCCATAAGCATGTCATTGCCTATGGATCAGGTCAAATGGCTAACTTCGATATGTCGCATAGCGCGGCAAAATATTCGAAATTTGCCTACTCGACTTTATTCGGCTTCAGCGTGCCAAAAGGTTACTACGGGCTTACGCAGGGGGCATATGATTCGACACTTGCGCTAAGTGAATGCGATGAGCATTATCGTGTTCGGCGATTTTGTGAGGAGTTTCGAATTCAGGAGAAATCGGTCTACTCCCGCTGGCTGCCATGGGCAAATGTGGAGGTACAGACATGGATTATACCGGCGGGCTTGTGGCATGTTCGTGTACATCGAATCAAGGCGGAGCGCGAGCTTGATGTCGCCGAGGGCGGATTTGCGGTTCAGACGTTGGCAGGTGACGCAAAGGATCAAGCAGTTGTCCTAACGGCAACCGGAGGCGTGCTTGCAAAAATGCCAGACGGAATGAGTGGAATGATTAACATTTCCGGCTTCGAGCAAGCGATAATGGTTTATCCAGAGGCGAATACGAATGTGCTTAAGCCTCGAACGATGATACCGACGTTAACCGCTCGTTTGACACAAGGTGAGCATATACTCATATCCGCTGTCTTTGGTGTGACAAACAGCAAAGAGAACGAGCTGGAGTGGTTAAACCCTCCTAGTGTTGAGCGGGACAGCTCGGGGAAAATGATAATCGGAAATATACTTCATAATGACATTCTTCTGGGGTGATAAATAGTGATGTGGCAAACAGCAATTGACGATGCGATAGTTAAAGTGAAGCAAAATATAGGTAAACATCCAGGCAAGCTGCCGCATATTTCGGAGGGGCAGCGTTATGAGTGGGGAGAGAATGATGACTGGATCGAAGGCTTTTATATTGGCATGATGTGGCTTGCCTATGAATCTAGTGAAGATGTTTACTATAAGGAAGCAGCGGAGTCCTTTTTGCCGAACTTTAAAGACCGGCTTGATCGCCATGTGGCGCTCGATCATCATGATATTGGTTTCCTATATTCGTTGTCAGCCGTTGCACAGTGGCGAGTGACAGGAAGCGAAGAGGCCCGGATGGTGGCGCTTGAAGCTGCAGAAAGGCTCTATTCACGCTGGCGGCCGAGGATAGGGATCATTCAAGCCTGGGGCAAAGAGGATGACCCGGAAAACGGGGGACGAATGATCATTGATTGTTTAATGAATCTTCCACTGTTGTTCTGGGCTTACGAACAGACCGGCGAACAAAAATATTATGATATTGCCTATAAACATGCTTGTGCCAGTCAAAAATTTCTGGTTCGTGGCGACCGATCATCGTATCATACGTTTTACTTCGATCCTAAGACGGGTCATGCGCTTCGAGGCGGGACTCATCAAGGTTATGAGGATGGCTCGACTTGGACAAGAGGGCAAGCCTGGGGCATTTATGGATTTGCACTCGCATATCGCTATACAAAGGATGCCGCTTTTTTGGAGACGTCCAAACGGCTGGCTCATTACTTTATTGAGCATTTGCCCGAGGATCATGTCGCTTATTGGGATTTTGATGTACCGATGGAATGGGATACGCCTCGTGACAGCTCAGCATCGGCAATTGCCGTTTGCGGCATGTTGGAGCTGATGGAGCTGCTTGCTGAAGGGGATGCCGATCTTGCTATATTTGAGAAGGCCATTCATAGCAGCATGAATTCATTAGTTCAGCGTTATGCAACAACAGATCTTCCGAATGCGGAGGGGCTGCTGAAGCACGGCTCTTATCATGTGCGAGGCGATCGTGCGCCGGATGATTATATGATTTGGGGCGATTATTATTATTTAGAAGCGTTAATTCGCATGAACAAAGGCATTAAAGGGTATTGGTAGCCTATGTAGAAGCTTAGAAACAAGCTTAGCTGAATGATCTTGTCCACCCCTATAGAAGAGGCTGTCACTTTAGGTTCATAACCTTTAGCGGCAGTCTCTTTTCTGTGTAGGGAGTCAAGATTCATCTGCATCGCTAGTTTGGCAAAGCGGTTTAGCTGCATTTTTAGCAATAGGTAAAAATTATACGATATCAGTCAAATCTGTTCATTATAGCGAAGTTTGGTTTCTGTCTATAATAGTACAAAGTTTAATTGTAAGTGCTTACATAGAGAGAGGAGGCAAGGACAACGTGAAAGGGAAAAAGCTGTTATTCGTCGTATGCAGCATGCTTATTGTGCTTATTGCAGGAGCATTATCGCTGGGTAACATGCCTGCTCTAAACCCTGCGGATAAGACTGCGTTTACTATCGATAATTACGATGTTTCGGAAAGTGAATTTCAAGCATTTTTACAAAGCAACAAGGCTTTAACGACAAGTTATTTCAAGCGAACCTACAATGCCGATTATGACAAGGATTTTTGGGCAGCATCGTTCAACGGTGAAAACCCGCTGGAGTATGCGAAGCAAAAAGCTATGGATGAGCTTGTGAAGGTGAAAATGGAGCAAATCATTTTGAAGGAGAATGGTGTCCTCCGTGACATTTCTTACGAAGCGTTCTTGAAGAGCTATGATCAAGAAAATAAGGATAGAGCAAAAAAAGCAGCTAACAATCAGCCTATTTACGGCCCCAAGAAGTATGGGAAAGCAGAGTACTACTCCTATTATCAAAGCATGAACGTTCAGAAGCTCATCGATAAATGGACGAAGGAAGCGCAAAGTTCGCTGCCCGACCAAGAGCTTAAACTTTATTATGACAAGGTGAAGCAGCAGTATTTTCACAAAGGGTATGAATTCGATTACGAGAAAATTTCCTTGGATAGCAAAGCGGGTATGAAGGAGGAGCTGACACTTAATCTGGCGGAAACCTCCAAAGAGGATACACTATCGCAAAATCTTTACACCCTATTTCTTGGCCTCTCGGAAGGTGAGTATAGCGATATCGATCAATCAGGCGAAGGAATGTATAGGTATAGGCTTCTAGCAAAGCGAGATAAAGGCATGGAAAAGTATGAGGATGTTAAAAACGCCGTCATTCAACTGCATGTGCAGGAGCGGCTAGAAGAAGAAGTGAGCAAGCGATTGAAACAGTCGACGATTGAATTTAATAAGGAGGTGTTTCCTAAAATAACGTTCATGTCGTAAGTCTATCAAAAATAATAGGAGGATGATTTTTTTGAAGCATTATATGCAGCAAAAGCTTGTATCCATGGTTCTATTAGTCTCACTCTTAACGACAATAGCGATTCCCGCTGTTTCAGCACAGGAAACGGGCGTACCGCTGGAGGACTCGCAGCCGCTTGCTATAGCTGAGCAGTCGGTAACAGGCTCGACATATTATGTCAGCAATGAGGGCAATGACGATAATGATGGCAAATCGGAAGATAAAGCTTGGGCATCGTTAGAGAAGGTTAATAGCGTAGGCTGGAAGCCTGGCGATCGCATTTTATTCAAGGCTGGCGATGTATGGAATGGCTCATTGAAGCTAAGAGGAATATCAGGCACCAAAGAAGCACCGATCATCTTCGATAAATATGGCAGTGATGATCCTTCTGTAAGACCGATCATTAACGGCAATGGAACAACAACGACTGAGAAATCAGATATTATTCAAAATTATACTGGCGTGAAGGATAAAACATTATCCGCTACGATCGACGTTGTGGACGGCAGCTACCTGCAGTTTCACAACTTTGAATTAACGAATAAAAACCCTGACGTTGTCTCGCAGCGGGCAGGCATTAACATTAGAACAGCTTCAACCAATGTAACGGAATGGGAAGCTAACCCGCACCGAGGAATCGTAGTTAAGAACAACTATATCCACGATGTCGATGGCAACCCTACGGGCTGGAAGGTAGGCAGCGGCGGCATTCTGATCCTTGGCAATATTGAGGATGTGCTCGTTGAAGGAAATACGGTGGAGCGGGTCGATATTGAAGGCATTCGAAATGCGGGTCTTTACCGAGAAGGCGATACGAAAGCCAATTTCCCGAGAGTTCTGCGAAATGTAGTGTTCAATAACAACTATGTTGCCGATGTGCAGGGTGACGGCTTCGTTATGAGCAACGTGGGCAGCAACGGCAGAATGGAATACAATACGGTCGTCAGGCATTCGGCGAAAAATGTAGGCAACGTCAATTATGCCGGCCTATGGGTCATTGGCGTTAAGGATATGGTCATTCAATACAATGAAGTGTATGGCGGTATTTATGGCTATAATGATGGGCAGGCCTTTGACGTAGATATGTTTTGCGAAGGAACTCTCTATCAATATAACTACAGCCACAGCAACCGTGGTGGATTCATATTATTTATGAGCGGCTCAACAAACTCTCTCGTTCGCTATAATATTAGTGTAAATGATGGAGATGGTCGATATATATTCCATTATCTTCCTACTACACTTGGAGATGCTCCATTAATTCATAACAATACTTTCTTTACCGATGCGCAGGTGCAGACGAAGCTGATCAGCGATCCTGGAAAATACTTAAGAATGTACAATAATATCTTTTACTCCAAGGCTAATACAACGATTGGACAAGACCGCTTTGCTGGCGGCGAAGTGAAAAATAATATTTTTTATCCGGGCAGCGAGTACAAGGATTTGAAGCTGACTGGATTATCATTGGATCAAAACTTGTTTGCAAGTCCGCAATTCGCAAGAGCGGGTGAAGAGCCCAAAGATATCATTAATGCTAGCCAAAGCACATTTGATGTAGAGATATTGAACGGATACAAATTGCTGCCAGGCTCACCGGCAATCGATGCAGGGATGGATATGACAGCATTGACGCCATCGGTATGGGCACCTGCAACAAAAGACTTCTTTAATAATGCGATCACATCTGCTGCTAAAGTGGATATTGGAGCGCATGAATATTCGAATGATGCGCCAAGCGAGCAGGCACCAGAGGTAATGCCGCAAACGATTGTCATTGACAAGCCTGTGCTGGAGCTTCATGCAAAGCATAGAGGCGAGAAGATGACGGCTACGGTTGGTCCAGACAACGCATGGTTTAAAGGAATCAAATGGTCGAGCAGCAATCCTGCAGTGGCCGCCATTAATGCGCAAGGTTTTGTATCCCCGCTGCTTGAGGGCGAAACGATCATTACAGCTGAAAGCACTATTAATCCGAATGTGAAAGCTGAAGCGCGAGTCATTGTTCATGCGCCTTCAAAGGTTGTATCCTACCTTGTTGCTTCAGACGAAACGGAGTTATCGGAGGAGAAGACTACGCTGCAGCTAAGAATTGACGGCGTGACAGAGGATCAAAATGCGATTGAATATGCGGATTATCATCAAGTAGAATATGCAACGAATAATGAGAATGTCGTTGTAGACTCGTTGACAGGCAAGCTTGAGGTGATCGGCGATCTAACAGGTGTCACTGAGGTTGAGGTTTCTGCTAAGGTGCAGGAATACAAGGACTTGGTCTACTCGGAAAGCTTCGAGAACGGCTGGAATGACTTCTTGCCAGAGACCGGTACGAGTATTACGACGGGCAGCATTTCGGATAAGGTCGCTTATCATGGCGATCAAAGTGCGCTATTTGTTGTTGGAAACGGCAGCAATGCCATTCAAAAGGTGTTTGGCGGCAAGCAGCAGGGCGTCGTATCGATGATGCTTTATGATGACGGCTCCGAAAGCTCGAAGACGCGGGTTGTCGCGCATGTCGGAAATGCAAGAAGCAGCCTGCTTGCTGGCATGGGCTTATTGTATGACGGCGGCACTTATGGATCGCTGGAGTATTATTCAGTAAGGGCAAGCGGATCTTCAACCGCATGGGAAGCCACTCCGGTGAAACGAAGCGTCGGATGGCATGAACTGAAGTGGGATTACACATCAGGTACAGATTTAAAGATGTATATCGATGGGCAATTGGTGAAAACAACGACAGCGATTGCAAGCTTCGACAGAATCGTACTCGGTTATTTATGGGATAGTGCAAATGGACGTACATTTGCTTTCGACAATATTAAATATTCTTCGACTGGCGAATTAGTTTCATTGCCGACAAAAGCGCTGACTCTTTCCGTAAAACAACCAGAGCCAGAGGCGCCAGCGTGGGAAAACGCAGTAGTGACGGCTTCGAATGTAACGCAAACGGGAGTAACCTTAAACTGGACACCGGCTGTCGATGCGCCAAGTATTGCAGAATATGCCATTTACAAGGATGGCGTCAAACTGGCGAGCGTTGCAGGCAGTGTGTATAGCTACCAAGCCAGCGGACTATCTGCGGATACGTCTTACACGTTCAAAATTGAAGCGGGCAACGCAGGCGGCAAGTGGAGTGAGGATGGTCCAAGTGTTGTCGTGAAAACAAATGTGGATACACCATCGCCTGGTGGTACACCTGAAGGCGGAACAACCAATCCTGATCCGGTGAATCCAGGTGGAAAAGATCCTGAGAAACCGACAACGGACATTGTACTAACGGACATTGAAGGACACTGGGCATCGGATGCCATTCAGCAAGCGGTTGAGCTTAAATTCATTAATGGCTATACGGACAATTCCTTCCGTCCAAATGCAAGCGTAACGCGCGGAGAGTTTGCTGCAATGCTGGCAAGAGCTCTGCATCTAGAAGAACAAAGCGATGCTGATTTTGCAGATATCGACATGATTCCTGCATGGGCAAGACCTTATATTGCGAGTGTAGTGAACGCAGGTATCGCAAGCGGGTTCGAGGATAATACGTATCGTCCGGCTCAAGCAATTACGCGCGCAGAGGTGGCAGCTATGATCGTACGTGCGAAGAAGCTGCCTCTAGAGAACAATGCCGAGCTAACGTTTAAAGACGCTGATCAAATCCCAAATTGGGCAAAACCTTATGTGGCAGCAGCATATAAAGCGGGTCTACTTCAAGGTAGGGATGGCGGCATATTCGCTCCTGCGGATCAGGCAACAAGGGCAGAAGCGGTGACTTTAATTTTAGCATTGCTGAATAGCAAGTAGCTCGTTAGGGATCGGGAAGAGTGAAATACTTCCCGATTCCTTTTTTAGTTATTTTATTATTTCATCATGAGCGTAGGCTCATTCACAACCGTCAAAATGCTGTTATAGATCTTGGTAGAGATGGACAATTTATAGATGAGGGCTTATTAGTAAAATGCCGGCTCTAAGCTAAAGATTCATTTTTTTTAGTAAATCGTGACAAACTTGTTACGAATGAAGATTCGGACTTGCGCCTTGAGCCACAAAAAGCTAACATATAGTAAAATAGGTTACGTGCGAAAAAAAGGAGGTCCCTTCATGTTTTTGGCAGAAGCAGCAGCTCAAACAGCAAGTAAAATTGGAACTTTCGATTGGTTTATGTTGGCCTTTACCGTATTGATCGCAATCGGACTGGTTCGACTACTGACCGCTCGTCCGAAGAAAAACATTTTTGCAATCGGTTTTACAACCGTTTCACTCGCATTGTTTTTGTTGATTGATTTCATTATGATCACAAAGGTTTGGATGGCGTAACAGCATACATAGAAAAAAGGTCTGCCGGACAAGTCCGGCAGACCTTTTTCTTTGTTGCTAGAAATTAAACCCACCACATCTCGCCAAGCGGCTCGCGGATAAGAATTTGTTGAAGATTTTGAACAGCTTTTGTGAAGCCTTCATCAACGGACATTAAGCCGTCTTCATGCTCGATGCTCACAACATAGTCGTAGCCGACTAGACGAAGCGCGCTAAGGATGTCTGCCCATGTTTTGAGGTCATGGCCATAACCAACTGTACGGAACTGCCAAGCACGGTCAAGCATAAGGGCATACGATTGCATGTCCGTTACGCCGTGGTGATTTACGTTAATCGGATCGATTGTCGTATCCTTAGCATGGAAGTGATGGATAGCTCCAGCGCGTCCAAGGATATGTACCGCTTGAACAGGGTCAATTCCTTGCCACCACATGTGGCTTGGATCTAGGTTGGCGCCGATTGCATTGCCAGCCGCTTCGCGAAGGCGAAGCATAGTAGCCGGGCTGTGAACGGAGAAACCGCCATGCAGCTCAAGGCCCATCTTCACACCGCTAGCTGTAGCAAGCTTGCCGATCTCAGACCAATATGGAATAACTTTTGCTTCCCATTGCCAGTTCAAAATTTCTTGGAAATCGTTTGGCCAAGGAGCAACCGGCCAGTTCGGATATTTTGCATCCTCGTGATCGCCAGGGCAGCCAGAGAAAGTATTTACAACGGAAACTTCAAGACGGTTAGCAAGTTCAATCGTTTTACGAATAACTTCATCATGCTCAGACGAAATGGCTTTCTGAGGGTGCAATGGGTTACCGTGGCAGCTAAGTGCGCTGATCATCAAACCACGTGATTCTACCGCATGTTTAAACGCTTTCAGTTTTCCTTCATCCGCAAGCAAACCATCAAGGTCGCAGTGTGCGTTTCCAGGGTATCCGCCAGTTCCGATTTCAATGGCATCAAGTCCTTTGGATGCGATGTAGTCAAGTGCTTCCTCGAACGGCTTTTGTGCAAAAAGTACGCTAAATACTCCTAATTTCATTTATTCATTTACCTCCCGAATCCATCGATATGGATTGATTTAGTAGTCCCGTCTAGTATAACACTTCTATTCTCAGAACACATAACCGAAATCATATTTGACAAAATCGCATAATAACTAAACAAAACAAGCGCAGTACGAGGAATCGAGATTAATATTTAGTATTTTTTTGGGAGAACAATTCTATCGATTTTCATTGTTGTATATGGGAAATTATGCTATATTACAACGGATTACTACTATTTCATGCATCATAGTTTCTTCATTAAGAGATTGGTATGCATGAACAAAAATTAGGAGAGTGGCTTCATGAAAAGCAGCTTGCTACGTGTCTGCAGCTTCATTGTATTAGGAGCGATTGTTGCAGCAGGAACGGTATGGGGTGCTGGTGCAAGCAACACAGCTACACATACGCTAAATGCTGCGAAAATTAATGGCGAGGTTTATGTCAAAGCAAGCTCATTAACAAGCTCGCTAGGCGGAACGGGTACGTTTGATTCCAAGACAAACACGTATGCGTATACGCCAGTCGATATCCCATCGGTTGTAAAGAAGGTATCGCCTTCCGTCGTCGCGATTATCGGTAAGCCGAAGGATATCGGCTCAGCCGATCCAAGGTATGCATTGGCGCATGGAACCGGCGTTATTATTCGTACAGATGGCTGGATCGTGACGAATGCGCATGTTGTTGAGGATATGACCAATCTGGTTGTCGTTACAGCAGACGGAAAGAAATACGATGCAGAACGCACGCATCACGATGAGGCAAGTGATCTGGCATTAGTTAAGATTAAGGCATCGAAGCTCCCAATCGCGAAGCTTGCCCCGTCACCGCTTAAGGTTCAAGTAGGCGAGACGGTAGTAGCCATCGGCACACCTGTATCGTTCTCCCTTCGCAATACGGCAACAAGTGGTATCCTGAGCGGCATGAATCGGAGTGTTTCTTCGGCATACAACCTGCTCCAAACGGATGCATCGATAAATCCAGGCAACAGCGGTGGGCCGCTTGTTAACATGAAAGGCGAGGTCATCGGCATTAATTCTTTAAAGTTTGTAGAGGTAGGAGTCGATAATCTCGGATTCTCTATTCCTGCGGATACCGTGCAGTACGTAACGAGTCATTTTTTCAAATACGGACATGTGAAACGCGCCTCGCTTGGCCTTGGACTTGAGGAAAGCTGGTCTGCGCTTATCGGAATCCCGACCTCCGACCCGTTAACAGTCAAATCGGTGACATCGGCAGCCGCCAAAAAAGCAGGTATCCAAGCTGGCGATTTGCTTTATAAAGTTGCAGGCAAGCAAGTATCCGCAAAGGTGGAGCTTAATGAGCTGCTAAAAAGTTATTTGCCGGGTCAACAAGTGGAGGTAATGCTGCAGATCGACGGTGACCTTGTTACCCGCAAGCTGACATTAGTAGAAGGTTAGGCGGCAGAGTTAAATTAAGATCAAAGTTATTATTTAATTATAAGGGGATATAGATGATGAGATTAAATATGTTTAAAAGAATGTTAACCATGCTTTTGCCGGTTTTGCTTGTTTTAGCGATGTTGCCGGTAGCTGCATTCGCAGCAGAGGCAGACAATAAGGTTGAAGTACGCTTGAAGGCGGGCAGCAAAACGGTCAAAATTAATGGGAAAGCTACTACGGTAGAGGCTCCTTTTGTAAGCAACGGAACAACGATGGTTCCGCTAAAAGTCATTACAAATGCTTTTGGTGCAGGACTTAAATTGGAAAACGGCAATGTGATCACACTTACTTACAATGACCGCAAGATTGTTTTAACTTTTGGCAGCAAAACAGTAAAAGTGAACGGTGCAGCCAAAGCAGTAGCAGTTGCTCCAGTTGCAGTTAAAGGCTCAACAATGGTGCCGCTGCGCGTTATTGTAGAAGCTTTTGGCGCAAAAATTACAGCTGACAATGCGACTAAAGAAACCATTATTATTGGTGTGCGTGCACAATCGTCCGGTACGGGCGGCACTTCTATTGATTCCGAATTTGGTAAAACAAAAATTGGTGACAGCTACCATGGCTGGTCATTAAATTATCCAGCAGGCTTGATTCAAGTGGATCAAAGCGATAACGGCGAATTTATTACTTGGGCAGATACTGCCGATGATTCCAAGGTTGCTGCGCAAGTGAATGTGATTACGGAACGTGTAGGCGATGACAAGCTGTCTGTCGAAGAGCAGAGAGAGCTTATGATTTCCTATTATGATCAAGATGAGATTACAGTAGACAAACGCACGATCACTGTAGGCGGTTTAACCTTCGAGAAGGTGATAAGCTACGCTAAACAAACAAAAATGAACTACGAGTATCGCGGTATTCAAAAAGGCGATAAGTATTACATTGTTATTGTAGGCGCTAAGGGTGCGAATAAGTCAGTTTTGACTAGCTATGATACATTCTTGAATAGCTTTACTCCTTCTTTTAATACAGCAGATAAATCGCTTAAGGATGTTACGAAGGTAAAAGATGGCGTAATCACCTTCAAAGACGAGGATTATGGGCTAACGGTTAAGCTTCCAACGGATTGGAACAAAGATTATGAGAGCACGACACCATCGTTCCAAAACGATAAGGAACTTTTCTTCTTTTCTCTCACTTCATTAACAGCAGGCGTTACGATGGACAATTGGGCACAAAAGAGGGAAGCGAGAATTCGTGAGGATTTTGTTAACTCCAGTGTTCGCAATTTCGTTACAACACCGGTAACTTTGATTGATGGCAAGGCGGTAGCGCTAAGCTATGAGCTTTCGTTAGGTGAGGACGCATGGTTTACCTATAATGAGATTGCTTTATTTTCAGGAAATTACCGTTATTCATTAGTTTATATGTATCCTACCGCTAATAGCGCGAAGAGCAAGCTTACGTACAACCAAGTTTTGGCTTCGGTCGATATTGATACTGCTTTAATTGAGAAAACATTTGGCAATGTTGAGGAAAGTTATGATTTGGCTGATCGCAGCACAAAAACAACAAAACGCAGCTCTACGTATGGTTATTCAATTGAACTCCCAACCTACTGGTATGGTATTCAGAAAAACTTTAACGAAGATGATGTTTTGTATACGTTTAGTGCAGGCAGCTTAAATATTTTTGAGTCGGATACAGCAGCGGCGACCGTTGTAAATTCGCTTTTGCAATATGTGAATTCATCTGAAGGCAGCGCGCAGGGAAGTACGACGAAGCAATCCAATACGGTTACGATTAATGGAAAAACGGCACAGCATGTCGTTATCCATACATCCAAGCCACAAGATGATATTCCGTATACAGAAGAGTTTTATATTTTTGACTCTGCACAAGGAACTATGGTATTTAGCTTAAACTATTACGATGTGCGTGCTTCAGACAGCAACCTCAAAATCATTAACGAAGCAGTGCAATCGATTCGTTTTAATTAGTAGAAGGCCGGTTCCCTTATTGGGGAATCGGTCTTTTTTTCATTTAAATGAGGCGTCAACCGTGAATGCTTGCGCGATGCCAGTATTGTGTAGTGGTATAGATGTCCGTGGTTTGTTAAGATAGTGGAAGCAGGTTTCAAGAATGAGAGGGATTGATAGTTAATATGACAGATACAATAATGAGATCGGACATAGAGCTGCTGGCTCCGGCTGGCGATTGGGATTGCATGAGAGCGGCTGTTGCAAATGGCGCGGATGCGATATTTTTTGGCGTGGAGAAATTTAATGCCCGCGCACGCGCAAACAATTTCCRCAGTGAGGAACTGCCGGAAATTATGGCATTTTTGCATACGTACGGGGTAAAAGGTTTCCTCACATTTAATATTCTCGTATTCGAGGATGAGCTGAGAGACGCGCAGAAGTTAATCGAAATGTGTATCGATGCAGGCGTGGACGCGGTAATCGTACAGGATTTGGGACTAGTGAAGCTGATTCGTGAGCTGTCGCCAGACTTTCCAATTCACGGCTCTACACAAATGACGATCACATCGCCAGAGGCTGTCGAGTTTACGAAGCCGTTTGGTCTTGAGCGGGTCGTGTTAGGCCGCGAAAATAATTTGAAGCAAATTCGTACCATTGGCGAGCAAGCGAAGCTGCCAATGGAGGTATTCGTGCACGGTGCGCTATGCGTATCGTATTCGGGTCAGTGTCTCACGTCCGAGATGTGGGGCGGACGCTCGGCCAATCGCGGTGAATGCGCGCAGGCTTGCCGGCTGCCGTATGATTTGATGGTCGATGGCGAGGTACAGCCGATGGGAGACATTGCGTATTTGCTGTCTCCGAAGGATTTGGCGGCGATTGATATTGTGCCGGAGCTCATCCAAGCGGGCGTAACCTCGTTCAAAATTGAAGGACGTCTCAAAAGTCCGGAATATGTCGCGAATGTCGTGAGCAAGTATCGGCGCGCGATCGATAAATATTTTGACGGCGACTTGTCGAAGCCGTCTGTGGAGGATGTGCGTGAGCTGCAGCAAAGCTTCTCGCGCGGCTTCACGCATGGTTTCCTGTCGGGAACAAACAACAAGATGCTTGTTGAGGGTACGTTCCCGAAAAGCCGCGGTGTCTACCTCGGCCGAGTAGAGCGTATTATGCGCGATGCGGTTACGCTGAAGATCGAAGCGCCGCTTAAGCGCGGAGATGGCATTGTGTTTGACGCAGGCGACCCGACGAAAAAGGAAGAGGGCGGCCGCGTTTACGATATTCGTCGTCAAGGCGTGAAAATCGAGGGCGAAGCGCAGGAAGGCATATTGATCGAACTGGTTGCTGGACGCAATGATGTTGATTTGCGCAAGGTTCATGTAGGCGACCGTGTGTGGAAAACGAATGATCCGGCGCTGGACAGACGCCTCAGAGCTTCTTTTGAAACAGAAAAGCCATATCGTGTATTCCCGCTTCATGTTCGAGTGACGGGCGCGCTTGGTCAGCCAATGCGTACCTGGTGGACAGATGTGCAGAAGGGGACGACGGTTGAAGTCGCGTCAGAGATCGATTTGGAGCAGGCACAGAAGCGTCCGATGGATGCAGCGCTGCTTGAGGATCAACTGGGCCGTCTGGGCGGCACGGTTTATCAGCTTGAGAAGCTCGAGGTAGAGCTGCAAGGCGATTTGATCGTACCGATTCGTGAGCTGAACAGACTGCGCCGTGAAGCGGTAGAGCTGCTTGCAGGCGAGCGTCCGAAGCCGCCTGTCTATGTGAAGAATGCAATTTACGCAAGCGAGGACGCTGTTTTGGCTGATGTGGCGAAAAAAGATATTTTGGCTCCTCAGAGCGGAAAAGATGCAAACTTGATCGCGCTATGCCGTACCTTGGAGCAGGTGCAGGCAGCAGTCAAAACCGACGTTGCTTATGTATACGCTGATTTTGAATTTATTAAACAATTCCCTGCAGCGGTAGCCGCTGCCCGTGAAGCAGGCAAGCCGATTGCTCTGGCTACGCCGCGCATTCACATGCCTGGTGAAAATGGCTACCATGCGAATATATTGAAGCTGCAGCCCGATGCCGTACTTGTTCGGAACACTGGAGCGCTTTATTACTACTTGCGCGCTCGTGCAGCTAATCCGGACAAGCCATTTCCTAAGCTGATTGGCGATTTCTCACTGAACGTAGCCAATCATAAGGCAGTGAAGCTGTTTACCGAGGTTGGTCTTGATCTGATTACACCGTCGTATGATTTGAATATTCAGCAGATGGTTGATTTGCTGGAAAGCTCAGATACGTCGATGCTGGAAATGGTTATCCATCAGCATTTGCCGATGTTCCACACGGAGCATTGCGTATATTGCACCTTTATGAGTGAAGGAACTGACTTCACAAACTGCGGACGTCCTTGTGAGGAGAAGCGTGCTTCCCTGCAGGATCGTATTGGCATGGCGCATCCTGTTCGCGTAGACGAAGGCTGCCGCAACACTGTGTACAACGCAATCGAGCAATCGGGTGCTGAGTACATCCGCAATTTTGTAGGAATGGGCGTATCCAATTTCCGTGTCGAGTTTCTAGAAGAAACGCCGGAGAAAGTGCTTGAAGTGTTGTCTCTTTACCGTGATGCGCTTGATGGCCGTATTAGCGGCACGCAAGTATGGCGCAGCCTGAAAGCCATTAACCAGCTTGGCGTTACGCGTGGTCAACTGGTCAAATAAATCTAACGAAATTTCAAGCGATACCGTCTTCTCTGTGAATGGGAGGGCGGTATTTTTTTTGTTGTGAAATTTTAAAAAGGCAGATTTGCAACCTTTTGCGCTTCAAACCGCATCTTTACTTATAGAGAGAGCAGGTGAATGGATGAGTGCGGAGCAACAAGCGATTGAACGACTGAAAGGCGGTGACGGCTCCGCCCTGAAGTGGCTGATGGAGCAGTATGGCAACGATATTTTGCGGACAGCCGCCTTGCTGCTGAAGGATCATCACTTGGCAGAGGATGTGAGCCAGGAGGTATTTATAACCGCCTTTCAAAAAATAAAACAATACCGCGGCGATGGAAGCCTGCGCGGCTGGCTGCTGCAAATGACGATTAATCGCTGCCGCAGCAAGATGCGGCTCGCTTCATGGAAAAGGCTGCTGTTTCGAGCGGAAACAGGAGAAGAAATGAGCGTACATAACATGATGTTTAAATCGCCGACCGATGCGGGAGTTGAACAATGGCTGCTGGCCTCATCGCTTCGTGAATCCATTGAGGTTATGCCTTTCAAATATCGTGAGGTCATCGTTCTTTATTATTATCAAGAGCTGACCATTAAAGAAATCGCGCAGGTGCTCGGTGAGCCGGAAAGTACCATTAAGAGTAAGCTGCTGCGAGGACGGCGACAGCTTAGGCAGCAATTAGAGGAAGGAGACTGGCAGGATGAAACAAGAGCATGATACAAAAAGCATTCGTGAAAATTTGGATATAGAGCTGGCGGGTGTTCAGTTCACTGAACAGCTTCAAAAGACTGTTTTAGACCGAGCATGCCCTCCTTCATTTTGGAATCGGGAGCTGCGTATACCTGGGATTGCTGTCGTTTTAGTCCTATGCATGTGTATCGCTGTACCCGTAATCGGCTGGCAGCGTTTAACGTCAACTGTTTATTCTCCGCAAACGATGGATGCCAAGCCCCAGCCTGAAAGCAGCGATCGGTTAATTATGATTGCAGGCGGCGTTTATTATGAATCAGAGCTGCTTGAAGGGTGGCCGAAGGAAAAATGATACGAATGAAAGTGAAAACGATGGCAATGCTGCTCGCTTTTCTTATGATTGCAGCGGGAGCTTGTTATTTTCTAATTCCCTTTTTCCTTTTTCATACGGAGAAATACGATGTTTTGTGGAAGTGGTTTCCTAGAACCGAGAGCGCGGAATCTGCACTTTTATTAGCGTCTGAGGCGTCCGAGCTGGTTACGGATTCGAACGGCGACGATCATATATTTATTTTCCCGAGCAGCAGCTCCTCCAGCGGAGGAGAACGAACGGCAGAGGAACGTATGCGCGAGATAAACCGGCTCGAAAATTTGGTGGAGCAATATTCAACGTCGTCATATATTTATGGGGTTAAATTTAATTTGGGCAAGCTTTATATGTGGAACAAGGAGTGGGATAAAGCAGAACGGCTTTTTGCAGAGCTTGACGCAAATGTGAATACCGGTACATTCCATGCGGATGAGGAGCTGCGAACCTATCTAGCGATTTTGAGTACAAGAACGGCGATACCTGATAAGCAGGCTGCTATAACAGGGAAAGTTAAGATTGGCGAAAAACCGGCTGCGAATGTGTTTGTTATATTGCACCGCAAGGATGCAAGCGGATGGAGCACGCCGCCTTATCTTCATTACCCGGTAGCCATTACAGATGAGCATGGTGTTTATCGTTTTTATGACGTGGATGCTAATGAGTATGAGGTTGGAGTCGGTGTCACTCCTGCTGAGGTAAATGGATATTACTTAACGCAGTCTGACCGAGAGTATGTGAGCGCTCTAGAAGGCAAAACAGAAACATACGATTTTCAATTTGTACCACAAGTAAGTGTTATATCACCAGTTAATAAAGAGCAGCTAACCGGGGATAAATTGTTATTCGAATGGAATGCCTATCCGGGTGCGGATTACTATACACTTTCGATAACGTCCATTTTCCGCATTAAAGATGGGAATACTGTTGGCGCTAATACGGTACAGCTTTCGGATGAGCGCTTTAAAGGAACAACAGCGGAGTACAGCTTGAAGGAATTGAGAGGAAATACGCTGGGATTTGGCAAAAGCATGGACTCGGGAGGAAATGTTGCTTTGTCTAATATCGGAGTGCTTGGCGCGGTTTATCCCGGGGGAGATTTCATATGGTCAGTTGATGCTTATGATGCGGGAGGGCGCAAAATATCGAGCTCTAGCGGCTATTACACAGCTCTAATCCAGAAAACCCCGTTTTTCACGATGCCAGAGGAAGGGATGCTTGCTGGAGACAGGCTGGTCATTAAAGGGGAATATGAGGAAGCCATCGCGTCTTACAAGTCAGAAGGGGATAACGATGACGCACTGCGTCCGCTAGCTAGACTGATTTATTATGGCATTACGAAGGCAGACGGCGATCCAGCGGAAGCCTTGACGTATTTAGAACGGGTAAGAGTTCCCAATGCTAGCGACAAGGATCTGATGAAGCAAATGAAAGAGAAGCTTGAAGGAGAGTAACTGTTTGACACGGATTTCTCGCTGACATAGCATAGAAGGAAAGCAATTATGCGACAATTGATTTATGACAAAGCGAGGCGTGATCATTCATGAATGAGGTTTGGTTTTCAAGCTGGAGGCATGTGTTTAAGCTCGACCCTGATCGAGAAATTTCCGATGAGCAGCTTGACGCGATTTGTACCTCGGGTACTGACGCGATTATTGTCGGAGGCTCCAGCGGCGTTACTTTTGAGAATACAGTGGATCTGATGGCACGAATTCGCAGGTATGCGGTAGACTGTGCATTAGAGGTTTCTACTTTAGAGGGAGCGGTTCCTGGCTTCGACGGCTATTTTGTACCGCTTGTCCTTAATACGAGCAGAGCAGAGTGGATTACCGGACGGCAAACCGAAGGGCTAATAGAGTATGGCTCCTTCGTTCCTTGGGAGGAAACGGCGGCGCAAGGCTATATTATTTTGAATGAAGAGGCTACTGCTGCAAAAGTTACGGGTGCGCAAACGGAGCTGACAGAAGCAGAACTCACCGCACATGTGCGCATGGCTGATCGGCTGATGCGCTTGCCGGTTGTTTATTTGGAATATAGCGGACGATTCGGCGATATGCAGCTGGTGAAGCGGGCAAGAATGACAGCCACGCAAGCACGGGTATTTTATGGAGGCGGAATTGACAATGCAGACAAAGCTCGTCAAGCGGCAGAAGCTGCTCATACCGTCGTTGTAGGAAACATTATTTACAGCGATCTTGAAGCAGCGTTATCGACGGTGGCAGCTGTTAAGAATGTCTGATTTGTTCCTGTTTTGCCTATAGCCATGGTCTCAATGAAAAAAAGCATTCGCTGTATCTGATCTTGTTGCACATAGGTGACAATGGGACAGAACGGCAGATGCTTTTATTTGTTTTTAGCGTTGACATACTTTCTGTCATAATTCAAGCTAATTCCTATATTCTCAAATTGACACAGCGGTAGCCGTTGTCTACACTGGTGAGAGGCGAACATATGCGAACAAAGGAGTCTGAGCATGTTGAATTATATGAGTATCGAGCAGGCGGTACAGAAGCTGAACCCGCCGCAGCGTGATGCTGTTCAAGCGACTGACGGGCCGCTTTTGATTATGGCGGGAGCGGGCAGCGGCAAGACTCGCGTTCTGACACATCGAATTGCTTACTTAATAGAAAAGAAGCGTGTGGCGCCATGGAGTATTTTGGCCATCACCTTTACGAATAAAGCATCACGAGAGATGCAGGACCGGGTCAGTGCGCTTGTTGGACCATCAGGGCGGGACATTTGGGTATCTACCTTTCACTCGATGTGCGTGCGTATCCTCAGAAGAGATATTGATCGGATCGGTTTTACATCCAGCTTCTCTATTTTGGACTCTTCGGACCAGTTGTCGGTTATCCGCGGCTGTATGAAGGACATGAACATCGATACGAAGAAGGTTGAGCCGAAGGCGGTTCAAGCTGCAATAAGCGGAGCGAAAAATGAGCTGATCACGCCGGAGCAATTCGAGCAAAAGGTCGGCGACTATTTTGAGGGCATCGTTGCCCAAGTGTTTACGAAATACCAGAAAAAGCTGAGAAGCAATAACTCACTTGATTTTGATGATCTTATTATGATGACGATTCAGCTGTTTAAAGATGTACCAGAGGTGCTTGAATTTTATCAGAACAAGTTCAGATACATTCATGTGGATGAGTATCAGGATACGAACAGAGCACAATATATGCTGACCCGCATGCTTGCGGATAAACATCATAATATATGCGTAGTAGGCGACAGCGATCAGTCCATCTACCGCTGGCGTGGAGCTGACATTACGAACATCTTGAATTTTGAGGGCGATTATCCAGAGGCGCGGACGATCATGCTGGAGCAAAACTATCGTTCAACAGCAAATATTCTCGATGCAGCAAACGCGGTTATTAAGCTGAATACAGGGCGCAAGCCGAAGAAGCTGTGGACGGATCAAGGCGCGGGCGATCTCATTGCACTCTATCAAGCAGATACTGAACATGATGAAGGATATTTTGTAACTGGGGAAATTCGCAAAAATGTGAATAACGGCTATAAATTTGCCAATCATGCGATATTATACCGTACCAATGCTCAGTCGCGGGTTATAGAGGAAATTTTGATTAAATCGGATATTCCTTATCAAATCGTTGGCGGCATTAAGTTCTATGATCGCAAAGAGATTAAGGACTTGCTCGGATATTTGAAGCTCGTTTCCAACCCGGATGACGATATAAGCTTGGTGCGTATCATTAATGTGCCGAAGCGGGGGATTGGGGATACAACGGTTGGCAAGCTTGCGGATGAAGCGGCGAGAAGAGGCACTTCCATTTACCGTGTATTGAACAACCTCGGCGAGGTTGAGGTGAATGCTCGGACACGGACGCTATTGCGCGAGTTTTATGAGATTATCGACAATCTTACACGGATGGTTGAATATCTATCGGTAACGGAGCTTACAGAGAAGGTGCTGGAGCTGTCGCAGTACCGGATGGAGCTGCATCAAGAGAACACGCTGGAGTCGAAGGCGCGTCTTGAGAATATCGATGAGTTTCTGTCGGTGACGATGGATTTTGAGAAGCGCAATGAGGATCGGACGCTCGTGGCGTTCCTAACTGATTTGGCACTCATAGCCGACATCGATTCCTTGAACAAGGATGAAGAAGAAGCAGAGAAGAACAAAGATGCGATTACACTGATGACCATGCATAGTGCTAAGGGACTTGAGTTTCCTGTCGTTTTCATTATCGGCATGGAGGAGAGCGTATTTCCGCATAGCCGTGCTCTTGCTGATAATGAAGAGCTTGAAGAGGAGCGGCGCCTTGCATATGTAGGGATTACCCGCGCGGAGAAACGGCTTTATCTGACATGTGCGCGGATGCGGACTTTGTTTGGCCGTACGAGCAGCAACATGCCTTCGCGTTTCCTGCAGGAAATACCAGAGAGCGTAAGAGAAGGCGCTTCTAGCGGCAGCGGCGGTTATTCACGTGGAAGCGTGGGCACTCGCAGCGGCGTTAGCGTCACGGGCGGTACTGGTGCGGCTGCGCAAGGCGCGAGCCGCGGGTTTGCCGGTCGCGCGCCAGCTGGCGGTGCGCCCGGTGCAGGCAGCCGTTCCCCAGGTATGGGGGGAACGGGCCCGGCCGCGATGGGCGGCAGAGGAGGCGGCGTGCGTGTCAGCACGCCGCTGCAAGAAGCCGCTCGGGCGGCTCAGGGCAGCAGCGCGGCGGGCGATGCCGCGCCTGGAACATTTGCGTCAGGCGATCGCGTGTCGCATGGCAAATGGGGAATCGGCGTTATCGTCTCCGTCAAAGGGACGGGCAAGGATATGGAGCTTAACATCGCATTCCCGGCTCCGGTTGGCATCAAGCGATTGCTTGCCGGCTTTGCCCCGATAACAAAAGTATAAGGTTGATCAGCCATTTTTGACGATTAGAAGGAGGAGCCTTCCGTGAACGCTCAATTAGAGAGAATGCAGCAGCTTGTTGCGATCATTGCAGAGCATAATTATCGCTACTACACGCTTGATCAGCCTACAATAAATGATACGGATTATGACAAGCTCTATGATGAGCTTGTCGCTTTGGAGAAGGAGACGGACGTGCTTTTGCCTGAGTCGCCGACACAGCGAGTAGGCGGCGATTTGCTCAAAGGTTTTGAGCCGTATAAACACCGTGCTCGTTTATGGAGTTTGGACAAAGCTCAAAATACGGAAGACTTGCTTTCGTGGAATACAAGATTGCTTAAAGCAGTCGCCGATTATAATGCAAAACATCCGGAAGAAGAGCCTTTGCCGCAGCCTACTTATGTCGTTGAGCTGAAGTTTGACGGCTTAACCCTGAATCTGACCTACGAGGATGGACAGCTGGTTCAAGCAGCTACGCGCGGAAACGGTGCAGTTGGCGAAGGGATATTGCAGCAGGTCCGAACGATACGTTCTGTTCCGCTCACAATTCCATGGGCTGATGGTATTGTTGAAGTGCAGGGAGAAGGCATTATGCAGCTTTCCGTCCTGGCCAAATATAATGAAACGGCAGCTGAACCGCTCAAAAATGCACGGAATGCCGCAGCAGGCGCACTGCGCAATCTTAATCCGCGGGTTACAGCCGAGCGGAAGCTGAACGCATTTTTCTATAATGTCGGCTACGCTGACGGAGTTTCTTTTGCAGATCATCATGAAATGCAGAAGTTTCTGAACGATAACCGCTTTAAGGTGAATCCATATGTAACGTATCAAAATACGATCGAAGAGGTTCAAGAAGAGCTGCTGCGTGTAACAGAAAAACGGGAGCAGCTGGATTTCCTCATTGATGGTGCTGTAATCAAGGTTGTAGATATGCGGACGAGGGAAGCACTCGGTTATACGGATAAATTCCCTCGCTGGGCGGTTGCCTTTAAGTTCGAAGCGGAGGAAGCAGCAACAGTACTCGAAGCCGTGTCATGGGAGGTTGGCCGTACCGGCAAAATAACCCCAGTCGCGCGCGTCGAGGCTGTTGAGCTCGCTGGTGTTACTGTACAAAACTGTACGCTCAATAATATTGGCGATATTGAACGCAAAAACCTCAAGTTCGCACTAGGGACACTCGTTACGATTCGCCGCTCAAATGATGTTATTCCAGAAATATTGGGCAAGGCCGATGATGTGCCTGGTGAAGAAATTGTGTTTCCAACGGTATGTCCATCATGCGGAACGGAGCTCGAGCAGCGGGGAGCTCACCTATTCTGCAATAATAAGCTGGGCTGCCAGCCGCAAATTATCGGCCGGATCACTCATTTCGCGTCTCGGGATGCAATGGATATCGATACGTTCAGCGTCATGACAGCAGAACAGCTATACAAAGATTGCGGAGTACGTGATCCTGCTGATTTGTACGCTCTTACTTACGATGATCTGATTGGACTAGAACGATTCGGTGAGAAGAAGGCGCTCAAGCTGCTTGCCGCATTTGAAAAGTCCAAGGATAGAGAGCTTGCGTCATTCTTATTTGCTCTTGGCATTCCGAACACGGGCAAAGCAACAACGAAAATGCTGGCTGATCATTATGGAAATCTAGATGCTATTATGCAGGCGGAAGCTGCAGAACTTATTACGCTTCCGGATGTTGGCGGTATTGTTGCTGAGAGCATCGTTGGATTTTTTCAAGATCCCATTATCATTGCGAGTATTGCCAGAATGCGCGAGCTAGGTGTGAAAGCTGAAGCGGAACAGCAGCTGGTTGCGAGAAATGATAGTGTATTCAGCGGGAAGACAGTCGTACTTACAGGTACGCTGCCGACGATGTCTAGGGATGAAGCTGCGAAGCTGCTCGAAGCTTGCGGAGCCAAAATCTCGGGCAGCGTATCTAAGAAAACAGATTTTGTTGTAGCTGGCGAAAGCGCAGGAAGCAAGCTGACGAAAGCTCGTGAGCTTGGTATTACTGTTATAGAAGAGGAAGCTGAGTTATTGCGCCTTTTGGGTGAAACCGTTATATAGTAATAAGACGTCATTCAAAGCATTGTTTTGAATGCTTAAATAAGAAGGAGCTGTCCCTTAAGGTTATAGACCTTGAGGAATAGCTCCTTTTGTTTTTAGTTAAATGATGATGGATTACTATCCATAAACCAGAATAATGAGTGCGTTAAAATAATTTGCAATTGTCATTTTTTTTAACTTGTATTCTGTTTGCGTAAGTGATATATTATTTCTTGTCGCTTCTGAGACACGGACAAGCAATTGAATGACTCACAAACATTTGTGAAACAAACGGTTGACAACGTTGGACGAAGATGATAATATCATTTCTTGTCACGACAAAATGTGACAAACAAGTTCTTTGAAAACTGAACAAATGGATCACGTCGATCCGATAATTTTTTAAAATAGCTAGTTAAGTATTGAGCAAGTCAAACACCAATTTGGAGAGTTTGATCCTGGCTCAGGACGAACGCTGGCGGCGTGCCTAATACATGCAAGTCGAGCGGAGTTGATGAGGTGCTTGCACCTCTGATGCTTAGCGGCGGACGGGTGAGTAACACGTGGGTAAC
>NZ_JBFTPT010000011.1:0-355237 GCF_056398625.1 Paenibacillus sp. 01T431
TATTAGGCACGCCGCCAGCGTTCGTCCTGAGCCAGGATCAAACTCTCCAAATTGGTGTTTGACTTGCTCATAACTTTTATCGCTATATTTGCTCATCCCGAAGGATTTGCAAGGCAGTTATTACTCGTTGTTCAGTTTTCAAAGAGCAATCTTTTCTTTCGTGTCAACCGCGTATTTCGTATCGGCGACTTTTATAATATATCACGTTTGCCTATCTCTTTGCAAGTACTTTTATTCGTTTTTCGACATTTTTTTTAAAATGTCGTTTTCGCGATTATGTATCCTGTAAAAGCGGCGAGTACTAATATATCATCTGATACTAATATAAGTCAAGCATGTTTTCTACTTTTTATTTTAAACAAAAGAAGCGCATGCCTGCCTCTATAAACATAGGGCATGACATGCGCTTCTACTATTATAAACGGTTGAATCATTAGCTTGTTTTCACGTTGTTCATATATCGAAGTTCAAGCGCACCTATATCTCCTGCTTCATTCATAACAGCAACCTCACGAATGTACTCCCGCTTTACAAGCTTCTGAAGAACAAGTGATAAATCACCATGCAAAATATTTAATGTGGAGTGTGATTGCAGCTCCGCAATACTCCAAGGCTCTTCGCGACTGCCAAGTATATTAAATAATAACGCGCAGCTTGTTTTCATTTTGCTCATAACGGAAAACTCGCAGCCAAGCATAACTAATTGTACTCGTTGCTCCAATGTTTCTGGGCTTACCGTTAGCTCCTCGTAGAGCTTATATATTCCTGGGTGAACTCGCTTCAGCTGTTTCCACACGGTTAGCTCAGGATGCCTTCCTTCTTCTATAAGAACGATATGAGCCCAATGATGCAAGGCTGTCAGCACATGACTGTATGCATCCAACAAATTACCATCCAATAGATCCTGCTTTGCTTGTAAATACGTTCTTAAGAAACCCGTAAATTCAGCAAACTGCTTTTGCTCCCGCATTGAAGCAGGAAACTGAAGCAGACGTTCACGAACACTGCTCAGATAGCCGTCGCGATCCACCAAGATCTCCCCCCGAACTAGCCATTCGATAATATTGCGGTTTTCGCCACCAGACAACCATTCACTCAATCCATTCGAATCAATCGTTCGAATCAATACCCGTTGATCCTCGATTTGGACATGCTCCGTATCATTCCGCTCAATCTCTTCATTCATTACAACAAGTACTAATGAATCTAATCCATCAGCTAAAGGATTATAAGGATATGGGTTTTCAATAACAGCCAAACCGATTAAATGAGGTTCATCTCGATAGCTGTCCGAGAAGTACGCTTTTATATGTTCCACTGGTTCCTCCATATAGCTAATCACATTTTATTACGCTATAATAATATTCTACAGTTTTATTCTTTTTCGACAGGTTGGAGGCACATTCCTGCTTACTAACTCAGAAACTGTTTCAAAATCATAAGTCATTGGTCATAGGAAGGGTATGAATACATGAATAAGTTCTTTTTCAAGTCAGCCAAAATCAATGAATTCCGTCTATGGGGACTCGTTTTCACCCTTGTTGGCATGGGAGTCATGATACTCGGAACAGCCGGCATTGTTTTTTGGGGACAAGCAGGCAAAATTATTGCTGCTATCTTCATGGTAATCGGCATGATCTCCTTGTTAATCAGCGTAGCCGTTTATTTCTGGGCTGGCATGATGTCAACAAGCGCCACAATGCTTCAGTGTCCAGAATGCTCGCGTCCAACCAAGATGCTTGGAAAAACAGATCGTTGTATGTATTGCAAAACGATACTTACGCTTGATCCTGCACAAGCAACAACTACTCCTTCTGAACAGCAAGTTTAACCTATAGTGAATATACGGTTGATTCTTTCTTAGGAAACAACCTTTATTCTACTAAGAAGGTAAAAAGCTAATAAAACCAACTTTTGATCGCAGCATTATAAAAATAAGAAACGCCTCCTCCATGTCTTCACATGTGAGGAGGCGTTTCTTATTTAACATTTATAAATGAATTATGGCCTAAGCTTAAGAAAATCGTCGATAGATTTCCAAATAGCTTCCGTTTGGAACGCACGCTGCCATGTTGCTACACCCGCTAAATCATATTTACGCGCAAGCGCTACTCGAGCTTTAATGGATACTTCATCCTCAATCCATATTCGCATCAAATTTCCGTCTTCCGTATATTCCACGTAATTCTGACCTGCTTTTGCATCAAACACTGGCTTAAGTTTCTTAGTCGTAATAATCTCATTAACCTTCTTCATGCCTACTGCCTTTGAGGAAACGTCTATTTTACCGTCTTCCCCTTTTTTTTCAGTCCATATCCGGGTATACAGAGGCATGCTTAAAATAATTTTACTTGCTGGTACTGCATCCTCCTGCATGATACGAACAAGAGAACTCTCTGTCCAAGGCAGCGATGCTACCGAACCCGATTTTGGACTCGCAGCCCAATGCTCATCGTAAGCCATGACCATCATATAATCTACAACATTGCCAAGCGCTGCACGATCAAGAAACAGCGACCACATCTCACTATTCGACTTGGGCGTTACATCCACGGAGACAACCAAGCCTTGCTCGTGTAAAAGCGGAGTCAGCTCCCGAACAAATTGTACAAAGTTAGCTTTATCCGACGTGTGTACATTTTCAAAATCTAAATTAATCCCTTGCAATCCATATACTTGAGCAAAGCCGATCAGCTGCTGTATCATCGAGAACCGAGTTTCCACTGACGCTAATGCCTTTGTCGTTCGATCAGGCTCGAAGCTATTGCTGAACAGCGCCCAAATCTGCATCCCTTGCTGATGTGCCCATTTTACATATGCGGGATCAGCCTTGCCTTTTATTGTTCCTTTGTCGTCGGCAAGTTCAAACCAGGTTGGACTTACGACATTTACTCCCTGCATCGGCGCTATTTTGGCAGTATCGATTTTCCGTTGATAAACAGCTTCCCATGTCATATTAATTTTATTGCCGAGCACCTTCCACGCAATAAATGGAGGTTCTGACGCCTGCTCGGGCATTTTCTCAATAGAAGTAAGCTTCACATCTTTTTTATTCATAAAACCGATGATGCCTTCGCTGTTTTGAACAAGCAGCCAACCTTCCTGCTCTTTCCAAATTCTTATTGACTGTGATTGAGGAACTTTTTGAACAAAAGGCGCTCGAATAGTCGCTTTGGTTCGAATAGCCGCCCCTTTCTCAGGTGTAGCCTCAGCGAGCTGAACCATGTCTCCTGCATTCAGCAGCGTTACTGTGCCTGTCTCTTTTACGAATTCTACTTTCAGCCCATATAACTCCTCCAAAGGTTCTGCAGGAATATAGACCGTATCATTAGACGTTTCTGCAGTAATCGTTAGATCATATGGTTTTTGGTTGATAGTCGCCGTTAAAGAATCCGTCTTGAGGTGAAGCACCTTATTGGCAGTTGTCAAAATGATTGAACCTGAATCAGGCTCATATCTTATAGGCTTGTCCGCTCCTAATACCTGCTCCAGCACCGAAAGCGGCAGCTTAACTTCATCATTTTCGATAATAGCTCCTTGCTCCGCTTCAACGCCTTGAATAAATATAGGATGCTCTGACTTATAATTTGGTTCTACCTTTTCATTGTTTGGAATAAAACGCATATATCCATACCAACAAAAGACAGCTATTACTCCTAACAAAAACAACAATATTATGCTCCGAACACCTCTGTTGCCTTTTCGGCGTGGCGCTCGGTTGTACATCGTTTCCAAGTCATCACTCTCCTGTAATGTTAACTTCAAAATACTATTCGACTATTAAAAAACGTGCAGATTAGCGTTGTATCGCTTCCCGGCACGTTCTTGTAGGCATAACGCCAATTATTTCGCTGATTTAGTATTGCAAGTCGAGCAAACACCGTAAATTTCCATCCGATGTCCTTCAACCACAAAACCTGTTACACGTGACGCTGCACGTTCTACCTCAAGCAGCGGTGGATAATTAAAATCGACGATTGAACCGCAATTTTTGCAAATGGCATGGTAATGATCGGATAAATCCGAATCAAACCGGCTTGAATCATCGCCATAAGTCAGCTCACGCACTAATCCAGCTTCTACAAATAAACGCAGATTGTTATATATGGTAGCTACGCTCATGCTCGGGTAAACTGGTGAGAGCGCTTTATAAATTTCATCTGCAGTCGGATGCGACATCGAGTCCATCAAGTAGCTTAATATGGCGTGACGTTGCGGGGTCATTCGGACGCCATTCATCTTCAGTTGCTCAAGTGCTAAGTTAACGCTGGCTCCCATTCCCCTCACGCCCTTCCTTAAAGTTATTAAAGCTATTGTACGTTCTTATTTAAGAGTTTGTCAATGAAAGCGCCTTTTTAGGATAGTCCAAATTGCTTAATTGCAATGCTGTTCGTAGCATTAATCTGAATCCTGAAAGTGCCGTCGCCAATAGTGCCTCTTATCGTTTTCTTACTTACTTCAAGCGGCAAATCGGACACAATATTACCGAAAGTTACCGATCCATACATCGTAAAATGAGCATTCGCCGGTATTGCAAGCTTTACCTCTCCGACGGAGCTATCGAGATCCCAATCTCCGCTAACTTCAGCACTGCTTAGTTCAATGTTCCCATTCAGCGTATCCGCTTTAACAGAACCGCCTGCACCGTCCATTTTGATTTTCCCGTTTTTTGTTTCTGCTTCAATGTTTCCATCAATCTGCTTGATCTCCAAACTGCCATTGAGTGTATTGGCATAAAGCTTACCTTCAATAGAATCTGCAGTAACCGTACCATTTTTTGTTTCAAGACTGGTATCACCGGTTATGCTTTTCACATTAATTCCGCCATTATTACCTTTGACGGAGATAGGACCTTTAATGTTGCTTACGGAAACAATTCCGCTATTGCTTCGGAGCTCAAGGCCGCCTGGCAGCGTCAAATTCATGACTTCAATTGAACCATTGCCTGATTCAACTTTCATCTTTAATACAGGCTTCTGTTCCTCAGCATTCTGAGGCGGTTGTTCAGATTGACCATTTAAACCTGCATCTGTATCCGTAGGCTTTTCAGTTGCGGACTGATCGTTCAAATCAACATCAGATGCTCCCGCATCAACTTCTTCGCCAATCGTATCAATACTTTCCGAACCCAAGGATAACGGTGTTTCTGTAGGCTGTTGATTAACCTCAACCTGATCAGACAAAGACATTGGTACGGTAATAATCATATTCATTCTCGGTTTTCTGCTGCCGTTAGCGCCATAGGTTTGACCCTTCGCCTCCAACGTTACTTCAGCGCCTGGATTAATTTTGACGGTTGATTGCTCTGCGATCGCATCAGCCTCCGTTTTGCCTGGCACATCAACCCATACAGCAGTCAAAAGCTCTATTTCCTGTACGTCACCCGATCGAATGGTTACTTGCCCATTGGGATTAACAACACGAATGAGAGAAATCGCTTCATCTAAAGGAACCTTAATGATGGTCTTCTCATAATGAAATCCTTTCTCTTCTCCAAATTCTGCTGCCCCGTTCAAATCAACATTAAATTGATCCAGCCAACGATAAGGAATATCCGCGTATTGGGTCACAACGTAAGCGGTCAACGAAATCGCAACAGCAATCATCGCGCCTCCAATATCAAATCGAAGCTTTTTTTCTATGTCTTTAAACTTTATGCTGTATAGAATGATTTCTAAACCTAACAATATAAAAATAACCGGCCACCATTGACCAAGCAATGAAATATCATTCCGTCCTTGAATTTGATCCCAGAGAAGCAATCCTCCCACGACCAATACCAGTGCCGCTGCTGTAAAGCGTCCCAGCTTAAACATAGTAACTCTTCCTTTCCTTGAACGTGACAGCAGCAATATTGAAGCGATTATAATAATCGGGCCAACACATAACTCCGCTAGTTCATTCATCCAGGGTAAAATCGCTTGTGGAGGCTTCACTAAAATAAGCATGACGCTTCCCGCCGCCAAAAGTAAAATACCATGTGTGCGATTCAGTGCAACGGGGTTGTTATTATCGACATCCGCGCTTTGCAAGGAATCAAACACGCTAATAAAATAAAAGATAGGAAGCATAATACCTAAATAAACGATCAACAGCAAATGTCTGCCGCCATCTGAATCGGCTAACCTTACAATCGCCGTCAAATCCAGCCAAAAGGCCGCAATTAACAGTAAGCCTTTCGGATGCTGTCCCGTATACATATGTCCTGCTCCTGGCATAGCAAATGCGAATAATACGGTGAGAAGTCTATTTTTTATTCGTTTTATTCTGAGCTGACCCAACGTACACCCTCCAAGTGCTTTATATTATCGAGGAGCACTAACAATGCTTCTGATTTAGGCAGTGTAATATACACCTGCAGCAAAATCTGCTCGCCTTCCTCTTCACCCTCGCATTCTTCCAGCAGCATTTTTCTCATGATGATTTTCCGATCAGTCAGTAGGCTATTTAATTCAAGCATAGCTTGAGATAAATTATTAGCTTTTATTTTGAGCAAGTGCTCTTTCTTTGCACTAATATACCTTTTTTCCAGCTTATTAAACGCCCATAATGTTACAAGAACCATGATCGTTGCGGTAGCTGATGCAAAATAAAAGCCTGCTCCGACTGCTAATCCAATTGCAGAAACGACCCATAGGGACGCCGCTGTCGTTAAACCCGTTATTGATTTTCCGGTAAATAAAATAGTACCTGCACCTAGAAATCCAATGCCTGTAATAACTGCGGCTGCAAGTCGCGCTGGGTCAACCCGTACGTTAGGCTCGTCGACAAATGCTGAGAAACCGTACATGGATAGCAGCATCAACAAGCAAGAACCTAAACAAACTAGAATATTCGTTCGAAGTCCAGCAGCATGATTCGACTGTTCTCGCTCGAAGCCAATAAGTCCGCCCAATAGCAAGGCAAGCAGCAGCCTTAATAAAATATGAAGTTCACTAATATACCAAGGATTATGAAGTGTACTTAGCAGCATAAACAATCCCGACCTTTCTATATTCGCTATTGTAACATAATTGTATGCAGCGTATGGAGCTTACAGGTCTTCTGTCCAGAGTGATGTTCAAAAAGAAAGACGCGGTTCATCATGTTGATGAACCGCGTCTTTTTGCGTGCAACTGCTCTTATTTCAAGCGCTCTACAAGCAGCTTATTCACGAGTGCAGGATTTGCTTTCCCTCTTGATTCCTTCATAACCTGACCAACAAGGAAACCAATTGCTTTATCTTTACCTGCTCTGTAATCTTCAACAGATTGCGGATTTGCTTCAACGATCTGGTTAACGATGGCTTGAATAGCGCCTTCGTCACTGATTTGAACGAGACCCTGTTCCTCTACAATCTGCTGTGGTAGCTTGCCTGAATCCAGCATCGCTTTAAATACCGTTTTGGCAATTTTACCGTTGATTGTGCCTTTCTCAAGCAAACCAATCATTTCACCTAGGCCTTGTCCAGTAATTTTCACATCGGTAATTTCTTGACCGTTGGCATTCAAATAACCAAGCAAATCACCCATGATCCAGTTCGATACGGATTTGGCATCCTTCGTGTAGGAAAGGCTCTCCTCGAAGAAATCAGCAAGCTTCTTAGATGAAGTAATAACTTCAGCATCATAGGAAGGTAAGCTGTAATCAGCCGTATATCTCGCTTTGCGCGCATCAGGCAATTCTGGAATTGTCGCACGAATGCTTTGCTTCCAATCTTCACTAATATGAAGCTGTACTAGATCCGGGTCCGGGAAGTAGCGATAATCATGTGCTTCTTCTTTGCCGCGCATAGAGAAGGACTTACCAAGTGCATCGTCAAAACGACGAGTCTCCTGAATGACCTCACCACCGCTGTCGAGAATTTCCGCTTGGCGGAACTGCTCATACTCAAGGCCGCGCTGAACGCCGCGGAAGGAGTTCATGTTCTTAAGCTCCGCACGTGTACCAAATTCCTTTTGTCCGTATGGACGAAGGCTTATATTTGCATCACAGCGCAAGCTGCCCTCTTCCATCTTCACATCAGAAACGTCGCAATACTGCATGATGGCTTTGATTTTCTCGAGGTATGCTTTAGCTTCCTCAGGTGTACGAATATCAGGCTCTGATACGATCTCAATTAGCGGCGTACCTACACGGTTGAAATCGACAAGTGATGCATAACCGCCATCGACGTGAGTCAATTTGCCTGCATCCTCTTCAAGGTGCAGCCTTGTGATCCCAATTCGTTTGGTTTCTCCGCCCACTTCAATATCAATCCAGCCATGTTCACCAATCGGTTGATCGAATTGCGAAATCTGATACGCTTTTGGCGAATCGGGGTAAAAATAGTTTTTACGGTCAAACTTGCTGATATCTGCAATTTGACAGTTCAAAGCCATTGCCGCTTTCATTGCATATTCAACGGCTTGGCGATTCAATACCGGCAAAACGCCGGGATGTCCAAGGCATACTGGACAGGTATGGGTATTCGGCGGCGCGCCGAAAGCCGTAGAGCAGCCGCAAAAGATTTTACTGTTCGTATGCAGCTCCACATGGACTTCCAGCCCGACAACCGTCTCGTATTTGTTCGGTTCAGACATTCGTATCGATCCCTTCGTAAACGTATATAGATCCGCTTATAGCTGCGGACGTTGTTTATGATGCTCTGTATGCTGCTCGAACGCATGAGCGGCGCGCAGCACCGTCGATTCGTCGAACGCTTTCCCGATAATTTGCAAGCCAATCGGCAAGCCATCTGCCGTTCCACAAGGAACGCTAATGGCAGGAACGCCAGCCAAGCTTACCGGTATCGTACAGATATCGTTTAAATACATCGTTAATGGATCTCCAACTTGCTCTCCGATTCGGAACGCAGGTGTCGGAGCCGTAGGTCCGATGATGAGATCATATTGGCTGAACACTTGGTCAAAGTCCTGCTTGATAAGTGTACGCACCTTCTGAGCTTTCAAATAATATGCGTCATAATAGCCAGAGCTTAGAGCATATGTTCCAAGCATAATCCGGCGTTTTACTTCAGCGCCAAATCCTTCGCTGCGGGATTTCTTATACAAATCAATGAGATTTGCAGGATCTTCCGCACGTACACCGTAACGTACGCCGTCGAAACGAGCTAGATTTGACGATGCTTCCGAGGAAGCAAGCAAATAGTAAGTAGCGATTGCATACTCCGTATGCGGAAGTGAAACCTCTTCCCAAGTCGCGCCCAGTGATTCGTATACTGCCAGCGCTTTAAGTACCGCTTCTTTCACACGCGGATCAATACCAGCTCCTAGGTATTCTTTAGGCACACCGATACGCAGACCTTTTACATCACCTGTAAGAGCTGCTGTGTAATCTGGAATATCCACATTCGCTGATGTAGAGTCGCTTGTGTCGTAACCAGCAATGGCTTGCAGCACAAATGCGGAATCTTCAACATTTTTGGTAAGCGGACCGATTTGGTCTAAAGAAGATGCAAAAGCAACAAGTCCAAAGCGTGATACTAGGCCATATGTTGGTTTGAGGCCAACGATACCGCAATAAGCAGCTGGCTGACGAATCGAGCCGCCAGTGTCGGAGCCAAGCGAGAAATAAACTTGTCCAGCAGCAACCGAAGCTGCCGATCCGCCGCTTGAGCCGCCTGGAACATAATCCGTATTCCATGGATTGCGAGTTGGATAGAAGCTGGAGTTCTCGTTGGAACCGCCCATCGCAAATTCATCCATGTTCAACTTGCCAATCGTTACCGACTGAGCTGCTTTCAGCTTGCGAACAACAGTGGCATCATAGATAGGATTGTAATTGCTTAAGAACTGACTCGCACAAGTGGTCAGTAGACCTTCAGTCACAATATTATCCTTAACACCCGCCGGCAATCCAAACAATAAACCTTGGTCGCCGCCTTCTTGCAATTGCTTGTCCAGCTCGGAAGCCTGCAAGCGTGCATTCTCTTCATTTAATGTAATAAAAGCCTTAATAGCAGGCTCAGTTTCCGCAATTCTCGCAAATGATGCGCTAACCAGCTCAGAAACAGACAGTTCCTTATTGTTAAGCTTGTTATGTACATCCTGCAGGCGCAAATCAAACAGTGCCAACAGTAGTTCCTCCCTTCAAATTAAACCCATTCGTATTATTCAAGCACCGCAGGTACTTTAAATTGTCCATCTTCTTCATCAGGCGCATTGAGCAAAACCTTCTCGATCGGCAGCGACGGGCGTTTCTCATCCGCGCGCGTTACATTCGTTATAGGGAGCACATGGCTGGTTGGCTCAACATTTTCCGTGTCCAAGCCTTCTAGCTTTTCCGCATATTTCAAAATCGCATTGAGCTGGTCCGTAAACTGATCCTTCTCCGAATCGGATAGCTCTAACCGCGCAAGTCTTGCTACATGGTCTACATCCTTAGGTGAAATGCTCATCAGGTATTCTTCCTTTCCTATTCCTGTAATCATTCTTCCTATTATATCTCACATACAGGGAGAACATCAATGTAAACGGCAAATCACTTCTTAATTTCCACATAAAAGGAACTGGATCTCCAACAGAAGAGTTGGGCGTAAAAGCAATCGTTTATCAAACAAACAAAAGCAGCCCACTCTCACAACTTAAGCTGTTGTGAGGCAGGCTGCTTTTTAGTTTTAGAGAATCAGGTTCTTACTGAAATGCTCTAGATGACCGTTAGCATTATTGCTCTTTAATCTCATGGTCGATGCTCGCAGTCTGAATATCTTCATACGCCCAGTGCTTCTGCGAAACGTCACTCCATTGTTGATCTGCTCCTGCTAGAGGAGATCTGCCCTGCTGTCTATTGAATATGACAACAGCTTCTGCTCTCGTAAGAACGCGGTTTGGCGCAAATGTACCATCCTTATATCCGTTGAAAATTCCTGCTGCAGTCCCCTGATCAATGGCTGTTTGTGCCCAGTGCCCATTAATGTCAGAGAAGCTTTTGCCGCCGGTTTCAATATGCTCCATCAATCGATTAATAATAACAGCCATTTCCGCACGAGTGATCGTCTGATTTGGTTTGAAGCTGCCATCTGGATAACCAACCATTAAACCCAATTCGGTAATAATTGCAATGTATTTTGCAGCCCAATGCTCAGCATCAACGCCCGTGCTGCTCACGGAAGATAATTCAGCTTCCTTGCCCAGTATGCGAACAAGTATCGCTGCCATTTCAGCACGTGTAATCCCTTTCTCTGGTTTAAAGCTTCCGTCCTGATGACCAATAATATAAGCTTTGACTTCTTTATGATCTGGAACTTCAACCGGATCAGGCTTATCGGGCTTTGGCGTCACGTTGCCGCCCGAGTTGTTGCCTGAATAACTGGATCTCGTTGGATCCAACGGATAATAATCATCCTTATCATTGACACCATCTCTGTCCGTGTCTGGATCTTTTGGATTCGTTCCAATTGCTTTTTCTTGCTCATCCGTCAAACCGTCGTTGTCGTCGTCTGGATCAGTCGAATCTGGAATGCCATCTCCATCTGTATCCAGCTCACCGTTTACTTTGCCCGGCTTAGAAGCATCCGTTGGGAATGGATCGTCCTTATCGTTGATTCCATCCTTGTCGGTGTCTGGATCTTTCGGATTTGTACCTAGTTTAGTTTCTTGCTCATCCGTCAATCCATCGTTATCATCGTCTGGATCAATGGAGTCTGGAATACCATCTCCGTCTGTATCCAGCTCACCGTTTACTGTACCCGGCTTAGCTGCATCCGTTGGGAATGGATCGTCTTTATCGTTGATTCCATCTTTGTCGGTGTCTGGATCTTTTGGATTCGTACCTATTCTCGCTTCTTGCTCATCCGTCAAACCGTCGTTGTCGTCGTCTGGATCAGTCGAGTCTGGAATGCCGTCTCCGTCTGTATCCAGCTCACCGTTTACTGTACCCGGCTTAGCTGCATCCGTTGGAAATGGATCGTCTTTATCGTTGATTCCATCTTTGTCGGTATCTGGATCTTTTGGATATGTACCTAGTTTAGTTTCTTGCTCATCCGTCAATCCGTCGTTGTCGTCGTCTGGATCAGTCGAATCTGGAATACCATCTCCGTCTGTATCCAGTTCCAAATCTGGCTCCGTGGTAAAGGTCCATACTAATTTATCAGAAATACCCGCATAGCTGTTTCCGTCTTTATCCTTCAAAGCTCCAGCTGCAATTAGGACGTAATATTCTGTATCTGGCTCCAAATATTCGACCTTAGGCCCATTGCCAGGTTGCGGGAGGATTGGAGGATTGATCGTTACCGTATTTCCCGATATCTCGACTCCCATTTCTCCGATACTCACTTTATGGACAACGCTATTGTCAGACTTCTTTCTAATTTCAAAGCTCTTGCCGTTTACTCCCTGAACATTTGTGCTAAACGTCAGTTTTAGAGCTGTACTCTGAGAAACACTATTTGACCCTCCGGCAGGTGAGTACGCTGTAACCTTCAGTTCGTTTTTTTCCGGAGCAGCGCCTGTAGTGAAGTTCCAAGTTGTCTTGTCTGCAATACCTGCGTATTGTGCACTGCTGGTCGTGCTTTTCAGTGCTCCCGCTTCTATTTGAACATAGTAAGCAGTATTGTATTCCAAATAATTCCCTGGAGCATCCGGTACCATTAGGTAAGGATTTATCTTTACTTTATTACCCGATACATTTACATCACTTATGCTGCTAATTTCAAAAGTATGAGCAATGCTGTCATCGGATTGCTTCTTGATAAAAATCTTTTTACCCGGAATCACTTGTACATTCTCGCTAAAAGTTAGCAACAAATCGGAGTTAGTGGCAACTGCTGAAGCATCATCAACAGGCGATAAAGACGTGACAGTTAGTGCCGAAACACTCTTTGCTGTCTTGAAGCTCCAGATCGTCTTTCCTGTAATGCCCTTATACGTATTGCCAGCTTTGTCCTTAAAGGCTCCATCATCAATTAGAACGTAATAGCTCGTATCATTGGCTAAATTAGCTGACAGTTTAATGGTCGCCTTAGTTCCTGCTAGTGTCAATTTTGTAGTATCGTTAGCCGCAATGGTTTCAACAACACTATCATCACTTGCTTTGCGGATGCTAATGTTTTTGCCCGCCATCGCTTCCACGATCTCACTGAAAGTCAGCTGCAAACTCGCATCTACCGCCACATCAAGAGCATTATTCGCTGGTGAATATCCAGTAGCTATAGGCGCCGTTGTGTCTGGTGCAGCTTCTGTTTTAAAAAACCATATCTTTCCTGGCTCGCCCATATACATTACGTTTTCGTTCATTAACTGAATGAATTGGAACATGCCATCAAAATCATTATTGTATATGTCCTGAAACGCACCTTTATCCATGAGAATATAATAATAGGTATTGTTTTTCATGTTTTTCGTTGGATTAATGGTAACTTTGTTCCCAGAAATCGTTATTTTGCTCGTATCTGTTGAAGATATTTCTTCTAGCAAAATTGGAGCCGTTGGATTTGTTCCATCCGGTGTGGCTCTGCCCGGTTCAAAAATCTTTATTTTCTTGCCTGTTCCAGCCTTCACATTTTCGTTGAACGTTAATGTCATGTCCGTACTGATGGAAACATCCACAGCTGCTTTCGCGGGTACAAATGTTGTAGCCACCGGGCCGAATGTATCTGCTGCCTTACCCGTTTTGAAATGCCATGATTCGGTAACTGTATCCTGTACTTGACCATCATGAATTTCGACATCAGCTGATAATCCAGCATAGCCGTTCCCTGCAATATCCGTAAAAGTAGATCGTTCAATCCTCACAAAATAATTCGTCTGATATTCCAGATCCGCTGCTGGATTAATCGTTGCTACATTATCCAAGACTGTTACCTTTGTCGAATCACCTGCATCAATTGTTTCTACTAACGTTGCATCGCTTATTAAGATCGGATAATCTGGTCCGTTAATCATTGATAATTCCCGAGGTTTCCAAATCGTTATCTTTTTACCCGCCAATGCCTTTACTTTCTCATCAAACGTTAATTTAAGATTAGTATCCACACCAACATTCTGTGCACCTTTAACAGGAGTTAGTGCTGTCGCAACAGGTACTTGGTTATCTGCTGGCTCGGATGGTTCAGATGGTTCAGCATCCAACGCAACAGCAACAGGAACCATAAAGGTTCCGACCATAAAAGGTCCCGCACTGAGCTCAATTGTTTTGTCGACCGTATTTGTCGTTGTATTAATAACACTCATATTGCTCGAGCCATAATTAATCGTGTACGCTTGAAGACCATCTTTGGAAAGGCCGATGACGTAAGGGTTAGCATCAACATTTATGGTAGCATCCACTTTAAGGGTTGCCGCATTGATTACTGACACAGAGTCATTATAGCCATGTGCTGCAAATATCTTACTGCCATCAGGACTAACTTCTGTTGCAGTTGTCTTGCTGCCAACCGGTATATCCGCTTCGTGAGTTTTTGAACTCGTATCAATTATGTTTACGAAATTAGTTACTAAGTTAGCCACATAAACCTTTGTGCCTGAGGGATTAACCGAGAGTCCGTAGAGTTCCCCCTCAATGGTAATTTCCTTCACAACTGTTTCGCTTATTATATCTATAATGGTAAGTTTTCCGGTTCTACTAGTAACATAAAGATCATTCCCAACCAATGCCATCGCTATAGGCGTAGCTACGGATATTCTTTTCTCCTCTACAAGTGAGGCTGTATTTATAACTGAAATCGAGCTTCCTGAGTCATTTGCCACATAAGCTTTACTTCCATCCTTATTAAAGGCAACGCCATGAGGCTGAACTCCAACTGGTATGGTCGCGATTACCTCATCCTTCGCCGGATCAATAACCGAGACCGTATTGCTTGCTCTGTTGGTTATGAACACCTGCTTCTGATTGGGGTTGATCGCAGCGCTGTTCGGTTGGTTTCCTACCGTGATTTTAGCCTTTTCTACAGTCAGATCCGATAGATTAACAACATCGACAGTACCATTGATAAAGCTTGTAATATACGCTTTTTTAAATACAGAAACTTCTCCAGCTCCAGCCGCATTTACCTTTCTCCCATCCTCCATAAACAATGACGAGCATAGGTTGACCATCAGCGCGAATAGAATCATACTGATTATCTTCTTGGACCTTACTAAACTAAGCATATTTTTGACCTCTCTCCCACCGTGTGATTGGCTATTACCATGTTTGGAAGAATCTTATCAAGTAGAACTCAACAAAATCTCACAATTCGTCACAACATGTCGAAAAAACAAAAAAAGAACAGAGGACACTCCTCTGCTCTAATGGTTTATAACTATATTTTTAATAAATCTAAAACGTAGATAACCTGCTCTTCATATCCAAAGACGGCTCTATTCCAAGCTCTTCGCGGCTGGCCCTCTCATATTTCGTATATAGTCGAAGCATCTTCTCTCTGTTCCCTTGTCTCTCATAAATATCGATCATAAGCTGATTCATCTCTTCATGGAGCGGATAAACTGCCAAATATTTGCCCAGGCGATGCTCCGCTTGATTCCAGTCATTCGATAATAAATCATCTTCGACTAGCTTTTTGGTCATCGTGGAGTATTGTTTAAAATAAGCTTCCTCCAGTGGTATTTTCCATAGATAGGTTTTCCCATCCAGCAGCGGCCCTTGATACAGCGCACATAAATACTCCATTTGCTCCCTATCCAGCTTCCCCTCGGCAAAAGAGACATTTGAGCGTTGGAACGCTAGCGCATCATACATTTGGTTTCCCGTTTCCATCATGTAGCCATCATTCATTTTGCGAATGCTCATGCCGAGTTCATTTTCTTTCAATATTTTTTTCATAAGATAAATTGTATTGTATAGATTGGAAGAGCTTCTCTCCTCCGGCATATCCGGCCACAACAAATCCATTACCTGCCATTTGCTAATATTGCGTCCCGAATGACACAGAAAATAGGCAAACAGTTCCTCAGCCCTGCGTGTCCGAAAATGTACAGGAACCCCTTCCGAATTGCGAACCTCGAACCCACCAAAACATTGGATCATAAATAAATCCTTTTGAGGGATGACCATTGTAGTTGCGCGCTGCCGATTAACTAAACGTTCTGTCACCCGTTCAATTGTTGAAGGTGTTACTGGCTTTAAAATATAATCAATCGCTTCTACTCCAAACGCGTCCAGAGCATAGTTCTTGTAAGCAGTTGTAAAAACAATTTCTGTCTGTATCGTTAACGCTCGTACTTTCCGTGCAAGCTCAAGCCCATTCATCTTAGGCATCTCCACATCTATGAAAGCTACGTCGGGCTTAATGTCTTCCATCTTCTCTAGTGCTTCAATAGGATTAGTGAAAGCTCCCACAATGGTGTAATTAGTATTCCGTCCTAAAATAACCTTCATCAATTCCAATATCGGCTTCTCATCTTCAATAATGACAGCCCGAAACATAATCTTCACCCCTTTAATCCTTCATCCAAAATATCGTCTAAGTGTTGCGTCATGATTATTCACCCTACGATACCATAAGGCAAATACATCGTTATCTTTGTTCCGCTCCCTTGCTCTGAATGAACGGTGAATGCAGCACCAGAAATGGCCTCTAGCCGCTTTCGAATATTAGCGATGGCAATGCCCCCATCCCGCTTCTCTCCGCTCGTTATTTGACTCAGCAGAATATCCGAAATTCCAACACCATCGTCCTCGACGGTTACTTGTATATAGCCATGTCCTTCATTAATCTTTAATGAAACAGTGCCCTCTCCCTCTTTATCAAACAACCCGTGACGGATCGCATTCTCAACAAAGGGCTGTATGCATAAAGAAGGAATCTCTACATCTTGAAGACCTTCATCTACATGAGAGATAAAAGTAAACCGCTCTCCAAACCTAGCCTTTTCGATCTCAACATAGGCATGAATCAATTCAAGCTCACGGTCTAGAGGAACGACTAAATTAGATCGATCCGTATCTAAAATGTAGCGTATATATTGACTTAGCATCGACAATAAATAGGCTGCTTTTTCTCCATCTGTATAACAGAAGGAAATAACGCTGCTTAACGCGTTGAACAAAAAATGAGGCTTAATTTGAGCCTGATGAAAGGCTAGCTCATTTTGAATGGCCTCCTGAATAGAGGTTTTCATTGCAATCAATGTTTGGATTCTAGCAAGCAGCGTCTCACCATCAAATGGCTTCGTTATATAATCATTAGCACCTGCCCTGAAACCTAACGCAATATCTGCAGGTGTGTCCTTAACAGTTGCGAAGAGAATGGGCAAATCTAGAATAGAATAGCGGTCTCGCAGTGTACGGCATAGCTCAATACCAGAAGTACCCGGCATCATGACATCTAAAATAACAAGGTCCACACGAGGATGCTCGTCCATCTTGAACATCGCTTCTTTAGCCGAAAATGCTGTAATCACATTGTATCGATGCTGCTTTAATATATGTAATAAGCTATATATATTGGAGGCCTCGTCATCCACTATTAAAATGGTACGATCATAATAGCCTATAACGTCGAGCGAGGCGTGATCAGCTGTCACTCGCTGCACCATTTCGTTTTCTGAGGATGCCGAAGCTTCCCGATAGCCTTGAATGTCTAAAGCCCTAGGCAGTGTAAAGAGCATACGAGTTCCTTCACCGATCTCGGACCAATCCACTCGAATTTCGCCGTCCATTCGCTCAACCAGCTTGCGGCTAATGTACAGACCAACTCCCATTCCCATATAACCATCCGTCGGAAGCGTTTCTTCCAGCTGCTCAAAATATTCGAAAACCTTCAAAAATTTATTGCTCGGAATCCCTTTTCCCGTATCCTCAACAGTGATAGCTACCCTATTGTCCAACAACCTCGAATTAACCCTTATCCAGCCGTTCTCTGTATGCCTAATTGCGTTATAAATCAGATTATAGAGTACCTGTCTAAGTCTGCTTTCATCTGCAACTACCCAAATATCCACTTCCACCTGATTGTCTAATCGCACCGACTTCCCAGCTAGCTCGAATTGCAGCACATCAAATACGATCTGAACGGCTACTCGCAAATCCACCACTGTCATATGCAGCCTTAATTCTCCATGCTTCAAGCGGCTTACATCAATTAAGTCATGAATTAACATAGACAGTTTAGTGGAAGTATCCTTGATCAACCAAAGATTTTGTTTTTGCTTTGGCTGCAAATTATGATCCTCATCCTCAAGCAAATGAGCTGTCATGTTCATAATACCGTGCAGAGGTGTTTTGATCTCATGAGAGGTACTCATCAAAAACTCATCCTTCCGTTGATTGGAAACGAGCAATTGACGGGAGAGTATTTCAGTTTTCTCATAGGCATTCGAAAATCTTACAGCGAGCAAAATATTTATAATGACAATAAATCCGATAATACCGAATGTTCCCACTAAATTAGTGTCTACGACATTCGTCGAGTAGAGACCATCGTATAGGAGAAAAACCATCAAAGAAACGCCGCTCCCAATGAACAGAAGCCATTCTTTCCCTTCAGACGAAGTACTCTCACTGCGTATGTAAAATACAGCCATTTTCAAAATGATATACGACACCAACAGCCCTAAATAATATAAAGTTAAACCTTTTACATTAATGTGAACGCTGTACGGCAGCAGCAAAACAGCAGCAATATAAAGGATGAATGGCGTTTGAAACAGCTTTAAGTTTCTCGGCGACAATAGCCTTGCATCAAATGAACAAAAAAATATAATAATGACCATAGCACTTAAAACTTGGCTCAAATCAAGCAGCTTATAAGTGATGTCGAATGGAATGCTCGGAAGCAGCTGTTGAAATATTTTCTCACCATTCAGTGAACGCTCTAAAGACAAGATTAGCAGGTACAATCCGCTAAGCAAGTAAGCTTTATTCCTCCGTCCAAGATAATAAAAGATAAGATGATACGCCCCGAACATACCCATAATCAAAACAAGTCCAATTCCTATGCCTAGCTGTCTGCCATTCATCTTGCTAATATCATAATCCAATCCGAACGAAATCGAATTAACGATCCCCCCGGTGACAAACACATAATTGGATACCTGAATGACAAGCTCAACTTCCCTCGTTTCGGTTTGAAAAAAAGCGCTAGAAGGCGTATTTCCAGGTATGTTCAATTTTTTGCTCGAGGATGGTTGTCCACTTTCGCTTTCCAATTTGCCATTAATAAATAACCGATGAGCCATTCGGATACTTCTTGTTTTCAGACCCATACCTTCCTTTTCATCTTGGAGAAGAATCTTTAGACGATATGTCCCAAAGCCTTTTCGAGCCATACCTCCTTTAGCGTTTTTCCCTGTCCAAGTAGCAGGTACAGATAAATAAGAAATTCCCGAATTGTTTTGGTGAAAATCGGCAGGCGTAAGCAGCTGTCCTTCGTAAAATTCCCATTCACCATCAAGAAAAACAGGGCCATCCTGCTCAAGGCTCCAATTAGATAAATCCAGCACTCCCCGCTTTGCTTGCGGCAAGTCTCGGTTAGATTGCGTTAATGCCTGCAGGCTGGCTGTCAATACAATTGTAATGAGTAGAAATACTGCTATTTTGATCAATCTTTTAACGCTCTCTCTGTGCAATGCAGCAGCCCCTTCCACGGTTCATAACATTTCGTCCATTTTATCACCACAAGCTCACATAAATCTCTATAATTCTAGGCACAAAAAAAAGACTGTTCCGCGGTCACCAAAGTGACTTACAGGACAGTCCAAAGCTCAAGCTATTCTTTTAAATCCAAGCCTTTAAATTAACCTGACGAATAAAGTCCGCTGGGCTAAGCGTCTCCGTAGCCGTACTCTCTGGCTCCGCTTCCGTTTCTTCTTCGCCGTTCATAATTCGTTTAAACAATTCTTCATTATGTGTAGCAAGAGCAAAATCAATTAAAGCCTCACGTTCAATGCGGTCAACCTCATCTTGAATGAGTACCTCTTCAAGTTCTACATCTTCATCAGGAATAAGGAAATTACGATTCGCAGAGGGTACTCTGAGCACGTAATCAAATACATTATCCGCATTGCGGTCGTAAGCTATAATATAACCATGTTCCCCGATGGGCAGGTTTTGTTCATATTGGTCAGCCACAATGACGACCTTTGTGCCTAGCTGTAGCATCGTCCTCAACTCCTGTTTCTTCGCCGCTGATTCTTTCACTACTATCCTACTAAAAAATGATAGCGGTGTCCAATCGAAGAGAGTTGATAGACGGAATAATTACATTATTCAACAGCTGAACTTCTGCGAAGAACCGTTGCTGATAAGCAAATAGACGCTGCAATACATATCATTGTGATCAAAATCGACCAACCGAATCGACTATTATTTTCTATACCTGATACCGCGGCTTGATAGGCAAAACCGCTTAATGCGCCTGGACTCCACCCCAGTGCCTTAGGAAACAGCCCCGTCAAAATGGATAAAATGACAGCTCCCCCCAATGCCGAGAACGCCGCAGCCGCCGGACTCCGAAGCAGCGAGCTGAAAAGGAGCGTAATCGTTGCTACAAAGGTGAGCCATAAACCGTAGATAAGCAAGCTGTTAAACACCTTATCCATTGGAGCATCGCCGATCAACAAGCCTGTATAGTACCAAGAAGCAAGATACCCCGCTATAAATGAACCCCAGGTAAGCATAACGATAGCTGTCCATTTGGAGCAGATGTAAGATAATACCGAAATCGGCTTTACAAGAATAAGTGATGCTGAGCCGTTGATACGCTCACCAGACACCGTCCCCATACAAACGAGCACGAGAACAAGAACCCCTAGTGTGCCAAATTGCTGCAGTGTTTGTGCAAGAACCTCAGTACCGAGCGGCGTAGGAATTTCGATAACCGTTCCCTCCGGCAAACTTCCTGCCTTCTCCAATATGACCGGCATGAAATAGGTTGATACCGGCTGCATAATACCGAGCAATATAAATACTAATGGCACCCATAGCAGCTTAAAGCTTCGCATAAGTTCGAGAAGCTCCTTTTGAACCATAACCATGTATCGAGTAAAGCTTGACGATCCAGCTGAAGGAACAGTAACTGTCTGTAAACGACTCATTTCTTTTGTACTCATGCAGTCACCACCCTCATAAATAAATCCTCCAATGATGAATGACCAATCTCCAATTTGCTTACCTTAACTTGTTCTCTCGTCAATTCTTCAAGCAAACTCCGTCTAGCTGCATCCACTTCGTTTACAGTAAATCGTGCAATTCCATTGTGCAATTGAACATCTTGAAAGAGACTAGTTTTGCCGCTATTCGTAAGGGCCGGCTGGATACGCTCTACATAAGAGGATAACCAGCGTTCTGAATTTGCATCACGTTCAATCTGAAGCTCAATGATCGGTTTGCGATGCTCATTGCGAATCTTCTCAATCGCTCCTTGCAGCGCAACTTTCCCATTCCGAATAATAATGACATCATCACACAGTTCCTCGGCATCATGCAGAACATGCGTCGAGAAAAGCACCGTCGTCTCCCGCTTCAGCTCACGCAGCAATTCAAGCACCTCTCTGCGTCCAATCGGATCAAGCGCTGAAACGGGCTCATCCATAACAAGCAGCTTAGGCTGATGGACAAGCGCTTGAGCCAGACCTAAGCGCTGCTTCATGCCTCCGGAATAGGAGCCTATTCTCCGCTTCGCAGCAGAGGAAATCCCGACACGCTCCAGCAACTCTTTGGCTCGTTTTTTGGCCTCTGCAGCGCTGAGACCGCATAATTTACCTGCATATATCACATATTCCATTCCAGTCATCCAATTATAGAACGACGGTGATTGCGGCAAGTATCCAATCAACTCACGATGATTGCCTGCTTGAGCAGATCCCATAAAATCCATTTGTCCTGCCGTCTGCTTAAGCAGGCCTGTAATCATTTTAATTGTTGTTGTTTTCCCTGCTCCGTTCGGTCCTAGAAGGGCAACACAGTGGCCTGTCGCAATCGAAAAATCGATTCCAGCTACTGCATCAACTGTACCGAACGTTTTTGTGAGTCCCTTCACCTGAAGCAATGCGCTCATCTTTCATTCCTCCTTCCAGCAATAAAGAAGGCGATCGGGCCAAAAATATTTACAAATATAATAATTAAAACCCACATCAGCTTAGGACCGCGTGTACTCTCCGCCTTAGCACACAATACCAATGCAATCACCATTAAGATCAATTGAATAACGATTATTGGTGCAATGATAGGTAATATATCCGATAATTCGATTTGATTATTCATTTTAAAGCCCCCTTAGTTCGATTTAAAAATGATCAGGCTATTCATTTCCTTTTCCACGGCGACGTGGAAACCATCCGCTCCGCACAAAAATAAAATAAAAGAGAAGCGGCATCGGCGCCTGAATCAAACCCCATAACCCCCAAAACCAAGGCATACTGTCCCTTTTACGAGCATCGATGAATAGCCACGTTGATTGTGCGATCAAGACAGAGATAAGCAAAATCCATCCCCAAATCGGTATGATCTTCAGCTCTTCCATGTTCGCACCTTCCTTCGACCAAACGTTATGCCAACAAAACCTATGCCTCCAACGGCAATGACCACTTGAAGCACAGCGAACCATACCAAGTTACGATCCAACATCCACATCATCATTCCAAAAATTAAACAAGCTAACAGCCAAAAAATCAAAAGATCCTTCCATAGCTTTCTTTTCATTTGCTGCTTATGCGCATCCACCATGTCCTCGAATCTTTGCAGCTCTGGAACATGCGGTGCATGAATAGCATCAAATCGATTTAATGTCTCTTGCAGTTGATCATCGAACCACTTCTGATCCTCTGTTTCCTCTTTAAGCTTCTTCATGCTCCGTTAGCTCCTTCCGCAGCTGCTTTAACCCATTATGCAGCCTTGATTTTACTGTCCCTACTGGGATATCCAGCATCGAGGAGATTTCCTCTTGTGAGTAGCCGTAATAATATTTCAACAATACCGGTATTCGAGTATCGCTATTCAGATCACCTAATGCTTGAAGCGCCTCGGGCCATTCATCTCCTCGCTGCAAAGTATTGTAGCGAATGGACCTGAGCGACTGCTCCTCTTGCACCCAATGCTTTTCAAGCTCGTTTCGCCGAATTCGATCAACAACGAGCCTCGATGCTATCGTTATAAGCCAAGTAGAAAATTTGGCTTTAATCTGAAAGGTCGGTATTTTTTCAATCGCTTTCAGCATCGTTTCCTGTGTGACATCCTCCGCACGTGTTTTGTTCATCGTTACTTTAAGTGCGTATTGATACAGAAATGAATAATTTTGTCGCAGCAGTTCCGAGAGCGCTCGCGAATCGCCGCGAACTGCTTGCTTAATTAGCTTCGTCTCGTCATGCACGAGCGCGCAACCTCCTCTTTTTCATTCACTTGTAGCTTAGACGGTTCACTAGCACATTTCGTTCATTTGCTTTTAAATTTATTTTTTTAAAATAAAACAACTGCGGAAATAGTAGCTCTTCCGCAGCTGTTGAATGGAAACCATATTCTATTGTTTGTTATGACTGCGGCTGTACCAATTCCATACAGGCTGCAAGTCCGCACGATCGAGTGATTTCACACGATATTCGTAAGGGCTGCCCAGAACCCGAACCGCTATTGCAAACAGATTTTTTTTCTGCTGCCAAATGGAGCGGCTTACTCTCATCGTTACAATTTGCGGGCGCCTAACCATATAAGTAGATCGTGATAAAAAACGATTGCGAAGCGTTAACTGGCCTTCTCCCAAATGAACCCCCGCAGCGTTATAGCAGCTTTTTCTCCACAAAATAACTAGCGGCAACAGTATTAGCGACCATAACCCATCTGCTTTAAATAATACGATCAATGCGGTACATAAAAGCAGAGTAATCAATAATTCGATTCTAACGTAATAAATGAAGGCACGTTTTGGCGCACCGATCAGCTTAGCTCTCGAAGGAATGTTCATTTGAGGAACAAATTCATCGAGTACTTTTTGAATATCGGAAAACTTCAGAAAAGGATGCAGCATAAGCTGTTCCTTTTTGTCCGATGATACGATTTGAAGCTGGATTTCCGCATAACCAATCGCCTGCCGGAGCGGTCCTTCGTTGACGATAACCGCCTGAACCTTCTTCGGGTCAAAAACAAACGATTTTTTCTCAAGTAAACCATAAGAAACTGCAATTTGCCTGCCATCTCTTTTAATGGAGAAGCCGCTATACTTCAGCACGTACAAAACAATAGACAGAAGCCATGCCAGCACAATTCCAATAACGACAACAATTACGATGAGTATGTAGCTTGGCATTAAACTAGTTGAATCCTCGACAACCGTTTCAAAAAAGTGATCCGGGAGAAGCTGATTGATAATATCATCTGCAAAAGAAAACAAACCCGCCAAAAACGCCGCTACGAGACCAAAATTAGTCGATGTCGCAGCTGCTTGAAGAAGCTGCGCAGCCGATAACGTTATCTCCGATTTTTTGGTACTGGCCTCGACAGTCGGAGCTTGCGGTGTAAGCGGCTTATTGTTTATTTTTACAACAACCTGCTCATCAGCCTGTTCATTGACCGCGATATGTTCAGCAGCCGGGTCAGTCGGTACAACGATCGACGATGCTTGTTTTCTAAGCATATATTGGATGTCATTTGCTTCTTTTATAGAGAGTGCCGGCAATATCCCATCTGCCTTCTTATTGCCGCCAGGCGTCTCGATCTTCACTTGAGCAACCCCGAGTATCCGCTGTATAAGTGGCTGCTCGACGTTAACGGAGTGGATACGTGTATAGTAGATCGTTTTCTCATCCCTGAACAACAAGCCTTTTCGAATGATAATACGATCCTCTTCCAGCCAAAATCCGAAACGCTTCCATTCAAAAAAACTAAAGACTAATAATACGACAGATAACACGGCTGCCCCGGTATACCAGTACCAATTCAAATTAGTCCAACTGGTCCCTTTCAATACGCCGATCAAAATAACAGGAATAAAACCTTTAATCGTATTCAGCAGTCCGAACAATATATAAATTGGATGAAGCGTGCGGCGATCATTCATCCTGATCATCCACCTTAGCCAAAATTCCAATTTTACGTTTCAACTGCTCTGCTTCCGTTTGCTTCAAACCACTGATTCGGTGGGTTGTAGCAGCTGTAACTATTGATACGCTAGCCAGATCATACTTCCGCATCAGAGGACCGCTCTCAAGCTCGACATGCTGTACGCGTACCATCGGAACAAGAACATTGCTCAAAAAGATAAGACCTGATTGAATTTCAAGCTCATCGTCAAATAGCTCATATGAAAATCGCGTATACTTCATTTCTGGAATAACCCAAGTGAACATAATAAAAGAGATGGCAAAAATGGATAATGCGATCCATCCTGGTATTAGCGTCCAATCCCAAATCGTTGCACAAGAAAAATAGGCGATGATTAAAGCGAGAAAAATACCGTTCGTAATTAGCTCACTAATGCGATAAACCGTAATATAATCACGATGAAGCCGATTCGTTAACTTTCGATTCATTTCTATCGTTTCCCCCTCTATTTGTTAAGGCAAAAGAATGAGCTCCGCCTTGGAACGAGTCAGCGCCCTAGCGCCTTGCTCCGTAATTAAATAGCTATTCTCAATACCGACCACGCCTTCTCCCGGAAACGTGAATTTCGGTTCAACTGCGATAACCATGCCGGGCTGCAGAGGCATTTGAAAACCTTTTGCCAACACAGGCCACTCATCAATTTCAAGTCCAATGCCATGCCCTAGAAACTTCGCTTGATCCGCACCATAACCCATAAAATGATCCGTTAGCTTAGCCGCTGCACAGCTCTCAAGCGCAGCCTCGTAAAGCCTTGCGCAAGGCGTGCCAGGAATCATAAGTTTCTCAGAATCAGCAATTACTGACTCCGACACCTTGTAGGCATGGTGAAGGGTTTCAGAAAGCTTCCCTATTACAGCTGTACGTGTCTGATCAATAACATATCCATCTACACAGCAGCCAATATCAATTAATATAGGTTCATTGCGTTTGATGATCGATCTGCTTACGCTTTGCGGCGATGCCCCGCCAAGACCAAGTCCGCCCGCAGGTCCGTCAAAATAGGATGGAACCGCTGCTGCAGCTCCCGAAATAACCATACCGGTCGTTATCTCTTGGTTATATCCGCGCATGCGCATCAAACCAATATGTCCGCGTATACGAAGCTCATATTCAACACGCGCCATCCATTCAAGCTCGCTGATTCCTTCCTTAAGATCATTCAGCGCCTCGCTTAATGCTTGTGCCACTACTTCGGCAGCTTCCTCGATACGGCTTACTTCCCATGGAGATTTAATCATTCGCAATCTCCGAATGTGAGCTGAGCCATCCATCAGCTCGCAACGTCCCGATGTGCCAAGCAGCTCCGTCAGCTTGATGTAAAGCTGCGCTGGAAGCACATCTAGATCGGCGGCTATCCGCAGCTCCTCTCCTTTGTTAAACAAATACGCATAGTTCTTTGCCAGCGTTTCTCCAAAAACACGAAAAGCACCGAGCTCCTCTACCTGAATGACCGTCTCCAGCTTAGCGCGTTGAACGCTGCGACGTACATAAAAGGTAGGTTCCCCAATGCTTGGAATAAATAAATAACCCGTTTGCATAGATCCGCAAAAATAATATAGATCTACATTTTGAGTAATAAGAAAACCAATAATTCGCTCTGCTTTCATAACGTCCTGCAATCGCTCAATTCGTTGTTTGATAAGCTCAGCAGGAACATCTGCTTTAATATCCATCACTTCGTTAATCAACTCCTATTTATTTCCCTCCTCTTATTACACCAATTTTCCAAATTTTCGTCAACCTGCTACCAGCTCTGCTGCCCCCTTAATATCCCATTCAATAGGATCCATCACTTGAAACGCTCGCGGATACACGATATGTACAATCAACACAACTCCCGGCCGATTAAGCGTCACCTCATAATCAAAGGTCTCATTTCGATAAAGGTATGGAAAAGTTTTTTCATCATTTACGATCTCAAATACGAGTACCTCAACTCGCTTTTTCAAAAATGATTCCGGCAGCGGCACGCCTTGTTCATCCAGCCTTAAATTTTCTCGCAAATATAAAGTCGCTGCCGCTGCCGCTTCACCTGGAGATAATCGAAGCACGCCATTGCCAAGCGCCGCTGGATCAAGCTGTTGTGCAGCTGCATGCGCAGCTCGATTAATCGCTCGCTTGCTTTGGAACAAGGTGCGCATCGCAAGCTCCTCTTCAACCTGAAGCAAATGAATCGATATCCAGACCGTCATCATCAACACGATAAGCAATAGCTTGTACATCGATTCATTCACCTCTTTCCGTTATGGCAAATATTCACTCATTTTCATTCCAAAAGCCCGCATTCGCTCGCTCGGCAGCGGAGGTGCCAGACCAATTAATCGATCTATTTCAAATAAATCCTCATACGGGTAGCTAAGTGTCAACGAAATGCCGGTCCCTCTTACAACAGGGGCGCTAGGGTTTGAAGCTGTGACACCACTCGTTGTAGCTAGTTTATATTCGATCTGGTCAGCCTGCATGCCATAGCGAGCCATACGCTGCCTAGATTGCTCTTGCATTTCCTCGCTAATGTAGCCGTAGGTTCCACTAGCGCCTATTTCCAGTAAATAATCTACCTCCTGCTGCAAAACAGCTTGTCTAACAATGAGAACATGCTTATAAATGGGCGAAAACATAAGCCAGCATAAAAGCCCTGCAAACAAAACGAAAATCAATATTTGCTTCATGGACTCATTTCCCTAATATGGCTGCTTATCGAGCTGCCTGCCCCATCGATTTGCTTCTTCATTCCCTTATCACCATCAGCAACTGCTTGATAGCAAATAATTACGGCAATAAGCAGCAGCATCGATACAAGTATTGAGCGCAATAATGGAACACCTCCGCTCTACTTTATAATTTTATGCAGCTGAGCTTAAGGAAGCAGAGCGCCAATTTTTGTATTGGCTGCTGTTCCTTGCGATTCGATCTGACTGCTAGTTCCAGTCTTGTCCTCAGCGATGATTGAGTTAAACAAAACGATAACAACAACAAGCATCATGACTGTCATCAAAATATTACGCATGCTACCACCTCCTTTCCAAAATAACCGATTAATGATTAGCCTAGCGATTCAAACAGCTTCTGTCCTTCTCTCACCCATGGATATATAAACACTTGAAAGGTATACAAGATGGGGATTCCCGCGATAACAAACAAAAAATAAGAGGTTGATTCCTTACGACTTTCTTTAGCCAGCTCCAGCTTCTCTTTATAATCCTCTATACGTACACGCAGCAATTCGTAATATTGCGGACTCTCATGGAGTCGAAGCGCATCAATCGTTTCTACAAAGCTCAAAGCCTCCTCCGTTCCGAGCCTTTGCTTAAACCGTTGAAGTGCGCCGCCCGCATCGTGATACCATTCAGCCAGAAGCCGTTCAAGATCATAGCGCATCGCTCTCGTAAAGGGTACACATCTTAGAAGCTTCGCATGAACATGCAGGGAGGAATCGGATAAATAAAGAAGCTGCCTGCTAATAATGAAAATTTCTTTCGTAATTTGCAGGGTGCGCACCTTGCGAATAGAACGCAGCCATATTAGGTCGACATACAAAACAAGCATCACAATGAGTAAGCCTGGACCCGCATACGACATGGGGATATAGGCGTTTATACGCTCATACCATGCAGCAGCCAAAATAATTATCCCGCTTACACCAATTAATAACGATCGCCTTGCAAAAACATACCAAGCTGTATCGATGGTTACACCACAGCCTGCGAGCAGCAGCTCCCGCTCTATAAAAGAAGGATGCTGCCTTGAAATAAGCAAAAACCGCAGCCACTTATCCGGTGCTTGCCTCGTTCGCCACCCGAATACAGCGAGGTGCTTCCAYCTCGATGGCCGCTCCGGCCACAACTGCAAAAGCATATAAATCGCAGCCGCGCCGCCTATGCACTGACTTATTAACAGCGCTAACCGTATTGATACTCCTGTCCATTCAGGCATTTACTGCCTCCTTTCACATCTTTTTGCGTGAAAGCCACAAACCCATTAGGAACGATGCAAAGATGAGCACCATTGCATTTAGCAGCATATCTCTTCCCATCGGGTCAACGATGTAGTAATAATAAGAGTTATCTTTGTTGTATCTGAGATTAATGCCTACAAATAAAGCAAGGAACAATATAGGCGTGAAGTTAGCTACACGTATCTCTAGCAATCGGTTTCTTTCCTGCTCTCCCGCTCTTCTTGCCTTGCGCATATCGGTTAGAAGCTCTTTTAAGCTATCTGTTATAGGAGCTCCCTCAACAAGCGCCACCCGCAAAATATGAACGAAATAATCCGCCCACAAATGGCCGAGTGAAACGGAGAGCAGCCTCAGGCTTGCTTCATCATCGCCTCGAACCGATAAATTACGATACAGCTGTTCAAAAACAAGCTGCATCGGTCCGAGCAGCCTTCTCTCCTCCACCGTGCGCTGCAGCGCAACCCTGACATGCCGCTCACCTGTTACGAGATAACATTGATAAAATAGCTCCACCGCAGGTAAAAAATCCATTTGCGTCTGCATTCTGCGGTGTACCAGCAGTGCTCGTAATATTGTATAAGGGAAAAACCCTAGCAACGCGCCGAACAACAAGGTTCCTTTGACGCTTTGAAAAAATATGCCACCAGAAGCAATCCCCGCAAGCAACAGCAATCCTGATACACAAGCAAAGGAAGCAGGCGTTATTTTCAATCGGAGCGTCTCGAGCAGTTCATTCAAATGATCATGCAGCCAGCTATATCGTCTGAACCCTTCAGCCAGCTTCTTGCGCCAACCGTTATTTGCCCGGTAAGCGAGCTTGCTTCTGAGCTGCTGCTCAGTCGACCACAGCTTGAACAGGTGATACAACGCGATAAACATTAAGCAAAATAATAAGGATGCCGCTGCTGCTGTGGAAAGTTTATTCATCGTTGAGTCCCCCTGTGATTAGCCTGCTAGCCGACCTCACAGTTGGCTCCATTGGAAACTGCCAATCATTTCGCGACTCATCAAATCTTACCCAGTCTCTAACGATTGTCTGCCCATTCTCCCAGCACAGCTCCCCTATCCGACTAACGACTCGCCGTCCACCCAAGTAACTCATTTCAATGCCGATTTCGGTTACATACTGTGTAATTCGTTTTGCGAGCCGTTCAGCGTTCATGCCTCTTCCATCGAGCATACACATATCGGTTATCGCCTCTGGCACATCCTCCAGCCTGTTCGCATGAACGGTCGTCATGCTTCCGGTATGTCCACGCGTGCAGGCACGGACATAAATATTCGCATCCATGTCGCGAATTTCGGCATGGATGATGCGCTGCGGCGACTGCCTGAGCGCGAGCTTAAAAGCTTGATCCGAGCGATGATAGGAATCCTCTTCATCGGTCATATATTCCACAACGTTTTTATTTGGAAAATCACGCCCCAGCATCATCTCAAATCGACTCTCAATCGTAATGATTCGTTCTTCATCAGGCAGCTCAGCAATTAAAGCTTTCATTAAATTGGTTTTTCCTGAGTTCGTTGGTCCAATAATGACCATATTGAATCGTGCAGCTAAGATGGCTTTAAGCAAGCTCTCTACTCGCGCATTAATCGTCTGGTATTCCTGTTTACTTAATGTCTCAAGGCTGAAGCTTCGTACCGTGTAGAATCGAATCGTTAAGGTCGGGTTTGCCGTGAAGCCAAAACCTGTCATCGTAACACGCGATCCATCTCGCAGCATCACCTCTGCCCACCGTTTACGCGGATTGATGCGGTCATTATTGTAGAGCACTAAATTTTGCTGGATGCGCTCCACCTCTCGAATGTCGTTAAAGCGGTAGCCTGAAGCATTTGTAACCCCATTCTTTACCGTAAAAACCCTCTCGCCAACGACTTGTATTTCCTCCAAGCCTTCCTTGTCAGCAAGCACCAGCTCCAAAACATTCAATCCTATCACTTCCGCAAATAACGCCTCTGCGAGCGATTGAAACGAATGCTGTATATTAGCGGCTCCATGTATTCGAAGCCTAATTAATCGATCCGTGATAACCGCAAGAATTTGCTCACGCTCCTGCGTATAGCCAAGCACTGCACGATTCAAGGTCTCGCTGTATTGCCTGCGCTCTTCCTCGCCAAGCCCGTGCGGGGCGCTTAAATAAGTTCGAATATCATCGGCAAGCTTGCCCATTTCCTCTTGTGCGTCCGATGGCAAATAGAAACCAACTGCATCATGCTCACGTTTTTCTTTCTCCGATTGCATTTGAGCTGCGAATTGGGAAGGCGAAAATCGATTTTGCCCCGCTGTCACGAACTCGTACCATTGCGATGCGCTAACAGTTTGCGATACCAAGGCTGTACTGCAACAGAAGTGCTCATACTGCGTATATTATGCCTCTTCATCATCGCTTTGGCGGGCTCCTGCATAACCTGCTTGCCCTCCGTATCAACCTTCAGCCACTGTGCATACGTTCCACTATCCAACTGACTAAAAACTGGCTCGCTTAATTGAAGCTGGCCAAGTGCCTTTGTTCCCAGCTCTTTGCAAATATGCTTCATCTGATAACCTCCGTTTCTCCATGGACCGTTGATAATGACCGAATCGTATTGTTCAGGCGTGACTTCAAATAAGGGCGATACTTGACCTATCCAGCGTCTTCCATCCTCTTGAAAATGCGATAATGCAGGAGTTGTAACGAGTATGCGCGAGCCCGCTCTACGGATAGAGCAAATAGTCGCTGCGTTGTCCCAATAGGCACCCACATCCAAAATGACAAATGCAAAAGTTTGTTCCGCAATCGAAAGCAAATGCTCCGCTTCTTCTGGGGTGAAATATTCAGCTTGATCTCTCATGAGATTACCGAACAGCACCTGCAAATTCGGCTGACCTGGCACAGGATATACAGCCCTGCGAAGCTTCTCCGGCGTCAACGTATAGGAACGAAGCTCTGGACGAAGCTTATCCAGCGTTACAAGTGGCTCGTCTACACCGATATACCGATGAATCTTCGCGCTTTTGAGATTAAGGCATAAGTAGCCGATTGGCTTGCCGCATGCTTCCGCCATACGATATGCGGTTGCAAACGCCGCGGTTGTCGTTCCGATATTGGGAGTCGTGCCAATAAATACTGCAAGAGGCGCTGGCGTTCCATTCACAATTACTCAGCCTCCTCTCCAGCAACCAAATCAAGCGATGTCGGACTATAAGCGACAACTAGCTTCAAAGAGCCTCCCTTGCATAAGCTGTCGAGCTTAAGCCACTGTTCCTCCGACAAATTTAAATTCAAATAATCAATCATTCCGTTAGCTTCCCGCCTAGACGCATACATTTGCTCTTTATTTCCCTCAGCCAGCGAAAATAAATTCGGGTTCTCAATATTATCTATTTCGACGTTGCCAGATGTCTTGACCGAGGCTACAGTAACTGCCTCAGAGAAAATCCTCATCGAGGGAGACGCATCACCTGAAGCGTATAGAAGCACCTTATCACCTGCTCTGATCCCATTCGAAATCGAGCGTATATACTCCTTCGGAATTTGAAATGTCGACTCGCTTCTTCTAGGCTGCAAATAATAATCGTCGACCTTCCAGATCAAGAGCGGCTCCCCTTTGCCAAGGGGGATCATCGTTTCCTTCCCAGCAGCCTGCTCCAGCTTCAATACCATGTCGGAGACATAAGCAGATTGCGGAACCAATTTGTACTCTAAATCACTTTCCTTAAGCCGCTCGCCAGCCCCAATAAATCGTTTGGGTACGAGAACAGCTACCGTCTCCTCCCCCTGGATTTGAATTCTTTGCAGCTCATACATGCCATACACGAGGCTTGCCGACAACACCGCAGCTGTTAAACTAATGATTGCATTTCGTCTCTTTTTCATCCCCATTCCTCTCTGAGCACAAAAAAAGAACGCAGCAGCAGCCAACTAAGGCGTACTACGTGCGTTCTTCGCATAATAAAGCTCATATATAGGTTTGCAATAAGTAATTGAGTTCATAATAGCAAATTGAACTTTCATTTGTCTATCATTATTTTTCCAAGTTCAACAACATTCAGTAAAAGTCGACAAAAAAAAGCCATTCAGCAGAAGGGAAATCCCCTTCCTATGCCAAATAGCCCTCTCACTCATTAAAAATCAATTAATCCAACGCTGATTAACAAAGCATCATCAACTTTACGCATCGTTTCGTCATCCAAATGCGTAATCTTATCCGTTAATCTTTGCTTGTCGATCGTCCGAATTTGTTCAAGCAATACGACAGAATCACGATCAAACCCATGGGCGGCGGCATCCATTTCAACATGGGTAGGCAGCTTTGCCTTTTGAATTTGAGCTGTGATTGCAGCCACAATTACCGTTGGACTAAAACGGTTTCCAATATCATTTTGAATGACCAAGACGGGGCGAACACCACCCTGTTCCGATCCGACGACAGGCGATAAATCCGCAAAAAAGACATCTCCACGTTTTACAATCAACCTCTACACCCCGCTAACGAGACGGCCTAACGTATGATCTGCTTCTTCCTCCGCTTGAAAAGCTTCCGAGGCCATGTTCAGGTTTATTTTCGCCATTTCCATATACCCGCGCTGCATGGATTCTCGAATTTGACGTTTTTTGCGCTCCACCAAATACAGCTTCATGGCTTGCCGAATAAATTCGCTGCGGTTGGAGTTTTCCTTGGCTACAATCCCGTCAACCTCCTCCAGCAAGTGATCTGGCAGGCTAATCATGATTCTTTTGGTATTTTGTACATTGGCCACCGAACTCGCACCCCCAAAACTTTTCCATAACCTTAATACACATTATGACAATATATTGCCGTCGCTATACTTCAACATATCTATGATAGCCGTATATCAAATATGCTGTATGTTTTCATGTATAGCCATTATAGATGATCTGCCTTACTACATTCGAGATATTTGGCGAAAATCCTCTTCATTTACGAAAAATTGTAAGATGAAACAATTACCAATTCGAATGATGTCTAAGTTAGGGGGTTTTGCACAGCTATTATTTGGTTACCTCTGACATATACGCGAGGTACTCGTGTAGCAAGCATGCAGATTAATTCATAATTTAACGTTCCTAGCTGCTCAGCTACTTCCTCCACTGTAATAGCCTCATTGCCCTGGCGTCCAATGAGCACAACCTCTTCACCTGACTCAATTGGCAACGCTCCCGCATCAGAAGCTGCATCAAGCGCTATCATACATTGATCCATACATATCGTACCTCGGATTGGTACTTTTACACCTCGTACAAGTCCGTGGGCTTTACCCGTTAGCATGCGACTAAAGCCGTCTGCATATCCAATCGGAAGTGTTCCGATGATTTCTTCGCTTTTTGAAAAATAACGAGTGCCATAGCTGATTCCCCAGCCGGCAGGTACTTTTTTGACCATAACCACTTCTGTTTTCAGCGTCAAGACCGGCTTCAGCTCCACTCGCTGCTGATTAACTTCTTCAGAAGGATAAAGACCAAACATACTAATTCCTAATCGCAGCATACCGTCCGCAAATTGCGGAGTGTCAATGCCTGCAGCGCTGTTTGCCGCATGAATAATCGGTATAGGCAATCCATTCTGCCGGACATAATCTGCCACTTCTCGAAATCGCTCGTACTGCATGATCGTATAGCTCTTATCCGCTTCATCCGCACGCGCATAATGCGTAAACAATCCTTCAACTTCAACTTGTGGTATCTGCAACGCCTTTTCAATAAAAGAAATCGCAGCGTCTTTCCCGATTATGCCGAGCCGTCCCATTCCGGAATCGATCTTGATGTGAACTTTAAGCTTTCGTCCACTTATGTCAGGCGGCAGCTTTGCAGCTGCTTCCATAATGTCATCCCTGAACAGGCTTATTGTAATATCATTGCTTCTAGCGACAGACAAGGCATCCGCAGCCACGAATCCAAGTACAAGAATCGGGGTTAGGATGCCTGCCTTGCGCAATTGCAATGCTTCATCAAGAAAAGCGACTCCTAAATAGTCCACGCCAAAGCGTTCTGCTTCCCTTGCTATTTCTACCGCGCCATGTCCGTAAGCGTTAGCCTTAACGGAGGCCATTAGCTTGCAGTCCTGTGGCATGGCATTGCGAAAAGCTTGTAAATTATGTCGTAATGCATCAAGTGATAATTCAACCCTAGTCGGGCGATAAAACGAATCCAAGTCTTTCACCTTCTCCTCATCTTTCAGCCACAACAGTCCGAGCAGCAAACATCAATAGCAATAATGTTAAACCTTGCTGCTAAGACTGTCAATGAAACGAACCTCGGAATTGGCTAGTACGTCTTGGAAATTCGCTCTTTTCCCCGCTTTATTTCCCGATTTCTCCCTGTACCGACTGTGCGACCTTAAGCATTTCGGACTCAGGCAGATTTGCACTGGTCAGCCGGAACTGATGACCCTCGTAAGTCCAGGTGAGCGTCTGTTGTTCATCACCGCTGAGCTGACCCCACGTAAAGCCTAGATCGACCATCACCCCATCTACTAAGGAGGCTGCTTGATCTTTTGGCTCCGTCTGAATCAACGTGTAGCTATAATCGCCAGTGTAACGAAGCATCAGACCAGGATTACCGCCAAATTTAATATCAACTAATTCCGGCTCGCCCACACCATCTGGAATGTACGAAGGTTCCATTGCTGTGAAATTAGTGGCTTCAGGAGTAGTACCCGTTGCAGCTCCATCGCCTTCATTTTCCGCAGCATTGCCGCTATTATTCGTTTGATTATTACCGTCTACTGCACTGTCAGTTCCTGGCTTATTCCCGTCTTTGTCCACTTTATTTCCTGGGGTTCCTGCTTCTACTTCAGTATTCGTATTTCCCTTGTTGCCGGGTTGCTCCGGCGTAGTCATCGTTGGCTCTTCCGTCGCTTGATTAGTAGGAGCAGCATTCATGTTTGCTTCTGTCTCAAATACAGCTTTATCAAATTTTGGACCAAAATCAAATTTGTCAAATTTCACTTCGACCATTACCGTTGCATTCGTATCGCTGACCTCAACCTGAACCGGCTTGTAGTCTGCTTTATTAAGCCAAATTTTTTGACGAGACAATGAACCATTGTTGTAGTTAGCCATGACATCAAACACGTAAGCATCTTGATCGATTACAAATTGCCGCGAGTTATCAACTAGGATGCTTTGAATGAGCGTTTGATATAAATATACTTGCCCTTGGTTTTGCGGCCAATCGCTTTGGAAGCGGAATACTTTATTCAGCTTCGGTGTGAGAACGAATACGCCGTCGTCATTGCGAAGCACGATTTGTGTAATGTCCTTCTCTTCATTTGTCAGCTTGATCCGATAAAATTGCGGCTTTTGATAGGAAACCTCCACCTTGTATTCGAGTGGCTGCTGTCCCGTTCGCAGCGTCATCGTCCCGCTTCCTTGATAGCTCTCCATACTGTTTACTACCTTGTCGAGCTCCTTAACCACGGACTCGGCGTCCTTCGTTCCGCAAGCCGCTAATGCTAATGAAAAAATTAATAATATTGCCGCGGTCCATGTCATGCGACGCATGTAATCATCCCCTCTGCACATTGTTTTTTACTGGCTGATAACATGTCTATGAGGGGACTTGACCAATTATGCGGACTAGTTTGACAAGCAGGGGCTTGGATCAAAATATATGGCTATATCAGCTCAATTTGACTCGCTAGTTTAGTGAGCACAACCCGCTTAGCAGCAGCATCTCGGCATCTAAGCGCATAAATACACCTAGTCCGCCAACTACTTTTCAAAACTGCTCAAATAGATGCACTTCTGCACCTATATACTTCATTTCCATCATATTTGTTGTAAACAGGTGCACATCTGCGCTTATTTACAATCCACGATCGGTTCACTCACACTCTAAGCACATTACCAACACTCTGCCTATACAATTTACATACGGTCCAATCGCACTCCTTGCACACTTCACAAATGTACGCTCTCTCACGTAACCGGCTGCCATTCACAACTAATTTCATGAATGTAAAACTGGCTAGTTTAGTGAGCACACACCTGTTAGCAGCAGCATCGTAACATCTAAGTGCATAAATACACCTAATCCGCCAACTACTTTTCAAAACTGCTCAAATAGATGCACTTGTGCACCTATTTACGTCATTTCAATCTCATTTATTAAAAACAAGTGCACTTCTGCTCTTATTTACACTCCACGATCGGTTCACGCACACTCTAATCACACTACCAACACACTCTGCCTATACAATTCACATACAGTCCAATCACACTCCTTACTCACTTCACAAAAGCACGCCCACACATCCAGTCGCCACACCCTACAAGATCCAAGGATTCAAAACTAACTAGTTTAGTGAACACACTCCGATTAGCAACAGCATCGCGGTATCTAAGCGTCTAAGTGCATAAATACACTTATTCCACCAACCACTTTTCAAAACTGCTCAAATAGATGCACTTGTGCACGTATTTACGTCATTTCCATCTCATTTATTAAAAACAAGTGCAAATCTGCTCTTATTTACACTCCACGATCGGTTCACGCACACCACAGTACCAACACTCTACCTACACTATCCATTTACAGCCCAATAGCACTTCTTACACACTTCACAAATGTACGTTCTCTCACGTAACCAGCCGTTATTCCCAACAAATTTCAAGAATGTAAAACTGGCTAGTTTAGTGAGCATACACCTGTTAGCAGCAGCATCGCGACATCTTCATTTCCAGCACATTTATTAAAAACAAGTGCACTTCTGCGCTTATTTATACTCCACGATCGGTTCACGCACACTCAAATCACACTACCAACACTCTACCTACACTATTCACATACAGTCCAATCGCACTCCTTACACACTTACAAATGCACCCCCCACACATCCAGTCGCCACTCCTTACAGATGCCAAGAATATAAAATTAGTTAGTTTAGTGAGCACACTCCGATTAGTAGCAGCATTTAAGCGCATAAATACACTTATTCCACCAGCTACTTTTCAAAACTGCTCAAATAGATGCACTTGTGCACCTATTCTCGTCATTTCCAGATCATATATTAAAAACAAGTGCACTTCTGCGCTTATTTACACTCCACAATTGGTTCACGCACACTCTAATCACACCACCTTAACAATTCGTATACAGTCCATTCGCACTCCAACACGCTTTTCGAAAGCGTATTTAGACAGCTAAAGTATAGTAGAGGGGTTCCAGGGGTTCCAGGGGTTCCAGAGGTTCCAGAGGTTCCAGAGGTTCCAGAGGTTCCAGAGGTTCCAGAGGTTCCAGAGGTTCCAAGGATTCCAGGGGTTTCGAAGGTTCCGGTTTTTTGGGGGTTTCGGGGTTTCGGGGTTTCGGGGTTTCGGGGTTTCGGGGTTTCGGGGTTTCGGGGTTTCGGGGTTTCGGGGTTTCGGGGTTTCGGGGTTTCGGGGTTTCGGGGTTTCGGGGTGCCAGAATGTCATCCAATGGGTCGAGCGGCGTTTGATTGCCCGCTACCTGCTTAAGCAAGCAGCCATGGATCAGAATAGAAAAATAGCGATACAGGAATAACTCCCTATATCGCTATTTTTAAAAATTCAAAGCGAACCGACTATTTCTAGGACAGCTCATTCAAAATGTAGAGAAATCCACAAGTCCTCTAAAAACTTTAAATCTATTGTAAATAGCCGAACAATCTGCTCAATACAATCGCCGCTTCCGCTCTAGTCAGCTCTTTGTTGGCTTTGAGCGTTTGATCCGGCATGCCTTTCAACAAGCCTGCTTGGATACAAATAGCCAGCGCATTTCTGGACCAAGCGGCTGCTTGATCTTCGTCTTTAAAGCTCGCTAAAATGGCTTCTTCAGATGTCGCAAGAGTCGGCAGCTTACCTTTCATTTGCAGCACGCGCGTGATAATGACAGCCATTTCCTCACGGGTAAGGGAACGGTCGGGCTCAAATCGATTGCCTCCAGTTCCTTGCAGCAATCCCGATTCCGATGCAGCCGATATCACATTGTTGTACCACTTGTCCCCACGCACATCTTCAAACGATTGAGAAGTGCTTGCTTGGAGATTGAATCCCCGAGTGAACATAGCCGCGATTTCAGCGCGAGTAATGGACGCATTAGGGTTAAACTTGTTCTCTGATACACCTGTTAGAATGCCTTTGGCTGCAAGAGCTTCAATTTCTTTTCTAGCCCAATGACTGGCTGTATCCTGGAAAGTCACTTTAGTTCCCGCTCCCGGATCTGTGCCTGTGCCTGGACCAGTGCCCGCTCCCGGATTTGTACCTGTTCCAGGATTCGTCCCTGTCCCTGGATCTGTCCCTGGATCTATACCCGGTCCGCTATTGTCCGCCTGCACTTGCACCGTAGCGATCGCTTTAAGCGTCGTACCCGCAACCGTGCCTTCTACCTGAAAAGTACCAGTTTGCGCATAATTGGAAGCTTTGATCGCATTCCAGACGACCAAAAGATCTTTAACCGATTTGTCACTGTAAACAACTCTCACAGTCTGAGGCAGCACTGGCGCCTTTCCAACCGTAGAGGTCACTGACACTGCCTGCAAGCTTACAATAGTGATGACATGAGTCTCCAGCTCACTCACAGCCTTCTCCAAAGCTGTCCTCGCCGATTCAATCATTTCTATTGTTGCTTCAGCATTGCTGCTTACTTCGATAGCGCTTTGCAGAGTCGCGGCAACAGTCGCCCATGTCACAGACGTATACTCTGCTTCTTTAAGCGCTTGTGCATCTTTAATTGCTTGCAGCAGGAGCTCCTTGGCATAATCAACGCCCGTATTTTTGATGTAGAAATCGTCCAATATAAAAGCATAATCGGAAGTCGCGATACCTGCGCCTTTGGCAATCATTTTAAACACGACCTGATAGTCGTCTTCGGCTCCAGTGGTGAAGGTTTGGCTATAGCGGATGTAGCCATCCTCTACCTTAATCCCCGAATTAGGCTTGTTTTGCAGCGTTTCCTTCAACACCGCAGTGCCGGTCGAACGAGACAACACGCTGACCTCGTAGGTAACCCCATTTTCCATCGTATAAACAAAGCCAAGCTCATACGTCTTATTCGCTTTTAATTTAATGTCGGACTCATTTGATTTGATCAGTCTGCCCATGTCAGTTTCATTCAGCTTTAATGAATTCTGACCATTCAATACCCAAGTCATGACAGGACCGATTTTTTGGTCAGCTGCCTGAACAATCGGATTGTTATCATGCGGGTTGCTCTGATCCGATGCTATATGAATCATTCGACTGCCGCCTCCATACTCGAAAGGCCCCCAGCCCTCATACACATTCTCAAAATCTTCCTTCACGACATAACCAGCTTGTTCAGCACCGCTTCCCGACGTCAGATGCTTCCAAATTCGGACATCATCGAATAGCACAGTGCCAGCTCCAGCATCTGCGATTAACTTGATTGTTGCCGTTGTCGTGCCTTCTGGCACCTTAAATTTCACATTCATTCTCTGCCAAGTTGTGTCCACATATTTAAATGAACTTTGATGTGAACCGTCCAAGCCTGTTACATAATTGCTGTACGTTTTGCCGTTCATGGTTACCTGTAAAGAGGATTTTCTTCCTTTAACGGTTTGAGTCCATACACCAACCGTATACTCTCCTCCCGGAATCAATCCAGTGATTTGCTGAGACAACTCACCAGCACGGCTTCCAATTTCCGCATAGCGGTTCCAGTTGGACCTTACCATTTCTTTTGTCGTGTCGTATCCAACATCGCCTTGAACGACCTTAATGGAAGCATTGGCCGTATCATTAACAGACCATGATCCTTCAACATTAAATTTCTCTGAATTGAAAGCAAAATCCTTAATCAGGCTGCCTTCTCCCCATTCACCCGCAGAAGGAATCAGGTTTAAAGCATCTGCTGTTGCAGGGTATAGAACATATTGCGTATTTTTGCTTGCCTTCGCAATCGTTAGCGATCCATCCACCGCAGCAATCGTATCTACAAGCACCTTGCCTTGCTGCGTTAATTCATACATGTTAAACGATGCAACGTCTTTAAAATCATTTGTCAGTTGCCAAGTCGTCGTATTACCGGTCGTATTCCAGTGGTACAATTTAGCTCCTTCGTTTATTCCTAGAGGCTGGTTGGTCTTCACATCCCACAGCCAAGGGATCAAGGAGTCTGCTTCGCTCGTATGACGCTCGACTGTGTCCGTCGTTGTTCCGGTATCTTTCCAAGAAGAGATGACTTTTCCGTCTTTGGAGAGCTCAATCTTGTTGCTTGCTTTGTTTCGTTTGGATACAACATTTTGTTCAAAAGTCACTTGATCCGTCTCATATTTCATGACGCCATAATGCTGCATAAATTTTGTCGGAAGCACTTCATTGAAAAACACGGTTACACCCTGTTGAATATCTGGCTTCGAATCCCCCCAAGTCGCTACGACCGGGATTTTCTGGCCTTTAAACAGCGCGTTGCCGACGAAAATATCGAGGTCATTTTTAACCAATCGGTAAAGAATGCTTTTGTTCCCTTGGTTCGGATAACCCAAATCCGTTCCCCAATGGACAAATACCGATCCTGGCTCAATCGGCCCCGCAAATTCGGTTCCTACTTTCAACCCCAAGCCATTTGCATATTGCAGCAATTTATAAGCGTTGTAATCGTTGCCTGTGTATACATCGATATAATAAAAATCCAAAGCAGGGTCATTCGGGTTTGCTGGATCTTTGGTGAGATTGTACAAGTTTGTAAATCGTGACTTCAGATCACCGCTCAAAACATCCTTTGTCTGATCTACATAATAGCTCGTATCGATCCAATCCCAACCTTTTGCTAGCCGATCCTGTTTATATCCGTTTGGCGTAGCGCCTGTCAGATTGGAATAGTTCAGCTCGTTTGCATCAAGATGGTATTCTGTGGCGTTTAAATGAACGCCGACGCGAAGGTTATATTTGGCCCCTTCGTCAATCAAGTAGTTAAAATCGGCTAATCCGCCCTGTCTCACCCCAATGTTGGAGTAAGAAGGAATATCATCGTCATGCCCTTCCGCCTGATAACCTTTTTCCAAAATCATTTGTCCAAAGCCGTCGGAATAATTGTACAGCACTTTACCAGTGTCCAAAGCGTTCAGGAACGGATCATTTGCCTGACTAGCGAAGTTGAACGCAATGTACATCATATTGTTTTTCATGTCTTCGGCGCCGAACGGCTGCACGTATATTTCTTTACGATAAGCCACAGCCGCATCCTGCCAGTCTACCTTCCCATCGGAATTGCGATCCTCGGTAAGAACAACGTTATACCACGGCAGTGCTTCCTTTTCATTGCTCTGGGTATGACGATAAGTCCACGATCCTGGTTTTACGGTAAGCTTATTTACAAGGGACTTTTTCTCGGCGTTAACGAGTATCTTATTTCCGCCGCTCATTACGTTATTTTCCATAGACGCGCCCAGTCCTTCTGCGCTCACCATCGTCATCGTTGTGCCGAATGAACCGGTTTGATTCATTTTGGACATGTCGTCAACCAGCTCTTCCGAAATCCCGTGCCACTTGCCGTCAGACTTGTTCCAAGCGTACGTCGCGCCTTTCATAGAGCTATCCACATAGAAGAGTGAACTATTCAACTCGAGAGATCTGACAACAAAATCACTTTTTTCTTGAATTTCGCTCACTTCGAATCGAACAACGTTATTTTCTTTTGCTTCTATGAAAGCCTTAATCACCACGCCAATTTCGTCAAAAGCCATCGTATAGGCATATTTGCTTTCGCCAACCTTTTCCGAAACCGTCTGAGCTGTATACTCCGTATTGTTAATTTGCAATGTATTTGTTTGCTCGTCTGCTGCTTTCATCGTCTTATTGCCGACCTGATAAGAAAAAATACTCGGAAAACCCTTATTCAGCGTCACAGTCAAATCGTCTTTGGTGATCGAATCAAGCTCCGCCGCAAGCTGAAGCCTTGGCATGGATTCCTGTTCAACCACTTTGAGATTGGCAATCGTCATTTCTTTGGCGCTATACCAGGAACGCACTCCAAATTTCCCAGCCCCTGAGGTCACCGTATTATCCGTAACCGCGCCCATATCCGTCCTGTTGCCATCAGCATCAGTAATAGCGAAAGTAACTGTGTTGCCGATCAGATTCAATTCGATTTTATACACAGTATCCGCCGCCATGGAATACGCAGTAGGGAAGTTGGAATCGTTGCCGTTTGCAGAAAGCTTCCAAGTTCCATTGATGTCATGAACGATAGATACGTAGCGGTTATCGTCATATCCTCTCAAAATAAATCCATAGCGCCCTCCGTCTGTCCCAGCGCCTACACTCGTCTTGAAATCAAAGGTTACTTTCTGATCGACAACGTCTGGACTGTTATTATCGGTAACGAGAGATACGCCGGGCAGCCTTAATTTAACGCTGCCTTCGCCGCTTTCCAGCACGGCCGGACTGCTCGAATCCATCGCGCTCCAGTTAGGCGTAGTGAAGTCAGGCTCATATATTCTAATTTCTTCTGCGGTCATCGCATCCATCTCAACTTGCATCACTTCATTTCCGGAATTATAAATTCCAAACGCTCCCGGTGTGAAGTTTTTCGTTTGGACAGTGCCCACCAAAATGCCATTCACATAAAGATTCAACTCATTTTCGATCAACCTTACCCGCAAAATAAAATCTTTGCCAGGTACAATTTCAACGCTGTCTCCGATAGCTATTTTTTCTCCACCGTTAGGTTGATACATCCATTTGCCTTGACCTTCGTAATAAATGGCTGCATTGCCGATTTTAACTCCTGCGGACGAAGCATTTGTCTTCATCTTGACCTGGTATACGCCGTTTTTCACAGGTACGATATCTTCATTTATCGCAACCGATCCCGAAGCGATACTGCCCTTCAAATAACCATCGACGACTTGACTGCCGCCGAGTCCTGTCCAGTTCATGCTTGAAGCTGTCTCATAATATTGTTCATAATACATCTTGCTTGCGACAGGGGAAGTATCCATTTGGATAAATTCCTCCGTGAACAAAATGTTGTCCACATACAAGTCGCCTTGCCCGTATACTCCGAATGAACCTTCTCCGAATTGTTGTCCGGACGGTAAATTCGCAGTCAACTTAGCTCCGTTTATACTTAGTGTGACCGAAGAGTCGCTATATTGTATTCCGACCTTATTCCAACTCATAACTAATGGACTCGATGAAATAGCGTCACTTGCTACAAAAGGAATAGTGCTGCCATCCTTCTCCAAAATCCAGTGGTCATTCGCAAATTTCACCAAAGAGCTGCTGCCTATAGCAAAACCAATCGCATCAGTCGTAGGTTTTACATCCAGCATATAGGTTGCGCTCTGTAGGAGTGGCGCATCGTTATTCAATACCGTGCCCGTGATACCGGACAACTTCAAAAAGCGATTGCTGCCTTCTTTGATGATGGATGAAGAGCCGCTGCTCCACCCTCCCGTAATGCCATCCTGAAAGTTGTTGCTGTATTGCACCAATTCCTTTGGAGTAATCATTTGATTCGTATACTGCAGGTTGTCGATATACAGCTCTACTGTGCTTCTGATTCGAAGTCCAAACAAGCCAGCCGCATCGGTAAATTCAGCAAATGTAATATCGCCAACTAGCTTTTTGTTCATATAGACCGTAATTGTTTTTCCATTAAAATTGAACAATAGATTGTTCCATTTCCCCTGAATCGGATAAGGAATATTTAAATTGCTGCCCCAACCGGAGCTGGATTCAGGCAACCAGCGATTTGGATCGACTCCGATTTCGCTAAAGATGCTTGCCGTCTCATTCATTCTGAAGCCAAATGCAAAACCTTGGCCGCTAGAAAGCTTAACAGGATTTACTAGCTTAAAGTCCAATGAAAGCGTACCCGATTGTAGCTGCGGGGAATCCAAATCTGCTCCGCGTTCTTTAGCTCCTTTTTTTAGCGATAATACCTTGTTGCCTGTAATGTCTGTTACCACTTGAGCGTTAAGTCCGGACCAACGCGGTGTGTACGCCGGGTCTTCATAATTTTGTACATAATTAATGATATCTGACGGTTTTTCGATTTGGCCAACGCCTTGAATGTTAATATCCTTCAAAACGACTTGTCCCGTCGCAAAACGTTTATACAAGGCCACCTGACCTATTCCAGCCTTCAAATTCAATAAATTCGTTTCCTTGTTGTAATAGGTAACGCCATCAACGATAACCAATAGCTTGTTTCCGTTATAACCAATCTTGATCCGGTAATCGGTATCCATTTTCAACTCGGGTCCTTCAAAAGATTCCCACGCGCCAGAACCATCTGGGCTTTGAATGACCCAAGTCGTACCCGCATCATAACGAATAGACAATCCTTGGGTAGAATTATAGGCACCGATTACAAACCCGATATTACCTTGCGTCCCGCTGGTGTAACGCAGTGTTGCATCGATTGTGCCGGCGGACAGCCATGGTCCTTTATCCCAAGCAGCAATAGCGATATTTTTTTCTAACGAATTCATTTCTACCGTCAGCCCATTGTTAACCGATGTAGTCCCGTTTCCTTTCATAAAAGTCATTAATTCGGGCTGCATGGACTGATAATTGTTGCTGTAGGAAACGACGCTTTGTCCATCTGGCACATTGCTCGTAATCTCATTCAGAAATACTGTAAAATCGTTTTCCCTCACTGTAACTTCTGCGGAAGCTTTGAGGGGAGTGCCTTGAACGCTGCCTTCTACTTTAAAAGCTCCAGCCTCAGCATATTGCGAGGGATCAATTTCGTCCCAGCTTACCTGAACTTGTCCAACGGATTCATCGCTAAATACAGCTTGTACCTCCAGCGGAAGAATCGGCGAGTTCCCTATTGTTGTGTTCATCTCGATAGAGGGAATGCTCGCGATCGTTTTTACCTCAACGACTTCCTCTGCAAAGGATACCGCACTTGGCCATACAGCCAGCTGACTCAAAATAGCAAAACAAATCATCCAAACATACAATTTGAAAACCGTGCTTTTTTTCCTCTTAATCATCTTTCACCCATCCTCCATGGTAATCTGATCCTAATTGGATTTTATTAGCATAGAACAGATGAAAGCGCTTAAGAATGATCATTTTTGTTAGAAGTCTGATCTTTTTTGAAAAAAGTCTGTATGGGGTGGGGCGGGTGCTATGGTGTTACCCGCTCAGTTGCATCTAGGTGCAAAGTTAATCGTAATGGCTTTATTTAGGTACATAGTTAACCTCAATAGCTTGATCTAGGTGCCAGCTAACCGTAATAGCTTCATTTAGATGCATAGTTAACCTCAATTGCTTGATCTAGGTGCACAGCTAACCGTAATGACTTAAATTAGGTGCAGAGCTAACTGTAATAGCTTCATTTAGGTACATAGTTAACCTCAATTGCTTGATCTAGGTGTATTTCTGCACCTATTCCGCCAGCTACCTCTCAAATCCGCTCAACTAGATGCACTTGTGCACCTATTTGTGTTATTTCCATCAAATTTGATAATAATAAGTGCACTTCTGCGCTTATTTGCACTTTACGATCGGTCACGCACACTACAATCACACTACATGCACAAACCATATAAACACTCTAATTACACTACCTACACAACTCACATATAAATCCTTGCACATATCACAAACGCATACTCTCACTCCAAATACACTTAAAATATGCACACTGCTGCGCACCCATTTATCACTATCTACAAAAGCGAAGAACAAAAATCAGGATAACTAAGTGAGAACCCCAGTTAGCAGCAGTAACTTTATCTAAGTGCATAAATGCACCTATTCCGCCAGCTACCTTACAAATCCGCTCAACTAGATGCACTTTTGCACCTCTTTGCATCATTTCCATCAAATTTGATAGAAACTAGTGCACTTTTGCGCTTATTTACACTTCACATCCGGTCACGCACACTACAATCACACAACATGCGTAAACCACTTATACTCTCAATGCACATAACCTACACAAATCACATACTGTTAGTTTAATAGCACTCCTTGTACACTTAACAATCATCCAATCGGACACCTTGCACGCTCTACAAACGCATAACCCAACACCCAATACACTAAACAAACGCACATTCCCTCATAGTCCAGTATCTACTCTCAACAAAAACAGTCGAGAGTACATGCTGATTAGTTAAGTGAGCACCCCGGTTCATATCAGCAGGCTCATCTAAGAGCATAAATACACCTATTCCGACAACTACTTTTCCAAATCACTCAAATAGATGCACTTGTGCACCTATTTGAGTAAATTCCACCTTATCTATTGAAAATAGATGCACTCCTGCGCTTATTCAAACTTTACGCGCGGTACATGCATACTTCACTCACATTACGTGCACAATCCAAATTCACACCCCACACACACTACATTCACAATCCATCTACACCATTTCAATCCCGCTTTACCTACACAAATCGCATGCAATTAAACCACACTCCACTTACATACAATTTGCATGCAATCCAGTAACACTCCAGATACTTACAAGTCACACACTCCACAAATGAACACATTCACACATATTCAGCCGTCATTTCTAATTCCTCTCTTACTCTTACTCTTACTCTTACTCTTACTCCTAGTCCTAGTCCTACTTCTACGTCCACTTCCGTTCCCTAAAAAAAAGGATTAAAAGCCGAGCGTATTAGCTCATAGCTGACAATACGAATGCCTTTTCCAGATACAACTGGACGCAGTTTGCCAACGTCACACAGTCTTTTCAAATATTTGACTGCCGTGCGGCGATTAATATGAAACTCCTTCATCACATCGGCTGGGCGAATGTTCTTGTTCGACCTAAACGCATAATGCAATAACTCACGCTCCAGGCGTGTCATGTTTTGCTCTTGCGTGTGAGTCACCAAATAAGGAGCCAGCAGCGACTGCAGCAAAGACACAATAAGCTGCGGCTTTTCCTCCAACTCGTCATAAGGTATGGACACGACGCGGTATCCAAGCACTTGCAGAAATGTCTCCCGATTTAATTCCCGTCGGTATCGAATTCGATCGGTATTCTGAACATGAGGTCCATAACCCTTTATTTCGAAAGCGAACCTCGTCGCTCCCCGCTGCCAAACTAAATCAATATAAAAAGGGTTCCCACGCCAATCCACGACTTCATACTCCGGATGTAAATGATCAAAACTACCCATCATCGGCCACCAAACTTGCTTCAAAAACAAACGTTCACCATGCCCATGTCCACGCTGAAGCCTGCTCTTGTGCTCTCCCTTACTTGCACGCAAATGTTTTTTCAACCATTTCTCATGTTCTTCAGCAAATTCCATCTCTCATCCTCCTCAAAATGAAAAAACGTCCTTGGCTCCTCTTGAACAGAGGAAAACCAGGGACGTTCTACGTCACACTTTTTTATTCAACTTTTTATAAGATGTCATACTATGACGTTCGACGTCACACTTTTTTTATTTACCTTTTTATAAGATGTCAGCCTATGACGTTCTACGTCACAACTATCTTATTCAACTTTTCAAATACGTCAGCCTATGACGTTCTACGTCACACTTTTTTTATTTAACTTTTTATAAGATGTCATACTATGACGTTCTACGTCAAAACTATTTTATTCATCTTTTTATAATATGTCATACTATGACGTTCTACGTCACAACTATCTTATTCAACTTTTAAAAGACATCAGCCTATGACGCTAATGCTACATCTTAAGCTGTTTCCTTTTTTCACACTCTCTCTCTAACTTGTTACATTCGTGCCAATAAAGCAGCTGCCTCTGCACGAGTCAATGTCGCGAGCGGCTTGAAGCTCCCGTCCTTATAGCCAGTAATAATACCGGAATCTATTATTGCGCCCACCAGCCCAAGGTTTGATGCTTGTATGGATGATTTGTCAGAAATCTTAGCTAAGCCATCCGTTTTTTCGATCAACTTTAGAGCTTTTGCTGTCCATACCGCTACCTCTTCTCTTGTAATCGGCTGTTCAGGCTTGAAGCGATTTCCATATTTTGAAGCATCAATCCAGCCTCGTGTTACAGCCGATTCAATAAAAGGCCTAGACCAGCGCGTGCTCGGGACGTCAAGAAATGACAGGTTTTCTGCTTTAACAGAAACTTTCAATTTCTTCGCAAGCATAGCTAGAAACTGCTCCCTCGTTACCTGAGCTGCAGGACGGTATGTTCCATCTGGAAAACCGTCAACAACGCCAGCTGCTGCAAGTTCCTCAACAGCTCCTTTTGCCCAGTGCAGCTTCAAATCAGAAAATAAAAGTCCAGAAGTATGTTTAACCTTAATATCAGAGAAGGTTAATTCAGCTGCTGAATCGATAACCGCGACTTGAAAGTTGTTGCTAATTCTACTTACTGCCGTCTTCTCTCCAGCGATAGGGAGCTCCCACTTCAACTTGCCTGCTAAATTATACGATGCAAGAGAATGACGTCCTCTACTAGCGTAAGTATTATCAGATAAAGTAAGAAGCCATTCATTCTGCTGCTGATTGATGCTATTGGTGGATTCGGGATAATTTTTCACATTAATAAAACGGATAAGCTMTTCTCCCTCGGTCACGCCAATATTCTCGCCAGGTTTAAATATAACGAGCTTATTTTCGCTTAAAAATGGTCCTGTATAGGCATATACTTTCAAATTTTTCTTCCATTTCGATTTGCCTTCTTTATCTATTGCTTCTACAGTACCTTGTGAGCTGCCCGTAACAATGGTCCCATCCTGAAGAAGCAACGGTTTATAAAATGTATTATCTGACACACCGAGCTCATACTTCCAACGAATGCTGCCAGATGAAGCATTAATAGCGTAAAGTGTGCCATGTCTACGAATTTGTACAATACCTGAAGGAATAGCCGAACTCTCACCAACCGCTTCTTCTGCCGTAGTAATAATATATAACGTGTCTCCTATATCGTTTAAAGTTGGCTCAAAATGTGTGATTTCTCCACTCAACGATATCAGCCACAGCCGACTATCCGATACATTTGATGCTTCAAGATGACTGGTGACGCTGCGTTTGTTGCCATCCCTTACAATACTATTATTTGTGAATCCTGTATATCTATTACCGGAACGATCCCAGCCAATCATAGTATTGCGCTGATTAGCTGCCACCATATTATGAAGAACCTGCTTGCCGCTGCTTGGATCAAATGCTGTAAGCAAACCGCTATTCGTTCCTATAAATAGCCGTCCATCCGGTCCAATTGCAGGCCTCGCCCATACCTGCTCCTTCAAATCGTATTGCCACTGTAGCTTTCCTTCCAAGCTGACAGCTGCTACCTTCCCTTGACTGCTAAGTGCATAAACCGTACCATCATCCGAGATGAGGGGAGCCTGGTATACCTCATTAATACTGCTATTCAGTGTAGGCAGTGACACCCCCCAATTTTTCACAAGCTGAGCGCTATAGGTAACCCCAGGCTCATTCATATAAGCTCGCTCGTTTACCTTAATTTTCATTGTCGTCTTTAAATGCAAATATTCAGCGCTCACCTCGACTTCACCAGCTCCGACCGTATGAAGGCCCTGTTTATCAAAATAAGCAATTTTTTCATTGCTGCTGCGATAAACGATGCCTTGCGGATTGGTTTGCTCCTTGCCATCTGCCCACTTCACAGTTACAAATAGCGAGTATGTACTTTTTGATTCAATGTACGGAAAGAGGTTCCCAAACGTGATGGAAACCGCATCGTCCTTGTTTGAGGCTTGTTTAATTTCAAACGCGATTACCCGGCCGCTCTCTGTTCCAACATAGATCGTATTGGTATCCCTATACGTTAAATAAATGGGGGAATTTGTGTTGTACTCTGTTAGCTTCGTTGATTTCAAATCCGACAAAACAACTTTGTTATATCCATTTATTACATTCATTCCATTGTCTAACCAAACAACCGAACTAGCATAAAGGCCGCTCTTTATAGAGGATTGCAATTCCCCTCTTTGATTTATCCGAAGCAAGCGATTTTTAAAATATTCACTTTGCTCGGTTTTCTCAACCTTCGTCTTGTCATAACCAATCAATGAGCTGTAGAAAAGAAGGGAACCATCCTTATCCAGCTGCATTGCCGTTCCGTTTTCCAATACATTAGTATCTTGGTCGATTTGCAGCTTCCATATCAATTTTCCTTGCGTATCAAATTTAGTAATGACAGCATCTCTCGTAACAATATAAGCGTTTTGTTGATCATCAAAAACAACAGGAGCGTATGACCTTGCGCTTAGCGAGTAACTTTTTTTCACAGCTCCCTCGCTGATCACTTTAATCTCACCTGGACTTCTGTCCTGACTAAGCTGTGAACTACCCGATTGATCTCCTTTTTTCGAAGCCTCTAAATATACGATTAAATTGCCTTGCTTGTCCGTCATTGGGGTATTATAAGATGATCCATACATATTGACTTTCCAGCGCGATGAGCCGCTAGCATTTAATTCCTCAGCATAAGATATCCATTCGGAGCTTAGCTTGCCCTCAACAAATTTGGTATCTATTTTATAAGATGTAATAAAAACCTTATCCTCTAAAGTGTCTGCGTACTTTACCAAACTTGTTATATTGGTCCGTTCCAATGCTTTCGTACCATCCATACGCATGGCAAGCAGCAGGTCCCTTGATCTCACTTGAATATAGATTAAGCCGTTACGTTGAACGACAACCTTTTGAAAGCTTGAATAGGTTGTTTCATACTCCCATTTTTTCACACCATCTTTATTGAATGCATATAAATTCCCTCTTGAGCCGACATAAAGGGTCCCGTCTGCTCCTATTTCGAGCTGACCTTCTCTTTCTGAAGAAGTCACATCCATAGGACTAACATCAGCAGTCCACAGTTGCTTGCCAGCAGGACTAAAGGCATAAACCTTCCCTTGCTGAGATAGGATGTACACCGTACCGTCCTCACCGATGACCGGATTCGCAGCTACGCCTCCCTTGATGCTTTCGCTCCATCGCTCTGCTAAATAGGAAGCAGCAGGTTTAGCCTCATTCGCTTGGACAGAGGACGAAGCGCCTATGCTTGGAAGGAGCAGTGTAAAAACGATTAGCAAGCAAGTTCCGATTTTATAATAAAACCATCTGTTCATGTTGGTCCCAACTCCCATTTATACTAATTATTATCTCTCAAATCTAAATTTATAATAGTAGATTGGTTGAATAGAGTAAAGGAATTTAGCAGCCTCTCTCGCTCGAGTAGGCGGGAAAGTGGTAAACAATAACCGACTAAGTCCTTATTCAAGATTCCCAGCCAGCAATTACGGTTCCGACTGATTACACAGTAGAAGGTTTGCCAGCAGAAATAGAATTTCTAAGCCGCTCCTTCAAAGAAGCAACGCTTCTATAGCCTAGCTACGCAATGATCATATAACCCACAACCCTAATTCTCTGGTTCTACAACGTGATCATCCCGATAAGTCTGCCCAAAGTTCTAATGATTTTCGGGTAGCTTTTTTCAAGGAGTTACAATTTCAACTAAGACCACCGCCAATCCCAATTGCAATTTCTAATAAAGCACAGCCTATAACTGCTATAAGAATAGCGGCAGCCCCGTCGCCCGTCGCAGACAGTCCCCGCCTAAAGCCTAGCACCGAAATGGCCCGAGGACCGTTACGAAAGAATCTTCAAGAGGCTACAATAAGGACATAGATGAGCTACACGAAAGGATGACTGTATATGAAAAAATTATTTCGATCAACGACAGACAGCAAGCTGACAGGTCTATGCGGAGGCATCGGACAATGGCTCGGCATTGATTCCACTATTGTTAGATTGTTAGTTGTCATTGCGGCGTTCTTCAGCTTCGGAACGGTTATACTCGCATATTTTATAGCTACCCTCTTTATCCCAAAAGCAATTAACAACGACTTTCGATTTGCCGATCACTACTAAATCAAATAAACGAATGCAAATGAAAATAAAACCAAATACAAACTTTTAAGGAGAGATTATCAATGGGAATTTTACAACGAGTAGTTAGTATGACAAAGGCAGCAGCAAATGAAATGTTGGACAAGATGGAAAATCCGGTCATGATGCTTAATCATTATTTGAGAGATTTGGATGAGGAAATTGCCAAAACTGAACATACGCTGGCGCAGCAGCAAGCACAGGATCGTATGCTGCAATCTAAACTAAGTGAATTCAGCGGACAAGTGAGCTATTACGAGGGTAAAGCAGAGCAAGCGGCAGTTGAGGAACGTGAAGCAGAAGCACGTACGGCGCTTGAAGCGAAGCTGCTGTATCTAGAACAAGCTGAAGAAACGGCTAGACTGCAGCAGCTAGCAAAGCAAGCGGTACTTGACCTCGGTTATCGCATTGAGGCATTAAAAGAAGAGAAAACACGGCTGCAAGGAAAACGCGCTGAGCTCATTACCCGCGTGCAGCAGACAACTGCAACTTCTACTGGCTATTCCAACTCCCTTCATGGAAGCTCCGCTTCACAAGGGTTCGATCGGATTGAACAAAAGGTGATGGAATTAGAAGCACAACGTGAGCTTACAAAAGGTTCATACAACAGCTTACATGCTGGCGCATATGGTTCCGATCAGCAGCTCGAGCAGCGCAAAGCTCGAGTGGATGAAGAACTTAAACGGCTTCAAACTAAAAAAGCCTAAATACAACTAAAAGCGGCGGGCAAGACGTATAGTAACGTCATTGACCGCCGCTTTATTCGTTAGAATATTATTTTAAATTAGGATGAAGAAGCGCTAATAAATTGAAATACGCCAATTGCGATCAGTAGAACGACGAATATAAGGATGAACCACAGTACAAACTTTAGAGCGTTAGAAGAATTCGATTTACGTTGAAGTTTTTCCTCGACGTTAACTAATCGTTCTTTAAGCTCCTGTATTTCTTTTTCCTGTTGCTGCATTCTTACCCCTCCCTGGCAAATAATTTCGATTGACAAGAATATGTTATCTTTACATTTTTCATTCTTTTGAAGATTAAAAAAAACGCTAGATCATCAATATATCATGATCTAGCTTTTTTTTCATTTATTTACTAATTTTGCAGCGATTCTTTAACTGTTGTTTGTTCGATGAAAGTCGACGTTGTCAGCCCCATATTAACAAAATCGTCGTCCCTTCACCCGGTGTTGTTTTAACCGTAATCCTGCCACCCATAGCTTCAATCAGTCCCTTCGATATAGCCATGCCAAGTCCAGAACCGTTGGTGGTGGATGCGGTATCCGTGCCGCGATAATAACGCTCAAAAAGCCGATTCAATGTAACTTCATCCATACCATCGCCATCATCAGTGAATTTTATCGTTATTCCGCCACCTTCTTCATCCGCCAGAAGCGATACCGTCAAAACGGTATCAGGCGGGTTATGAAGCAGCGAATTAGCAGTTAAATTATTAACTACCCTCTCCAGCCAAGGTGTATACAATTGGAACCAAACATCATCTTGCGCAGCATGAAATACAATGCGCTGTTTTCCATAAGCAGGATCAGCGGCAGCCTGTTCAAGCGCTTCATAAAGCCAGGCGTTCAGTTCAACCTTCATCGTCTCAGGAGGAAGAATTCCCGACCTCAATCGGTACGTCATAGCAAGATCGCTGATCAACATATCCATATGAGCCGATTTTTCCAGCATCGTCGCAGAAAATTTACGCACCTCCTCCTGAGACCAATCATATGCCGGCTCCGCTAATAAATGGGCATAACCAGTTATTGAGGATAACGGCGTCTTCAAATCATGAGTAACGCCAGCAATCCATTCTTCTCTCAGGCTTTCCGTTTGCTCCCGCATCGCTTGCTCTCTCTTCAAGGCATTGGATAACTTTTCAATAGAAACCATCACATCAGCAAAAACACGATACCTTCGCCGCCATTTCCCTGCTGACGTTCGGCTTCGATGGAGACCTCTACGATCAACAGGTTCTTCATACACCGTTTTCCCTATTGAATCGAGCCACACAAGCATGTGCAGCATCGGTGCGCCAAAGCGATGGGCCTGCCATAGTGAGAGGAGTACGAACAAGACCAGTAAGGAGATAAACAAGAAAATGGACCCGATAATGACTACCTGTGCTTCCTCCGGTATCCATTTCTTTTTGCCCGAATCTCCCGCTACAGTATTCGGCTCTCCGACAAGCCAGGTGTTTCCTGTTTCCGCATCATGCGAGGTTGCTATCCGGTAACCGTATCTTTCACCATACAATGTGCGAAGCGCAAGTTCCGGAACGGAGTATAACGAAGGTACCGCATCGGGTTTGTTATAGGAGACCAGTTCCACGCCTGCCGAATCGATCAGTTGAACAAAAGCATGAGCCGATCTTATTTTTCCTGATAAGGCATCTGGAAGGACTAATTTCTTTTCAGAATCAATGAATTCCCCTTCACTTAATTGTTCCAATATAGGCTCTATTACTTTTGGAGCCCCATAGACCATTGTAAATTTCTTCCCATCCTTCTGCTGTATCCATAACGCAATCTGGTAAGGAAATGCGCTCTTCCCCATCCAGTGTTCAACTAATTCACCTGGTCCGTATTGGTTGGGAACATCTTTGGGCGTATTATAAGCACTAGCAACTTTTCCATTCTCATCTAAGCTTTGCAGCCAACCATTGTTTTTCTTCACCTGCCTCAGCAAGCTTGGTGCAAACGTAATGCCACTCTTGCCAAGCTTAGAGGATTCTACCATCTGCTCTAACCCTACACTGGCAAAATCACGTGTTATGTTAATCTCGCTAAACCGCTGCAGCATCCAATAAAAAGTCAGCGCAGCTATGAGAAGAACGATCATTCCTGCTATTGCGAGTTGAAGAACGAACTTCAGTGTTAGTTGTCGCTTAATATTCATGGCATAGTAAGCTCCCGCTGATCCGCTTTAACTAGTTTGTAGCCCATACCTCTGACGTTAACGATAAATTTTGGGTTAGACGGATCAGCTTCAATTCTTTCTCTTATCCGATGAATATGAACCATGACCGTATTGTCATCACTGAAGGCTTCTTCACCCCAAACCTTCTCATACAGCTCGCTTTTACTGAATATTCGATTAGGGTTTTTGCAAAGAAAAAGCAGCAGTTGAAACACAAGCGCAGGACATGAAACAGCCTGTCCTTCAATAATCAGCTCACCTGCTGTCTCATCTAATTTAAATCGGCCGTAATCAAAAACGTTGGATTTTCGATTGTGAGAATCTTCTGAGGTATTTTTTAAGGCATCCGTTTCCGTTGACGAACTAAAGTACCGCCGCAGCTGCGCCCTTATGCGGGCTACCACTTCCAGCGGATTAAATGGTTTGGTAATGTAGTCATCTCCGCCTATTGCAAACCCTGTCAGCTTGTCAAAATCCGATGTTCTCGCGGTTAGAAATAAAATTGGCGCGTTCGTCGTTTGACGGATAAAAGGACATATTTCAATTCCGCTGCGCCCTGGCAGCATCACATCCAGTACAATTAAATCGTATTTTTTAGCTTCACAAGCTTCAATGGCTTCTTCACCCGATTGCACGGTATCAATATTCATGTAACCTTCCTTGCGCAATACCGTCTGCAAAAGCTCCAGTAGCGCTTGCTCATCATCAACGAGCAAAATCGATGCATGGTTCATTCGTGCCAGCTCCTTCCGCCAACTGATGTTTATATCATCATAGCATGATTTTTTTCACTTTAAATCATTCTAATCTTAAGGGAAGCTTAATTCGTTTCCATTCACTCTTCTTAAAGTTAAGAGTGCGTTAATGATGGGTTTCATAAGAGCTAAGACTCTGCTGCTACAATGTTATTATCGGGAGGCGATGAAAATGAAAAAAGGAGCAACGAATTATATATATGGTACAGCAATGACTGCAAAAACGGCATTAGCTGCTGGTTCACTAGCTTTACTTCTAGCCGCTTGCAGCGGAGAAAACTCAGCAGTGACCACCAAGCCAGGAGCTGTACAAACAATGAGCCCCACGGAGACGACGAACCAATTACTTATGCCAGACGACTTGCCAAAGGCGCTGCTGGACGGCAAGTATAAGGAAATTTATGCCCGTTTTAATCAGCCTTTAAAAGATGCGGTAAGCGAAGCAGATTTTGAAAAGACGGGAGAGGAGTTTACGAATGGGATCCATAGCTTCGAAAAATCCTCTACTATACAGCTTAATGGTTACGACCGGCGCATATGGGTGAGTGAGGAGGGGAATAAGGGGCTTCTCGGAATGTTTGATTCAGACGGAGTCATTACATCAATTCAAGTTCAGGAACTAACCTCCTCACCTGAAACCGATTCGAAGCTGAGCAAAAATAAATATGCTTTACCTTTTGAAGGCGACTGGTTTGTATTTTGGGGCGGCGAGAATGTTCTGGTGAATTATCATTATGAACTAGAGATTCAGCGATACGCGTACGATTTTATCCAAACAAAGGATCATTTTTCCTATAAAGGTGACCCGCTCAAAAATGAAAGCTATTATGCCTTCGGGAAAGAAATCATTGCTCCAGCGGATGGTATAATCATATCGGTAGTGAATGATATTTTAGATAATGCGCCTGTTGGGGTAATGAATCCGAATGAACCTGCTGGGAATAATGTCGTCATTGATCACGGTGGAGAATACAGCCATCTGGCGCATCTCAAGAAAGGCTCTGCAACAGTTAAGCCAGGAGACAAGGTCAAAAAAGGCGACGTCATCGGTCTGACCGGCAATTCAGGCAACAGCAGTGAGCCCCATTTGCATTTTCAGCTATCAGACGGACCCGAACTATTCACTGCCCGATCCATCAATGTGAAGTGGGAAAATGCGATGAAGCCGACTCAAGGCGAAACCATTTCCTCAGCTAATTAGATAAATAATAACTGGAGGAACATTATGATTGAATGGATTCAGCAAACGGATGGGATATGGCCATATATTGTTTTATTTTTACTCGCAGCAGCGCCGTGGTTGGATGTATTTCTAGTCGTACCTCTTGGCATCGTAGCAGGATTGTCGCCAGTAGCAGTAGCCATTATCGGCTTTGCAGGCAACTTTCTTTTGGTACTGCTCCTGGGCCTGTTTTTCAAACAATTTTCGAAGTGGAATACGAATCGGAAATTGAAGAAGGGCATTACCACAACATCAAAAAAGGAGACTCGCGCAAGGCGAATTTGGGAGCGTTACGGTCTTCCCGGACTTGCCCTGCTGGCTCCCCTTATTGTGGGTACCGACATCGCGGCTTTATTAGCTTTGTCATTAGGCTCCTCGCGAAAACGCGTCATTCAATGGATGGCAGTCAGCCTTGCCGTATGGACCATTGTAATGGCGCTCGGCTCTGTTTATGGATTTAGCTATATGAAAATAATTTAATTGCGATGATCGAGCATACAGGCTCACTTAAATCCTATTGCTCAAACAGAAAAAAGGGTTATCTCACATTGGTGTATTCACCTTTGTAAGATAACCCTTTAGTATTTAGTCTTTTAAATCAAATTAGATTTTTTGAGAAGTCTTTGGATGATCACAGCCACTTCTGCTCTCGTGATTTCATCTTTAGGAGCAAGCACAGTACTGCTTCTGCCTGAGAAGATCTCCACTTGCAAGCAATCGAGGATGCTGCTCTTCGCCCACTCGGATGCGGCATTCGCATCTTTATAAGGAAGCAGCAATTCTCCAGCTTCACTCGCTGCAAGACTCGGTTTCAAGCCGGTGATTTTCATTGCTTTTGCAATGATCGCCATGGCTTGCTCTCTCGTTATTTTGTCCATAGGACGGAAGGATCCATCTTCATATCCGTTAATAAGACCATTTGCAAATGCGGTTTGAATATAGCTGCTATACCATTCATTTTTGTTCACATCCGAGAATGACGATGAGCTTGCCTCCAATTTCAAACCTAATCCCCGAACGATAATAGCAGCAAACTCCGCACGAGTAATCGATTTACTCGGATTAAACATTTCATTGCCAACACCCGTTATTACCATTCGTGAACCCATATCATTCACAGCTTCTTTTGCCCAATGCCGCTCTACATCCTTAAATGCAAGTGGATGCCAGACAATGGTATACGTGCTGTTCGTTAAGCTGTTCACTACGGCATAATACTTTTCGTTCTTAACGACAAGTCTAGTTGGAACATGACGAACAGATCCATCTGGTTCAACCACAATCCCTGTCGTTATTCGGTTAGGATCAACACCAGCTGGGATAGCTATCATTCTTTCTACATACGCATCGAATTTAGAAACTTCAATCGTTTTTCCATCATACGAAGCTCGCACTGTAAAATTAAGCGGTGGAACAACCATCTCAAACTGGCCTTTAACTGCTGCACTTTCCACCATTTTTATGGTATCTGCTATTGGCTTGGCAATCTCTATCTCGAGCTTGAGGTCTTGAAGATTTAATTTTTTTCCAAAAAGCTTAGTGAGTGCATCGATACTGATCTGTGATGCAGGTATCGTATACGTAAATTGATCATGTTGAAGGACTAAGACAGCTTGCTTTAGTTCCAAATCAGAAATGATCTGCCCATTTATCTGTGAAGCATAAACATCTGAGCTGCCTTTTAGCGGAATCGTAATGACAGCACGCTGACCCTCAGACTCCAATCTGTTCTTAAGCTTATTCGGATCCACGATAATGGTTGTGACCTTTTGGTTATTCACAATTGCTGTAGTCGCTTTACCTGCATATTCAATTTTACCGTTCACCAGCACTTCAACATCGGTTTCGTCCGTTTTTGGCGGGTTTGGCTGTGAAGGTTCAATCGAATAAGTTGTTACCGTCAAGACATTCGAGTTTCCTGCATTCGCTCCGCCTGTTACAACTAATCGGAAGTCATATCCCGTTGCGGCGGACAAACCTATTACTGTCGCTGTTGTTGCATTCGTGGCAAGCGCTCCAGTTGTCGCTGTTGTCCACGTATTTGCACCTGTTGGTGATTGCTCAACTTTAATATTTGTTGCGCCTGTTGCTGCGCTCCATGTGAACGTTGCGCTTGTTCCCGTTTTGCTTGCACTCGCGAAGTCTGTTAGTGCGATCGGGTTTGTCGTCACCGTTACTACGTTCGAGTCGCCAGCATTTGCTCCGCCTGTAACTACTAGACGGAAGTCATAACCTGTTGCGGCGGACAAGCCTGTTACTGTCGCTGTTGTTGCATTTGTGGAAAGAGCACCTGTTGTCGCTGTTGTCCATGTGTTTGTACCTGTTGGCGATTGTTCAATTTTCAAACCGGTTGCACCCGTTGCTGCGCTCCATGTGAAGGTTGCGCTTGTTCCTGTTTTGCTTGCACTCGCGAAGTCTGTTAATGCGATCGGGTTTGTCGTCACCGTTACTACGTTCGAGTCGCCTGCATTTGCTCCGCCTGTAACTACTAGACGGAAGTCATATCCCGTTGCAGCGGACAAACCTGTTACCGTTGCTGTTGTTGCATTGGTCGCAAGTGCTCCAGTTGTCGCTGTTGTCCATGTGTTTGCACCTGTTGGTGATTGTTCCACTTTTATGTTTGTTGCGCCCGTTGCTGCGCTCCATGTGAAGGTTGCGCTTGTTCCTGTTTTGCTTGCACTCACGAAGTCTGTTAATGCGATCGGGTTTGTCGTCACCGTTACTACATTCGAGTCGCCAGCATTTGCTCCGCCTGTAACTACTAGACGGAAGTCATAACCTGTTGCGGCGGACAAGCCTGTTACTGTCGCTGTTGTTGCATTTGTGGAAAGAGCACCTGTTATCGCTGTTGTCCACGTGTTTGCGCCAATAGGAGATTGTTCCACTTTTATGTTTGTTGCATTCGTTGCTGCGCTCCATGTGAAGGTTGCGCTTGTACCCGTTTTGCTTGCACTCGCGAAATCTGTTAGTGCAATCGTGTTTGTCGTCACCGTTACTACGTTTGAGTCGCCTGCATTTGCTCCGCCTGTAACAACTAGGCGGAAGTCATATCCCGTTGCAGCGGACAAGCCTGTTACTGTAGCTGTTGTTGCATTGGTCGCAAGTACTCCAGTTGTCGCTGTTGTCCACGTATTTGCACCTGTTGGTGATTGCTCAACTTTAATATTTGTTGCTCCCGTTGCTGCGCTCCATGTGAACATTGCGCTTGTTCCCGTTTTGCTTGCACTCGCGAAGTCTGTTAGTGCGATCGGGTTTGTCGTCACCGTTACTACGTTTGAGTCGCCTGCATTTGCTCCGCCTGTAACTACTAGACGGAAGTCATATCCCGTTGCAGCGGACAAACCTGTTACCGTTGCTGTTGTTGCATTGGTCGCAAGTGCTCTAGTTGTCGCTGTTGTCCACGTATTTGCACCTGTTGGTGATTGCTCCACTTTGATGTTTGTTGCTCCTGCTGCTGCGCTCCATGTGAAGGTTGCGCTTGTTCCTGTTTTGCTTGTACTCGCGAAGTCTGTTAGTGCGATCGGGTTTGTCGTCACCGTTACTACGTTAGAGTCGCCTGCATTTGCTCCGCCTGTAACTACTAGACGGAAGTCATATCCTGTCGCTGCAGACAAGCCTGTTACTGTTGCTGTTGTTGCATTGGTCGCAAGCGCGCCTGTTGTCGCTGTTGTCCATGTGTTTGCACCTGTTGGCGATTGCTCCACTTTAATGTTTGTTGCGCCCGTGGCTGAGCTCCATGTGAACGTTGCGCTTGTTCCTGTCTTACTCGCACTCGCAAAGTCTGCTAGTGCGATCGGATTTGTCGTTACCGTTACTACGTTCGAGTCGCCTGCATTCGTCCCGCCTGTTACAACTAGGCGGAAGTCATATGTCGTTGCGGCGGACAAAGCTGTTACCGTTGCTGTTGTTGCATTGGTCGCAATCACGCCTGTTGTCGCTGTTGTCCATGTGTTTGCTCCTGCCGGCGATTGCTCCACTTTAATGTTTGTTGCACCTGTTGCTGCACTCCAAGTGAACGTTGCGCTCGTTCCCGTTTTGCTTGCACTCGTGAAGTCTGTTAGTGCAATCGGATTTGTCGTTACCGCTACTACGTTCGAGTCGCCAGCATTTGCTCCGCCTGTAACTACTAGACGGAAGTCATATGCCGTTGCGGCGGACAAGCCTGTTACTGTTGCTGTTGTTGCATTGGTCACAAGCGCGCCTGTTGTCGCTGTTGTCCACGTATTTGCACCTGTTGGTGATTGCTCAACTTTAATATTTGTTGCGCCCGTTGCTGCGCTCCATGTGAACGTAGCGCTCGTTCCCGTTTTGCTTGCACTCGCGAAGTCTGTTAGTGCAATCGGGTTTGTCGTCACCGTTACTACGTTCGAGCTGCCAGCATTTGCTCCGCCAGTTACAACAAGGCGGAAGTCATATCCCGTTGCAGCGGACAAACCTATTACTGTCGCTGTTGTTTCATTGGTCGCAAGCGCACCTGTTGCCGCTGTTGTCCATGTGTTTGTACCTATTGGAGATTGCTCCACTTTAATGTTTGTTGCGCCCGTTGCTGCGCTCCATGTGAACGTTGCGCTTGTTCCTGTTTTGCTCGCACTCGCGAAGTTTGTAAGTGCAATCGGGTTTGTCGTCACCGTTACCACATTCGAGTCGCCAGCATTTGCTCCGCCTGTAACTACTAGACGGAAGTCATAACCTGTCGCTGCCGACAAGCCTGTTACTGTCGCTGTTGTTGCATTGGTCGCAAGCGCGCCTGTTGCCGCTGTTGACCATGTATTTGCTCCTGCCGGGGATTGCTCAATTTTCAAGCCGGTTGCACCCGTTGCTGCGCTCCATGTAAATGTCGCCGATGTTCCGGTCTTGCTCGTACTAGCAAAGTCTATCAACGCAACTGAATTAGTAGTCACATTCACCACATTCGAGTTGCCAGCATTTGCTCCGCCTGTTACAACTAGGCGGAAGTCATAACCTGTCGCTGCCGACAAGCCTGTTACCGTTGCTGTTGTTGCATTAGTCGCAATCACGCCTGTTGTCGCTGTTGTCCATGTGTTTGCGCCAGTTGGCGATTGCTCAATCTTCAAGCTGGTTGCGCCCGTTGCTGCGCTCCATGTAAATGTCGCCGATGTTCCGGTCTTGCTCGTATTTGCAAAGTCTGCCAAAGGTACATTCATAGGAATTACTGTCAACGTTGCACTATTTGAGGTTGCCGCAGGCGTAGTACTACCCGAAGCGACTACGCGATAGTGGTATCCGCTCATTCCCGCTGTTGCACTTTTTATAACTAAAGTTACTGTTGTTGCTCCAGTGTAATCGGTATTATCACTAATATTTGTAAATCCCGCACCCATGTTCACCTGCCATTGATACGAACTCGCATTAGATGCAGCAACCGTGAAGGTAGCGTTGTCACCCTCATTGATCGTTGCATTGCTTGGATTGCTTGTAATCGACGGAGCTGGCCTTGTCACAGGATCACCAATTTGAACGTCATTAATTGAAGTCCACATTTCTGAATCTTGAGGAATTATTCGAATTTCATCAATATTGTCAAATGAAAAGTTTAATCCATTTGAGTGATCGAACGTAAACTTCCATGGATCAACACTAATTGTTAGATCGACCCATTCTCCAACCTGAACACCATCATTAAAAGCACCAATCTTGACATCTTTAGTACCCGAATCGATCAACGTAATCGATTCTAAAGAGAAGTTTTGAGATGAATTGCGACTTTTAATCGTCCATATACTTTGGGATTCATTATCTGCATAACCAGCAGATAGTCCACTTGCACCAATTGTATCCGGATAAGGAATTTCATAAGTTAGAACTAAATCTTTATTTGGGTTTACAGCAGACTTGGCCGAAAAATCTAGCGAAAAGCCCGGTATATCATCTGATCCGCCCTGCCCATCTGACACAACGGTTGCGTTGCCAGCAATACCAGCATTCGATTTAAACATAATAGTCGAAGCAATCGATGGTGCTTTTACCGTTAACGTTGCACTATTTGAGGTTGCCGAAGGCGCTATGCTGCCCGTAGCGATGACTCGATACTGGTATCCATTCATTCCCACTGTCGCACCCGTTATAGTTAACGTTGACGTAGTTGCTCCACTATACGTTGAACTATTAACAATATTTGAAAATCCAGCACCCGTATTTACCTGCCATTGATACGAACTCGCATTAGACGCAGCAACCGTGAAGCTAGCGTTCCCGCCTTCATTAATCGATGCATTGCTAGGATTTCCAATAATCAAAGGCGGTGAAGAAACTACGGCAGCAGCCTCTATAGTCGTAAAATTATATCCAAGTGAAAGAAACCGACTGCCGTCATAAACCACATTTGTAAGAAAAGCTGCTACATTAGTTGCTTCTGAAGTCCAGCTTGCTCCATCCGGAGAAGATACAATTTTCCCTCCAATACCTGAAACCATAAACTGTCCCGCTCCGTATGCAATCCCTGTTAAGAGACCAGTAGCTGTACTATCTTGACTAGTCCAGTTCGAGCTGGTGCCATCTGACGAGGTAAATATTTTACCACTGGCTCCTACAGCAACAAATAGATTATTTGCATAAACAACGTTTCTGAAAATGAAGGATGAACCTGTTAAAGAGGAAGCAGTCCAATTCAATCCGTCTGATGAATATGCCATTCTGGACCCTTGACCTACAGCAACATATGTTCCATTCCCATAAGCAACAGAGTAAAGAACAGTCGTGATGGCCGGACCTGCAGTAATTGCAGCTGGTGTCCACGACGTTCCGTCGCTAGATGTTAAAATCGTTCCGCTGTTTCCTACAGCAATAAACCGATTATTTACAAATTGGACGCCTTGTAAGTTGCTTGCCGTATTAGAGGCTGCCAAATTCCAATTGGTTGCATTACTTGATGCATAGATCGTACCGCCCGAACCAACTGCTACATAAGTGCCGTTGCCGTATGCAATACTTGAAAATCCATTTGCAGTTGGCGTTATCCGGCTTGTCCAATTCACTCGATCAGTGGAAGTAAAAATGGTGCCGCCAATCGTAGCCGAATTGTTATAGCCTACAGCAACATAAAGACCATTGTTATAGACCGTATCTGTGATGTTTGGTGTTACCGTTGTCCATTCAATACCATCAAGCGAATACATGATAGAGCCGCTATTGCCTGCAGCAACAAATTTTCCATTGCCAAATGTAATAGCCTGCATCGTGTTTCCATAGTTTGTTGTCCGTTCAGTCCAGCTCACCCCATCCGTAGAAGTGAAGGCTGTATTAGCATTGCTATACAAAACATACACGCCATTGCCATATGCACCTGCAAAAGCCTGCCAAGCTAAAGGAGTACTTGTCCAGGTAAGGGCATCTGAAGATCTGTAGCTTGCAAGTATTGGACTGGAATCAAAAGCGTAAAAATGATTATTTAAAAATCCTATAAAGTTTATTGAACTATAATATGTACTGTTAAGCTGCTGTCCTCCGCCCCATGTTGATGGATTTCCAGTGGCCGAATAATAAATTTTTCCGTTTGCATCGCCTAAGACATACTTACTGTTTCCATAGGAGATGTTGTACAAATCGTTGGAAATTCCAGATGCAATGGATGTCCACGACTGTCCATCACTTGATTTCAAAATAATGCCGGATGCTCCAACTGCCCAAAATGATCCATTTAAAAATTTCACAGAAAATAACTGATTCGACGTGTTGGATGTTGCTGCATTCCATGTAACAGCATCAGTAGAATATAAAATCGTACCTCCTGCACCAGCTGCAACATAGACGTTGTTTCCATAATCCACTTCATTTAAGTTTTGAGTACTATTCGTACTTCTTGTTGTCCACTTTGCAGCATCCGAAGATGTAGCAATCAGACCGTTACTTCCTACTGCAACATAAACGCCGTTACCATAGCCCATCCCCAAAAACTGGTTGCTCGTATTATTGATAGGATTATTTAATGTATTCCAGCTCGAGCCGGCTCCATATGTTGTTGATGAGAACCATACGATTTGAGAAAATACGACGAGAAAACTAAGAATAACGAGTAAGGGAGCGCGAAAAAAACGAATACGCTTATACATAAATTCAACTCCAAATTAGAATTTTACAAGATGTGTCTTTTGATACAGCTGCTACTCAACTAAAAAAATGTCTAGCATTCTCCTTTCTAGTAAAGGAACTGAACTTCCGATTCGTTTCTATGAAATGCTATCCAGTTGAAATTTCCTCCCAACCTTCCTTTCACCAAAAAATGTCAGTGTTATAACTAATTTGATATTCGACAATATAGAATAAAATCCTCTTTTTTTCGACATAAAATGACGTTTTATTTCAGACAGAATCAACAATAAACTGATGTTTTCTCCAAGCAGTTTTTTTCAAGAAAAAAAAAGCACTTAGGTTCAAACTCTAACTCACCTAAGCGCTTCTCTCTTCATCGATTCAATCATCTTTACGAAGTCTTGCTCATATCTATTTGTATCTGCGGCACCTCAAAGGTCACCGTCGTCCCTGCTCCCGCTTCGCTTGAAATACCAAGACCATTTCCGTACAAAGAGAGCAGTCTGCGGTGAATATTGGTTAAGCCAACGCCTGACAACTGCCTTTGCCCTAGCAATAGCGAGCTGAGATCACTTTGCTTGATGCCGACCCCATTGTCCGAAACCGAAATAATTAACTTCTCCTCTGCCTCTTGAATACGTAATACGATCTTGCCCCCAGCAGCCTTTTGCATGACACCATGCCTAACTGCATTTTCTACAATCGGCTGAATGCTGAGCGGCGGAATAAATCCTCGCAGCTGTTTATCCACCTCATATACAACATTCAATCGTTTGCCGAACCGGGCTTGCTCTAATTTGACATAAGACTGAACAAGCTCCAGCTCCTTCTCTAAGCTGACGATCTGCTGACGATTCTGGAAATCGAAGCTGCTGCGTAAATATCGGCTTAAATTCAATAACAATTCTGTAGCCTTATCCGGATCATCAGGACATATCGAAATAATCGTATTGAGTGCGTTGTACAAAAAATGAGGTTTAATTTGTGCCTGCAGAAAAGCCAGTTCCGATCGAATAGCCGCTTGAACAGATTGTCTAAGCTCAAGCAAAGTTCGTACGCGAGCACGCAGTACAATTCCGTCAACAGGTTTAGTTAAAAAATCATTGATTCCAGCACTAAAGCCCGTTTGAATATCACCTGCCAGTTTTCTTGCGGTCAGCATAAGTACAGGCAGTTCAGACAACGAGTATCGTTCCCTGATCCTACGGCAAAGCTCTAGTCCAGACATCGCTGGCATCATCCAGTCTGTTATCACGAGATCAATCCGTCGCTCACTGGATAGTACCTCCAGCGCTTCAGCGCCACTGTCAACCGCAATGACTGTGTAATTTTCCATAGACAATACATTTATTAATACTTGCAGGTTTACGGGATCATCATCTACTACTAACACAGTGAATGGATGTGTATCTTCTATTACTTCATTCCCATTCATCGCTGCTTGAAATGTTTTATTGAGCGCTAATGCCGGTTGAATCGCTGCTCTGCCGCTTTTACCAGCAGCAACCTCAGAAGCAGCAGACAGCGCAGCTGAAGGAAGTGTAAACGAAAACGTTGAACCTACACCTAGCTGTGAATTTGCTTCGATATACCCGCCATTCAGTTCCACGAGTCTCTTCGTAATGTTCAACCCAATGCCGGTGCCGCTATAGCCCGATTGTAGATCTACAGTGGAAACACTATTAAATGCCTTGAAAATGTCATCCAAACGATCTGCCGCGATGCCAATTCCAGTATCTGTAACGCTGATTTTTACCCATGAATCCACGACTTCCGCATAAATCCGAATCTCACCCTGATGCGTAAATTTCACCGCATTGCCAAGCAAATTAAATAAAATTTGACGCAGACGCTCCTCATCAGTATCGAGCAGCGGCATCTGCTGCGGCCAATCCTGCGTCAGGCTTACCCCTTTTTTGTCAGCTAAATGTCCAATGACCTCGACTACAGATTGCGCTGCTGCTGCTAAATCAACAGCTTGCCGATTCAGTGTAAGCTGACCATTTCGCAAGGTGGAAAAATCTAAAATATCATGAATCAGATAATTCAATCTTCTACCCGTCGATACAATCATAGAGAGCTGTCTAGCCTGATCGGTGTTTGGCGTCCCCGCTACACCTTCAAGCAAGGATTCTGCGATATTTACAATACCATGCAGCGGCGTTCGAAGCTCATGCGACGTATTCGCCATAAATTCATCCTTTAATTCGTCCAAGGTCAACAGCTTGCGAGAGAGCTCTTCCACCTCATTAAAGGTGTGAGAGAAACGTCGAGCTAGCATGATTACTTGAACAATGACCAAGATAAGCAGCTCAAACGAGATGAAAAAATGATTTTCCAATAGACCAAATACTTGCATGACACTGACGATTATAAATACTAAAATGCTTATCGCACTCAAAAGCAAAAAATAAGCGTCCCGCGATCGGCGCATAACACCTTTGACAAGCGTGTAAAGCACAACTCCAAAAGTAAATACTGAAAGGCCTATTCCCTTCAAAAACCACTGTGAATAAAGCATCGTCGGCAGCATGAATGCTGCAACAATGACAATACTCGATGCAATATTGCTTGCCCGCCACACAAACTTGTTAACAGCTCTTGGTACTGACACGTTCACATATTGCAATAAAAAATAATAACCGAATGCTGAAGATATGTTCTGCAGCTTCATGATCCAATCGTAGCTAAGCTGAGGCAAGGCCAGTGCAATCAGCTTCTCGCCATGAGTACATACATAGAGCAGCAGCGCTAAGCAAAATAAAGCCAAGTAAAGCAACGAGCGCTCTTTTTTGCGCATGTAGAACAAAAGAAGGAAAAACATAGAAAACAATGCAAACCCGCTGATGTTCATAAATTCACCAAACAACGCGATGTCGCGGCTCTTGCGAATATCAGCCTCATAGCCAAACCAAATCGGATAGATGATGCCGCCCGAAGCATAGTTGAAATTGGATACTTGTACGATAATTTCAACATAGGATCTATCTACGGATACAAATCCAACATAAGGGATATTCGATGCGATATCTTCTTTATCTGAGACTCCAGGTACTCCGCTTGCTCCCACTTCCTGTCCATTTATAAATATCCGGTTAGCCATGCGGATATTTGTCGTTCGTATTCCGTAATGCGTTTCTGCTGTGTTGTTTAACTCCACTCTCAGCCTATAAGTACCGAATCCTGCTCCCTGTGGGTTGCCGTCCTCCGCTATATAGCTGTTCCACTCCGCTGGCACAGGAAAGAGGCCTGTTAGTTCAGGCCTCTTATAAGGAGAAATAGCTGGATCTGCGAATTGCTCTGGCAGCAGCAGCTGTCCACGATAAAATTCCCATTGACCATTCAGCGCGACAAGTCCTTCTGATTCGAAATTCCATTCCCGCAAATCCAACGTGCCAGCGCTTGAATGAGGTGCACTCTTCTCAATGGATTGATTATAAAAAAACTCGTTTACCGGAAAAGCTACAACGATAAGAAAAAATACAACTATCGTCCACCATTGCTTTCTCATCCCATCGTTGCCTCCTTGCCTAAATTCACGTCTTACTGGGATAATTGATGATATAAATCCGTCGTTTGCCTCTCAGGAATAACTCCTAGCTCCTGCAATAATAATTGCGCATAGGTTTCGTAGCAGCGGTTAAGCGATTCCGTATCCCCTATCTGAGCATAACCTGCAAGAAGCAATCTGCAAATTTCATCTGAGTATGGGAAGCTGATCTGAGCAGTCGTCAGTCTCTGGATAGCCGACTGAGCACGGCCTTCCTCCAGCTCATATCTTGCCATACTGCTAACCAGCCGAAAATAACGATGCTGCAAATTTATTCTTTTGGTCTCTGCCCACGCATAATTATGATCCTCCAAATAATCGCCTTTATAAAGAGAAATCGCATGCTCATATCGACTCCAATTATCCTGAAACTGATACGGGAGCTCAGCTACTGTCTCCTCAAACTCAGCTACATCAGTACGAATGGCAGCATACGGGAGTCGGTAGCTCTCACCTTGAAACTCAACTGTGAAAGAAACTCCCCACTCACGCAGTAGCCATCTAATGCGTGAAACGGAATGATGAAGATAGGTAACCGCCTTGTCCAGCTCATACTCTCGCCAAAGCGTTTCAATAAGCCGCTCTCTCGTAACCCAAGCACCCTCCAAATGAAGGAAATAAGCAAAGAGCTCCTGCGCCTTTTTCGTTCGCCACTTCACCTTGCCGTTTAAAGCAGCCCCGCCTACAAGCTCAAGCCGTTTAAAGCATCGCACTGAAAGCTCATTTCGTTCTGCTAGAGCTTCGAAGCTTTGTGCTTGATTGTTCAAAAGCTTCGCATATTCCTCAATACGATCTATCGTTTTTCCAATTCTCGCAGAATCGACCGGCTTCAATAAATAATCCAGCGCATGCAGCTCAAATGCTTCAACAGCATACGCTGAATAGGCGGTTACATAAACGATTCGTATTGCAGGGTACAACTCCTGTATACGTTCAGCTGCTTCAAGGCCGTTCATCTCGGGCATGCCGATATCAAGAAACGCGATATCGGCATAACTGCGAGCAAGGTGGTCAAGTCCCTCCATAGCAGAGGTATACTTGCCCACAACTTGAACCCGGCCATCTGCCCTCAGCAATCGTTCCAAATGTATCAATGCCGGCTCCTCATCATCCACTAATATTACCTTTAGCATTGATCCATGCCCTCCTCCTTCCATTGTTATTTTTCAGTGAGCCTTCTGCTATCGGTATGACTTAGTTTTACTTCGTTTTTACGACTCGAACTTGTCCATCTGGCAGCTTCTGCACATATCTAGAAGCGGCTTCAATATCTAACATAGCCCAGTGTTTTGGCGCGACATCCGGCCAGCTAGAGCTAACAGTTTCCTGCGGCACTGGACGGTTGAAGATTGCGTTGAGTACACGAACCGCTTCTCCGCGAAGCAGCAAACCATTCGGACGGAAGGTATGATCCGGATATCCCTTCATAAACCCTGCCTCTGCAACAGCAGCAACTTCATTTGTTGCCCAGTGTCCCGTTAAGTCTGTAAAATCCGCCTTGGCAGTACCGCTTAGGGACAGCTTGTTCCAACGAGCCGCGATAACCGCTATTTCTGAACGAGAGACTCCGTCGCCCGGTCTAAATTTGCCTTGCTCGTCACCATTCATAATACCATGATTTTTCAACAGCGTAATCGCTTCTTTTGCCCAGTGATCGGAGACGACATCGCTAAACTCTGTCAGCTCTGTTTCATTAGGATTAGGCGCCGTTTCTTCCAGCAGGCTGGCGTTTTTCTTAAGCTCTTTGGCAAGTATGACTGCAAGCTCCGCACGAGTAATCGTTTTACTTGGACGGAAGGTTCCATCCGGATACCCCGTTACATAAGGCTCATAAAGTTTGTCCTTCGTAAGCCGAACGACAGCAAAATTGCTGAATTTAGCAACATCAAATGCCATACCATTCACGATTCCTTTTGCATCATATTGAAGTGTTCCTGGCTGGAGCACCTTTTCTCCATCGCTGTGCTCAATGTAAACCGCTAATTGAGCCTCAAGCTCCTTCGCAGCTGCACTGTCCTTTGCAATCTCAAGACCAGCTATCGGCAGTACGATGCGAGTAACACTATCCTTATAGTTCGTCTCAATTGCAGTAGGTTGGCCTAGCAGTTCAGCATCCCTGCCGCCCAACTGCTTCTTAAGCTTCTCTTCGCCAAGCAGCCTGTCATAAATTTGATTTTGCTTCGCTTGTTCGCGAATCGGTACAAAGCGGAGATAAAGGTCAATACCCGCTTCCTTGATATGACGAATCGTCTCTGGCGATAACGTCAATTCTGCTGTTGGCGTTGAGATGACAAGACTAATTCCGCTCTCGGCTAAAGCGGCAACTGCTTTTGACGGAACATTCAGCTTGATCTCATCGCTCGGATTATTAAGCAAATTCGTAATAACGATGCGAGCCGCATTCTGCTTCTGCAATTTCATCTGTGCAACAATTTCCTCCGCCTTAGCAAGCGGAATATTAACCGTATCTATTTTGCTGCCATCTCTAGCAACCGTTCTAGTAATGGTTACATTTGCTATTGCAGCATTTGAATCCCCAGATGCGACAGTCGCTAATCGATCCGGCGTTGCATACGTTGGTTTACGAACGATTTCAATCGAATATTGCCTTGAACTGCTGCGGTCAGCAGACTCGACTCCAATCACAATTAGATTTGTACCCACCTTTAAACTTACAGTCTGATGCACGCCTTTTTCAACCGGCCTACCATTTATGGTCAAAATAGCATCAGAACTTGAGGTGTTGGCAAGCACAGTCACATTCGCGTCTTCGATCTCTGACTTCAGCTTATAGCTGAGCCTGCTCACAGAGAATTCCGGCAGCAAGTCTAATCCAGAGAGAGATAGCTCTGTTAAAGATGGCSCTGTTGCTGCAGAAGCTGACTGCTTGATGACAGCGAGCTTATAAGTTGCCACAGTGCCATCCTCTGCCGTTACTTCTAATTGAACAGGCTGAATTCCGGTGCGCAATGGAACCACATGCGTTCCTCCGCTGCCGAGGTCAACTTCGCCATTTGCTATACGAATGACTGCACTCGGACTAGCTGCTTCTACAGCGATGCTAAGAGCCGCAGAATCGGAAGGCGCTATGATCTGGTAATCCATCTCATTCCCAGCAAAATCTCTCGTTAGCACTCCTCCGCTTACCGTTAGCTCCTTCAATTGTGCATTGCTATCCTTCGCACGAATAACCTTAACGTTATAGGTTCTATTCTCTTGCCCATTTGGCGCGATAACCTGTATGGCTACATGGGTCTCTCCCACCTGTACTGGCACAGAAATCCCAGCTTCGCCAATCTGCTCGCCATTTACACGAATCGTAGATCCTTGCTTATAAGCTTCAGCCGCAACGCTTACCGCATTCGTATTATTTTCGACATACACGCTATAAGCGGTATCAGCACCATTGAATGCTGGTTCTGTCAGCAGCTCCTCTGTCCCTGCCCGCATCGTGAGGCTCTTCAGAACAGCGACATCCGACGGCTTGCTTCTCACTTCAATGACGTATGTCTTTTCACTTGTATCTGCTCCTGATACCTTCACCTGCGCTGTAGTTACGCCATTGCCAATCGGAGCCTCAAGCTCTGCGTAACCCTCCGCGTTCAACGGCACATTGTTCACTGTTACAATAGAATCTATTGCAGCAGCAACAGCGTATAATCGAACCTTGCCTTCTTCTATTACCGTCTCATATTTGCCCGTCATATCCGGATGGAAAGGCTGGGATAGAACACCCTTGTCCAGCTCTAGCGCTGCCAAATCAGAAGGCTTCACCTTGGACTGCTCCTCGGTCTCTGTTCCCTGCACCACATCAAATCGATATTCGACTCGATTGCCGACTTCATCTTCCACTTCGACGATTACAGTATGAAGGCCAGTTTCATCCCACACAATCGGAGCAAAATAATTAAATTTCCCTTCTGCGTTGACTGGAACAGCTCGTCCGTCAACGGTCAGCAAAGCGCCTATTTCCGTTTGACCAACCATAGGTATACGGCTGCCATATACAACCTGCCCATTGAGAGGCTCACGAACAAAATCCTCGTTCTGCTTGCCTGCTACATACAAGAATGGCTCCGTACGGTCTACGTACAATTTCCTATAATCAGAGCTGTAATCGCCGCGCTCGTTAATTGCTTCAATTTCAATCGTATAATCAAGCTGCTCTAGCGGCTCATTCGTTTCTTTGCCTAGCAGCAATTCATTCAGATTGAACGATGCGACCGCATTGGCTTCGGAATCCTTGGACTGCAACAATTCCCCATTTACGTAAAGATTAAGCTTTGCTGCTTGATCGCTAGTCAGCTCTACACTAACCTTTTCCGCAGCTGTGTTAACCATAATCTCCTCTTGCTCATCATAACTTTTGTAGGTGCTTGTTTTCTGCTTAGCACCAAAAGTATTAAAAGCAACGTTAAGCTTTGCCCGTTTCGGATTAGGCAAAAACGCCTCCACATTAGCTGACACTGGACTAACAACAACTTTGCCATTTTGCTCGCCAACCGCCATCGCATTGATGGTGTAGCTGTGCTCCGGCTTGTACCCGGATATAATAACGTCCTGCCAATCTCCGGCCATAGGATCTGCTCCGAATGTATCCGTTACAGTTTTTCCTTCATCATCCTTATAGCTGACCGTCAACTGGTAATATTCTAGTCCCTCGGCCTTAATGGAAGGAAAACGCAGTGTAAGCTCGCCGTTTCCAGTTGAAGTAATCGCAAGCTGCTTCGGCTGAGGCAGCATGACTTTAGCAGTCAACTGTACAGGCTCAGACGTTACCGCAAACAGCGGTGCAATTTCTTCACCTTCCGCCACCATAGACAACCAGTATTGACCCGGCATAAATTCATCCGGAATGTCAATCGTTTGAATGCCTGATGCAGGAAGATCCTTCAAAATAACCGGCCCGATTGCCTTATTGGACTGATCGGTTACCATTAAGCTTACTTTGGTTCCCTGCTTGGCATGGTCCACGTTCCATTTTACTTTGAAGCGATTAGTGCCTTCTGTCTCTGGATCTGCACTAAATTCGCTAATTTCAGTTACAGGATCGAGCTCATACATGCTTGCTTGAATAGGCAGAGAGGAGCGAATTTCCCATTTTCCTGTTTGTTCAATATCAGCAGCGACATAAAGCATATCTGCATCTGCAACAAAAGGCAGATTCGAGGTAAAAGTCATATCGCCGTATTTATCCGCTTCCTCATCTTCCTTGGCAATTGCTGCTTGCAGCACCGCATTGTAATTTTTGGCATTCTCGTCCTCAAAAACAACCGGAATGGCTTTGTTATCCGGTGCAATAATTTGGGTATCGCGAGAACCACCCGTTAACATAAACATATATCGGCCTGGCTTATCGATTTGCAAACTCGTCGTATACTCTGCTGTTCCATTTGAGAAAAACGGAATTAAGCTGTCGTATTGCTCATCACTGCGGAAGGCACGTATGGTCACGAATTGTTTGCCGCGAACGGTCCAAAGCCCCGCTTCCTCTTCCGCTACTTGCACCAAAATCGTCCATTTTTGTTTATCAGCCTCATAATAAGCATTCCAGTTTGATTCGCTGCGATCCGCTTGCAGCGGATATGGCGAGCCATCTGGACGATACAGCACGGCTGTCTCATCCGCCTGATCGATTTCAAGCAAGGTCTGACCGCTTTTTAGGTTGACTTCAGTACGAAGCTCACCGCTTGTTATCCAGTCTTTCAGCTCCCCAATCGTGGTATGCTCTCCAAGAGCAAATACCTTAGCCGGCGTTTTCTGTCCTGCTTCAAGCAGCCATTCTCCCGGCTGAGCTACATCGATCAACAGATAAAGCTTACCGCTTAGTGGATCGACAAAATGATTCCAGCCTGATTTAAGCGAATCCGATTCCAGACCATATTCACGGCCATCTGGCTTGTACAATTTCACAGCGCCTTTAGGCTGGTCAAGCTCTACCAGCTTCAAACCGCCCTCCATCATAGCTATTGCTGTTAGCTTCAATTCAGGCGCTGCCGCCCAACGTGCTGCCAACTCAGTAAGACTGAGCGATTCATTTAGGAATGTAAGCTCGTACAACTCCACTTGCAAAGAGTGCGATGCAACCAGCTTCCAATCTTCATTCGCTGTTAGTTGCAAACGGATATACGTTTTATCCTCATCTTCACGATATACGGCAGAAATAGCACCATTACCAGCCTTTTCCGTCTCAGGGAACTTGAGCGATGCCACGCTTTCATCCGGACGAATGATTGAAAGATCTTCCTGCTTGCCATCCAGCACTAGCAGCGCTTTGAAGCTATGATCTGCCTGCAATGTGTATTGAATCTGATCCTGCTTCGTAAAGCTGGCTTGCGGTGAATTCTCACGCAATGCAGCCGTAAACTGTCCCAATAAAATACGTCCGCTTGCAGCCGTATCTACGCCTATCTCACCCTGCTGCAGCACATCCTTCTGAAGCTTCAGCATGTAACCTTTATCCTCTGTGAGCAAAGGATTCGTAAGTGGTGTAAAAGAAGTATCCGCGAATGCGCTTGTGAACAGCAAAGCACTGCTGCTTAGCAGCGGCATCGAGCGAGCGCTCGGCGGCTTAACCATATTTTTTTTCATTCTCTCAATTTCTCTCTTCATATCTTTGCTCGCGCCAAGACTGAAGTCGAAGCTGTTCGGAGCAAACATATATTTGGCAGAACCACCGAACCAGCCTGAACCAACCGATCCAAAGATCTCACGATTGTTTACGCCGACATCAATGCCGCCAAAGCTTTTGCCGCCAATAACCGACACCCAGTTCGGTATTTTTATGCGTGCACTAACAAAACCTGCGTAACCGCTTTTCGCAAAATATTGAGCGAACAGCTGACCGACCACAACGTCTACTAGATTCAAGTTCGCATCCAATCGGAAGCCTGCACTGCTGTACTCTTTAAAGCCCGCTGCATTCCAAATCGTCAGAAAATCCAAATTCGCAACCGGAACCCAGTAAACAGCCAGCTCTCCGGATGCTTCAAAATGATAACGCGATAATCCTACGCTCAAATTGTTGCCGTTCACCATATTGTAGCCTTTGATCTCAGGCGCAATGACATCTGATGCACCGCCAAACGCTTTCAACGTAAACGGTACTTCGCTCTGGCTCGCTAGATTTGAAAACCCGCCGCCAAGACGAGTGAGCTGTGCCCCCGTCGAGCCAAGCTTGATTTTGCGGCGAACGCCAAAGCTAAGCGCATCAAGCTTCCCGCGTTTGAACTGAATATCTGCTTCAAATCCAACCTTCTGCTTGCGCAAATCGAAGGATCCTCCCGCACCATAGAGCGGAATGCGTGTATCAAGCCGGAAGTTTAGCTCAGCACCCTCGAGCGGACCTGCCTCAAACTCGCCTGCAATACTGAATTTACCAGCAAAATCGAACCGTTCGCGCTTGAACTCTAACGCTTCAATCTCCGATTCGCCTTTAATTTTGGTCGTTCCTGCACTGAAATCTACTTTAATATCCCCGCCGAGCCTTACCCCGCCAGCTATAAAAGTAATTTTCTTCAATGTAATCGGCAAATTCAAGCTCAAATAATCAGATTGCATATCACCAGCAAGCTCGATAACGAACTCGGCTGAATTAAACTCAAAGGAGCCAAGGAACAGCGTATACATAATGCCAGCTTTTTCAACATAAAGCCGTCCGACACCCGTTACATACGTATCTACACCCGTCTTATCAATCGTCAGGCTCGTTCCTTTAAATTTAATATATTCATTCAGCATGACCACTTGATTCATGTTGTTTAGCTTAAATATACCAAGCTCCGAGGGATTCTCCGTGAACGGTCCTCTAATAGCCATTTGACTAATATCTTCATTGTCCGAATCTGTACTAGGAATGATAATTTCATTATAATCGCGCGGCTCATATACGCCGGTTGAAGTAATAAGCAAAGCGCTTGAGAGAACAAAATCATCGTAAAAATCGTGATTTAGTTCCAAATCATATTTGCCATCCGGCAATTCATCCGTCCAAGTCAGCTCTAGCTCCTGATTATTGCGAACGTTTGGCGTCAACGGATACAACTGTCCGCCTTGGCTTTTAAGTGAATAATGAATATTAGAAGCTGGCTTTCTCCACAAATTGGTGATGCCCTCTCCGACGACAACCAGCCTCTTCTTATCCTTCGTATGCAGCACCGATGGTGAAGCTCGGTCATAACGCAGGTCTGGAACCACCATAGCCGGGTCCTCAAAAAACTTAAACGTAGAAACTGCGCTGTATGCCGTCCCCACAACATTTGTCGCATACACGCGTGCTTCGTAGTCGACCTGCCACTTCAAGCCATTAAGATCAATGGTGACCGCACCAGCCTCAGCCGGCAAATGCGCCTTCTTCTGCCATGTGGTTTGACCCACTTCACGGTATTCTATCCCAATTTCGCTAAGCGCTTTGCCTTTCACATTAGCAGAGAACCTTGCTAGATCATTCGCTTTGTTGTTCTTGTCCATCAATATCGTTGGTGAACCCGTTATGCTCACGATCGGCAAGGTAGGCAAAGGATTGCCGAATGTAAACGTCTCATTCGTTAGTCCTCCCCATTCATGGTTTCCGCCGAATACGACAAAGTTATAGCCATCATACGCCATGCTCATAAAGCTGCCTGAGCCTGGACCGCCTTCTATGCCGCCGCCCGGTCCTTTGCTTTTGCCAGACCATACCGACCAAGCACTCCCATCCCAGCCGAAAGCAGCCTTCTTCCCTTGATCATCCTGCGAATTCGCGATAGGCCGTTTTTTGTTTGGCGTAACCGCACTATTGCTCGGGTTAATCCAATCGAACTCTCCACCGTAGAAGACGACTCTCCGTCCATCGTAGGCCATCGCTTGCCCCCAGCGGCCCCAGTCCTGCGCTTCAACCTTTGGAGCGCTGTCATTCCAAGTCGTTCCGTCCCATGCCCATAGCGTATTGGAATTGATTTGATAGGCTGTTCCGCGAATTTCATCACCAATATTACCTCCATAAAGCACGGCATGCTGCCCGTCATAAGCCATCGAGCCCGAATAAGTGGCCGGAGGGCTTTGGGCAGGTGTCCGCTGTTCCCAGCTCGTTCCGTTAAAAATCCAAGTATCCGCTAATCTGCTTTTAGTAGATGCAGACAACGTATAACCGCCAAACAGCACCAAGTTTTGTCCATCATAGGCTAACTGAGCGCCAGCACGTGCCGATGGAGCTGGGATTAACAATGGTTTCCACTGCAATACCTCACCATGCCACACCCAAATATCGTTCAAGACGCCTGAAGCACCCTCGCCTCCGAACATCACGACGCGCTCTAGGTTAGGATCATAGGTTATTGCCGCTCCTTTGCGGGCAACAAGGCCACTTGGCACACTCGAGTCAGCGAGCTTTTGCCATTGCTTGGTTTCGCCGTCCCACAGGAAGTTATCCTTCAGCAGCCCGGAAGTGCCTTCGCCCCCGAACATGATGACCTTTCCATTCTTTTCATCAAATGCCATAGCAGCCCCCATACGCGGGCTAGGCTTAATGTTCGATTCTATCTTCTCCCATCCATAATCGGAGAACTTATCAGTAGCTCCAGCAACAGCCAAAGACGCTAGATCGTAGGAGGAGCTTGTTACTGTAGGCTCTTCCACCTCTGTGTCAGCCGATTCCTGAGCGAATATTTGCTGCCCCGATCTGCTTGGATATACAGGATAAATAGATGTAAGCAGCACCACTGCGAGCAGCATGCTGACTACTCTGACAAATGGTTTATGTATCATAAAAAAATCCCTCCTGAGTCTTCTATCATCGTTGATATAGCAATAAATACCATTATAGTAGTTGGCTCTGGACATGTTCTAAACATATTTCGACATGTTTCTCGCTCTCGATAACAAGATAAATAGGAAAGCTTCCTTGAGGATCAAAAGGCAGCCTACATCTTATAAACACAAAAAAGGCAGCCCCGCACATGAAGCCATGTGTTGGACTGCCATTCTTTATCAATCATCTGCAAGCTATGCTTCTTCTTTCTTAAGCTCCTCCAAAAAGGGCTCGAGCTCAGGTCTTGCTGCCGGATCTTTCAAATCAAGGCTCCGCAGCGCATCCACCGCGATTCGAAGCACCGCATAATTGCGATACCAGCGATTATCAGAGGGGACGACATACCATGGCGCCGCTTTGCTGCATTTTTCAAACAGCTCCTCGTAAAGCTCGCTGTACTGCTTCCAAGACTTGCGCTCCTTTAAGTCGGACGGGTCGAACTTCCAATTTTTTTTCGGATCTTCAATACGGCTTATTAGCTTCTCCAGTTGGAACTGCTTCGATATGTGCAAAAAGATTTTGACCACTTTCACCCCGCTGTCGGCTAAAAGAGCTTCAAAATGATTGATGTGCTTAAACCGCTCCTTCGCTTCCTCGCTCTTAACCGTACCATGGATTCGCGTGATCAAAACTTCCTCATAGTACGAACGGTTAAATACAGCTATCTGGCCAAGGGCAGGCACGGCTACATGTGCTCTCCATAAAAAATCATGCCGCGCTTCCTCCTCTGTTGGCGTCTTAAAGCTATGGGCAGAAATGCCCTGCGGATGAAGTCCGGCAAATACTTTTTTGATTACACCATCCTTGCCGCTGCAATCCATGCCTTGAAACACAAACAGCACGGCATGCTCTTTGCTCGCGGCAAGTTTTTCTTGCAGCTGCTGCAGCTCAAGCTCAAGCTCCTTCACTGCCTGAACGACCTCTTCTTTATTCGAAAAGCGCCCCGTATCCTTCGGATCGATGTCCTTCAGATCCACCTTTTTCTTCTCGGGCAATTTGTAGCTTTTGGACATTTGCTCACAGCCTCTCCAGTGTTTATTTACTTATTAGTATCCCACCAGCGCCTCTCCTAAACAAGCAGCTGGTCGCTATTTTGGCACACCAGAGCGAGAAGAAGCAGAACAAAGCGGACCACACAAAGGCAGGTACACCGGTTACGTCGCTTAAACCAGCCGCATCCCCAGCTGATGCGGGCTCCGTAATCGCAAGATAGAGCAACACAAATGGACTAATAATGGATTCCACTAAACAAATAAAAGCGATCAGCAAATAATAAAAGTCTCTGAGCCAGCGAGGAGCAGCAAAATAAATAAGAACCGTCAATGCTAGGAAACCCGCGCTCCAAGCCATGCCGTAATCATTTCGAACAAAAAGCGCGAGCGCCACTCCAGCTGCTATCGCAACGATCGCGAGTCCAAAACGAGCTTTTCCTTTTGCATATAGAAAGAAAAGCAGCAGCGAGAACAAAGCTGAGCCCGAATAGCCGGCAAGCGCAATCGGGATTAGCATCCAGCTGTCCGTGTACGAGGTATAAGTCACTCCGCTTTGGTCAGCGTACAAATAAATATGCAAGACGCTTCCCTTAAGCAGCAAAGCTGCAAGCGCGTGGGCAAGCTCGTGGACTAATGTATTCACATTTTGAAAAAAAGCCGAGAACGGAATGAACCTAGTTAAAAAAGCAGTAACGATAATAATAGCCGTCATTCGCAACCAAGAAAACATGCTTTAGCCTCCAAGTCATATACCGCTATTCTAACTCTTCTTACGTATGAAAAAGATTTATTTTTCAAAAGATGCTAATACGGGTAAGTAAAAGTATAGACGCGAGAGGAGAGATATGATGGGACATTATATTGAGGTGGAGAAAAAAGTTAAACTTTATGTTGAGGATATAGGCTCCGGCAGCCCCGTTATCTTCTTGCATGGCTGGCCGCTGAACCACAAAATGTTTGAAGCTCAGTTCACCCTGCTATCCGAGCAAGGTTATCGCTGTATTGGGATCGATCAACGCGGCTTCGGCAAATCCAGTGCTCCCGCAGCTGGCTATAGCTACGATCGGCTAGCAGATGACGTAAAGGCTGTTATTGATTATTTGAAACTGGATCAAGCCTATCTCGTTGGTTTCTCGGTAGGAGGAGCAATTGCCGTCCGCTATATGGCGCGCCATGGCGGTTACGGCGTTCGCAAGCTCGCGCTTCTAGGCGCAGCAGCTCCCTCATTCACGCAACGTGAAAATTACCCGCATGGCATGACACAAGAGGAAGCGAATGATCAAATAGCTGCAATCAAAAAAGACCGTCCGCAGCTGCTCCGTGATTTCGGCGAGAAATTTCTAGCCGATCAAGAGCCAAACGCCATCAGTCAGCCATTCAAAGATTGGCTGCAGCTGCTCGGCTTAGAGGCATCCGCGTGGGGGTCAATCCATACGTTCGAGTCGCTGCGCGATGAGGACTTGCGGAAGGATGTGCTGCAAATCAAAGCTGCAACGACGATTTTCCAAGGCAATCTGGATCAAATATGTCCACCAGAATTCGCCAAGCAGCTGCTTAGCGGCATTGACGGCTCTACGCTCGTTACGTTCGAGCAAAGCGGCCATGGCATGCTCTTCGACGAACCAACTAGATTCAATGAGGAGCTGCTCGAATTTTTGAAATAAAAAGCAGAAAAGGAGCCGGATTAATCGGCTCCTTTTTCTACATGTTATGGAGCTCAGCTAGCTCTATCTTGTACTTATTCAATAAATGGTGAAAGCGCTGGAAATCGCTTGAAAGAACTTTTATTTTCCGTTTGATCCTCAGCTTCCGCTTATGATCCTTGTCTTCCAGCATAAACTGATCAATATTTTTATCCAGCTTCTCCCGAAGCGTAAGGATAATGCCGATCGCAATATGCGAGCGTTCCATCTCCTGTAAATCTGCAGCAAGCGCTTCGCCAAGATGCTCCATTGTTTGCTGTTGAATCGTTAATGATTTATCAATTATGACCTGCTCAGGTGTAGAGTCCTCACGAAATGCCTGACCGGGAACATCATCCCAAAACAGGTTCCACTCTTCCAACTGTTCAACCTCAAACAATAAATATTTATGAAAACCGCATAACCATGCTGTACAGCTGGTATTTCGCAATTGACAGCCTACACCATCGAGCAAATGACGGCAATCGCGGCAGCATGATCCGCTGTTAGCTATACAAACTTTGCAAATATGGTCTGCTCCCCATTGCTGCAAAACGGTCATGCCGTTATCAATAAGGCTTGTCCTGCTCACTGTGGAAGGCCGTTGAATAAGGGGGCGGTTTGCTTGATCTGTATGTTCACCCTGCTTCATGTGTGGCATTCAAGCATGCTCTCCTTCCTTACTAAACGTATATATACTAAAAAGTATACCCTACTTGCATTGCGATGACCAAGTTCGCTCCAGCAAAATATGTAATGTGATACAAAAAAGGACTGTCCCAGATCCGCTTCGATCTAGTGAGACAGTCCTGCCTGCTTGCGCTTTCGCTATAAAAGCGAAAGCCATTTCAAACTACCAAGCGTTTACGCCAAGCTTTACAAGTGTCTCCCGAATGAAAGCAGGCTCGTCCTCTGGCGTTCGAGACGTAACAAAGTTGCGATCAACGACAACTTCTTTATCGACAAAAGTCCCGCCGGCTGCTTCAATTTCTGCGGATAAAGCAGGATAGGCTGTTAAAGTGCGTCCCTTCAGCAGGCCAGCTGCCTCCAAAATTTGCGGACCGTGGCATATTGCCGCAATAGTTGTGCCAGCTTGATCTGCCTTTTGAACGAACGCCTGCACATCCGCATTGTCCATAAGATGAGACGGTGATTTTCCGCCCGGAATAATGATAGCAGCGTAGTCATCTGCATCAGCTTCTTCAATGGACAAATGCGAGGTATACGCAATGGTCCCCTGTTTTCCTTTTAATTCGTCGTTGCTCTTCAAGCTAATAATAACGGCGTCGTGACCGTTCTTTGCCATTTCATCATAGGGATTTTTCATTTCGGAATCTTCGAAGTCGTCAGCTAGCAGAAATGCTACCTTTTTTAGTGGTGTCATATGTTGCACACTCCTCTCATGATTCAAGCCATGATTTACTTTACCCTATTTCGATGAATTTGAAGCAAGCTGCTGCGTATAACCTGACGGAATACGTTCTAGCAGACGATCACCGTAAACCTCGCCAAGCTTCAGTTCTGGCATATGAATATAGCCAATGTAGCACCCGCATTTCTTCATCGTGCAAGGACGCTCAGATGCTAGACCCTCAAGTCCGTCACGATAGAGATGGCCGATAACCTTGCGATCGTTATAGCAGCGTTTGACAATGCCAGCCCCCTGCACATAAAACACATGTGAGCCCGCGCCGCATGGTTTGCCTAAACTATCGTAATCGGGAACATTCAGCTGGAAATGCGGATCAATTTCGGTTAAATAAACAATATCATTCTCTGAATAATAATTTTTCTGATCCTTGAAGGCGTTGACCCACAGGTACACGTCCTCTGGCAGCAGCTGCCGCAGCTGCTTAATCGCGCCGAAAGCCGAGCGTATCCCAACGGATCCGACACTAAAAGGAATTCTCTGCTCATACAGCTTCATGCACTGGCTTAGGAAAGCAGCATGGCTCGTTTGTCCAGGATGATAGGTAACCCAAAAGGCTGCCTTGCTCCGGTCGATGTCGTTCGTCCAATCAAGCTTGACGGATAAATTGGTCTGGACAGCTACCTTCTCGATATGCGGCATATGGGACAGCTCGATCATCGCCTCACGATACCACCGATGTACGAGCGCTTCGCCATAAGGATTGAAAAAAATCGAGAGCTGATGTCCAGAGCCGCCTTGCTCCCGAACCCAGTCCATAAAGGCATGAAGCTGCTGCTTATCCTTCGCAAGCGTCGCTTTGCTGTCCTTTGTTTTGCTGAATGGGCAATAAGGGCAGTCATAATTGCATGATGACAACGCGCCGCGGTAATAGAGCACCGCCTTCATCGCACGACGTACCCGTTCATAAGCTCCCTTACATCGCTCGAAATAAACTCGTCGCCAATCGCATCCGAATAAGCCATGCCTTGTGTCGTCAGGCGAAGAGTACCCTCCTGAAGCTCCGCCAGCTCCAAACGGATCAGTGTCTGCAAATCAGGATGATCGGCTAGCGCATCACTCTTGAATCGCTCCTCATACGTGTGTAAGCTGAGCCCCTCGCGGTGCAGCAAAGCTTTCAATATAAACCTGCGCTTCTGCTCCGCTTCATTCAGAATAAAGCCGTAATCGGCCGTATCATAACGCTCGGCAGCAACATATTGTTCAATAATGCTGCGCGTTGCCGCTGCGCTCACGCCGTAACGCGATGCATAATGGACATCACGGGTGTAAGAGCGTGCTCCACAGCCAAGCCCTGCCATGCCTTCCTCCTGACAGCTGAAGGGCAGCACGGTTTTATGATCAAACGATGTATCTCGAGCGAAACGCCTCATCGAAAACTGCTTATAGCCTGCCGCTTCCAGACGCTGCCGCGCAATATGGTACAGCTCCAGTCGAATATCCTCTCCTGCGCTGCGCATCTGTTCTGGCTTAATAATGGTGTTCTCACGTGTATATAGCGGATATATAAATATTTCGCCAGGCGCATAGCTGATCGCCTTCTCCAGTGAATAAATCCATGTTTCCGCGGTTTGCTTAGGCAAACCGTAAATAAGATCGACATTCACGAGTGGAAACGAATAGGACATCAACGTCTCCAGCGCCTCTTCCGCAAGCCGCGGCTTCTGCGGACGATAGATTGCTGCTGCTTCCTCTTCAACGAAGCTTTGAACACCCATGCTGATCCGATCAACATGCCGATCTTTAAGAACGCGCATGCGGTCAGCCGTTACCGTTTCCGGCGACGTCTCAACCGATATCGATGCTTTCATCGGATCAAGGCCCATTGTATTCTCAGCAATATCGAATAAACGGTTCAACTGGGGAGCCGCAAGCAAGGTTGGCGTTCCTCCGCCAATCGCAAATCGCGAAAATGTTTTGCCTTTAAACCAAGGCGCCCACTGCTCCGCCTGCCGCTGCATGGCATCAATATACTGCTCATGTACGTCTAAACGACGATCCGGCAGCGTGAACAAATTGCAGAAGCCGCAGCGAGCACCACAAAAAGGAATATGCATATACAAAAAATAATAATCGGTTTGATCCCGCTCCCACATCTCCTTCAGCGACTGCGCGGGATGCAAATCTCGGTAAGCTGTCTTATGGGGATAGGAATACAAATAGGAACGGTAAGGAGCCCCCATCCAGCGCTGCTCCTGCTCCTTAAGCTCCGGAAAAGATGGTAGCGAAGATGATTTTTGCAAGCTGCTTCTCCTCCTTATTCCAAAATAAATTCGCGATACGGCACATTCCAGACAACCTCATGGGCAAGCCGATGCCCTTCATAGCCATCCTCGCCGTAAGCTGTCCCATGATCGGAAAACGCGAGACATAATGTTTTTCCTCTGCGCCGCATGGCTTCAAACAATGGGGCAAGCTGACTATCAACATAACGAAGCGCGGCACGCTGTGTTTCCACGGAATCCCGTTTGGCGCCATCTACAAAATAATGATTAGGTCCATGCATGGCAGATATATTCATGAACAGAAACAGCTTCTCAGCAGGGTCCGCTTTCTCCAGCAGCTTAAGCGCGTGATTCACTTGATGCTCCGTCGAACGCGGATTCGTTACCCCGAATGTCATCCGCCAATAGCTTTCTTGAAAATAACTAGGCAGAACCTTGGCTAGCTTATTCTTTTTCGTAAAAAAAATGACGCCTCCGATGCAGATTGTTCGGTAGCCCGCCTCCTGCAAGCCGGATACAAGATCCGGAGCGTCAAATAACCATGTATGAGGGTGCGTCTTAAGCCCCGTATTTTTTGTATGAAACAATCTAATATGAGAAGCTTTGTCCGTATTTGCAGGAGTAGGCAAAAAACCGCCAAAAAAAGCATGATGGGCAGCATAAGTAAAGCTGCCCGGCGAATGCCTCTTCTCCCAGCCTCCACTTCCGCAAAGGTTCGGGCAATTCTTTTCCTCAAGCTTCGCAGCGTCATAACGCAGCGTATCAAGCGTAATCATGAGTATATCGTGAGAACCTACAATTTGGTTCATATCTAGCATTCGTATCTATTCCCCTCTAAGCAGCTGCTGCATTTGCCATTCATAGGTGTTCATTCCCTCATACTCGGCGCCGTACAGCAAATCACCAAAAGGATTGATGTCTATCGGATAGGTCATGCCGCTTCCTCTTTGAACGAGCACATCAACGCCTGCCGCAGAGCAGCCGGGAAAAGCTCGGAGCGCGGATTCAGCTGTCCGCTGCACCGCTGCCATTACTTCTGCAGATAGCAGCTGATCGACATCCATCCTCCGTTCGTTGCGCAGATGAAGATTCGTAATTGGAGTGCTGCTTAAACGGAGTACCGTATGACAAGCCTTACCATCCACAACAAGCTGCCGTACATCAAACGACTTGCTCTCGAAGCTTTCCTTCTCAATCCATCGTTCAATATGTGCGCCTTCCCGGCATACCCAATCGACCATTCGCCGAATGTCTGAGCGTTCCCGGTAACGCCGCAGCTTGCCTTCGTTGAAATAGCAAATGCCGCGGGCCCGTTCTTCTATGCCGATGGTCGTGATAGCAAGTTCATCGCCTGTACGAGGATTGATTTGATAGGCAATAACACCAGAAGCGCCCGATCCGCAAGCAAGCTTAATAAACAGACGCCTTATGCCGCTTGCAGCAATCGCCGCTTGCAGCTCATCGTAATTTTTTATGCTTCCTGTAGGAGCTGGAAGAGCCGGCATGATGAGTCCATGGCGTGTGAGCAGCTGCCAGCAGCTTCTTTTGTCGAACATATTAGCTACGCTTCCCGGCGAGTTTACCCAGCTTGCGGAAACGCCTGATGCTTTAACCTCTGTATGCATAGCAGCAAGAAATCGGCAGTACCCGCGGTACCACTGTGCTGGATAATAGATTCGTCCTTGCTCCAGCGGCAGCTGCTGCGCTTCCTCCGCGGATATCGAAATATTGTGCGGCAGAGAGCCCGCTGACCAGAATAAGTCATCGCCGCTTCGGTCAGCCGCACCCCATGCGATCAACTGTCGTTCAACGGCTTGATCCTCACCTGGCGCATCAAGCCGAATAATGACCTTATCCGCACCAGCATATTCTCGCAAAATATCTTGAATAAACACGGTTCGCTTGAGCAACTGCTCATAGGAGAGCACAACAGCAGGAGCGAGCCCCTGCTTCCTTCTTGCTGCCTGCAAGCCGAATGTTCGTTTGTTTGACGGATTTCCGATGAGCAAATAAGGAGCTTCGGCAACGCCGTCGTTTTTAAAATGATCCATTATTCGGTAAGGAACGGATAACGCCAATCATCTTCATCCGTTTCCTGCTGGTCCGTCACATCTACTGACAGGCCTGCTTGCTTCCAGCGAAGCAGCAGCTCATCCGACATATAGTGGTAGCTCAGGTTAAGATGCTTCAGCTTCTTCACACGCTCGCTTGCAAGCAGTGCCTTGCCGCCTTCATCGGATAACGTGCCGTAAGAGAGATCAAGTATTTCCAACTGGTCCAAAATCGGCGCATCCGCGATCGCAATTGCGATTTCGTCCTGAATTTCACTATCCTTCAAGCCTAAGTATGTAAGCTTTGGAAACAGATCACCTTGCAACAGCGGCATGACATCCTCTATTCCGCCGTCAAAACCGTAATCATCTACGCCCAGATAAAGCTCAAGCTTCTTCAGCTCAGGCAGCTTTGCACTCGTTATTTCCTCTAGTACAGACTTCGGAAGCCCTCCGCAAATAATAACGAGCTCTTGCAGCTTCTCGTGTACAAGAGGCTGCAAGCTTAACTCTTGGCTGCCCTTGATCGACAATGACTGCAAATTCGGGAATGCCGCAAGCAGCGGTGAAAGGTTCGTCTGATTAATCCAGGAAACCTCACATTCCTCAAAACCCATATCTCCAATAAATAATTTCGTTAAATTAGGAAAAGAATCTTTGTGGCTGATCAATGATTCCAAGAAGCTGTCCGGAGAATTCTCATACGCCTGACCCCAATCGCCAATCGTTAGTATAGACAGCTTCTCGCCATCTGCGCTAGATGCCAATTTCTCAATCAGTTCAGACATCCTTACGCCTTCTTCATACTCGTCATAACCTACCGATAAGCGAATTTCAATCAAGATGATCCCTCCAATAGTTTCCATGTGAAGTTAGAGTAACATGGACTTTTTCGATGCGTCAATGGTCTCAGGGTCTTATCTGTCTTGGCTTCATAAAAATAAAGCCGAGCAGCGCAGAAAACAGCGCTCTCAGCTATTTGAATTTAGTGCAGTGCTTTGCGAAGTACAAATTCGATGAGTCGCCAAGGGAACAGCTTTTTCATAACAAAAATCATCTTCGCATCATTTCCGCACACATAACGAAGCTTCGGACGGCGGGTTTGGCAAATTTTCACGATCGTGTTCGCAACCTGAATCGGATTAGGCGCATTTTTCTCCGACTTTTTATTGAATTGATTAAAGCGCTCAATCATTTTGCTGTAAGGGGAGTTTTGTTCCGCACGAAACACATGCTTTGCTGCAATGCCAGTATCGTAAGTACCGGGTTCTACGAGTACGACCGGGATGGAAAATGGCAGCAGCTCTAGGCGCAGCGCTTCACTAAAGCCCTCTAATGCAAATTTCGAGGCCGAATACGCACCCGTGTTGGAAAAACCAAGAATGCCTGCTCCGCTGCTGACATTAATAATTTTGCCTTGGCTGCGAACTCGCATATGTGGCAGAACCGCTTTCGTAACAGCAACGGTACCAAAGAAATTCGTATCAAATTGAGCACGCCAATCCACCATCGGTATTTCCTCAACGACGCCCATTACGGCATAACCCGCATTATTTACGAGCACATCGATTCTGCCCCAGCGCTCCATTACCTGCTCAATGACTTCCACTATGTTGTCAGAATCGGTAATATCAAGCCTCATTATTGCAATATGATCTAGTACGCCGTTCTCTTTTGCTTTTGCAAGCACTTCTTCCTTTTTCCCGATGTCCCTCATTGTTGCGATTACAAAGTAGCCCTCTTGCGCTAAGCGAATCGACGTCAAAAGCCCAAATCCACTGGATGCTCCCGTAATCAATGCTATAGGTCGATTGGTTACTTCTGCTACATTAGCCATCCTTAAGCCACCTCAATTCCTAGGAATGGTATACAATAACCTGTTGTATTGAGTATAGCTTATCTGGACAAAAATGACTTGGATACCCGTTGGAATCGCATTAACGCTACAGCATACTTTATTGTCGCAAATAACCTAACTACTCAACACTAAACTGCTGCTGTACGAGCTTAGCATATAATTCATGGTTCTCCAGCAGCTCTGCATGGGTGCCCTGACCCGAAATTTCACCTTTCTCAAGCACAATGATTTGGTCGGCTCCACGAATAGTTGAAAGTCGATGGGCAATGACTAATGTCGTTCTTGCTTTCATAAGTCCCTGCAGCGCCTCTTGAACCTGTACCTCCGAATCGCTGTCCAGATGAGCCGTCGCTTCATCCAGCAGCAGTATATCCGGATTTCGTAAAATAGCCCGGGCAATCGCCAGCCGTTGACGCTGGCCTCCCGATAGCTTAACGCCTCTTTCACCAACCTCCGTCTCATAACCTTCAGGCAGCGAAGCGATAAAAGTTGTCAAATTCGCTTGATCGACAGCTTCCCTGATTTTCGCCTCGCTCACATCCTCCAGCCCATAAGTAAGATTGTGACGAATCGAGCCTTGCATCATCGGGCTATCTTGTGAAACATAAGCAATCCGCTTACGCCAATCTTCCAGCGCCATGGACGCGATCGGTTCCCCGCCATATGTTATGACGCCCTCGGTTGGATTATAGAACCGTTCCAGCAGCGAGAACAGCGTTGTCTTGCCTGTGCCGCTCGGGCCTACAAACGCCGTTACTTGTCCCTGCTTCACTTGAAACGAGAGCGAATGAAGCAGCGGCCGATCCTCCGAATATCCGAAGCTTACCTGTTCAAATTTAATATAGGAATGAAGATCTTTCTCGTGAAGGACTGCTGCAGCAATCTCATGGCTGGACTGTTCCTCCTTCTCATTTAGCAGCTCCAAAATACGTTCTGAAGCACCCATCGCCTTCTGGAATTGCGTGAAGAACGAAGCCATCTGCGTAAACGGCATAACAATTTGGAACATATACAAAATGACAGCAACCAGCTCTCCGCCCGTTAAAGTGCCCTGTGCGACCCTTACACCGCCATAACCGATTAATATAACAAGAATGAGCAGCATCACCGTCATCATTAAAGGGGTTACGATTGACATGATTCGAGCTTCCTGCAAGCCAAATGTAAACAAATGCGAGATTCGCTTGTCGCCTTGACGATTTTCTACTGGCTCAGCAAGCGACGCCTTCACAAGCCGAATGTCGGAGAGCACTCGGCCAAGATCGCCTTGAAATAATGCAGTTTCATCCTGCATGGATTTGGATACTGTGAACATTTTGGTGCCTAGCGGCCATAGAACAAGAAGTGCTACCGGAACGGCAATCAGCATAAGCAGCGTGAGCTTCCAATCAATCAACAGCAGAAGAATTACGCCACCTATAATAGATACAATTCCTCCAAAAAACGATATTACATGCCCGATGATAAAATCTTTGATTACATTTGTATCATTCGTAACACGACTCATCGTCTCGCCGGAATTGTTGCGATCAAAAAACGGTACTGGCAGCTTTATCACTCGGTTCCATACTTCACGTCGCAAGCCTGCAATAACATACTGACCTACATAGGACATCGTATAGACCGAGAAACCAGACATAATGGTCTGAACGAGAAACACTGCTCCAAGCACAACAAACGTCATCGTTTGGATGGTAGATTGCGATAACTCCTCGACTAAATTTTTCGTCAACAAAGGAATGAGCAGCGAGAGCAGCGTCTCTCCGAGTCCTAGTACAACGGCAACGATAATTAAAAACTTAGCGGGTCTATGCTTCGCGATCAGCTTGAAAAATTGTGAAACGCCAATGGTTGCCTTCGGCATATCTGCTTCAACATTATTTTTCATCGGTTATCCCTGCTTTCAACATTTTCAATGCCTCAAGATGATCGAAAGTAACGGCTAAGAAGGCTTCTTCATCCTTCGTAAACAAATTTGGGAATAAAATAGGATCAAAGGAATGAGCTGGATCGTTCAGCACCTCTAATTGCGCAAGCTCCTCTTCACTAAATCTCTCTAAGACAGGTGACAGCAGCTCCTCTAAGAGCGCAACAAGACTCAGTCCGCAAGCAAGCACTTCTTCGTCCAGAGGCTGTTTTCCTTGATTGTAAAGTTCCTTTAGCTCCATGGCGAACACCGTTATTTTACTTTCAAATGCCGATCTGATTTCCGAGTCTATCCCCTCCATAAATATCGCATCTACTAAAGAAGGCGGCATCTGCGTTGACAGCCATTCCTTCTGCTGCTGCTCATGCTGAATATGTTGAATAAACACTAGCAATGAATTGCTGTCGACCTTGCCCGCTCCCTCCAAAATTTTCTGCATCCGTCCAATGGTGTCTATTACACGCTCCAAATGCGCCTGCTTTTTTTTAAGCATCTCGTATTGCGAAGCTAATGAGTGCTGCAAGTCCTCTTCCGGCCGCTGCAAATAAGCAGAAATGTCCTCTAATGAGAAATCCAAATATTTTAACGTTAAAATCTTTTGCAGTTGAATTAAATCTTGATCCGTATAAAAGCGATGCCCATGCGCGTTTCGGCTGGACGGCTTAAGCAGTCCCTGTCGATCGTAATAACGGAGCGTTCGCTCAGTAACTTTTGTCAGCTTCGCGAATGCGCCAATCGCATAAGAAGAACTATTATTCATCTGTTCATTCCCCCTCTTGAACAGAGTATAACCCTTGACGTAACGTCAAGGGCAAGTGGCTTACAGGATGAAATTTATAATTTTATGGAAATATTGTCTACTTTATGTCTGCTTAAAAGGGGTTTATCCTCTCCTTTCCGCCCGTAAAAACACAAATTGATAATCGATAATATCATTTATTTTCTATCAATTAATCTATTATTTTGTCGCTATAATTGAATACAAGCCCTAAATTTTATAAATAAAAAACAATTTTCTTCAATTCAAGGGTTGTAAATTATGGGAATTTATATATAATCAATTTGTGACCAAATTGTTACAGCACTATGAACTCAGAGGAGAGAAAGAATGGATAACTATCAGCAACCCCCCGTAAATCCCGGTGTACCAGGATACGGGCATCAACAAAATCAGGAAATGTCGCCTGTCATTACAATTAAAGAGTGGATGCTCACTACACTCATTTTAATCATTCCGATCGTTAATGTTATTATGATGTTTGTATGGGCGTTTGGTGAAGGCAACCCAACGAAGAAAAACTATTTTAAAGCATCATTAATTTGGGCGGCAATCATTCTCGTTATTTACATCATCATTTTCGTTATTTTTATTGCAGCAGCAGCTTCAACTTCTATGAGCGGCTAGTACAATAGTACATAATAGAAGTGAAAGTTTTTGAAAAAGGAATAAATAGCGGTACAGGGACGACCCCTGCATCGCTATTTTTTTATTCACACCTAAGCTAAAACAAAACAGGGGTTACCTCAAAAGTAATTAAATCCACTTTTGAGATAACCCCTTTATTGTAGATCGTTTACTCCACGGCGAGGAAGCGGTACACCTTGCTTGCATAATCGCCATAAAATTGCGGAGTTGCAAGTCCAGCATAAAGCAGCTGATCGCCGCCATATACCGTTTCTTCACCAAGCAGCTTGTAATCGCGGTTCGGATCAAGGCCTTTGAGGCAGAAGCGATTAAGCTTCAAATTTGGCTCTTGCAGAACAGTAACGAACACTACAAATGCTTCCTTTTTATCCTTGGAAACGAACATCCACGCCGTTTCATTGCCTTCGAACGGACTAAGCAGACGATAGAAATCTCCGAATTGCACAAGATGCCTTACATCCTTATAAAGAGCAACCTGTTCCTTAACGGTCGTCTTCTCTTCCTCCGTAAATTGAGTCAGATCAAGCTCATAACCAAAGTTTCCAGATAGCGCAACATTTCCTCTAGTTTCTAGGGAGGTTATCCGGTTCACTTGATGGTTAGGCACGGCTGATACGTGAGCACCCATCGCGCTAACCGGATAAACGATGCTTGTTCCGTATTGAATTTTCAAGCGAGATACCGCATCCGAATTGTCGCTTGTCCATGTTTGCGGCATGTAATACAGCATGCCCGCATCGAAGCGGCCGCCGCCGCCAGAGCAGCTCTCGAACAATACATCAGGGAAAGCAGACGTGATTTGCTCAAGCACGGAATAGAGACCCAGCATATAGCGATGAGCAGTCTCGCGTTGACGCTTGGCAGGCAGAAGTGCTGAACCGATCTCTGTCATATTGCGATTCATATCCCATTTCACGTACGTAATCGGCGCACTTGAAAGAATATCCGATATCGACTTAACGATATATTGTTGAACGTCCGCGCGTGACAAATCTAAAATGAGTTGATTTCTCGCTTGTGTCCGTCTGCGGCCGTCGATATGCAAGCACCAATCTGGATGAGCTTTGTACAGCTCGCTCTCAGGCGAAATCATTTCCGGCTCGAACCATAGGCCGAATTGCATATCTAGACGCTTCACGCGGCTAACCAAATCCTCTAAACCGTTTGGCAGCTTTTTCGGGTCAACAAACCAATCCCCGAGCGAAGTTGTGTCGTTGTCGCGTTTGCCGAACCAACCATCATCCAGTACGAACAGCTCGATGCCAAGCTCCTTGCCGGCACGCGCAATATCTTCGATTTTGTCCGCATTAAAGTTAAAATACGTCGCTTCCCAGTTGTTGACGAGTATCGGACGTGTTTGATCACGGAACGTGCCGCGAATTAAGCGAGCACGGTACAAATCATGGAAGCTGCGTGACATGCCGCCGAGGCCATGCTCAGAGTGAACCATTACCGCCTCTGGCGTTTGGAACTCCTCGCCCGGCTCCAATCGCCAATTAAAGTCGAATGGGTTAATGCCAATGAATAACCTAGCTGCATGGAATTGATCCACCTCGACGCCAGCCGTAAAATTACCGCTGTACACAAGGTTTACACCGTATACATCACCGTGATCCTCGGTAGAACCCTCAGAGAGCAAAGCGACAAACGGATTTTGCATATGGCTGCTTGAACCTCTGCGGCTCTCGATCGATTGCAAACCTGGCTCAAGCTTGCGCTTATGAATATGGCGCTCACGAATCCAAGCACCAGAGAGCTGCAGCATCTCAAAGTTGTCATGCGCAAAGTCCAAGCTCATGCTGAACGCGCGCTGTAAATCCAAAGTATCAGTACCGTTGTTGACGATTCTAGCTGAACGGGCAATCGCATCGTAGTTTTCAAATACGGTATAAGACAAAATGACGGACAAGCCTGTCAGATCATCTTTCAGCGTGATCTCAAGCGTTTGCGCTTCGGAGTCGTTCTCAATATACGTTGCAGGCAATCCAGCAAGCGCCGGCTTTCCATCCACAATGCGGTGCGAATCAAAGCGCAGATCCGTTACTGTTGTTCCATTTGGAAGCTTGACCTGGAATGCAGGCATGCGGAAATCAGAGTTGCCGTATGCAGGATACTCATGCGGAAGCGTATCCAGCGACAGTTCCAATTGGTCCAGCTCTGTGCTAGGCGTGAATGAAGCCCGCTCCTTAAGCTCAAATAAACGCTCCAGCTGCACGCCGCGAATTTTTTTGCCCCAATAGACATGTGCAGGATAACCTGATTTCGTAATATGGATAACATAGCTTGTATCCTTCGCTTGCAGGTGGAATACCGAGAGCTGTTGATCATATTGAATAGACAAAATAATAACCTCCTAAAAGTTTATATAAATGAATACTTACGATTTCACAGAGCTGCCGCAGCTTTCCCGCACGATGAGTGTCGTATTAACGGTCATATGAACAGCTGCCTCACGGCCTTCGATCCGCTCAAGCAGCAGTTGTACCGCCGTTCTGCCCATATGCTCAGTATGCGCGCGAACCGTCGTTAGCGGCGGATTCAAAAATGCAGAGATTTCAATGTCATCAAAACCTACAATAGCCATATCCTCAGGAACCCGAAGACCATGCTCATGCAGCGCGCGCAAAGCACCTACAGCCATGGGATCACTTCCAATAAAACAAGCGGATGGCCGCGAGCTTTGCTGAAGCATCTGATTCATCGCCTCATATCCGCTGTTTGAAGACCAATATGCCTTAATGACGAAGTTTGCATCATAAAGACCTCGCTCACGCATCTCCTTCTCGAAAAAAACACGGCGAAGCTCATCCGTCTCTGTACTCTCAAATTGACGATTCAGACGATGGATATAATCATTCCCGCCGATGTAGCCTATTTTTTGGTGTCCTAGTTCTCTAAGATGTTTGATTACTGCTCGGGTTGCTTGCTCAAAATGCAGCTTTACGGTGTCATACTCATACAGCTCGCCTGAATGGTTTACAAATACAAGCCGATTTCCGTTGCTATACAACTGATTAACATCCTCATCATGAATGGAGCCTACAACAATCACACCATCCAGCTCGTTGAACGACTGCATCTCCACTCGACTGTTGCCGCGAAGCACTTTCACAATGTTGATTCCAAGCTCCTCGCAGCGCGTTTCAATGCCTTTGCGAATGGAGGAGAAATAAGGATCATCATGCTCATCTTCCAGTGTCGACCACATGAGCAAACCGATTTGCTGACGCGAGAGCTGCTCTTCCTTCTTCATTCTTCTCAGCCTGGACGGCTTATATTGCAGCTGCTCGGCAATGCTGAATATTCGTGTACGCGTTTCCTCACTTACTGCCAAGGTGACATCATTGTTCAAAACCCTGGATACGGTAGCAGCTGAAACGCCTGCCTCCTGCGCAATATCTTTTATCGTTGCCATGCCACACTCCGAATTTAGTTAATAAATTTACTGAATAACAACTTTAGTTTAGCAGACGCTCGCAAAGTCCACAAGCACCCTATTGCATTTTTATTGAAATCACTTTTCATACCTAACGAAGAAGAAGCATTATCGGTGAATTTATGAATAACTAGATACAAAAACGATGGATTTGGTTTATGGGGAGTCTGCTTAAAGGCAACGGATGAACTAATCGGTGATTGTGGCCTTGTTAAACAAACGATCGATGGAACAATTGAGGTAGAAATCGGCTACTACCATATAAATAAAAAATATTGGTCCAAAGGATTCGCCTCTGAAGCAGCCATGGCTTGCAAGCAATATGGTTTTCATCACTTAGGCTTGCAAAAATTAATCAGTATTATAGACCCCAATAATTTAGCGTCCATTCGTGTTGCCGAGAAAATTGGATTTTCCAAAGAAAGAGAAGCTATTATTTTCAACAAAAATCATACTATTTATGCGGGCTTCCCCACTTAATCTTTACTGATGCTCTTCCCTTTAATGGCATCCAATCTTCCATAAAGACATAAAAAAAGCAGTCGACTGCCTCCTCCAAAAAGGGGCAGCCCCGCTTAAAAATCTTTTCGCCTCATAATTAGTATACCTATGCCGAGCAGAGCAGCCGTGTAAATACCGCAATAAATTAAAAAGGAATTTGATGCCGCCCCGTTAATAGAGAAAATACTTAGCTCTGCGTTAATGTTATATAAACCTCTAAGCTCAGAGATTGAAAATAATTCGTTAAGCATGCGCTGCTGTAAAGTATCCGCCGGCATAGCCAGCTTAATTAAGCCTGTTATGGTCTCAAGTGTTTGCATCCCTTTCATTTGAATCCTACCTGTGCTCATAAACCGGCCAATCGTACTGCCAAGCCAGCCCATACCGAAGAGCATCGTCATCCAAATGCCGTTTCCTAAAGGACTTAAATAACAGGAGCCAAGCATCGTTAAGGATACTAATAGCGGAATAACAGACATAAAAAACAAAAGTGATTTGAAGTACACCATCATGCTGAATAAGACGCCAGTTTCTGCCCAGCTGATAAGAATAATTGAGCTGAATAACAGGAATGCATATAACGCAACATAACTGACAAAGCCGAGCCATCTGCCCAAAAACCACTTCCAGCGCGCAATGGGCCTTGCGAGTACGGATTGAAGAACGCCTTGCTCTGCTTCCCCTGTCACAGCTGCAACGGAGCTGAATATAGAAAGGAAGGCAACGGCAAAAGCGCCAAAGAAGAAACCTAATGTCATAATCATTGCACTGCGGGCAAAATTTTCGAATAAGTTCATAGAAGTCGCAACATTCACCTCGCCACCGGCGATAGCATCAGCAATAAACCAGTAAGCAATCCAGAAGAGAACCGTCATGATGACCGTCATAAGCGTTACTCTTTTACGAACGAGCTCCTTCCAAGTTAGGCCCCAAACCGCGATCATCTGCGCTCCCCCCTATGCTCAAGGCCCGTTACGGCCTGCATAAACCACTCATCGAGCCGTGATTGCAATTTCCCAACCTCATACAGCGTCAATCCCAGCTCAATAAGAATATAATTGACCAACCCAATTTGCTCGTCATTTTCCAGTTCAATCTCCAGCCATACAGATGCATCATCATGCTCAGCGTTCGACACGATCACATTCGCGCCTAGCAGCTGCTGAATACGTTCAACTGCTAAGGGGGTATAACCGCTGACACGCAAACGCCAGCTCGACTGCGAGCTCAGCACATCGGATACCTTTCCCTCCGCCAGCACTTTTCCGTTATTCAGAAGAGCGACCTTATCGCATAACTGTTCCACATCCTCAAGCAAATGCGAATTAAGAAAGATCGTTTTCCCTTGGCTTCTCAGCCTAGCAAGCAAATCTCGCACCTCATGCCTGCCAACGGGATCAAGCGCTGAAGCCGGCTCATCAAGAAAAACGATATCCGGATTTGTGAGTAACGCGCATGCGAGTCCAAGCCGCTGCTGCATTCCCTTCGAATACCCTTTGAGCCTGTCGCTTCCCCGGCTGCCAATGCCCACATCGTCCAGAAGCTGATGAATGCGTCGTTTGGCCATAGAGCGGTCGAGCTCACACAACTTTGCATGAAAAGCCAAAACCTCTTCGCCCGTCAACCAATCCGGATAACGAAACAACTCAGGCAAATAGCCAAATCTCCGTCTAGCCTCGATTGATCCTGAAGGCTGTCCGAAGATTTGAGCTTTACCTGAGGTTGGTTTAATAAGGCCTGTGAGCATTTTCACTATCGTGCTTTTTCCCGCTCCATTAGGACCGAGGAAGCCAAAGGCTTCCCCTTCTCTAATCGTCAGTGTAACATCGTGGCAGCCGCGTCCTTCACCGTAATCCTTGCATAATCCGATGGTTTCAATAGCAACAGCACTCATGGATGAATCAGCTCCGCAATAAGCGACTGTACTTTTTGTTTGTCCTCAAAATCATTAAAGTGTGCGCTTGCTACAACGCCATCTTTAAGCCACATCGCATTTGCATAACTATGGTCAGCGGATTGATTCAAATATACATCAACCCCTTCAATAACGATTTTCTCCGGCTTTTCATTTGTAATGAGCGGAAATGGAATTTCTCCGTTTTCCATGTTTGATGCTTGCATAAGCGATTTGCGCAAATGATCAGGAAGCGCTGGGAATCGAATGATAGCCTCATAGGCATCCTTTGCATCCACTGAAGGATCCATTTTGATGCTAGGCTGCTTAATATATTCAACCCATAGGCTTTGCTTAGAAGTACTTCCTTCCTTAGGTTCATACGTGATCGTTACACCTTGGCCTGTGTTGAATTCAATTGCTTTGCCGTCTACTGATTTCGGCAGCAGCTTATCTGCGCCCAGCTTACGCATTGCACTATTGATTTCATCCACATTTAGGCGGAAGGCAATCGTCTGAGCTGACATCGATGATATGGCACCTAACTGAATCCCTGGAACCGTCAATGTTGGAACAGCAAAGCCCAGCTCCTTAGAAGCTTGTTCTACGCTCATCTTTGACCAGCTTCCGACAGTCGTCTGCTCGAAGGTGCCGAAACGGTTAACGGTTTCACGCGTTTCGCCATCCTTCATGAAGCTGTTCATGAGCGACTCCAAATCATTTTGCTGCACAATCATTACGTTATCCATTCGGAACGTATTAAGCCATGCCGCCAATGCTTCATTTGTTGAGGGCGTCGCAATAACTACCGTAATGATAGCTGCTGCGCATGCTGCTATTGTTTTGCCAACGTTCTTTTTGAACCAGCGGCCTGCCGCCCCACTTTTATTCGGTTTATTAGCAGCTGGACTGGATGAAGTACGAGCTCGTCCTAACGGAACCACATTTGCTTGCATTTGTTCAGGATACGTTTGAACGGTAGCAGCTTTTGTTTGCGCAGCGCTAGCTGCAGCTGTTGACTCCTTATTGAGCTCATCAGCGTGCTTGCCTTGTTCTTCCCATTTCTCCCAAAGCGGCGATTGCTCTGAGGCTTGAAGCTGTTTCTCTAGACGCGCCCATGCAGCCGACATTTGCTCTGCTTCTTTTTTGTTTATTTCATCATTTTTTGTCATCTTGAATTCCTCCTAAAAGGTTTTGACCTTTCATGCTAAGTGCAGCAGGCGCTGGCCATCGCACATCATTCATGAGACAAAGCTCCTTCTGCCTTATGCGCATGGCGCTTCAGCCTAGCCCCGGCTCTGCGCAGCATCGTCCCGACCTGCGGCTGCCGCAGCTGGAGCTGCTCTGCGATTTCCGCATAGCTGTATCCTTCATATCGGAGCAGAAGCATTTTTTTGTCCCGTTCGGGCAGCGTATCTAACCAGCCTCTAACCCGTTCCTGCTCGTCCTTATCAATCAACTGCTGTTCATTCGACTGAACCGCTTGCGGCTGTGCGAGTATGCTTTGTTCCTGCTTTTGTGTTAGAGCACGCTCTCGTGCTTTTTTATCCATATAATCATAAGCCAGCCTCGTTAATACACGATGAAGCCAGCCTCCTATTGCTTCAGGCTGATCCGGTGGATTCCGGTAAAGCCTTAGAAATGTTTCCTGGGCAAGATCCTCCGCAGCTGCTTCATCGCGTATAAGTGCGACAAGCTTTCGTCTAACCGTAGGATAATGTGCATTAAACTGTTGACGAAACAAATCCGGCGCCGAATGTTCCATTCCGTTTACCTCCTTACGTTTTTTGCTCAAGCTATAAAGAAGACGATGCCTTCGATCATTTTGTAACACCTATCGCTCAACAATATTTTACCAAACGAATGTCATATTTATCGACAAGCCCAAGACGTAACAATTATACGAAAATAAAACTGGTCTAATAAAAAACCGCCTCCACGTTTGACGGGAGACGGAATGTCCATCAGGCTTCCTTATTATGTTCCATATACAGCTGTACAAATCTCGGTGCCGCAACAGGAGGGCTATAAATATATCCTTGAGCAGCATCGCAGTGGTGGTCGTTAATAATCCGCAGCTCTTCCTCTGTCTCTACTCCCTCGGTCACAACCTTTAAATTTAAATTGTGAGCGATGACGACGACCGATTTAAAAATCATTTGTTTCTTATAATCGTCTACGATGCCGCTTATAAAAGATTTATCGATCTTTAACGTGTGCAGAGGAATATTTTGCAAATAGCTGAGCGACGAATAACCCGTGCCAAAATCATCAAGCGACAGCTTAACGCCGAGCTGCTGAAGCTCATGCAGTATGTTAAGCGTGTGAGCCGCATTATCCATAAAAATCGACTCTGTAATTTCCAGCTCAATTTGATGAGGCCGAATCCCTGCATCCGAAATGATTCTTTCAATCGTATGGACGATTTGTTTCTGCTGGAATTGGATCATCGACATATTTACACTGATTGAGATCTGCTCCAGCCCCATGCGCTCCCATTCTTTAATTTGCTGGCAAGCTGTAAACAGCACCCATTCACCAAGCGAAATAATAAAGCCGGTTTTCTCCGCAATCGGGATAAAATCAAGCGGTGACACCATACCAAGCTCCGGGTGATTCCATCTAATTAATGCTTCCGCCCCATATATAGAGCCAGTAGCTAAATCAACCTTGGGCTGGTAATAAAGCATAAATTGGCCCAGCTCCAGCGCTTTGGACATGCTGCTCTCAAGAATAAGCTCCTTCTTCGTTACATCATTAATCGTAGGAGAATATAGTTTGCATGTATTTCGCTCTTTCTTCGCCACATACATCGCAATATCCGCTTCCTTCACCAGCTGGTCTGCAGTCGCAGGCGTCCATTCATGATGAATGCTCATTCCAATGCTTGCTGTAATATAAAACATCCGATCCTCAAGCCCAATGGGCTGGGAAATAGCTGATAAAATTTCTTCTGCTTTATGCATCGCCGCATGGAGAAAAGTAACTTGCTCTAGCAGCACGATATACTCGTCCCCCCCGAAGCGGAATACTTTCCCCGAGCTGCCGACGGTAATTATAATTCGATGCGCCATTTTCTGGAGCAATTGGTCACTCATCGTATGATCGAGCATATCATTTATCATTTTGAACCGATCAAGGTCTATGAAAAGCAAAGCGATATGGCCTTGTTTCTTGTCCTGCTCCGCTAATTTCCCTTCCATATAGCGATGATAAGCATAGCGATTAGGAAGTCCCGTCATTAGATCATGTGTCGATTGGTATTCAATTAATTTCTCCGCTTCCTTGCGGTGGATAAGCATATGATTAAAATGATTAGCCATGTATTCAAACTCATCATTCGTATGAATGGTTAACTGCTGTTCTTCGCCTCCAATTGCGACAGCCGAGGTGGCTTGTACAACTTTATAAATATTAACTAAAATGATTTTCCTTACAAGCGACACCATGGCAATCGCCATCAAAAATAAAGCAATACCTGTGATGAGTATCGATTCCCAAAGGCTTTTGTAGTAATTAGAAAGCATGTTCTTTTTGGGGATGATTGTTTCGATATGCCATAATACATTGTGAACAAGAATCGGATGAAGCAAACGCAGCACAGTCTCTTTGTCCTGCGAGTCTCGTGTATAGGCAATTCTTGAATCCGTCCCTTTCATCGCCTCAAGTTCATCCTTATTTGACCATAACCGATACGATGTGTTCACAAGCTCAGGGTACTTGCCGTTAGCCAAATATTGATTATCCGTCGTAATAATCGTGGAGTATCCTCCTAGCGGCCGGAAAGCTTCGATCTGTTTCTGCATCGATTCAAGTGAAATATCTGCTCCTACTATACCTAAAAACTCATTTTGCTCATTCAATAGAGGCAGCACAAGCGATATCATCATTATTGATTTGCCATCAACATCATAGGCATATGGCTCTATGAGTGAAAAAGATTTCGTAAGTTTAGGCGTTTGATAGAAGCTGCCTTTCTCCTTATCCTCGTAATTTGCAATGGCCAGCAGTTGAATGGACTGATCCTCGCGAACGACATAAGGAATGAAGCGCCCCGTAGCATCGTCATAGCTGTTTTTATTTTTGTAAAATGCATCTTTCCCGTCATAGGCATTAGGCTCCCACAACGTATAAACGCTTAATAGATCAGGATGCTTGATAAGCATTTGCTTAAGCAGCTCGACTATGTATTCACGATTTTGCATCTGGTTTTTGCCCATTTGAGTCATGGTTACTTCAAGCGTTTCCAGCATCATCATCGTTTGATCCATCGTTTTAGTGAAAGGATTTATGTAGGCCATGGATTCCGTCTGTGCAAGAAGCTCGCTTTCGCGCAGGTTGGAATGATAAAGCTTGATGAGGTGAGCGGTTACCAATAGACCAAATGAAAGAATAACTAGCAGGCCTATGGAAAATATTAATTTTTGAGCGATGCTTAGCCTAATCTTTCTCATCCGATCTATCAGCCCCTTGTTGTCGGAGAAAGCAGAAAACGATGTAATATGTCAAATTATGATACGGTTCTAGTATACTTGACATTTTGACCCAAACACAATGATAAAAATAGGATAATAACACTATATAATTCGACAAAAAACCACTTTATTTCTTTATTTTTTGAAACGACAAGGGTCTATCGCATCTATTCGTGTTTGTATGATATCTAGTAAAAAAGTCCAACACTTTTCATTTAAATCCATTATATCCACACGAAGAAAAGCCCCCTCTGTCTATGACAGGGGAGGCGATGGAATCGTTCACTTACACTTGATTTTGTTTGTTCTTCTCTTTAACATCATTATCCTCGTTGCTGCGGTCATGATCCTCTAAGCGATGGGGACGTTTGCCTTTTCCGCCATGCAGCTTATATAGCTCTTCGCGCAGCTGCTCCGACGTCTTGCCTTCTGTTTTAATGCCATGTTCCTTCGCAATCTCACGCAAATGCTCCAGCCGCTTCGCTTGATGCTCTGCTTTAAATGCTTCCCATTTATCTTTATTGGCAAGCTTCGCAGCCTCTACTTCCTTCTTCAGCTGGTCCACTGACTTGCCATCGGCTTGAATACCAAAATAGGTCGCTATTTCCTTCAGCTTCTCCAGCCGGTAAGCCTCAAAATCTTTGCGGGTCATTTTGCCTTTGAAATGCTTATGCTCGTTGTCTATATCAGACTCTTTAGGGTGAAGAACCACTAGTGAAGCATCAGGCAAAGCAGTAACCGACTTCGCTGCCCATACGGGAGCGACTGAAAACAGTACAAGCAGCGCTACCATAGGAATAAACCATTTTCTAATCATTTGTTGCCACACCTTTCTATTACATTCGTGATGCAGAGACGATGGTCATGCCTCGTCAGCATTATTTTGCCCAAGCGATCACAGGAATAGACATGTTAATGGCAATTTTCGACATATCCCTACAGCAAGTTCATTACCCCTGCGTCTCTATGTTCAAATGCTGCTCAAGTAGCTCCAGCTCATTTTGCAGCCATTCTTTGGAAAAATGCTCTCCGATAAATACCGCAACATCGTTTACATGTCCTTGCGGCTCGATTCTCATAAAATCAGATTCCTTATATGCATATTGGAACAGGAACCGGCTAGGCGCATCCGTAAACGTCACAATCCCTTTTGCGCGGTAAATGTTAGCTGGAAGCTTTTGCAGCAGAGATTCAAAGGCTTCACTGCTCACCGGGCCGCGCCAATAATGCGTCACAACCATAACATGGTCATGCGAATGATGATGGCTGCTGTGGTTGTGGCTGCTAAGGTCATCATCATGGGAGTGAACGTCATCGCCGTGGTCATGGGTACATCCAGCTACTGAGCATACTTGGCTGTCATAGCTATGAACATGCGCGGCTGATGCGCGCTCTTGTATGTCTAAAGCTTCATCACCAGCATGCACAGGTGCATGGCGATCCGTATTTTCAGCTGTTTCAAGCCAGCTCCAATCGTCAATTGCGCAGCGCACGGTTGCTATAATTTGAGCATGGGCATTTAATTCCCGCAGCTGCTGCTGCGCTTCAACAAGCTGATCCGGCTCAAGCTTGTCCGCCTTATTCAACAGCAAAATCGTAGCACATTTTATTTGCTCCAGCATCAGCTTGAACGTGCGACCCTTCCCGTCGCGGCTCCGCGCGAGCAGCTCAGGACCATCAACAATCGTGATCACACTGCGTAGATCGATTTCCTTATACATCGCTGCCTCGGTTATCCCATCCAGCGTCTCCATCGGATTGGCAGCACCAGTCGATTCAATAAAAATGACGTCAGGTTTATGCTCGTCAATGAGCATGCTGATCTCCATCCCCAAATCGCCCCGCATCGTGCAGCAGATACAGCCGCTTAGCATCTCAGCCATAGGCACTTCATCCCCTACAAGCTGACCATCAAGGTTAATATCGCCCAGCTCGTTCATAATGACCGCCGGCTTCAATCCCTGCGCGGTGTAATAATCCAACAATCTTCTCAGCAGCGTCGTCTTCCCGCTTCCAAGAAAACCAGACAGCAAATGAACCGGTATGTGTTTTTCTCTATTAGTCATTGTAAGTTCTCCTGTATGTAACAAATTTTAAACGCATTTGAATATTTCTATTATATCGTAATTGTTACGTTCATTCATCTTTTCGTAAACAGGACTGCGATTTAGCAAAAAGAAAAACGCAGCTCGTTATAGAGCTGCGTTCCGTTTGTTTACTATTAAACTCACTATACCCGCTTAATTAGTAGGTACCATTTTCAAAAGACGAACGATCAACACAACGGCTTCTTCTCTAGTAGCATTGGCTTTAGGCTCGAATTTTTGTCCACTCTTACCGTTAATGATCCCAGCGTTAGCTAGTGCGTTGATTTGATCTTCTGCCCAATTCGCAGTGATATCCTGGAATTTCGCTTCTGTGCTCAAAAGAGAAATATCCAGCAGCCTTGCTAATAGTGCTGCAATTTCAGCTCTTGTAATTTCACGATTGGGTTCGAAGCTGCCATCTGCATATCCTGTCATAATGCCATTTTCCATTAAGGCCCTAATTGCTTTCTCCGCAAAGTGACCCTTAGCATCCGTCAGCTCTTGCGCTGCGTTAGATGTGAATCCAAGTGCATTTACGAGCATTTGAGCAAACTCACCGCGTGTTACTTTCGCTTCACCACGGAATTTATCGCCTGCATACCCTTTTACAATCCCTGCCCGTGCAGCGAAATCAATGTCAGCAAAACTCCAAGAAGTAGATTTTACATCTTTAAAGATTGTTGGAGCTGCTGCTTCAGCCTTTGCTTTCATTTCAGCTACAAATGCTTTATCCACTTTGTCGTTGTAAACAGGTTTGTTGACAACAGGCGTGGGTGTTGGTGCTATCGGTGTCGGTGTAGGAACTGTCGGTACACTCGGTCCTGTTGGCGCTGTTGGCGTCGGTGTTGGTACAACTGGCGCTGCATTCACAGTTACAATATAAGTGGTCTTCGTTGTTGAATCCTGCGCTGTAACGACCACCTTGATGCCTGTCTCTAAAGTTTCTGCCTCATTCTCGCCGTCCGGCTCATAAACTTCAAATGTCGCATAAGCTGCTGGCGTGATCGCTGCCTTAAATGCGGCTAACGTTGTTCCATATGGAATGTTCGTTATTGTTTCATCTTCAGTTCCACCTGTGCTTACTGTTCCTATTGTCGAAGTCAATGTGGACACCGTGCTTTTTTGCTTAATATCCGCTGATCCAACCGTCAACACTTGTATAGCAGATGCAGGATTTTCTGGCGTTGCTGCTGTACGAACGGAGATTGAGTCTCCTGCTTGTACATTAATGTTATCTACAGAGATCTGACCCGTTGCAATCGCTACAAAATTAGTTGCCGTCACAAAATCAATATCATTTCCGCTATTGTATTTGTACTCCATCTTATCTGTAACACCATTCAAACGCGTTGTTCCAACGTTTGTTCCTGGTGACAAATGCCCTGTTGGCGGCGCTGCTTGCATCGTTACGATGTATGTGGTCTTCGTCGTTGTATCCTGCGCTGTAACAATGACCTTGTTGCCCGATACCAATGTATCAGCTTCTTTTATTCCGTCCGCCTCATAGACAACAAACGTGGCATGCTCTGCTGGAGTGATCGCATCAATAAACTCATCTAACGTTGTTCCGTATGGAATATTCGTTATCGTTTCATCTGCTGTTCCGCCAGTGCTTACATCTCCCAGTGTCGAGGTCAACGTGGAGACCGTGCTTTTTGGCTTAATGTCCGCTGAACTAACCGTCAACACTTGTTCAACAGATGCAAGGTTTTCTGATGTTGCTGCTGTACGAACGGAGATCGTGTCTCCTGCTTGTACGCCTATGTTATCAACAGAAGTTGTACCCGTTGCAACCGCAACGTAATTCTCGCTATTGCGTTTGTACTCCATCTTATCTGTTACACCATTCAAACGCGTCGTTTCTGCGTTTGTTCCTTGTGACAAATTCCCTGTTGGTGCTCCTGCTTGCACCGTTACAGTGTAGGTGGTCATCGTTGTTCTATCTTGCGCTGTTACGATGACTTTGTTGCCTGTCGCTAACGCGTTCGCTTGGTTTATTCCATTCGCCTCATAGACTTCAAACGTCGCATCGGCTGCTGGTGTAATTGCTTCCTTAAATTCGGCTAACGTTGTTCCATATGGAATGTTCGTTATCTTTTCATTTACTGTTCCGCCGATGCTTACTGTTCCTATTGTCGAGGTCAGCGTGGACACCGTGCTTCTTGGCTTAATGTCCGCAAGACCTACCGTCAATACTTGTGCAGAAGATGCTGGTTTACCCGATGTTGCTTTTGTACGGAGAGATAGCACATCTCCTACTTGTACGCTTAGGTTGTCAATAGAAGCAGAACCCGCTGCAATCGCCATATAAAGCCCATTATTTAGTTTGAGCTCCATTTCATCGGTAACTCCATCCAAACGTGTGGTGTCAACGTTTGTTCCTGGTGATAATTTTCCCGTTGTTGGTGCTTCTGCTGCTCCTATTATCGTGTAGCTCTGAATCATAACTTCATTATAGGTCATACCTTTAACTGCAATGGCCTTAATCGTCATATCTTCCGTCACTACAATAGGTGAGCTGTATCGTGTACTGCTCAGCGTCGGCACATCGCCGTTCGTCGTATAATAAATGGATGCGCCTATTGTCCCACTGCTAAGCTCCACCTCTGTCTTCCAATCAATTGCCCCTTCTTCTACATCCGCTGTAGGAGTTTCTGCCAAGAAAACTTGCAGTTGAGGATAGTTCCCCTCTTTTATAAACCAATCTGAGCCAAAGTCCCAATTCGTAAATGTGGATTTTGTTTTCATCTCAGCAGTTGACTTAGGCATTCCTTTCCCTGAATTATCATATTGTTTTGAAACCTCTTTGTCATAAAAGCTATCCACGTCTACGCTAGCGTCTGCACCTCCATAAGTACCGCCCACTAGCCCGCCACTAAAATTGGCAGTTGCGACGAAACCTGCAGCAAAACTATTTGTAATCGCACCTCTATATTCAAGCCCAACTAAACCGCCTAATTGAGAAGTGCCTGAAACATTGGTTATCGTATAGCTATTTATGATCTTTGCTTCTTCTTTATACCCTACTAGACCGCCTGTATAATTCGTCCCTTTAACATCGCCTGTAACATAACTGTTCGATACTTCTGATGTAGAGCCCCTTAAACCGCCGACTAAACCACCAGTAAACATTCCACCTATGATATCCACATTTTCTAACCCTATATTTTTTATAAAAGAACCTGCAGCTACTTGTCCGAAAAGACCGACAAAATTTTCGTTGCTATTCGTTCTCAGTCCCTTAATCACATAACCATCACCATCGAAGGTGCCGTAAAAGTTACCGATGGGCTTCCAAAACTGTCCATCATTGTACCCTCCTTCACCTTCAGAAAGATAATCCGTTAAATCGATATTACTGCCGAGCTTGAAATTTACCGAATAATAATTTCGCACGCTATCTAACTGCTCAGGTGTCGTAACGATATAAGGATCATCAACAGATCCAGTTCCGCCGCTAAAGCCTGGCGCCGCAAATACCTGTGAAGCATTCGTCAAAGGCCCAAATAATGAAATCATTAATGCGAAACACATGACTCGTATTAGAATACTTTTTACCTTTTTCCCAACTAGTATTGATCCTTGTGCCATACGAATAGTTCACTCCCAAATCATGAATAAGTTATAGTTGCATACGGGCTTTAGCATAAATGCTAGGCTTTTTAAAAAACACCAACTAAAGTTAGTTTTGCGAAAATAAAGTCGAAAAATCCAATATTCACGCGCATTTTGGCGTCTATTAGTAGTCTATTTATCCTATATAAGCAATAAACCCAAACGAATGGCATCGTACTATTTTGAAGCTCCATTAGGTATTCAAGATCATCTGCGTCTGCTGAATAAAATGATAGAATCAGAAAAAAACGGTATCCTCCCCTGCGGGATGATACCGTTTTTTTGTTTACTATCCTCTAACTAACCTTTAACTGCTCCAGCTGTCATCCCTTTCATGACCTGCTCTTGAAATGCCAGATAAGCAATGATCGTTGGAATAACAGCAAGTGCCATCGCTGCCATCGTAAGCTTATAGTCTGTGGAGTAACCTGTTGCAAATATGGATAGACTGAGCGGCAGCGTCTTTAAGCCAGGGTCGCTAATAAAGACGAGCGCGAAGGAGAAATCATTCCAATATCTCAAGAAGGCTAGGATACCAACTGTCGCTAGAGCCGGAAGGGACAATGGAAGCATCATACGAAGGAAAATTCCCCAGTAGCCAGACCCGTCAATCATCGCAGCCTCTTCAATTTCTTTCGGAAAGGTATTCATATAAGCCACACAGACAAAGATGGCAATCGGCATTTCGAACGCTGTATAAGGCAAAATTAATGCTGCATAAGTGTTCAAAATATCGATCTTGTTCATTAATATGAACAGTGGAACGAGTGTGCTGTGAATAGGGATGAGCATGCCGAGCATAAAAATGCCCATTACGAGCAGCTTGCCTCTAAACTGAAAACGTGAGATCACATATGCGCTTAATGCACCCATTACAAGCGTAATGACAAGCGCTGTTAAAGTAACAATGGCCGAGTTCATGAACGCAGTGCCCATATCTGCAACTTCCCAAGCACGAGTGAAGTTGCTCCAATTCCAAATGTCCGGCAGGCCGAACGGACGCGAGTAAAATTCTTCATTTGTTTTAAAAGCGCTAATAAACAGCCAAATGAGCGGATAAAGCGTGACTAAGGCGTATACGGTTAGACCAATGGATTGCAAGCTTCCTCTCAGCTTGCGCAGCCCTGTTCCTAAATTTGCGGAGGAGGCTGAGTGTGAAGCGCTAATTGATGGCGTAGTCATACTGTGGGTCCCCCTCCATTATTTTTTTGATTTCATTAAATATTGGCTTCCCGCTACGAGAACCAAGCTGATGATGATAATCATGGTGGATACTGCGCTGCCATAACCGAAGCGATAGATCGAAAATGTATTATTGTACATGTACGATGCGAGCAGCTCCGTCGAATTCGCCGGCCCGCCGCCTGTCATGACATAAATAAGATCGAATGCTTTAAGGCTGCCGGATATACAGAGCACCACGGCTACTTTAATCGTATCCCAAATCATCGGAAGCTTGATCGAGAACAGCTTGCGAGAGCCTTTTGCGCCGTCAATCTGAGCGGCATCATCAATTTCACTCGGAATATTTTGCAAAGCGGCAATAAACATAATAAGATATGGACCTACATTCAGCCAAATGATTGGAACCATGATGGCATACATCGATATCGATGGGTCAGACAACCACTGCTGTTTCCAACTGCTTAATCCCAACGTATCTAGCAAAAAGTTCAGTACACCAATTTGCGGATGATAAATGTATCCCCAGATGATACCGACTACAACGGAAGAGAGTACCATTGGCATAAAGATGGAAGCTCGGATAAACTTTTGAAACCAGCCGTTTTTGAGCAGTACTAAGGACAAGACCAATGCAATCGGCACTTGACCGAAAACAGACGCAGCAACAATGAGCAGATTGTTTTTGAACGAATGCCAGAACAACCGGTCTTGAATAACCTCTTTATAGTTGTCCAGTCCGATAAACCGCATCTCCCCAATGCCTTTCCAATCAAAAAAGCCATAATAAGATGACCATAGTATCGGTACGATAACAAAAAAGATGAAAAGCGCAAGCGCCGGAAGAAGTCCGATAGCGATAAAGCCTCTGATGCGTAAAGATGATGACATAATCGTCCCTCCTAAAGGTTTGCGCAGCAAACCTACTTCGTAAGCATAAGCTAAGGTTTGCGCAGCAAACCTGCTTCGTAAGCATAAGCTAAGGTTTGCGCAGCAAACCTGCTTCGTAAGCATAAGCCAAGGTTTGCGCAGCAAACCTGCTTCGTAATGCTAGTAAGAGCACGGGGATTTCCTGACAGCTTCGGCATGCGATCCTTTTAGCAGCTTCCAGTTGTGCTTGATGTAAAGGACTTCAGCTTGCTGATCTTCATGCAATCAGGAAATTCCCTGTACTCAATAACCTAACTACCGAGCAGCTATGTTACTTTCCTAGCGCTTTCGCTTGCGCCTCTTGGATTTTTTTCGCGATGTCTTCCGGTTTGCCACCCATCAACAGCTCCTGTAGTCCATTGTTCACGGCTTCAGCTCCTGCAGAAGTCAACTTGCCATCATACACCGGCGTCATCTTCACACTGTTCACAAGCTCATATACTTCGCTAAAGATTGGCGAAACTTTGCTCTTATCCAGCTCTACTTTGTAGCTGACAAGCTGATTGCTCTCAAGCGTACGTTTTTGCGCTTCTGGTCCTGACATCGCATAGATAAGTTCAAATGCTGCATCCTTTTTCGGGCCAATCGCATCCTTGCCTAGACCCATGCCGACACCTACGACACCAGATAGAGAATTAGGATCGCCTTTTCCACCAGGAATGGATGGAAGAACCGTTGCGCCCATTGCTTTAAGTGCATCTTCTGAAGCGTTGGAAGCTAGATTCGACAATGCCCAGCCGCCGTCAATCATCATCGCAGCTTTGCCTTGCGCGAACATTTGCTCCATTTGCGTGTTGTCGATTGCGTTAAATCCGTCTTGGAATGCACCTGCCGTACCAAGCTGCTGCATGTAAGTTAATGCCTGTACAAATCCAGGGTCCGTAAATGCCGCACCATCCTGGCTTGCTGCTTTCAAGAACCACTCCGTACCTGTTACACGGTCAGCCAATGAGCTGAAAATACTGGATTGTGCGAGCCAAGCCGCTTTATTGCCTAGAGCGATTGGCGTAATATTTTTGCCTTTCAGCACGCTAATTGCATTCAACAGCTCATCCCATGTTTTTGGGACAATAAGGCCGTTTTCTTCAAGAATCGTTTTGTTGTAGTATAGAATCGATGTTGGAGACAAGCCCATCGGAGCGCTATAGATGTTGCCATCTACTGTGAAAGCGTCGAAGGAATTAGGCATGAAACCATCTTTCCATTCTTGGTGGCTGTCAATCAGCTCATTAACCGGCTGAATAAGTTTGCCTGCTGAAAATTCCTGTGTCATAGAGCCATTGGATAAAATGAATACATCCGGCATTTCATCTGCTGCAGCGACCGTTTTTAGACGCGTCTTGTAACCGTCTGGCGGGATCGCTTGAATATCGAGCGTAATGTTCGGATGATCGGTCTGGAACTGCTGAATAATCGAACGCATCGTTTGCGCTCTAAGATCGTCACCGGTAAAGTTATGCCATAGGCTTAGCTTCACTTTCTCAGCTGCCGGCTCACTGCCGTCCTCATTTTTTTTGCCGTTATTGTTTGTTCCGCCGCACGCTGCCAAGATAGAAATCATTAGAGTGACCATAATTGCAATTGTTAGTGTCTTCTTCATGTCATGTTTCCTCCTTGATATTTGTCTTACCTCCGAGTATAGGGAATCATAGGCGACATGGGCAGGGGACAGAACTCAGGAGTAGGGTAGATAAACTTCAGCTTCTCGTCCGGTATTCCGAAGGTGTAAAACCCGTAAACCGTTTAAACAATTGGCTAAAATATTTCATATCCGTATAGCCTACGCGGCTTGCAACCTCACTCACCTTTATCGGTGATTCATCCAAAAGCCGCTTGGCGCGCTCCACTCTCATGCGAGTTACAAATTCAATGTAGGTATGACCCGTCTCACGCTTGAATACCTCGCTGAAGTGGTTTGGATTCAAATGAACATGCTTGGCAACCTGCTGCAATGTGAGCTCTTTGTCCAAATGATCATGAATATAGGCAATCGCACGCTTAATGTAAGGTATGCCTTCTTGTCCGATCGTCTCTCGGTACAGCATCATCAATTGGTGAAGCTGCTCATACAGCAATCCAACTCCGTTATCAGTGCTTGGGGAGGGGAAATTGCTGTTAGCAAACTTCTCTTTGGAGAGGGCAGCAGATTCCCCAAAAGAGGCAATGACTCGCTCCACCCAGCGGTGGGCAGAAATTTGGACGGATTGAAGAAACTTCTGCAAGGAATCTGGCGTCGTATCTCCATCTTTGAGCTGGAGTTCGATAAGCTCTTGAACCCATTGGTAAAGCTGCGCGTCCGATCCGTTCTGGAATAACGCTGTGAGCTGTCCTTCCTCCTCCTGCGAGCAGACGGTACGTCCGCCTCGGCGTCCCTTTATGTCGTCGTATGCGAGCAGTCCTTCTTGGCCAATAATTCCTTTGAACAAAAAAGCATAAGAAGCCTCCGTGTAAGAATCCTGAAGCTTGTGCCAGTCTGAAACAACTGTGCCTGTTGCCCCGAACAATTTGCATTTCAGCTTCCTTGTTACCCTCTCCATCAATCTAGCGAGCTGTGATTGATCTGCTCGCATGCTTTCATGCCTAAGGAGAATGACGAGACTATCTTTACGCAAAAGCGCCTCTCCATCTATCAGCTCGCTTATCATATTGTGCACGGCAAACAGCAATAAATAGCCGTGTCCCGATTCATTTCCCCAGCCTTCAGCCGAGACAATTACCGTTTGATAAAAAAATGATTCGTTTAATCGCAGCTTCGGCAGAAGCTTCGCCGCTTTCTCTGCGGAGTGATTGTCAATTTCCGTATCAGCAATCAGCCTCTCAAGCAATCTGTCGCGTAGCTGGTCTTTTTTTAGTGCCTCCCACTTTTGCAGAATTCGCATCTTCGCTCCATTTACCGCTCGAATGATTTCATCCGGACGACTCGTTTTGAGCAAATAATCTCCTGCTCCTTCTCGAATCGCCTGCTGGGCATAGGAAAATTGATCGTAGCCTGTCAAAATAATGACCTCACTATCAGGCAGCAGTCTCCTAACATCTCCCGCAAGCTCTAGTCCGCTGCGTCCCGTCATTTGAATATCCGTCAATACAATTTCCGGCTGCTCCAATTCCAGACGAGCAAGCGCCTCCTCGGCTGATGCTGCCGGCTGCAGCAGCTCGTAGCCAAGTTCTGCCCATTTTATAACGGTGCTCAGACCAGTTCGAATAATGACCTCATCATCTACGATTAACAGCTTCATTAGGCTTTGCCTCCTTCGTGTAACATCGGGATCGAGAAGGACACGCGTGTCCCTATTCCGTCCAAGCTTTCAATGCGCAAGCCTGCTTCTGCCCCGTAATGCAGCTGCAGCCGCTTATGAACGTTGCGAAGTCCATAGCTGCCGCGTTCTAGGCGATCACGTTCTTTTTTGCGATCATCCGGTCCGTGGAGCTCCTTATATATAGCAGCCAGCTTAACCGAGTCGATGCCAACGCCTGTATCTTCTACAGCAAAGGACATAAACAATCCTTGCATATGTGCGGTTACTTTGATCAAACCAGCTTCAGCTTTTTTCTGAATACCATGAATAAGTGCATTCTCAATTAAAGGCTGCAGAAGAAGCTTCAGCATCGTTAAGTCCATTAGTTCCTGATCGACCTGAACGATAAACTCAAACTTGTCCGGGAAGCGGATCGACTGAATATTGGCATAATGGCCGGCATGCGCCACCTCCTGCTCAACCGAGCAAAACTCCTCGCCATTGTTTAAGCTGAATCGCATAAAATCACTTAAGCTGCCTACCATATCCGCCGTCTTCTCATCTTGATTCATGAGCGCCATCCAGTGGATAGAGGATAGAGTATTGTACAAGAAATGAGGATTGATTTGCGCTTGCAGCGCATGCATATCCGCTTCTTTTTTTGATGATTCCTCCAGCTTTACCTGCTCCGTCAAACCTTCAATTCGCTCGCTTAGCTTATTGTAGCTTCGTACGAGCTGTCCTACCTCATCCATCGTTTCCACCGGATACGTTTGCATCGGCTCTTCCGGGTTCGAGTGCTTTAGAAACTGCGTCAGCATAATAAGCGGATTGGTCACTCGTTGAACGAAGTATAGAACGAGTACGGCCACGAGAAGCATCGAAAAAATAATGACGATCGCCATCAGCTGCAGGACATAATTATTTTGAGCTTTGTATTCTGTAAAGGGCATGACGCCCGTCAGCCGCCAGCCTACATCAGCAACCGTGTCATAGAGTATGGTCTGTTTACTTTCACCATGGCCGTAGTTGAGCGTTCCTGCATTCCCTCTTATCGTCAAGCCTGGCAGCAGAGCTTCCATTGTCATCATTGACCTGCTTTGATCACTGCCGGACAAGATTTGTCCCTTCTCATTGGACAGAACGACGTAGCCCCCCGCTGAAATGCCCGCCTGATTCATCAGCTTGGAAACAGCTTCTTCGTTAAGGCTAATGACCAACGTTCCAATTTGTTTGAAGCTATTCAGACTGCGTATCGGCCGGACGAGTGAGATCACCTGCTTCACCCCAGCTGCTGTATCCGTCTCGTAACGGCTTGTCCACCATTTTGCACTAGATTGATAATGCTCAATATCTTCTCCAGTCAGCTCGGATAATTCCGTCTCAAAAATCGTTGTATTTGAAACGGGATGGGACTGGCTTTGCGGATAAATCGTGATGTCCGAAATATACGATTTGGAGAACACCAGATTAGATAGAAACTCAATCATTTGCGTTTGTTTAACCGCATTTTCTCCTGAACTGCTCAAATATTGCTGTACATCCTTTTGCCCAATCAAAAATAATGACATATTCTCGATATCTTGAACGATAAATTCGAGATTCGTACCCGTCTGACGCAATAGGCTCTTGCCCGATTGCTTTGCCTTCTCTTCCGTAGCTGTCGCTGCCATGTTGTAGGCAAATAAGCCCAGTGCGAGCAGCGGAATGAGAACCGATAGCAGCAGCAAAAAGGATAACTTACGCTTTAATGAGCTACTAATCCAGCGCATCTCTCATCCCCACTCTCCTTTTCTCGTAGCAATAAAAAGTTTAAAAACATCCTATCACACTTTTTTTTAGGTTAACAGATTTTTTGTTTGATTTTTCGAGTAAGTCGTAGTACCATGTGGGCAATGAGGCTTTAAGAAAGTGGAGAGTGAATGCAAGTGGAATCAATATCTCAAGAATTACTATTTTTGACGGAGATGGCCAAAGGTATAACCGCGCAGTTTGGAGACAATTGCGAGGTCGTTGTGCATGACTGGTCAAAGCCCGTAGACAGCACCATTGTTGTCATCGAGAACGGCCACGTCACCGGAAGAAATGTAGGAGATCCCGGCACGAATCTTGGACTGGAAATTATGAGAGGCACCTCCGAGGGTGATAACCGCCATAATTATGTTACCCAGACGAAGGATGGACGTATTCTCCGTTCGACCTCCATGTATGTAAAAAATAACGCTGGCACCATCATTGGAGCGCTCTGCATCAACTTCGACATTACCGATCTGATGGTTGCTGAGAAAACGCTTCAATCGCTGACAGCGAGCGGACTACAGCCAGTTCGGGAATCGTTTGTCAGCAACGTGAACGACCTGCTCGATACGCTCATACAGGAAGCGCAGGTCACGATTGGCAAGCCGCCAGCTGCCATGACCAAAGAAGATAAAATTAAAATCATTCAATTGCTTGATCAAAAGGGTGCTTTTCTCATTAAAAAGTCAGGCGAGAAGGTTTGCAGCTATTTGAGCATTTCAAAATTTACGTTATACAGCTATTTGGAGGAATCCAAAGGCGTAGATAGCGATGAAGGAGCAAGCGAATGAGCGAGATAATGAACGTACGCAAAGATGAGGAAGCCTTGCTTAAGCTAGAGACACCATGCGTTGTCATCGATAGTGATGCTGTCGATAACAACATTGCTGCAATGGCAGAAGCTATCGCGAAACGCGGCGTAAAGCTTCGTCCCCATGCCAAAACACATAAGCTGCCGGAAATGGCATCAAGGCAGCTCGCAGCTGGTGCCATCGGCATCACCGTAGCCAAAATTTCCGAAGCAGAGGTCATGGCAAGCGGCGGCATTCGAGATATTTTTGTCGCTTATCCGTTAGTGGCCAAATCCAAGCTTGAGCGTGCAGCTCGGCTCAGTCTATCCGGCGTTCGTTTAATTATCGGAGTCGATAGCTTAGAGGGTGCGAAGCGCATATCTGAGACAGCCGTGCGTGAAGGCTCAGTGCTGGAAGTACGCCTTGAACTGGAAACGGGACTTCGCCGTACAGGAGTTGCGATCGACAAAGCCGTGGAGCTTGCGAAGCAAATCAATGATCTTGATGGCATAAAGCTTAGCGGTATTTTCACCTATCGAGGGGCTATGGTCGGCGGAGCATCGACGCTCGATTTGCAAGCAGCCGGCCATGAAGAGGGTCGCTTGATGGTTGAGGCTGCTGCAGCTCTACGGAGCGCAGGCATCGCCATTGAGGATGTAAGTGTAGGCTCTTCGCCTACGGCGCTGTTCGCTGCAGAAGTTGACGGCATCACTGAAGTTCGTCCCGGAACTTACATTTATCAAGACCGGATGCAGGCAGCTTTCGGAACATGTGCGCTTGAGGATTGTGCCGGCGTGGTGCTTGCTACTATTGTCAGCAGGCCCTATGAAGATTTAATCATCATTGACGGCGGCAGCAAAACATTCGCAACGGACGTACAACCGGGCAATTCACCTTTATTCCTTAAAGGCTTCGGCCATATCATCGGAGATCCTGAAGCGATTTTGGAGCGAATGAATGAGGAGCATGGCATGATTCGTGTACAGCCGGATTCCTCCTATCAGGTTGGCGACTTGGTGCGTATCATCCCCAATCATATTTGCAGCACCGTTAATTTGCACAGCTTTGTCTACATCAAGGATTCCACTGGGCAGCTTCACAAAACGACTGTAGCGGCTCGCGGAATGCTCGAATAACGAGAAGGAGGAGGCTTATAACATGCTCGATCTTATTTTGAAAAACGGAAAAATCGTCGATGGCAGCGGCAATCCCTGGTATGGCGGCGATGTTGGAGTCAAAGATGGCATCATTGTTTCTATCGGCCAAATTGATCAAGAGGCAAGCCAAATTATTGATGTGGGACGCAAAGTGATTTCTCCTGGCTTCATCGATGGGCATTGCCACTCGGATCTGATGATTATTGATCATCCTTACAGTGAAATCAAGCTGCAGCAAGGGGTAACAACTGAGGTTGTCGGCAACTGCGGCCTCGCCCCTGCTCCATTTATTCGGAGTAAAGGCGCACTGCTGCAGTCGTATGTGCAGCCCGTACTCGGGAGCACAAGCTGGGAGTGGCCGTGGGAAACGGTTGGTCAATATATGGATTTTGTCAGCAAATCCAATCCTTCGGAACACATCGCCACCTATGTAGCACACGGTGCACTGCGTATCGCAGTCATGGGCTTCGAGAACCGTCCTGCGACGAAAGACGAAATCGAGCGGATGAAGACATTGCTTGAAGAAGGGCTGCGAGCAGGCGCAATCGGATTATCAATTGGTTTGTTGTATGCACCTGGCAGCTATACTTCACGCGAAGAGCTGGTTGAGCTTTGCAGCGTTTTGCCTAAATACAACGGTCTGCTTTCCACACATATTCGCGGTGAGGGCAATAACTTGCTGCCATCCGTTGCAGAGGTCATATGGATCGCTGAACGTGTCGGCATCTCGCTGCATATCAGTCATTTGAAAGCAGCAGGCCGCGCCAATTGGGGTAAAGCGCTTGATGCGCTGGAGCTTGTAGAAGCGGCAAGAGCACGTGGTATGGACGTCACAGTTGACGTTTATCCCTACGCGGCAGGCTCCACCACCTTAACAACCGTCCTCCCTCCTTGGGTACTAGAGGGCGGCATTCACGCAACACTTGAAGCGTTCCGCGATAAGGCGCTGCGCCTGCGGATCAAAGAAGAGCTAAGCCGCGAGCAGGACACTTGGGATAATCTTGTATGTTCAACTGGCTGGTCCAGCATCATTATTTCTTCGATTCAGACCGAAGCGAACAAGGCGCTCGAAGGCAAATCAATCGCCGAGGTTGCCGAGCTTCGAGGAGAACATCCCGTCGATTGCATGATGGATCTTCTGCTTGAGGAGAATGGTCAAATCGCGATTGTCTACTTCCATATGTCCGACGACGATGTGAAGCAGGTCATCGGTTATGAGAAATCATTGATTGCATCCGACAGCTTGAACTGCGAGATCGGCAAGCCTCATCCGCGCACGTACGGCACCTTTCCACGCGTTTTTGCCAAATATGTGCGTGAAGATAAGGTACTGTCGCTTGAGCAAGCGGTTCGCAAGCTAACCTCATTTCCCGTACAGCGCTTTAAACTTGGCAAAAGAGGACTGCTTGTGCCAGGATATGCTGCTGACATCACGGTATTCGACCCAGCTGTCATTCAAGACACAGCAACGTTCGAGGACCCGCGTCAATATCCGTCCGGCATCTCGCATGTTATCGTTGCCGGCCAGCTCACGCTTTCACATGGTGAACACACGCATAAGCGCGAAGGTAATCTTATTCGCGCGCAGCACTGCTGCACGCATTAGTTAACCCGCAATACACAATTGATAAACAAGGAGCTGTTTTATAATGTCTATTATTGAAAAACGTCTTGCTGAGCTAGGAATTGTTTTGCCTGAAACGACTAAACCTAAGTTCTCCTACATTCCGGTCAACCAAACGGGCAATCTCATCTATACTTCCGGCTTCGACTGCCGTATCGATGGTGTTCTCATGTATGAAGGTAAAATCGGCTCTGATCTAACGATCGAGCAAGGACAAGAAGCAGCGCGCCAAGTCGTTATCAACCTGCTTGCGGCGATGAAAGCTCACCTAGGCGACCTTGACCGTGTCGTAAAAATCGTAAAAATTCTTGGTTTCATCAACAGCGCTCCCGGTTTCGGCGATCAGCCTTATGTGCTGAACGGCGCATCGGATCTGCTCATTGAAGTATTCGGAGAAAATGGACGCCATGCAAGGTCCGCGATCGGTACAAGCGATCTTCCATTCCATACGCCAGTTGAAATCGAACTCATTGCAGAGGTTCGAGAATAGCATAAACAGGCAAAACCCCCAAGGCTCAGGCACTTGGGGGTTTAATACTATTTCAATTAGTGGAAAACGCATTGATTCCGATTTACAAGCAAGCTTTGTTGACTACCAGCATACAGCGCGGGAAATAATAACAAGCAAAATGAAAAGTACCAATATAATACCGATACCAGTTCCCCAGCCGCCAACTCCAGCTCCACAATTGCTAACACCTGCAACTGGATAAGAAGGTCCGCAATTTCCTGCGCCAACCCCTGCTACTCCATAGCCCATTTGTTCATCTCCTTTTTACTAAGGTACAGTATCCTATGATTTTTAGTAAAAAGGGTATAGGCTATTTCGTAAAATGTGCTCCTGCTCATTTTTTATGCCCGCCCACACTTTCTTGCAATGACTAAACGCCTCTGCTCTGGGTGAACAAGTCTATTTATTCTGGCTATCGATGAGCGTCAAAATAAACGTCAATGCTTCTGCACGAGTAGCCTTTGCCTGCGGTTCAAAGCGATTGCCGCTTCTCCCCTTAAGCAGATTGCGAGAAACAGCAGCCGCTACAGCCGGCTTAGCCCAAGCTGGTATTTGCGAGGCATCCGCAAAACGAATTGACGGGTTCTCGTCGAGCGGAAAACCAGATGTACGCATCGTCATTGCCACCATTTCCGCTCTTGTAATATGGCGGTTTGGCCGGAAAGTACCATCGTCATAACCGCTAATTACCTCAGCATTCACAGCCTCCGCTATGAACGCCTCTGCCCAAGCTGGAAATTGTCCCTTGTCTTTAAAATTAACTTCCTTCGCTTGCTTAGCATTCAACTCGAATGCACGGCCGATCATAGCAACAAATTGCGAACGCGTTACCCAGCCATTAGGTTGAAAAGCACCGTTCTCAAAGCCTGTTACGATGCCAAGCGAAGCCGCTCTTGTAATATTTGCCTCAGCCCAGTGGCCTTTGATGTCACTGAAGGATACTAGCGTCGAAGAGCTTAAGAGCAAAGCCAGCTTCGCCGCATTTTTCAGCTGAACCGCCTTGACCTGACTATCGACCAGCTTTGCTTCTACCAGCTCAACGTTCGCCTTTCCACTCGCAACTCCCTCAAAAGTAAACGTGGCAATAGCTGCCGATCCGCTCACTCCGCTATCCTTCCCAATCTTCGTATGAGCGAATGTTATAACCCCATCCTTATCAATCGGTGAAATGGGCATTCCTTTCCACGCTGCTGTTGCCTGTTTGAATTTAAGTTTTGCTGTGTTGTACTTCAGTTTAATCTCGAAGCCATATAAATCATTTAATTGCTCCCCTTTTACAACGACCTCAACTGGTTGTCCGACTGCCGCATTTTTCGGATTGACGGTAAGCGACAACGTTGCAGCCGCAGCATGTGCAGAAGGCAGCAAGGCTGAGCGGCCAACGCCCGTTAGCGTAGAGACGCCAGAAAACAACGTCATCACTATTAACAAAATTGCTATTTTTTTCACTCTCAACAACATGTCCATTCTCCTTCCAAATCGTGTTTTTCGTTATGTTCAATAGGGAGCGTGCTAGTGAAAAGGCTGACAGCAGCTTAACTAGCGCTTGTCAGCCTTTTTCTTTATACAACTATTATGATTTCGGCTCGCTCTTGCTGTCGTAGCGGTTGCTCCACTCTTTTAAAATAGTATCTCTTTGTTTAGCCGCTTCTTGCAGATCGTATTTGATTAATTGCTCAATCGGGTTTTTAGTATAACCTTCTGGAATGACGCTAGTGTCACTCTTCACAGCTACGATCGGATAGTTTTTGCTATATTCAGCCATTGCATCGTCTGTAATTGCCCAGTCCAAAAACGTCTGTGCTGCTTTTTTCATTTTCGATTTCTTAATCATTGCATTTGCCTCAACATCCCAGCCTGAGCCTTCTGCCGGGAACACTACTTCAACGGGAGATCCGCCGCTTTTTTCTTTAATACCGCGGTATCCGAAGGAGATCCCGATTGGATATTCGCCAGTACCAGCCATTTTTGCCGGCTTCGAACCTGAGTGCGTGTAGATGCCAATGTTCTCATGCAGTTTGTCCAAGTATTCCCATGCTTTATCTGCTCCAAGCAGCTGCGCCAAGCCCGATACCGTAAGGAAACCCGTACCAGATGATGCAGGGTTAGGCATCGTGATTAGACCCTTATATTCTGGCTTGAGCAGATCCTCGTAAGTTTTCGGTACGGCCAAACCTTTTTTCTCCAGCTCAACCGTATTAGCAATAAAAGCAGTCTCCCATGCATCAATGCCTACCCAATGCTCCGGACTTCTAGTATCTTTAAACTCAGCAAGAATCCGATCTACGCCAGCAGGAGAATAAGGCTCCAGCATGCTGTTTTGATCCAGTACTAGCAAGCTTGTTGCTGCAACGCCCCACACGACATCCGCTTGCGGATTATCCTTTTCAGCAAGCAGCTTAGCCGTAATGATACCTGTTGAATCACGAACAATATTCAATTTGATGTCGGGGTATTTTTCATAAAAAGTTTTCAAATACTCTTTAATAAGATCATCCTCAAGCGCAGTGTATACGGTAAGCTCTTTGCTATCCGTATCAAGCGACGATTCTGTTGATTCTGTTGCTTCTGAAGTATTGCCCATTTTGTTATTTCCTTTATTGCTCGATCCTCCGTTACCTCCGCAAGCGGATAAAACCGTAACAATAACTATCATGCTCACAAGCAGAAACCAGCTTCTTTTCATTTTTTTCTCTCCCTTTGTTTGTTCTTCTTCTCTATTACTACTATATGCTTGTTTGTTTAACGCACTGTAAAATACAAGTAAATAAATTGTTTTGTTTTTGATTTCCACTAATTATATGTGTTTTTACTTTGAGTAATTTGCATTTGGTTGGTATAAAAAAAAGAACCTCCAAGTCCTATTAGACTCGAAGATTCCTTTGCCATAAACAGCTATTCTGCTACAATCCAGTGCACATCCTGATCATCAAGCTTGGAACGCCAAGCCTGCGGAGGCGCCACATCGCTAATAATCATATCAATCTCTTTAAAATCGGCAATCTTATAAAAATGGTTCGTCCCAATCTTCGTATAATCAGCTAACACGATCGTTTGCTTGGCTTGTTTCATGAAAGTTCTAGCCAACACGCCGCGCTCATCCTCATAGCTTGTTACACCGCTATCAATCTGTAGGCCGTCAGCAACGATAAAAGCCTTGTCCACATTAAAATTGGACATAAACTCCATCGCAAGCGTACCGGATGTCCGGTAATGCTTCGGGTTAATGCGACCGCCAATAAGCACGATTTCACCATCAAATATATTGCGATTTTTGTAGCCAATCAACAAGTTTAAGGTATAAACAGATGTAACAAGAACGGTAAGTTGTTTTTTGTAAGCAAGTGAATCGATCATTTGCAGCGTGGTTGTTCCATCGTCGATGACAACAACGTCTTTATCCTGAATGAGAGAGGAGGCAGCTCGTCCGATCCTTCTTTTCTCTTCAGCCTGCTGCACCTCGCGCCGAACATAAGCGGGCTCTTCCCGCTCCACATTAATCTTAACGGCGCCGCCGTAAACTCGCTTGAGCTTAAGCTCATCCTCCAGCTCCTCCAAATAGCGGCGGATCGTTTCCGATGATACATCAAGCGCCTGCACAAGCTCCGGCGTTCGAACCTTTCCTTTTAGCTGCAGCATATTAATGATGATCTGCTTCCGCTCTTCTCCGGCTAGCGACATCTCTATTTCCCCTTCGTCTTCAGCTTAGTCTACTGTTTTGATTATTAATCGTATTCTAGCCTACTTCAACTAAACTCTCAATCTTTTCATGAATGAGAATGCCGCGCTTGCTTAGCTGCTCAAATATAATGCTCGGTTCAAAAGCTTCTTCCGGTGTTATGATTCCTGTTTGATCTTTGCATAACGTCTGACCGCTCGCAATAAGATCGGTCGCTATGGCAAGTGGAATGCCGACGTTTCTAGTGTACGCACGGAGTTTCTCCCAGCCCTCTACTGAACCATCCGATGCAGGATGTGTATGGGTAAGTGTATGTTTGCAAGCTTCGCCAGTCTGTGCCGATATCCCCGTTACTTCAATATGAAGAGAATAACCGTATAATTCCGTTTCGTGGCCTTCCTGCGATTCGAATAAGTATTGCCCAATCGCATCCATAATGCCAATTTCCTGACCTGCAATGTTTATACGATCGTTGCGCATAAACCCATAGTCATATAACGCACGGACGAGTCTCATATTTTGCTGAGGCCATGTACCGCGTACTTCAATTAACTGAACATCCTTGCTCTCAAGCGCTTTTGCCAGCGTTCGTGTCTCTGCGTGCGGAATAATGTATTGAATCGATTTGCCGTAAGGCTCTGGCAGCTCAATTTCACGTGGACGAGCAAACGGCTCCACCTGAATGAATTGCCCCTTTTCATAAACTACGCGTCCCGGCAGCTTCGGATCATACTCATAAACCGTCGTTTCCGCTATCGATTTGGAGAATGCAATCGGCCGGTATGAGCCATGACTAACCCGTACCTCATGCACTTCCTTCAACTGATTAGCAGCATGCATCGCCATCATTTGCGTTACACCGGGCGTCATCCCGAAGCCAGGCAAACACATTTTTCCGTTGCGGACAAATACATCGTGGCTTGCATCTTCTTCGCCAAAGCCGTTCAAATTAATGCCGTGGCAGCCAGCCTCTGCAATACATGCCGTCGACAAGCCGTTTAATGTAATTGTAGTTCCATCCATTACAATATCGTAGCCGCGAAGCTGTTCTACCGTTGCCGCATGATCATGCACATTCACTCTGACTGCATTGACTCGTTTATCGTTCAGTGAGGCAGCAAGCTGCTGCGCCGCTTCCAGATTGAAATCACCGATCGTAATGACCTCAAATGAGGAGTACTGAACAAGGTCCAGCACCGCTTCCATACAAATTCGACCTGCACCGCCAAGACAAAATACTTTCATCGTCTTCACTCTCCTACTGTTCCTTGTCAAAGGATGAATAAATGCTTTTGATCACATGAACCAATCGTTCCATATCTGCTGGATTAACATCACCGATGCTGCCAATTCGGAAAGTCGGCTCCGAGGTCAGCTTCCCTGGATACAGAACAAAACCTTCCTTCTTCAAGCTTCCGTAAAATGATTCAAATGAAAAGTTAGCGCTTGGGTAACGAAATGCTGTAATAATAGGAGATTGCCACTCACGAGGCAGCAGCGCACTGAAACCAGCAGCCTCCATTCCCTCAGTTATTACTTGTTGATTGCTGCTGTATCGAGCTTCACGAGCCGCGATTCCGCCTTCAAGCTCCAGCTCCTTCAGCGCCTGATCGAATGCGCGAACGACATGTGTCGGCGAGGTATAACGCCATTTGCTATTCGAGCGCTCCATCATGTCCCATTGGTCATACAAATCAAGCGATAAAGAGCGCGCATGGCCCTTGCATTTGGCAATGGCATCACGGCGGGCAACTACAAAACCAAAACCCGGTACCCCTTGGATACATTTGTTGCTGCTGCTAATGAGGAAATCAATGCCCAGCTCATCTATGTCCATAGCTACACCGCCAAAGCTGCTCATAGCGTCAACAATAAACGTGATATTATGGCGCTTAACAACTTGAGATATTTCATTCAAAGGGTTAAGGATGCCTGTTGTCGTTTCGCAATGTACGATGGCAACATGTGTAATCTGCGGATCATCCTGAAGTGCTTTCTCGATGACTTCCGGATTGATAGGGCTGCGCTCGTCAAAACGGATTGGCGTAACTGAAATACCAAGCACGTCGGCAATTTGAACCATTCGCTCGCCATAAGCTCCATTCACGGCAATAGCCAATTTTCCGCCTTGCTTCGGCATCGCCGTGCCTATTGTGGCTTCCACGCTAAACGTCCCGCTGCCCTGCATCAATATAGAAGTATAGTCTTCTGCCGCCGCTTGTACAGCAAGCTTCACGAGCCGCTCTCTTATTGAAGATACCAGCTGATTGTATTGATCATCCCACGTACACCAATCCTTCATCATCGCTTCCTTCACGGTTCGAGTCGTCGTTAGCGGTCCTGGCGTAAGAAGTAGATATGGATTTTCTGTTAGCAATAATGCATCATTATGTGATTTCATGGACGATCCCCCGCTTGTAGTCTTTCGTTGATGTGTGAAATAACGCCATCCAGCTCGCCAATCTCACGAATGATAAAGTGTGCTCCCGCTTGCATCAAGCGATCCGAGACTTCAACAAACAGCTTCTCCTTCTCGCCCTCAGACAGGGCTTCCGTTTCCGCTTGTGTCAAACCCACTTCATTCCCGCCGAAAATAACGCCTACTGACCATACGCCTGCATGACGGCCTTCTCTCATATCCGCTTCGGTATCGCCGCATTTGACAATATGGCTCATCGGATACGTACCGAGCAGTTCCGCATTGCGGAAAATCATCCATGGATGCGGGCGGCCTTCGGCTGCTTCATCTGGCGTTACTGTACTATCTGGCGAATATCCTTGCTTCGCAGCTTCCGGCGCAATAATGTCCATCATGGGACGCGTATATCCTGTCGTCGTTCCAATCTTGATGCCCTGCTCACGCAGTCTCTCAATAAGTGCTAGCGCTCCGGGCACTGGTGTTGCATATTGATGAAGAATGGAGAACAACATCGGTTCAAACTTTTCATACATTTCATCAATATCATTTTCATTTGGCATGCTGCCAAACTTCGCTTGCCATGCAGCAGACACATCAGGATCGGAGCAAATATCGCGCAAATGATCCTTTTTCATGCGACCCATCGGCTTCCGAATCGCTTTGAACGACGCCTCAATGCCTCTTTCTTCGAATAAGCGGCGAAACGCTTCAACCGGTGCAAAGCTTCCATAATCAACCACTGTACCTGCCCAATCCAATATGACTGTTTTAATCATGAGTAAAAACCTCCATCGTATAATGTGTATTTGTTTTTTTGAAAAATTGTTTTTGGCATCGCCTTATCGCTTCTGCCAAGCTGACATTTTGCGTCTCAGCCTTGCGGTGCCCGCTTCATACAGAAAGCGAACGACAACATTGAGGAGCACAACGAGCACTGACATCGCTGCCGCTGCTGCCGTATCGCCCGCATCGTCCATACTGACGATGGAAACCGAGGCAATTCGCAAGTCCGACGCATACAGAAAGACCAGTGCAGATACCGTCACCATTGCATTTACGAAAAAGTAAACTGCCATTTCTAATATGGCCGGCAAGGACAATGGCACCGTAATGCGCGAAAATGTTCGCAGCTTCGAGACATTCATGGACTCCGAGACGTTGTCGAACTCCTTGTCCAGCATTTTTAAAGTTGCGGTTGCCGTCATGAATGGAACGGAGTAAAAATGTACAACATTAGCCAAAACAAGAATGATCATCGTTCCATAAATAAAGTGAAACGGGTTGGCCGGATGATTAAAGAAATAAATAAAAGATAATCCGATGACCAGCCCTGGAAGCGCCAGTGGCAAAATCGACAAGAAATAAGCAGCTTGCCGAATCGGACGATAGACACGTCCATTTTCGATCAAATAAGCAAACAAGAACGTAATGATCGTTCCGATTACCGCTGTCCAAGCTGCCATCTCAATGCTGTTCCAGAACGGATCGAAGCCACCTGCCGCTGCATTGGAGAAGTCGAAGTTGCTCCACGTTAGTGACATGTCATACGGCCACTTCTTCACGACCGAAGCAAGCAGAACAGCTCCCATTAACAGCAAAATCATAGCTGATAAAACAATCGCATACGTATATGCCCAAACATTGCGCAGCCGATTGTTCTTCACGGAATAAGGAACAGACTTTGATGTGACGTACGCCTGCTGCTTCCGCGTGACGATTCGATCCACGATAAACGCGAGAATGGCGGGAATGGTCAGCACGATGCCGACTACAGCTCCCATAGACATATTTTGCTGGCCGACAACCTGTTTAAAAATATCAGTGGCCAGCACGTTATACTGTCCGCCTACGACCTTCGGTGCGCCAAAATCGGTGAAGCTGAGCGTAAAACAAATGACGACTGCGCTGAGCAGCGCATATTTTACAGACGGCAGCGTTACGGTAAACATTTTTCGCAAGCTGCTCGCGCCCATCGACTCGGCTGCCTCATATAAGCGATAATCGCTGACGGCAAGCCCCGCGCACAAAATAAGAAACGCCTGCGGAAACGTATAGATGACCTCAGAAATGATGATGCCTACTTTTCCATAGAGCGGAATTCGCCATTCGAACGGCAGCAGTCCGAACAGCCCCGTAGAGATGAGACCTTGATGACCAAATAAATAAGTAAGCGCGAGCCCGTGCATCATGGTTGGTGCGAATAAGGGCAGCATGGCAAGAGCTTTGAAGAAGGACTTGCCTTTAATATTTGTGCGAGTCAATACGAATGCCAGCCCAAAGGCAAGCGGCACAGCAATCGCGGTTGTAGCTGTGGATACGGTAATCGTGTTCAGCATCGATTGAATGAGTGATCTTGACTGCAGATACGATGAAAAATGAGTGAAGCCAACCAGATTTCCATCTGAATCCATGAACGCCTGCTTAAACATCGCGAACAGCGGCAGGACAATAACAGTAATAAGTGTGAGCAGGACTAGGACTAGCAGGAGCTTAATAACGCCATTGCTCTCACGTAACTTTTGATTGCTTTTTCTCACCCACTGCGAGGGCAGAGCTTGATCTATTTTCCCTTTCATTCTCTACCTCCCCACGTTCCCAGCGATTGCCGCAGGATAATGAAGCATACGCTCTTGCGGCATTTGAAGATGAAACAGCTTATTGCGCGACCATTCAAATCGATTAGCTATTTGCGCGGATATATCTACCGTTACGCTTATGTCCGAGTGATTCCCGTGTTCATTCGCAAGCTGCAAGCTTACACGATAGAATGCGCCACGAAACTCCACATGCTGAACAAATCCGCTAATTCCGCTATCATTAGATAGGCCGCCCGTATGCTTTTCCTCATCAATCTGGATATGTTCCGGCCTTATAGCTAACAAATCATTTGGGCTTGCCCCCATCCATCTTTCTGTTCCTACAGGGAAGAAATTAATAGCCCCAATGAAATCAGCGACAAAAGGCGTATTCGGCTTGTCATATACCTCCTGCGGCGTACCTATTTGGACAACCCGTCCTTGATCCATGACGACAATCTGATCCGCCATCGTCAGCGCTTCCTCTTGGTCATGCGTAACCATAACCGTCGTAATGCCAAGCCGCTCTTGCAGCTCGCATAGCTGTTCGCGCAGCTTCTCCCGCACCTTCGCATCAAGCGCAGAAAGCGGCTCATCCAGCAATAAAATATCAGGCGATAAGGCGATTGCTCTTGCGAGCGCCACCCGCTGCTGCTGGCCTCCGGAGAGCTGTGCTGGATACCGATCCCTCACTTCAGTCAGTCCAATGAGCTCCAGCATCTCCCGCACGCGTTCTTCAATCTGACGCTTCGGCTGTTTCCCTTTGAGACCATAGCCAATGTTGTCGCTCACACTTAGATTTGGAAATAGCGCATACGATTGAAAAACGATGCCAAAGTTGCGTTTGGATGTATGCTGCGTCGTAATATCATTTCCATCAAGGATAACGGTGCCGGCATCAGTCTGCTCAAGACCCGCAATAATACGCAGCAATGTCGTCTTGCCGCAGCCGCTTGGGCCGAGCAGACATGTGAATTTCCCTTTCGGAATATGAACGCTGACATCATGGAGTGCTTGAAAGCTGCCAAATGCCTTGCGAATACCATTAATCGCTAATCCTTCATTTTTCATTCTCATTCTCCTTGTGTTCTCGTAATAATCGTTCAAGAACGGTATTATGAAGTTAAAGCATTTGCATTGTTGATCTATTAGCAGTTTAAAATAGATTTGTTAAGTGAGTGTCAAACACRAGTAAAGATTGTGTGTTTAATTGCTTTTATTATGGTTTTAAGTTGTTTTAAAGATCCGAATGCTGTATTTTATGTGCAACAACCTTTTTTTCATTTCTTTAGCAAAGACAACAAACTAAAAAAAGGACGGGTTCAACACTTATGACAACGATTATTTTCGACTTAGACAACACGCTGATTTGGGATGAGAAAAGTACAGACGAGGCACTCGATGCAACATGCGAAGCAGCCGAGCAAGCATTGGGTTTAAAAATAGGACTTTTAAATCAATCTATCATTCAATCTGCTCATTCTGTTTTTCGTGAATTGGAATGTTACGCTTACTTAACGAATATCGAAGTAACTGCAATGGAAGCGATGTGGGCTCGGTTTGATGATGGAGAAGCAGCAGAGCTGCAATTAATGAAAGAGGCAGCACCTGCTTTCCGTAAAAACGTTTGGGAGAGAGGACTACTAGAGCTCGGCATCCACGATGAAGACCTTGCAGTCAAGCTTGCTGAACAGTTTCCAGCCGAGCGGCGCAAGCGCCCCTTTGTATATGAAGAAACATTTGAGGTGCTCGAAGCATTATCTGCAAAATACCCGCTTATGCTGCTGACCAATGGTACACCTGATTTACAGAAAGAGAAGCTCTACGGCATCAACGGATTATCCGATTATTTTCCCCATATCGTTATTTCGGGAGAGGTCGGCTGCGGCAAGCCGGCTCCGCAAATTTTCGAGCACACTATGAATCTCGCGGGGCTAAAACCAGAGCAATGTCTAATGGTAGGAGATAATTTGTTTACCGACATTTTGGGGGCTAGCCGAACCGGTATAGCAAGCGCCTGGCTAAATAGATCGAGACAGCAGCTGCCAGAAGGTGCCGCACGTCCAACTTTTGAAATTCAATCCTTGAGAGATATTGAAGCGCTGCTTCCTCTATAAGTTGTTCTTACTACTATAAAAAGAGGCTCCACCTTGTCGTTTCGACGAGGTGGAGCCTCTTTTTAGTAATTTCTTCATATTGCGATTACACCTGTTTAACAACACAACCTTATGATAAAGAAGAATCAAAAACACACAAAAACAATTAATCACATTATTTAATGACATTATTTGTTTTGTTTTTAATCTATGTGTGGGAAGGATGTTGGATTATGGCCCATATGCCATAAAAGTAATTCTACTGTCCCCTAATCGATTTCACGAGACACCTATTCAAAAAATTGGAGGTTATTATTCATGAATAAGACGATAAAAAAAGCATTTGTATCCACGCTTGCTGCCGTTACATTAATTACCGCATCAGGGGGATTTGTACCGCTCAGCCAAACCGCTTTTGCAGCTGTTGTGAATGCCGACCTGCATGCAAAATTCAGCTTTGAGAACAATGCCGCTGATAGTTCCACAAACAATCTCTCGGCTGACATCGTCGGCACTCCTACTTACGTTCCCGGAAGAATCGGACAAGCCCTTTCTTTAAGTTCAACTAGCGCCAATAAACAATACGTAAATCTAGGCAAGCCATCACAGCTCCAATTCGGAGTCGATAAAAGCTTCAGCTTCTCCTTCTGGGTAAAGTCCTCCGGCGTAGATTCCGATCCTTCCATTTTATCCAACAAAGACTGGAACAGCGGAGCTAATGTTGGCTACAACCTTTCTCTTCAATCCGATAAAAGGCTAAGATGGAATTTCAACACGGCAGGCGGAACACGCATAGATGCTGATATACCAAACGTCGCTAATGGGAGCTGGCACCATATCGTCATCTCGCATGACCGTACCGTCGGACGCGTAGATTTTTATAAAGATGGCGTGCCTGTTGCAGTCTCTACTTCGAACGGGACCAAATTCAATAATATAGCAAGTGCAATTAGTATTGCTGGCCGCACAGGAACGATCGATTCTGGTCTTTCCACAATGCTCGGCAATGATGGCACTGGCAAATATTCTGCAGCTTTGGAAGCGCAGCTCGATGAGGTTCTCATTTTGAATCGTGCGATCACCCCTGAAGAGGTTACAGAAATTTTCAATAGTGCTCCGCCTATTGTAGTCAGCGATAAATTCAATGGCACGCTAAAATTCGTAGGTGCAACAGCCACAGCTCCTGGCACAGAATTTAGGCAGATGCTCGACCTGCGCACCCCTTCCATGACAACCGCGATCGACAGCGCGAGCGTAGAAATTGCCTATGACAGCAGCAAATTCACATTCTCGCGTGCAACGAAAGCAACGAAAGTAGACACTTCAACACCAGGCATCGTTAAGCTGGAGCTCCCAGCTGGAAGTGTATATAACAAAACCAACCCTTTAGAATTCGCGTCATCTACACTGTCTGATGTTTACTTTTTTGCGAAGGATGCAAGTGGACAAGGCACGATTCAAGTGACCTCTGCTGAGTTTTTCGTAGGCGGTAATAAATATGTGAAGGAAACGTTGAACACGCCTGCGCAAACTGTTCAGATTAATACAAAAGCATCTGAGGATATTAACAAAGACAGTCATATTACGATTGGTGATGTTGCCTTGGCTCAAGGGAAGTCCGTTCAAGAACTAACCAATATTGCTGATAAAGTAAAATATATGCCTTACAAACGAGTTGTCGTTATCGGCATTGACGGTGCCGGCATGTCGGTATCAAAGGATGCGCCGTACTGGGAAACGCCAAACTCTGTGAAGGAAAAGGTAGGCGACCGATTAAATCTGCCTGCACTGCGCGGTATTATCGAGAAAGGTGCTGCTAGTTATTCCGTCACAACCACGCTGCCTACCGTTTCATCTCCTAACTGGGGTGCCATGTTAAATGGTGTGGATTACAGCAAGCATCAAATTGACAATACGATTAGCGCAAATAATACCTATAGTGAAACATCGCCTTACCCGTCCGTCTTCAAAAAATTGCGTGAACAATTCCCGGAGACTAAGCTTGCTGCCTTTACAACTTGGTCCAACATCATTAATGGACATATTGAACCGTCCCTTGGTGCCGAAGGATATTCTGCGGGCGATAAAGCAAACGTAAATGCTTTTGCAAAATATGCGGCAGACGGCAGAGCATACGATGCCTCCCTTATTTTCTTCCAATTGGATGATGTGGACGGTGTCGGACACTCGCTCGGTTTCTATACAAAGGATTATTACGCAAAGCTTATGGAAACAGATAATCTCGTAAAAACAATCTATGACTCATTAAGCAGCAAAAACCTGCTGGACGATACGCTTATTCTAATGACAGCCGATCATGGCGGCGGCACAGAAAACGCAGATCATACGCTCGGCAGCGCTACTGCTCATGGACAAGATTCGCCGCTTGCCAAAACGGTATTTATCGCAGCAAACGGAAGAACAATTGCAACCGATGTAGGCAAGGAGAAGCTTTTGCAAGGAGGAACAACGAAGGATATTGCTGCAACGATATTAGCTGCACTGGAGGTCGATTCGCCGATTGGCGATTCCAAGACGATTGACGGCATGTTCGTCCCTCAGAAGGATCAGAACAAACCAGATGCTCCGAATCTCCAGTTAACGAAAATTGTTGACACCACTTCTAAACAATTAAAAGGTTATGAGTTCGCCGTTAGTCATCTGAACACAGATGCTAAAGCCTTGGATATCGAATTAGAGACTGGCGATCTGACTGTCCAATCGATTAAGCCGCTTCAAGCTGGCGTTACCGTATTACGAAATGAAAGTGCCAATGGAAAAACAAGAATCGTCCTCGCAGCAGATTCCGCCATCTCGCCGGATCAGCCTATTGTACGGTTAGTAACGCAATCCCAAAATAACGGTGCATCTGCGGTGCTTCATCAAGCGATGATCGCAAGTGGACAAGGAACAGAGTCATTGCCTAATTTCACCGCTTCCGTTAAAGAAGAAGAGACAGAAACATCCGGTCCAACTGCTGTATTGGAAGGAAAGACGTCTGTCGTATCCGGTTCAACCTTTACGATTAAGCTAGGCTTGAATGATGTTTCGGACAACGTCTATGCACAAGATATCTCATTTAACTATGACCCGAATGCATTTGAATATGTAGCTAGCCGTTCACTTCTTGAAAAGGTTCAAATTGTGAATACCATCCATGATGAGAAAGGCAAAATCCGACTCATTCTTGCTAGCGAAGGGGTAGAAAACGCGGTTACCGGCAGTAAACAGGTTGTGGAGCTTTCTTTTAAAGCAAAAGAAACACAAACGGCTATTACCGGTAAAGTGACTGCGGATTCAATCTTAATTTCAAATGGCGAAACTGAAGTTAATGCTGCTCCATTCACCTTGAATATCCAAGTAACGCCAAAAGAAACGACAAACCCTGCCGATCAAAACCAAGATGGCAAAGTCAGCATTTCGGATTTGGCCCTCATCGTTATTCATTACAGCAAACGCGAAGGCTCAGCGGATTGGGAACAAATTAAACAAGCTGACGTTAACAAAGACGGTGTCATCGATCTATTAGATCTTATTCTCGTCGCTCGCTCCATAGTAGAATAATAATATCATTAGCAACTTGTCCCATATGATAAACTATAACATCCCCATGGCTCAGGGCTATGGGGATGTTATTATACTTTCATTTAGTTAGAAAGCGTTTGGAAAGCCTTGCGTTTACGCTTTGGCTTAATTATTGCTTACAGCCAAGAACGAGAAATGATGACAAGAAGGATAAAAAGGACAAGAATAAATCCAATACTTGAGAATCCGCCACCGCCGCAGCCTACGCCTACTCCTGCAACTGGGTAAGGTGCGCAGTTTCCAGGACCTACATTAGCACCTGCTACTCCATAGCTCATTTGTTCATCTCCTTTTTGTTAACTTACACAGTATCCTATGATTCTGGGGCAAAAGTGTATGGGCTTTTGCAGGAAATGAGCAGATGCCTAAAAAAGCCATCTATTATTGCTTGTCTGCGCATAAAGTAAACGAAGGAACTTTTTTAGGTACATATGGAATTAGAGGGATGGTGTTAAAATGGGTTTTTTGGACGCATTAATGGGGAACGCCTCTGAAGTAAATCCTGACGAGGCGCAAAGGGAATTTGGCAACTTGCTCAGTAGATCGGAGAATGTAGAAAGAGCGTACAAGCTGATTCGCGACATGTTTATTTTTACGAACAAACGCCTCATCATCATTGATAAACAAGGAATAACCGGCAAAAAAATCGATTTCCATTCTTATCCTTACAAAAGCATTACTCATTTCAGCATCGAAACAGCCGGAAACTATGATCTGGATGCTGAGCTGAAGATTTGGATATCAGGAAGCGTCGCGCCCATCCAAAAAACATTCAATAAAAACCTGAACATCTACGATCTCCAGAAGGTTTTGGCTGAATATGTCTTAAAATAAATGATGAACCCCGCAGACCGTAGAGGTCGGCGGGGTTCATTTATTTTCGCGAGAGTATCATTGTATTCAGCCATGCCAGCTCCGAGAGCGTTAACGTACCTTGCTCCGCTTTCTCCCTCCATTTGGTGTCTTGTAGAAGCTTTTGATCCGTAAATTGTCCGAGGGTGTTAATTAAAAGCCTTTGTTCTGCTTCTGATAGATTCAGATCTGACTTTCGATTGTCGGTTGGCCGTTTCATTTTCTCCAGTACCTTCTTTTTGAAATGGTCCCAGCCTGTCCACTTGCCATTATCGTACATCAATCTTGGACAAATCTTCCCGCTCCAATCGTAATGGCGACGCAGGCGATCGATTCCCCAGCCGTACTGCTTCAGTAGCTTTGCTGCTAATTCGCAAGTATTGGATAGTGTTTTTTCATAGTCTCCACTCTCGCAAATCTCAATGCTTATCGATGTTCGATTCCCGCTTGCAGCCCCGCTCCCGTCACCCGCATGCCACGCATTCTCATTCAGCGGCAAACACTCAATGACCTCGTGCTCGTCCACAACAAGATGATAGGATGCGGTGCGATTATTAGTCGGGTTCGTGAGCCACGCCCTTTCGTTTCTCGCTGAGCTGGTAGGGTTGCCTGTGTTGTGAATGGTAATAGATTGCGGAAGAAGTAAATGGCCTGGGCGGCGATTGTTGGGGGTGGATGGGGGGATGTGGTTGATTGTATAATTAGCCATTGTTGGACTTCCTTTTATTCGTAGTAGATTCGTTATCGGTAGATAGATCAGTATGATCAGAATTGTTAATAGTATCTGGGCTGCTGCCTCGCTTTGTCGCTCGCTCTACCTTCGCTTTCAGCTCACTATCAATATGCTCGATGACCGATTTAGGAATCCACTTCTCCCAGCCCGCTCTGTAGGCGTTAGCGGTCAAAGACTGCCATGTGTGATAAATAATGCCTAGTGTAATGGCGTAAAAGAACAGCCCCGGCATGCTGAGCATAGAGTCCAGCAGCTTGGCTAGGACGGGTAATGCTAAAAGAAAAAGGGTACGAAGTACCCCAAACATCCCATACTCGGAGGAGTATGTCTTGTCTTTATGTGAAGCGGCAATGCCTGTTATCCAATCCAGCATGATAACTGCTATTAGAAGCGCAATTGGAATTAATCGACCTCCTCCATAGATAGAATCAATCACAGGGGCAAAAAAAGCGCCCACCGCGGCTGCGGTGAGCTTTCCTTCTGATAGATATTGGGATAGGATTTGTTTGTACATGGGAAGCTCCTTTCTGGTTGATAGTTATTTTTATATATTTTCTTATTTAATAAAATTACAGTATTGAAGACCTTTAGCTGCCGATTGCAGTATAGTTGTACAAGTCAATTTCATTTTCGATACAGTAGCGCAGATTTGCAACCAGTCCGCCTCTTCTAATACACCTTGACGTCAGATGTTGTCAGAAGTAACGTATCGACTACATTTTGATCCGTATCCATATTATCTCTAAATTATCCCCCTATTATCACTATCTCTGTGTAAACAAAAAGCCCCGCCTAAGCGGAGCCATGTTCATACTTAAAGCAACTTACCGTCTGTGTCAAACCCTAAAGAGAACAAATCAACTTCAACGTCACTGCGAATAGCCAGTGAATTGTACCCCGAAAGGCTCCAACACCTTACCGCCCCAACGTGCAAGGTTTTTTACAAGCGCTAGCGGCAACCTATGCACAGCTATCTTTATGCCTTTACCTTTATTGTCGGCTGCATGCCATTGGGTGAAACCTGTATCATTACACCGCTGTTTGTAGTGGTTGACCCTCAATCCCTAATCCTAGAGCTTCAAGGGTAGCTTTTACATTGGGCTGTATTACAGCTGGTACCTGTGCAAATGTACGTTTGCCAACAATGATAAGTGAAACGGATACGTCGATTAGTGCTTGCGAAAACATAGAATCGCCTCCTCTCGCGAAATAAAAAAGGAGCCATAGCAACATGTTAAAAATCATGCTCTAAGCTCCTTGCTGGACTGCTACCATTGCAAATAGATCAAATACGGCTTCCATTAGCATAAGATTGTCGGCTTTAATTTGGTCCTTTTCTAACTTGAGTTCTGCAATTTCCTGTTCTAGTGTTGCTCGCTTTTCTTCCTCAACAGGATTATGCGGTGTCCAAACAATTTTTTTCGTCTCTGCATTAATGGAAGTTGGATTACCGCGTGAAAATTCCTGTGAATGTTCTCCGTATGAAAGCTGAATATGTGAGTAACTATCAACTGTCCGTTCTGATAGAGCGGTGTATACCTCACGATCCTCTTCAATGGTGAGTTGCTTTATTCCTTCACCCATCATTTCGTTCGTGACGAGAAACACATTACCTGACGTGTTATCGTAATAAATGCGTTTACCAAATGATTGCATCGTTGTTTCCTCCTTTTTTTACGCTTCAATGAGAATATATTTATACTCAGTGGTTCCGTAGGGAACTGGCATCGTTAAGCGTCCATTGTTAACCATATCACCGCCAACACTACGATAGTAAGACGGGGTATGAGTGCCGTTATTGCCGTATGCAAACATGAATATGTCAGCAAAACTAATATCCTCATTAGATAAGCCAAGGAATGGCGTATCAATAGACATGATGGAGCATGAAGAAAGCATATCATTATTTTTAGTTGAGCAAATCGCCCTCCCAACAACGAAACCGTGTCCATTTAAGTCTAAATACGTACGATTATCTGTTCCGCTTGTTCGAAAAGAACGCTGAAATGCAAGGGTATTAGAAGAGGAATTAACAGTACCAACTACCATACGCTTTCCACTTGAAGCAGTACCCACTATACCGAACATATTCACGCCAGCTTTGATATTCCCTGAGGTGAAATCGGGTTCATATAACTTAATCCATGAATCGCCTGTATAAGCCGTTGTGCCAAGTGGATCGTGTGGTCTTACAAATAACGCTTGTCCATCCCATGGAGAGACTTCAAATGGAGTGTGATGCCCGGGAGCGCCAGCATTACCATTCAAAGCGGTGCGTAATGGCAACGTACCTGTACGCTTCACTCCACCTTGATAAAACGTTTTGCCCGTAATAACCTCGCCAACAGGTGCGTTCGCATCCTTACTAATGTTGCTTATCTTAGTTGCTAACTGTGCATGTGTGTCGCTTCCTGAAGCTGCCTGACCCATGCCAGTAATGGCAGCCGCGATAGCTGTTTTCCCATTACTGGCAGACGTAAAAAGCTCGTTAATTGCTGCTACTGTAGTACCCTTTGCAGTAGTTAGTAAGGCAGCCCGATCCCCAACTTCATTATTTACAAACGCAGTACTCGCTTTCGCATTCCAAGTCGCTTTCTCAGCATCCGATGCGAAGCGGTTACTTGCGTCTTGCACAATGATGCTCGCGGGGTGCGTGGCAGGATGCGTATAGTTATTCGCCCCAGCAGCAATCCCATCCAGCTTCACCTTATCGGCCGCAGACTGAAGACCAGCTGCGGAAGTGGTAGCTGCAGCCGTGCTCGCCTTAGCATTCCAAGCCGTTTTCTCAGCGTCAGTCACAAATCGATTGCTCGCATCCTGAGTAATAACAGAGGCAGGGTGATTAGCCGGATGCACATATGCATTAGCCCCAGCAGCAACGCCTGCCAGCTTCGTCTTCTCCGCTGTCGTATAGTCCTCTGTAGATAGCTGCTTCCCAGCTACTTTATCTACTTTGTTGCTAACCGCAGTATCCAAAATATCCGCATTCCCATTCAAATCCGCAATATCGACAACATCTGTTCCTTCCGGTTTTTTCAATCCTAAATTCCCTGTCGTTTGCATATTTTCACACTCCCTCGTAAACTCTTAATTCACTCCATGTCTTGTTTCGCGCCTGATTCCAAGTCATCGTTCCTATCTGATTCCACACTGTATAGGTGTATTTCAAAGAAAAAGCTAAATGAGCGGGCTTAATATCCTCTAGCATTTGAATAAATCCAGCCATATTGGGCGGAATCCCCTTCGTCCCGACAAATACAACCTCGAAACGGCTCTCTGCCGGATATTCAACTACATTCACCTCACCGCCAGAGAAAGCAATAGCTGTTTGAATAATTTTAACTTTAGTCGTCGTACCAGCTCCGCGCAGCTTGGCAAAAATACTCTCGCGTCTTCGAGCATCCGGCATAGAGGAGTCGCTTTTCAGTCCAAGCACATTTTCCCAGCGCGTCAGTCCCCATGTAGCCGAATGTACAAAATATTGGTCAAATGCTGTTTCTATCGCCTCAGCTTGCTCCCCAAGTTCACCGCCAAGCTTTGATTGAATAGCTAACATTTCTACGATTTCATAATAATAGGGAGGCAAATATTTCATGAGATCTATTTCCGTATGGAGAGTCTCCTCCCCGTCGCCCCTATCTTCCCCATACGTCTGTTCGCCAAATAAAGCTAGACTATAGGACAATACCTACACCCCCTTTAGCTGATTCCAGGTTACTCCCGGTCCAAGCTTTCCGCTGGCTAGATCATAAGCGAGTTTCACCGCATTGGCCGTCGCCGCTTGTACAACACTCGTGCTGTTAACCGCATTGTTTAATTGAACAACACCAGCAGCAGTTACCGACGCAGCAGGCAATCTGGCCACGGCAACGGTACCAGAGGTAATATCTGCAGCCGCGTGAGCATGCGCAGCCGGGGCAAAACTTACAGGTTTGCCGCTAATACCAGCCCAAGGCGCGCTGTCCGCTGCTTCCGCACTATCGATCTTTCCGTTGTTGTTCGTATCGTAAATGCTTTTCAGCATGTCGCCCGTCGCCTGCGCTGCAGCAAGCACAATATTCCCGCCTGCTGTACCGATGTACAGCTTCTGGGTATCTGTGCAGTACCCTAGTTCACCGACTTCAAGCAGCCCAATGCTCGTTTCCAAACCTCGCCTCAATTGAATGAGTACTTTTCTTGGCATCTGCTCGCCTCCTTAGAACGTACCGCCATCAATGACGGCAACCCTTAAGCGATTTCCGTTCGCAGCATCATAAACGATGCTGTCTGCATCAATATTTGCTTCTATGCCTGTCGCATTAACGAGCACGCCTTTGCCAGCTTTTGCGCTAACTGCTGCACCTGCAACCGCAATCCCGTTCCCCGCTCCAACGCTAAGGGTGACGGTATCGGCCTGCCCTCCGCCTGTAAGTCCGCTGCCAGCTGTAATCGTCTGAAGCGCACCGCCAGTTCGCACCCATGCGGTACCGTTCCAGCTAAAAATCTTCTGCTCATCATCGATGTAGCATGTCCATCCTACTTGCGGCGTATATAAATCCCAAGCTGTACCGTTCCACTCGGCAATTTTGTTGACTTGTGAAGCCCACACGCCCGTTGCGCCTGCAGGAATCATGTAACGATCCGCTAAGACTGGCGAAGCTGGCGGGGTCACTAAGTCCTTATCCTTAACTGAAGCTTGCGGCTCGATGTTATGCTTTGCCAGCTCAATTTCATTTCTAATCTTTTGCGCTGACCACAAATCGGTTATAGCCAAGCCCGCATCATTAATAAGCCTGTGCTTGGTTGGATCGTCCAGATGCGTCTTGATCTCAGCAGCTGTTTTCACGTTCACACCATCGGACACCTTGTTTACATTGCCGCTGGTAACGTTAGCTTTTAGTACCTTTGCATAGGTTGCACCTTCTGAAATGTCATCCAGCGTTCCCGTCAAATCGGTAACCTTCTGCGCATTGATTCTTCTCCATGCGGTTCCATCATCAGCATACAAATAACCATTGTTTGTACCGCTGCTCACGTAATACAACCTACCCATGGCTGCTGCGGCTGGTCTAGCTGCTTCTGTGCCGGATAACGCGCGACCTACCATGCTATTTGTTGTCCCATCACCGACATAAACTTCCTTCGTATCTGTGCAAAATCCCATTTCGCCAGCCAATAAAGCACCGAATGCAGATAGCTCTGCTTTTGTTCCACGCTTGATCTGAATCGTCTGTGACATTTAATTCCTCCTCAAAAATGATCCGCCATCGATACTTCCGCTTTTCTTGTATCTTTCCACTTCTAATTGTGTTGCAGAAATACTAACCTGCAAATCATTAATATCTGCTGCTTCCACCCGATCGCCGGGCGTCTCGTAGGTAACAAAGACAGCTTCAGCTTGAGCAAAAAGCTTAATTCGGAGCCTCCAAGGCGTCTCAGCCGGTACAGTTAGAAAATAATTCTGTATCTTCTCACCCGATAAGCCGGGTCCTGTATAGACCTGAATGCTTTCCTTGCGTATGTCGTCATGTGCAAGTTCTCCCTCAAATACCCCTCCAAGAACGGCAAGCTGCTCTTCTATAACGTACAGCTCGCTGCCTTCCTTTTTGTTCAGCTTCACCGTAAATTGATCTACCTCCGCAGGATATCGCATAGGCTACACCTCCAATTCAACAAGCCCCGCAATAGGTACTTCATCAATTTCAAGTCCGATATTATCGCTTCCGCCATTCAGTAAAAGTCGATCGTAGTCTAAGACCCCGGGTACTCCTAAGAGCAAAGTACCGAGCTTAGCGATACTCACATAATTAATGCGGAACGCCGTTTCATCTAAATAAGCAGTGAGTGCTTTAGCAAAAGCCGCGCTCACAAGTTGAATCGTATATCCTACTGCAAGTGTAACCTTAGCCTTGATGCGAATAGGCACACTCGAAGCCGAAACGATTGAAACCTCTGCACCGATTGGCCTGTTCTCATTGATAAAATCAAGCACCGCATGCTGCAGCACCTCGCTCGCTGGCTGCTTATCCGAATTGACGATAACAACCTTCACGGTCCCCGGACCATCCCATAAGGGCATCACTCTTGCACCGCCAACACCGGGAACCGACAACGCCCATCTCATATAATCGGATACATTGCCGCTCGTCCCTGGATTTTGAACCTCGGCAAAGAAACGGCTGCGCAGCTGTGTATCCGACTCCTCGTCCTCACCGGGCACCAGCACATCGACTAGCTCTGCACGAGCAAGCGAGCTAATATAATCGATAGGCAGCATATCGCCAAACTGTTGATTGCCAGCTGCTCCCTCTGTTTCACTTTCAAGAACAAAAGAGCCCACTTTCAATCTCTCTCTTACGATGTAATTAACCGATTCTGCCGAAAAACGACTTCCAATCGTCACGTCCATTGCCGCTCCGCTGGAGCCATAAAATTTACCGAGCCGCTTCGCTCTCGTAGCCGCTTGCCTATTGACGCCAAAATCTGCTGTACGCCTAGACAAATATTCCCCGCTCGATGTATCTGCAAAAGCTAAATCAATATTGACGTCCAGCTGAGCATACAGCTCAGAAAGCTCTGCAGCCGCCGGAGCCAGCGCATCATAAATAATGCTGCCTTCCCGCTTATCTACATTCCCTTGTACACGATCCAGCATTCGCTGGAGCAAATAGCTAAAGGTCATGTTTTCATACATTTTGGCTTACCTCCTCTCCAAAGCTTCCAAACTCCGTTACGACAGTAAACTGGACAACGATAGCTTCATCTTTAACGTCGTACTGAAAATCAATGACATCACTCACCCGCTCATCTTGCAAAAGCGCCTCTTGAATGCTGCGTTTTAGCTCTGATTGAACATAAGATGGCGATCCTCCAAGTAAACTTTCCAGCTCAGTACCATAATTGGTGCTGTAGCAAAAATAGCGGTACCGCTCTGTTTGCAATATTTTAAATACAGCCTGCTTTACCGCTTCTAACCCGTCAGTCCTGCCTACGATCCGTTTGCTTCCTAAATCAAGCTTATAGGTCTTGCTCGTTTCGAGCTCCTCTACTGTCGTGACCTCCGCAACATTTGCTCCCTGTGGAATCATGGCTTAGCCACCTTATCGAGTACTACAAATTGTTGACCGCCTTGTACGCGGAGCATTAACACCGCATCTCCCGCTTCCAAGCCTGTTCGGATGACCAGCTTTTCAGATGTTTGCAGCTCAATTTCATACTTAACGAGGCTTTCCGGTATAATTAAAAAATCCTCTGATAAAGTAAAACGTTGATCGACGTTTACTTCCAGAGGATTGATTTGAATGACTTTTCCTACCATGACGGCTAGCGGATTCCCTGCAGCGTAGGCTGCGGCTCCCGCTTTCTTGATCGACTCCAATAATGCCATTAAATCACCCTCAATTCCAGCTTCATCGTATGCGAATCCGCTTCGAATTTATGCGAGCATTCATCTACGAGAAAATAGTGGTGAATGCCGAGCTCATCAATCACTACGGGTACATAACATCCCGCTCTAACTCGCAAATCACCAATGGCATCAATACTGATGCTCTTTTGCTCACGATTTTTCAGCTTCATCAGCTGATTAAGCTGTTCATTTATTTGTGCCACATTCATTTTCTCATCCGCCTGCTGATAAAGCAGAAGCCGTCCCCATTTCGCGATTGAAGCGTCATCCTTCTTGGGATGATGCTTACGTATGCCTGCTTCTTTATTATCCTCAAAAATAATAATGTGGTTATAGGTATCGCCGTCAATCGATCGCTTCATTCCATAATCAAACATAAGGCTGTAATCGCCAATTACAAAATCAACCTTCATCTCCTCCACATTGCGCAAGGAAAGCTTTCCGAAATCATCCAAAAGTATAAAATTTCCTCCTGAATGAATGAGTGTTAGATCAAGTGCCTTACAAATAATATCAAGCAGCTTTTTATTATCCTCCAGCATGGATGGAATTTTGTACTTGGTATCCACGAGCACGCCTGTCTCCAAGCCAAAATCATCGGCAATTTTCTTTACAATTTGAGAGGCGGTAACCCCTTGAAATTTATAAAAATAATTGCTTAATAAATAGCGAATCTGATCATAGGCTTTTATCGAGATTCTCTCATCCATACCGGTACTCACTTCAAATACATATCCGTAAAATACATTGATATTATCTTTGAGGACACGAATGACATCGCCATTGTTCACCTCAAATGAAGCACTTTGAAATGGACTTCCTTTAAGCACCGTCATATCCAAACTAGACGCCGCTCCAATTCGTTTCGTCTTGTAGGTCAGCGAAGGAACAAGACTCGTAATATTCCACACTTTACCATTGCGGTTATCAATTAATATTTCCAGCATATTATCACCTCGGCAGCTTTAGCGTCATCCCGATGGGCAGCTTTTTGAGCTGTGCATCCTTAATACCGTTCAGCTTCTGAATTTCCCGCCAACGCTCTTCTTTGTGAAGCTGAACGCGAGCTACTTTAATAAGCGTATCCCCGGCAACCAGCTTATAGGTGCTTGGAGCTTGCTTATCCGATGGCCGTGAGTTAGGCTTCACGCTTGCCGCTCCCTTTTTAATCACTACGGGCCTAGCACCATAAAAAGCAAATTCTTTCAGTGAAATACTGTACTCAATATCCCCAGAGCCCGCCGCTTCCTTCCATTCGAATTTTTCAATGCTCATCGCCAAATTAATATCGAAGGTTGCCCCGGTATAAACAAAACGGATCGGCCACTTTTTCTCCATCCAATCGAGGATAACCATGACATAAAAAGCAGGGTCTATCCATGTTTTGCTGACGACAAACGGATAGTTCGTCTTTGGGAAAAAGCTTTCAAAGGAGATCGTCGTGAGCTTCGAGCTTTGAATGAGATTGATTTCGCCTAAACCGGACACCTCGTAGGTCTTGCCCCCAGCACCATCATTAATTTTAATTTCTGGAGGATTGACCGGGAGCTGGAAGCCCTGCTTTTGATCATTGTAGCTAAGCCAGATTTCATAATCATAATGCGCATTTGAAATCATCTGTTGTACACCCCTTCCGCAGATGAGGCAATTTCATCGTTCAATGAACGCTCGATACGCCCGATAATCGTATCGATATCATAGCCATTGTTAATATCACCAGTTTGCACGCTGACCGTAGGCTGCAGCGACACGAAGTTCTGAATGTTCTTCATCTCCGCAAGCTCCCGCATCGTCTTCAAATCCTCGCTGGAAATCTCGACGCTATCGTTGATTTTACCAACCTCGCCGACTCGGTCGATGTTAGAAGCTGTCCCACCATTAGGTATTGCAAACGCTGTAGAATCCTTAGATGCGGTCATTTTATCTTTGTCCCCGGCCATTTTCGTTAAATTATCTAGACCAATGGATTTCTTAATAAAATCCACATCAAAGTTTTCTGTAAAATCTCCTACTGCATTAAAAGTGTTTTTAATACCATCCTGAATACCCGCCTTAAACTTGCTGCTGTCTACACTGTCAAGTTGTAGTTTGACACCTACTTCAATCCCAACAAATTTTCCGATAGTGCCAACAACCTGATCAACACCTTCTAAAAATAGGTTGATTATCTCAATGAACCCGTTAATAAAACCTGTCCATAAATCGATATAAAACCCAACAGCTTTTGCCATCACATCTCCTAGCGTACGAAAAACATCTGCAACAAAGTCTCGAACTGGTTTTAAAGCAACTATTAGGCCTAGGAAAGCAACGATTAAACCAACGACCAATCCAATAATTACAGATATCGGATTAGCCCACATAGCTGCTGATAATCCGAGCTGCACTACTGTGGCTACCATAACTATGAATCTATAGGCCGTCATTAATCCACTATAAATAGCTGTTGCAATAGAAACTGCTTTAAGTACCGCATTATACGCCCAAAAGGCTGCAACTATCCCTAGCACAATTGGACCTACAACTGGTAGTGAAGCAACTAACAAATCCCCTAAACCACCAGCAATTTGCATGACAACAATCAACCCTTGGGCAAGTGCTGCCAATCCAATACTCACTGCCTCGAAGAAGATCAGAAACCCTTCTGATTTAAATGCAGCATTTAACTGCTGTAACATTGGAACGAGTAAAGTTATTGCTCCTGTTCCCGCACCCGCGAATGCGGCGTTAATATTTTGGCTTAATATTTCTGCTTGCTTAGCGGGACTCGAAAGCATTCTATTAATTGCCTCTTCACCCATTGCCGATTGTTCTAGAATTTCATCAAATGCTGCGATGAAACCATCCATTTTTTCTGGGGATGCTGAAGTCTTTAAATCCATTGAATCAATGGTGGATTGTTTTACATTAAACTGTTTTGTTAATGTACTCGTGTCTCCCATATATGCTGATTTCACGGCATTAGCAGCATATTCTGTCCCTCTTCCTCCAGGATCAAGTGCGGCCATACGAAGCGATAGTTCAGATAATTTATCAAGCTGATCATGATTTTCAGTCATAGATCTCATTGACATTACACCTCGGACTGCTCCTCCTTGATCCATGCCATAATTTACAGCATTACTTTTAATACTTGCAAAAAGAGCTTCAACTTCCGCACCATTTCCCATTTTATTAGTAATAATGCTTTTGATCACATCTTCATTTAATGCTCCCTCAATGGACATTTGCAAGATCGTTTTAAAAGGTTTGTCGTATAAACTATTCAACTGTCCTGTTAGTCTACCGAGTATATCTTTCCCTGCATTAGCCAAGGAACTGCCTGTTCCAGCTGAAACTTGCGGGCTAGACGGAGCTGTCGCAGAAAATTTAGAAGCATCATTCGTTTTTCCTTCAATCGAAGACATTCTAGCCAACATCATACTCATGAATGCTGGCTTTTCACTTCCTAATGTATTAGATTTAGGTTCATTTTGGATTTGTATAACTGTACGAATTTTATTAGATAAGCTATCTAGATGTTTTTCAAGATCTTGAAACCTATCTATATTGCTAGTTAGTATTGAATTCATGCTAGTAAAAGCGGAATTCACTTTTAATACTTGCTCTCTAGTTCTGTTGATTGCTTTTGTGGAGTTAACACTTTTATTCAATTGTTTGTCGAATTTATTAAGTGTCAGCAACGATTTCTTCAAGTAATTGGTCATGCTATTAATAACTTTTATAGAGCTATTAACGGTCATTAAATTACTCGCCATCCTTCCACCCCCTTCACACGGGCAAAAGCGCTCCCTCATGGGAGCGCGGCCCGTCCTTATTTTCGTTTTGCTTTGGCGCGCTGTTTCTTCTCGTTCTCGATACGAACGTCGATCATGGCATAGATCGCCGCTTTCTCCCGCCGAGTCATGGTCATGAGCTCATGCGGAAGTATACGAAGCTCGTGGAGGGCGTAATAAGCGTAATTCGCTTCTCCGTCGCCCTCTTTTATTAGTTTTTTACTTCATCTGCCAAATCGTTTAGGCTTTGGTTAAAGCCGTTGATTTCCTGCACTCGTTGTACGAGTGAGGCATATTCGCCAGGGAGAAGCATTTTGCGCAAAAGGTTCTCCGCACCGATGATGCCGTACGATTTTTGCAAATCTGCATCCTTTAGGTTCGGGAATTGAATGCTGCTGACGACAAGCTTAGCCAAATACTCGTCTGTATTGGTTTCTGGAGTGAATGCGCCATTTTTCCCCTTGACCTTGCGGGTAGATGACTTGCGGCACTCCTCGTTCTCCGCTTCCGTCATGCTGCGCAGCTCCCAAGCGACAGCCTGTCCTTCTGCATCCTTAAACCGATCCGATACGATAAACGGCTGCGTTGACTCCACAGCCGCATTTTGTGCAAAAAATACACTTAAATCACTCATTGTCTCTTGCCTCCATCATATTTAATTTCGCCTTAAGAAAGAGCTGAAAATTGCTCCGCAATATCCAATCCTTCAAAAGTGAATTCCAGCTCTTCTTCAAGAGCTTCGCTTTCCGTATCCAGCTTACCGATAATGACCTTATTTAGATTCACCTTATGAAGGAAAACCGTCTGCTTGCCCGTAGCCGAGGACGGATCTTCATTAATAATGGAAATATCAAAATAAGCATCCACGCCGGTATTCACATAATCCAGCATCATCTGGCGGAATTTTGACGTTACATAATAGATGGTCATCGTACCTGTACCCGACCATCCCGTCGCTTTATGCTGCAAACCGCGGTGGCCAAGCGTCTTGATCTCAGCCTTTTGCTTCTCAATGCTTGCCTCCAGCGTCTTGATATAAAACATCTCTTCCTGCAAACCATTAATAATGGTATAAGCCCGTCCTTCGCGGCCCGAAATCGTATCTCCTGCGTTCAAAAATGCCATATTACTTCACCGTCACTTTCATATATACTTTTTCTACGCTATCAACCGGTTGGATATGAGCCTCGATAATAATGCTGTCCGTATCGACACCAGCTGCAACCGATAAATCGGCTTGGGCATCAAAGTTTTGAATAGCATTGAGCGACTGAAGATTGTTCAAATATTTCAAGCACTCGTTGCGGAACAGGCTTCTGCCATCTGCGTTATTATCAACTTTTCCAATATAAAACGACTCGAAAATATGTTTAAAATCGTTCGCAATGCCGTCCAGTACACGAATGACTCGGTTTTTGGAGAAGGCTTTGCCTTTCTCTGGCGAATAGCCAGTGAACGTATTAATATCCTGCTCAACAATGACTCTGCCGCCGCTTACCGTGAACAGAAACTCACCAGCTTGCAGCGCCTCCACCGTTTGCGAATTCGTATAACGAATGTCCGCATCAGCAGCCTCCTCATAGGCTTCATAGGTCAGCGATTTATTCATAGGCGCTCCGGCAGTTGCCGCAGCAACCCAAACCGTTGCCTTCTGTGCGTCAAGAACCGTTCCATCCAGCAGCTTGACGCCATTTTTGACACTGATGACCCCTTCAGAATCAGCTGACGGATAATTCGCCAGCACGACCTGAATTTTGCGGCCTTCTTCCTCGCGCAGACGGCGGGCAAAAGCAGCATATACCGATTTTAAGGACAAGTCGGCGGATACTAGCGCTATGGTATTAAAATCCTTCAGCTCAATTTGCGCCAAATAGTCGGTATGGTCTTGATTCGTTACGGTACCATTGGAGCCGCCAACAAGCGGAACGCCTGCTGCTAACGTCAATGCTCCTGTACCGCCGAAGCTTACAAAGGCATTCGATTTCAGCTCTGCGATATTCGCTGCTGTTTGTGAGTCAACTGCCTCTTTAGCAACAAAAGTGATGACATCAAATCGTGCTTCATCGTCAACATTTTGTTTGACCGCAACGGTGATGTCATTGCCTCGAACACCGCCGAATTTGGCTGTAAGCGTTAGGCTGCCAGCGACAGCCGTCGCTTTTGTTCCTTCGTTTAGTCGGTATAAGAGCAGCGTTTTTGCTTTCTTGAATGCTTCGCGCACCAGCAATAGCTCAGGCGCACTTAGATCATAACCAAGCAAGCTTCGCAGATCATCGCCAGCGTTGATCGCAATAACGGCCTTCGACTGCCCCCAGTTAAGGTTTAGCGGTACGGACACCGTTCCGCGCTCTCCCATGCTGCCTACCGTTTTCTTCTCGCCAACCAGGTTAATGTAAACGCCGGGGCGCACCTTATTTTGTGATGTATAAGTTCCTCCTGCCATGTTCTACATGACCTCCTTTTTCAAATAGGCTGTTATCATCGATAACGCTTGTTCGTGAGTATACGTTTCTTGCTCCAACAGCACGGCGGATAGTATATCCTTCTCGGAAGGCGTATACCGTCTAGCCGACTTTAGCTGCTCCTTGCTGAACCTTGGTTCCAGCTCAGCTTCCTGCAATCTGCTTTTGTTCATTTTGTTCTGCCTCCGCCCTCTTACGATTTGCACCATTTCACCCACCCGCGCTCACATCTGAGCCACCTCCTCATCTGGATAAAACAAAAGGGACGCTCGGTGTCGTCCACCGCTCGTCCCCGTTTATGATCTTTGGTACAATATCATAATATCACGGTTATTTGAGCGAAAACGGACATTAGGCGGACAGAAAGCGGACAACTTCTTGAAGCGCCTTTTGCTTCCATCTTCGGAACGTGCGATCAACGATACCCAGCTCCGAAGCAACAAACTCTGTAGGCTTTCCTTCTATATAACGAAGCTTCAGCAGCCGAGCGTAATCGGGCGCATATGCTTCTAACGCTTCAAGCGCTTGATCGATAGATTGCAGCTGCTTCTCTATATCCTGAAGCTCGCTTATTTTATCGATGACGCCCATATAACCTTCAAAGCCGCCCGAGCCTTCTCGCGCTTCAAGCACCTTCTCAATCTTTTTCTCCAGCTCTCGCAGCAGCTTTTCATCCGCTGGACTTGCTGTAGCACGGCTTTTCTTTACTTCGTTTAGCTGCGCTTTCGTTCCAATAGGATATTTCGACAGATTCGCATGCGCCGCTGCTTCGATACGCTGATCCTGCTCATCCAAGTACATATAGGAAGGCAGCTTGCGCAGCTGCCGATGAAGCTCCTGCAAATGATCATCCTCAGATACTGCACTTAGCCGCATGCCCGGTCCTACCGAGGTACCCTCCAGCTGTTTCTTTCTCGCTTTTAGCCGTTTATACGCATGTAATTGATCAATCACCTGTTGTTCTGCATTCATTCAAATAACCTCCCCTAGGTTTTAATGAATATTGAGTATTTAAAATACCACTCACAACAAAAAAAAATAGCGACTTCTCCGGTATTGACAATACTCCTAATCAAAAATATACTTACTTTTAAGTAGTTAAAATAGCGATTATGATCTACTGATACATTTCTTTAAGTGTTCGTCTGATGAATCTCATTGTATTTGGTATTTTAATTACCGTCAAGTATTTAAAATACCGAATATTCAAAAACGGAGGGTATTTATAATGTCATTGGGTGCACGAATTAAACAACTGAGGGTTGAGCGCGGATTAACGCAGCAGGATGTCGCCGCAAAGCTCGAGATGGGCCGCTCTAACTTTGGTCATATCGAGAATGATCGGGTAACACCAACAAGTGAAGATTTGCAAAAAATGGCGGATATCTTACTGACAACAACCGATTATTTGCTTGGCCGCGATGCAGCCTCGGCAACTATACCTGAGTGGGCTACGTATAAAGATAAGCGTGACTTTAAAAAGCTGCTTGAGGAAGACGGGGAAATTATGTTTGACGGCGTGCCGCTTAGTGCTACCGATCGTCAGCGCGTCATGGATGTGCTTACAGGGTTGTTCTGGGAAGCTAAGCATATGAATAAGCACAAAAAAAAGACCGAGCCGACTAACGATGCTCCTGATGATGCCAAAGGGTAGGTGTTGCTATGGATAAAATGATTTTGAAGCTCATTCGAAAATACAAGACTAACGATCCATTCATCATCGCTGAGGGCCTTGGCATTCATATCCGTTACGCCGACCTCGGAGAAGGCACGCGTGGTCTCTATTTCAAAAAACTGCGCCGCCGGTTTATTGTCATTCACGATTCGCTTCCGGATAATTGGCGCCGCTTCGTATGCGCGCATGAGCTCGGGCATGACCGCTTGCATCCTGGCTTCAACCGTTTTTGGCTGGATGAGCAATCGTTTTTTAATGTTGGAAAATATGAGAGACAAGCTAGCAAGTTTGCCGTAAGGCTGCTGACAGCAGGCGATTCTCCTGCTCCCAGCGAGACGCTTGAAGAGCTGCTAAGAAGAAATGGCGTGCCTACGGAAATGCAGAAGTTTTATTTTTAATTAGCTGTATTCTGCTTCATTCAATGAATGTGCTGCTGTGCAAATTCACACTTACAGGAAAAGCTCCCGCTAATCCAGCTGAAATTGGCGTATTTACCGCGTTTAACTGGAAATACTCCTGTTAATATCGTGAATACAGCCTTAAGTACTTGCGATTGGCTGAATTAGCTGGAGAAATTCCTGTTAACGGGCATTAAATGAGCAAAGCTGATTATTTAACAGGAGTTTTTCCCTTTACTTCGAGTACAAATCACATACGAACTCCCAGCTGCACCAATAAACACAAAAAGCTCCTATACCACAGCCAATGCTGCGGAATAGGAGCCTTTTTACATAGACGTCATGAAATCAAAACAATTAAATCGCCCAATTGCCGTTGCGGAAGATAGGCTCGCGAGTGCCATCCTGCGTCACACCGTCAATATTCATATCAGCCGAGCCGATCATGAAGTCTTCATGCGTAAGGCTTCTGTTTGCACCATGAGCGAGAAGCTCCTCAGGTGACATTTTTGTACCGCCTTGGATATTGACCGGGTACGCTTGACCCAGTGCAAGATGACAGGACGCGTTCTCATCATACAGTGTATTGAAAAACGTCACATTGGAGTTCGAAATCGGTGAATCATGCGGCACTAGCGCTACTTCACCGAGATGTCTTGCCCCTTCATCCGTGTTCAGCAAATTAGTGAGCGCCTCATATCCCTGCTCAGCGGAATGATCGACTACTTTGCCATCCTTAAAGGTCAAACTGAAGCCATTAATGACTTGACCGTTGTAATTCAAAGGCTTGGTGCTGCGAACCGTTCCGTTCACACCATCCTTATTTGGCATAGTGAATACTTCTTCCGTTGGCATATTCGGATTAAAATAAACGCCCTTTGCATTTGCTTTGGAGCCGCCTAACCAAATATGTCCATCCGGCAGGTCTATCGTCAGATTCGTGTCTGGCGCTTCATATTGAAGCTGTTTGTAGCGCTTGCCATTCAGCAGCTCAACCATCTGAAGCAGCTTGGCATTATGCGCTTTCCACGCTTGAACAGGATCTTCCAAGCCTATCCGGGTAGCATCAACAATGCGTTCCCAAAGCTTCTGCACCGCTTCTTCTTGTGAGAGATTCGGGAATACTTTAGCTGCCCATTCCGGAGTAGCATAGGATACAAGCGACCAAGCATTCGTATGATTCATTAGTGAACCGCGATAGCCGCTAAGCGCAGTTGAAGCTGTTTTTGATGCTGTTGCAACGCGCTTCGCATCTACATCGTTAAGCAAGTCTGGGTTCGGAGAGTAAATCGTAATAAATGCCGCCCCATTTTCCACAAACTCTTCCCAAGCTTTGGCACGCCACATCGGATACTCCGAGAAAGCCTCTTCAGGAGCCTGCTTGTATTTGATGCGGGAAAGCTCCTCATCGTTATATTCCACATGGACATTTTTTGCGCCTACTTTATAAGCCTCAGATGCAATAAGCCGTACGAGTGGAGCTGCTGTAATTGGTGCCATGACAACAACCGTTTGTCCCTGCTGCACGTTGACGCCAACCTTAACGACCAGCTCTGCGTAATTTTCTAATTGTTGCGGTGTTGGATACATGTATGTAAATCCTCCTTCATAATCAGTTCATTTGTTGCATCGTCCATAACCTTCTTCTATTATAATCCTCCAAGGACAATTGCTCAAATGATGCAGGCTCGAACATATCCATCTAGGCAATATTCCAGCTTAAAAAAAGGCCCCCAACGCTCAACGAATGAACGAGGGAAACCTTTTATAGAAAGCTCATATGTTATTGCTGCCCGGTTATGATATTAATAAGGGCTTTCCACCTTCATAATATCCATGAAAGGAACCTTTGTTACGCTGCCCATGTATTCCACATGAACCTTTTTTGTTCTTGAATCGAGCACCGTAATGACGCCTCTTACTTGCTCTGCAGCCCATATCGTAAGAAGCAGCTCTGTGCCTTCTTGCTTTGCTTCAACCAGCCGCTCGCCCAGCTCTTCCAGCTCAAATTCATCTCTAGTAGGCCTTTTTGGTCCTTTTGCCACCTTGTTCCCCTCCTGCTAGGTATGTACCCGTATTTTCAATAAAAAAGGGCCCCTCCGCTCGAGGAGACCCTGTTCCTATCGATCTAAGTTACGCGAATATATCTATTATAGCATGCCGCAACTTTCTCTGTTAGCGATATTGCGAGAGTTTCAGCAACAATTATTGGAATGCGAGATCATAGCCTGAACCTCTCTATTGAATAAAAAGAAGCCCTCCGTATGGCAGTCCATAGCAGAGGGCTTCGTTACTATTTATGAATGCTTAATCCCAATGGTCAAAATCTCACAAGGACCAACCGATACTTCAAGCAGCGATTGTCCATCTACAGCAAGATTTTCGACTTCATGCTCAAGCACATTACTTTTATAAGCTTGTTCAAGTGACACAGCTGCTGCTTCTGACAGCTTAAGCGCCGTTTCAGAAGGCTTCATATTATACCATCTAAGCATGAAATCGCCAGATTGCTCATTCACCTTCATGGAGGAGAATGCTAGTCCATTGCCGTCCCAAGCGAATAAAGCGCCGTTTGGAGCAAGCTTGCCGGCATGAACGCCTGTCTGACTAACGGTCCACGGCACTTGGAACTGATATGCCGCTGCATATGCGCCGGATGCAACTCCGTCGCCGTTATGCGGAAGGATCGTCAAGCTGAAGCTTTGCTCACCCAAGCATTGTGCTTCTGGTGTAGGGAATACGCCCCAATCTCCAAGCTCAGCAACTGCACGAAGCAATGTAATCGCAATGGTATTACGTCCATCGCGCAATACTTCGTATTCATTCAGGCCAAGGTTGGCAACCGTCAAACCAGCTTGCTCGCCGCTCACATCGACAAACGCCTGTTGATGCTGTGCGTTGCTAGGATTGATCCACTCTGCTGCTGGCTCGTTATCACGCGTTGCAACCTCAAAGATGGAGTCCGCTTGATGAACCGCTGTTTCCAAATCTGTTGGGAACAATACGCGAACCCGGTGATCCTTCGCTTGGTTGTTGAAGGAGGATTTCCATTCTACCCCTTCGCCTTTGCGGCTTATTGCAATTTCAGTCCGGATTGTAAGTGGAACTGTCGTTTCTGTACGTTGTGACTTCCGCTCAGGGAAATAAACAGCCTCTTGTTTCTCAACTTCGAAGTATGGTTCTGCTGAAGCAGGAACTGCCCATTCATGAACGATCTCGAATGCCGCACGGTATGCCGTATTCTCGATTAGACGAATGCTTGCAGGTACACCCTTCGTTGTCAACGTTTGCTCGCCGGTTGGCTGCTTGTACATGTATTCGTTGCCGATATCGCCTGTATTCTCATACACGCCAAGCTCGCGATAGATTTGACCGCTGCGTTTATCGGTCAAGTTAAACGATCCGTCCTGCGCGATATCAATTCGAAGCCATTCGTTCTCAAGCGCATGCTCGCAAGCAACAAGCGATTGTGATGGCTGCAATTCTGCTTTCGCATTCCGAACATAGCCATAAGCTGCCAAGCCTAGCGCAGCAACTTCCGCTGGTTCGAATGTCAGCTTCACTTTGCGGCTCATATATGGCTGACGGAACTTGTCATCTGGCAGATCATAACCGAATTGAAGTCCCATATCAGAAGCTGTATGCGCAATGGCTGCGCCGCTTCGATCAACAAGCGTTCTGCCCGTTACATCGACAGCATACATTTTCTTGTTCATCTCATCCAGCGACAAACCATCACGGAAGTAAATGCGAGCGATGTCCAGCTCAACCTCTACCACTCCGCTGCGATCCCAGCCCGTTGTATTGTACACGACAAACGGCACTGCATCTTCGCCATATTGTTCAAATATGGAAGTGTCAACCGCATCGGCAATTATCACTTTGCTATCGTCAATTATCGCTTCTGCAATATGACGGCTCTTATCGAAGCGAGTCACCATCTCACGGTGAACCTCGTCCACGCTGCAGCCGCAAATGCTGTCATGCGGATGGTTCTGCATCAGTGTTTTCCAAGCGTAAGTAAACAAGTGATGCGGGTATTCGTGACCAAGTGAATAAGCAAGCGCAGCAAGCGGCTCCGCTACCTTCTCCAGCATGGCTTGACCAAGCTGATTCATTTGCTTCAAGTAAACCCGTGCGGAAGCTGTATTCACAAGCGTTGACCAGCCGTCTGTACGTTGGCTGCGAAGCTCGCCTTTCACGACAGACAGCTCGCGTGTAAGTGAAGCATTCACTGACGCCAAATAATCTTGGAAATTCGAATGAATGAATTCTGTATCAGGGAAAAGCTCTCTTGCTGTTTTCAGCGCAGCAGACAGATCCTGCTGAATCGGCTGATGGTCGCATCCGTTCATGAACAGCAATTGGCCTGTAGCAGCATACTTCTCTGCCTCAGCCAGCTTGCGCTCCCAATATTCCTTGGCGCTTGCTTCATCTGTAGGCACTTCCATGCCGTTGCAGTACCAGTTGGCGAACAATACGCCCAGCACTTGCGAACCGTCTGGCCCTTCCCAAATCAGCTCAGAGAAGGATGATTCATAATCGGAATCTGCTACTGTATTGTTAAAGCCCGTTGGCTTCACGCCTCTGCCAAATACCGCATTATCGATACCGGCTTGACGCAAAATTTGCGGGGCTTGACCGATATTTCCGAACGTATCTGGAAAATACCCAACTTTGGCAATCGTTCCATAACGGCTCGCATCCTGATGCCCGATTTGCAAATTGCGAAGATTCGCTTCACTGCTCGTCAGGAAGGCATCTTGCAAAATATACCAAGGCCCGATCGGAATACGGCCTTCTTTAATATAACGTTCTAGGCGCTCACGATTCTCGGGGCGAACCTGCAAATAATCTTCCAAAATGATCGTTTGGCCATCCAAATAAAAGCTTTTGAAGTCCGGATCCGTATCAAGTGTATGAAGCAGCGTATCCATTAATTTTACTAGCAATACATGGTGCTTCTCATATGGCAAATACCATTCCCGATCCCAGTGGGTATGCGAGATGATATGGGCTGTTCGTTTGTCTTTCATCACTAGAACACCTCTTCTTGTTAATCGTTGTTTGCAGGAATTACGTTCACATTCACCTGATCAGGTCGGTAAACGGACAGCAGCTGACCGTTTTTATCCACTGCAAAGAGTACAGACCGCTCCTTCTCCAGCGTAAAAGCGTAGGAAACGCCGGTTACAGGGTCTTTCACCTCAATATCAACATCCAAGCTGAACTCGGATACGAATGTGAATAACGCGCCGTCTTGGAAGGACAGTTTACGACCATAAACGCCTGGCAGTTGCCCGCCTTTAATCCAATCCAGCTCCACGCTGCAGCCTGCATAGGTGAGCGCAAACTCATAAATGGCTGAGATCGGCTCAATGCGATCATTCAGCTCTACTGGCAGCGGACACCAAAGGATGTTTCCTTTGCCGTGCGATAGCTCGATAAGCTGATCGACTTCAGCTGCAGACGTTCCTTTTTGCGCTTCCTTCCATACCTGAGCAATTCTCCGATTGCCATAAGAAACAGGCAGCAAACGATCACCGATGCGAAGCAGTTCTTCGCGGCGTACGTTGACAAGCTCTCTTGATCCAAACAACTCAGCATGACGATCGACTTGACGCCAGTATGCATCAAGGCTTGTTGGACCCGTCAGCAGCAAAGTTGCTCCTGTACGTTCAACGTAGCTAAGCAGCTGGTTCATTGCAGCATCTTCAATATTATGGGCACTTGGTACAATAACAAGCTTAACCGGATTTGCTTCCAGCTCGTCCAGGTGATATTCCGAAGCGCCGCGGAATGGCTTGTTCAGCTCATAGGCCAGCACTCGCGTTGCTTTAGTTGTTGCATCAAACGCCAGCTTGCGATTGGAGAAATCATTGGAATAAGGGAAAACAACTGCGGTATCCTCAAGCTCCCGCCCTCTGAACAAATCTCTGATTTCACGCATGAAGCGTCCGAAATCATACGATACATTTGCCTCAGGTTTCTCCGTGCCATCTGCACGAAGTGCGCCAATGTGCGATTCATTCGCATTGTCCATATAGAAATTCGTATTCCAAATCCACTGCACCGCGCCTGCGCCACCTGTTGCAAAAGCATAGGCATATTTGCGCTCAAGAATATCGCGTAGTTCTGCTTCCGAACGTTTCGCGCGTCCTTCTGGTGTTTCCACGTACATAATGCCCGTTTCCTGCACCAAATTCGGCTTGTCTGCCGTCTTAGCAAAAATACTGTCCCAAACCAAATGATCATTCAACCACCAGGAATGCACGGTTGTATAATCGACAGCCTCGCCATAGAAGAATGGTGAAGGTCTCTGCGCGCCAAGCGCTTCATCCTGTCCGACCGTAACCATATGATCTGGGCATTCTTCTTTAATGGCCTGGTACAGCTCCTGTGCCCAGCGATTGTGCATATCCATGGAGAACAATACATAATCAAGCCAGCGCGTACCATTCTTGCCTTGATGCATATCTTGAACGTCAAAGTTGATTTCCTCTGGCTCAGGCACTTTCACCGCTTCAAAGCTCGGCAGCTGCTCTGGCGTCATATTCCATAGCTTCTGCAGCTTCTCCACAGATTCGTGGCGTTCCTTAAGCCAAGCTGCATAGGCCGCCTGCTCGAATGGATCGCGTGCTGATCTTGGTCCATCAGAAAAAATACGAGGAGGATCAAACATTGACGGCTCGTTAATTAAATCCCAATCAACATGCTTCGATTGTTTGTGACGCGAAATGATCGAGCGGATAAACCGTTTTTGTGCTTCTAAACTCCGCGGATCGAGATAAGGATTTTGGCCTTCCCAAGTTTCCGGAGTGAATGAGAAGAAAGTAAAGGTTACCTGCAAGTCATGGCGTTTGGCTGTAAGCAGAAACGCATCAATGGAGCGAAGCGCCTCTTCTGATGCATGGCCATCAACCTGCATTATATTGCGATAAGCCGTCCATATGCCGGTTCTAATCCAGTTGATGCCTGCTTTGCGCATCTGAGCCATATCACGATCCCAAACCGATGCGTTTGGCAAAAATAAAAACTTGCGCGCAACATCCGATGTCATGTAGGTCATGCCGACAACCGGCATCGGTCTGCCGTCTTTTACGAAATAATCGCGTTCGCTCGTAACCGGAGTTCCCTCTGCAAGCAGCTCAGCATCAAAACCCCAGAAGCCTTGGCGAAGAATACGTACTTCTCCATCCGTTGACTCCGCGATACAATCCACTTTATAGTAACCGCTAACGATTGCTAGAGGAACGGGAATACGAACGATAAGCTGTTTGCTCGCTGCATCCGCATTGATGCTGCTCGTCCACCGCTCATCTGGCTTGCTTTCATGCTGGATCGTAATCGAAAAGTTCCAGCTTGCAGCTGGCAAATCTGTCGCAGAAGCAGAACGGCTAAGCTTCTGTACTTGCAGCGTCAGCATCGCACGCTCATCCAGCTCGAAGGACGCATAATTAGGTTTCAGCCACAGCTCTGTTACGCCTGCTGAGCAGAATTCCGACCAGCGGCGAAGCTCGTCAGCTCCTCCGCTTTGCCAGAATAGTTCCGTTAACGGCTGATTTACGAACAACCAGCGCGCGCCTGCGAACATTCCCTTTGTGTTCTCCCATAGTACGACAGGTGCTGCAACTTCTCTTCCTTCAGCTGAAACACCCTTTAAAAGCGGGTACAATTGTGCGTCCATCGGTCCAGCAGAACCCATCTGATGCGGCAAATCACTCGTTTTGGTTACATGCGGCACTAGATTCCAAGTGCTTGAAACCTCAAACATGGACTCTTTGCCTTGCAGCAGCGGAAGATCTTCCATTGCACGCAATTTGATAATCGGTGCTGCATCTACAGGCAAAGCCTCATGAATATGAAGCTCGCGGAGATAGGCGGTTTGCTCAGATTCTGGCTCCCAAACGCCAGCTTCGTTTTTTGAAACTGGTTTTTTGAATGGAACGCCGCCGATGCTGATTAAACCTCCACCGCGCTTTAAGTAGGCTAAAATTTCAGACCATGCTTGCTTAGGGAAATACGGTGCATGCATATTTATAAAGCTTCCGCCATCTGCAGCAGCGAGTGCCGTTCCAAGATTATTCGCGCGAACGACGCCGCCGATTTGCAGAAGCTGTCCTTCCGCATCCGAGCTTATGCGAGAATCGATTGGAAACGATGGATCATAGAAAATAATCATGCTCATAGAATCTCATCCTTCATCGCTTGATAGACAAGCTGTGAGAAAAGACTGTTCGACCAAGCGAACCATTTGCGCGTGAACACTGTTGGATCATCCGCATGGAAACCTTCGTGCATGTAGCCTGTGTCCGCGTCAGTCGCTTCCAGCATCGCAATCAATTCTAGCTTTTCTTCGCTGCTAGTAGCTGTAATGCCTTGCATCGACAATGCCATATGCCAGATGTAGCCTGGAGGCGTATGCGGACTGCCGATACCTTTTGCTGCCGTTCCTTCATAATAGAAAGGATTATGTTTGCTTAGAGCAAATTTTCTCGTATTCACATAAATCGGGTCTTCTGCATCCACATAACCAAGGTAAGGGATCGAGATCAAGCCCGGAGTTCCTGCATCATCCATCAGGCAATAGTTGCCGAAACCATCCGTTTCATAAGCATAAATAGGTCCGAATTCCGGATGCTGATAAATACCGTAAAGCTGAATGCCATGGTTGACATCCTCTTCTAGCTTTTTTAGTTCCTTAAGGAAATCCATGTCACGGAATACCCATTCCGCTATTTCCTCCATTTGACGAAGCGTAACAACCGCAAACATGTTATCCGGGATGTTGTAATGGAAGTCACATGCATCATCGCTTGGACGGAACCCTGACCAAATCATACCCGTATAGTTTACAGGCATGCCTAGACCAGAATTGCGAAGTGAATCAGTTGGAATGCCATTATCACGAGTAAAACGGTACGGCGATTGTTCAAAATGGCGCTGCTCTGTCTTCCAAAGCTCTACGATGCGGCGCATCGCAGCTTTGAAGCCGGAATCGAAAATATCCGTCAGCTCCGTTTCTTTCCAGTAAGCATGTGCGAGGCGCATGGAGAAACAAATAGAGTCAAGCTCGAACTTGCGCTCCCATACCCATGGAGACATATCCGTTTCATCCGTAGTATTCCAGTGCCAATCATTAGCGGACTCATTGAACGCATTCGCATAAGGGTCGATTTGAATATAGGAAATATGGCGTTTAATCAAACCACTAAGAATTCTTTGCAAATCTTTATCATGTTTTGCGAATGGAACGTAGTGCATCACTTGCTCGACGGAATCACGAAGCCACATCGCAGGGATATCGCCCGTGATTACAAATGTCGTACCATCGTCCATCAGCTTTGTCGTTGTTTCCAGCGTATTCGGAAAGCAATTTTTGAACAATTGAAGCAGCTTCGGGCGATGTGCCAGCTTCTGCTCCGCTTCCTTCAGCACGTCTTGAATCGCCTGCGGCAGCGTTAGCTCAGGCATCGGAATTTTCGGTAATCTAAATTGCTCCATCGTATTTGCTCCTTTAGAAATATGATTCGTAATTATTCCTTAACGGCACCAACCGTCAAGCCTTGAATGAAATATCTTTGGAAGAAAGGATAAGCGAATACGATTGGGCCTGTTGCCAGCACCACCATCGCCATACGCGAAGTATCCTGCGGCATCGACTGCAGCAAACCGGTGCTGAGCGATGCATTTTGCGAGTTTTGCATAATGAATTGCATACTATTCTCGATCCGCATCAGCATCGACTGAAGCGGCACTAAATTCGGCGTGTTAATGTACAGCAAGGCGTTAAACCAATCATTCCAATAGCCTAGTGTACTGAACAAAGCGATGGTTGCAAGCCCTGGAAGCGACAAAGGCAGCACCAGCTTGAAGAAGGTTCCAAACTCTCCCGCACCATCGATTTTGCCTGATTCTATAATAGCATCTGGCACCATGGTCGAGAAGAATGTCCTTAGGATCATAATGTAGAAAGCGTTGACCGCAAGCGGTAAAATAAGCGCCCAAATGGAGTCTTTAAGTCCAAGCAGCTGTGTAACAACAATATAAGACGGCACGAGACCACCGTTAAATAGCATCGTAAAAAAGGCGAAAAATGCGAAGAAACCGCGATATTTAAAGCTTTTGCGTGAGATTGCGTAAGCGAAAAGCGCTGTACATACAACACCAATGACAGTACCAATAACGGTAACAGCTATCGTTACCCCATAAGAGCGAAGCAGTTGATCCCCCGCTTTAAATAAATAGCTGTAAGCCTCAAAGCTCCATTTTTCAGGAAAAAGCGAATAGCCGTTTTTAGCTAGCGTCGCCTCATCCGTAAACGAAATGATGGTGACGAATAGAAAAGGAAATACACATAACAATGCAAAAATACCAGCCACGGAATGGAATCCTATATTCCAAATGGGCGTCAACCTATGAAAGTCGCGGGTTTTCGTTTGAGCGGACATAGCGGTTTTCCTCCCTGCGCAATGCTTGTTCAAGCAGTAAAGCCTTTAGACTAGAACAAAGCATTGTCTTTGTTGAATTTACGAACAATTCCGTTCGATGTAATAACGAGTACAAATCCAATGATCGACTGATACAAGCCTGCTGCTGTACTCATACCGATTTCACCAGTTGATTTCAATCCGCGATACACATAAGTATCGATAACATTCGTTACGCTGTAGAGTGTTCCAGAGTCCCTTGGCACTTGATAGAACAGCCCGAAATCCGCATAAAAGATTTTACCGATTGCAAGCAGCGTCAATATTGTAATGAGCGGTGTAAGCATCGGGATCGTAATGCTGCGAATTTGCTGCCATTTATTTGCGCCATCGATCATTGCCGCTTCATAAAGGGATTTATCAATACCCATGATGGCTGCCAAATAGATGACACTGTTGTAGCCGACTGATTTCCAAAGAAATACGACGACGATAATAATCGGCCAATAGGTTGGATCAGAGTACCAGTTTATCGGATCGATGCCGAACCAGTTGAACACTTGGTTCACAACGCCTTTATCCAAGCTCAGGAAGCTGAATACGAAATAACCGACGATTACCCATGATAAGAAGTATGGAAGAAACATACCTGTTTGATATACTTTTGCTAATTTCTTGTTCGTAATCTCAGCCAGCATAATCGCCATTGCAACGGCAATGACTAGACCAAGCACGATAAAGAAGATGTTATAAACGACGGTATTGCGTGTAATGATGTAAGCATCATTGGTACTGAATAGAAATTTAAAGTTTTGCAGGCCTACCCACTTGCTCTCGATAATGCTGGCAAGAAATCCATCCCGGCTGTATCTGTACTCCTTAAACGCAATAACCATACCGGCCATCGGCAAGTAAGAGAAGAAGATGAACCAGATTGTTGCTGGCAGCACCATAATCAACATCGCTTTATTTTTATTAATATCTTTAAAAAACCGTCCTATGGCTCCCACGTGATCACCTCTCAGTTGTCAGATTAATGAGCAAAGGTATGAAACGAATGCCGTGCATTCGCTTCATACCTCCCGCATGTTTACTTGTTCGCCGCTTTCCATTCGTCAAGCTGACGTTGTGCTTCAGCCATGATTTTATCAAGTCCAGCTGCTTTAAATTTCTCATTTGCACGTTTGATGTAAGTCTCAGGATCAACTGTTCCTGTCATAAGCGGTGCCCAGAACTCTTCTCTTACGTTTTGTACGGAAGCAATTTCAGTCGTTACTTTCGACGGATCGAAGTTGAAGCCAAGAAGAGGTGCTGGTGTTCCTGCATCGTTAAACTTCTTGAACTCTTCCCACTTGTTCGTAGGATCTGTTGTATTCAAGTACGTAAGCATTACGTTGCCGAGTGAGAATGTTGGCATGTCATAGTTTTTTGACTCATCAAGGTTTTCCATAACATTGTCGCCTGTTTTCTTGTAGTGAACGTTTTCGATACCGGAATCAATCATGTTGCGAAGCACAGGATCTGTGTTCAGCAAGTTTAGGAATTCCATTGCTTTTTCCGGATATTTCGAGTTAGCCGAAATAGCTTGCATCGAGCCCATAACTGACCAGTTGTAAATAAGCGCTTTGCTTGCTGGAGTTGAAACTACTGGGTAGCCATAGCTTGCAGACCATAGGTTGTCAGCGAAAGGCTGAGTTGTCGCACGGTCTGAGAACCATTTGCCAGTCGTTTGAACATCTGTCATCGAATCCATTGTTGCTGCTTCAGTTGGAATGTAGCCAGCTTTATAATATTTGTGCATTGTAGTCAACGCTTGTTTCATTTCTGGTGTATCTAGAACGTTAACCAATTTGTAATCCTTTGTATCGAGGGAAACAGCCATTGGAAGCTTCTCGATTACATAGTCATAAGGTACGTAAGGCATTTGGTTTTTATCAACCGCGAAAGGATATACGCCTTGTTCGTTTTCTTTGATCGTTTTGAGCAATGGCTCAAGGCTCTCAAGTGTGTTCACTTTTGAAATATCGATTTTGTACTTGTCTACATACTGCTTGTTAAAGCGCCATACTTCTTGTGCTGGCAGCTCTTTGTTAGCAGGGATACCATAGTTGTGGCCATCAATTTTGGAACCTTCAAGGAAGGCAGGATCAAGTGTATCGACGATGCCTTGACCGTGCGATTTCAACAAATCATCGATTTGCATGAATGCGCCTTTTCTTGCGTTCTGCACGTAGTCAAACGCCCATGAAGACGTAAACATTATGTCTACTGCTTCACCTGAAGCCGTCATAACTTGCAGCTTCTGTGAGTAGTCGCCCCAGTCGATCATGCTCATTTTAACCGTAACACCAATTTTTTCTGCTGTATATTTGCTTACTTCCTGCATAACCTTGTCCACATCTTTTTGAGGCGTACCAATTGTGTACCAGAGCAGTTCTACTGGTTTCTCGGCAGTGCCTTCACCTTCGTTTTTGCTTCCGCCGCACGCGCTAAGCACGATTGACATGACCAGCATCAGCGCAAGCGCCGGCATAAATCTCTTTTTGTTTCTAATCATTGTAAGTCCTCCCTATGTCTAGTTACGAAGCACAATTCAATTGCGTAAGCATACGCTTACTTTATTGCTCTGACCTTAATTCGCGATGCGTTTTAGGGCTAACTTAAAAATAACGGATGTAACGGTTTTCAAATAGGGAACAAATTAAAGGTATGGTGTACAAATTAAAGAAAGAAAGGACAACTCCATCTTGCATTAGAGTAGTCCTTTGTAATCAGTCGGCGAAATGCCAACATATTTCTTAAATTGCTTGTAAAAATATCCAGTTTCCCAGTAGCCGACCTGAAGCGCAATTTCCTGCACCTTCAGATTCGTCTCCTTCAACATTTCCTTAGCCTTGCCTATTCGATATTTGTTTATGTACTCGGTAAAGGTTTCATTTGTCTCTTTCTGAAACAGATGTCCGAGATAAACAGGATGGATGTTGTATTGCTGGCTGAGCGATTTGAGCGACAGCGCCTGTGCATAGTTCTCATGCACATATCCAAGCAGCAGCTGAATGATCGGGCTTTTCACGTCGCGCATAAGCGAATCCACCGTCAAGGTAGCTGCTTCTTTGACGACGGAGGAGAGCCCTTCAATCGTCTCGGCTTGCATGATTTGCGTGAAACCTGCTTTGAACAGCTCAGGCTGATCTGCCTGCTTAATTTCTTTGAGCTCCATTTTGAACCGTATCATCATCTCAATGGCCATACTTTGAATATATTCCGGCGTGACGCCGTCCAGCGTCTGATAATGCTCAAATTCAGCATCGATTGCCGCATGAAGCTGCTCTAGTTCCTTCGCCTTAATCAGCTTCGAGAATAAGGACCAATTCAGCGGCTGCGACGTTACATTCTCAATGCTGTTCTTCTCCGATAACAAGCTATAGTCCAAAATAGCCGGCTCGTCGGACAATAAGAAATATTCCTGCGCTTTCTTCGCATGCGCGTAGCTTTGCGGCGCACCCTCGCCTACCGCCTCCACACTGCCAAGCGAAATACGCATCGGGCTCGGAGCGAACCGCTTCTGCATATTTTCAAGCATGCTCATCGCCTTTTCCTTACCCAGCTCCTTGTCCTCCAGCATAAACACGATAACCAAGTCGCCATCAATGTCCACAAACGGCAGCATCGACGGGTCTTCCATGGCAAGCCGCTGTACGGCTTCATAGGACGGCTCGAACTGACTTTCCGTTCGAATAATCGCAGTCACAAGATAAGGAGCATCCAGCCGGATTTCAAGCATATCGGTACGTTCGATCAGCTCATTTGGCGCAATGCGTCCAGTCAGCCACCGATACAATATATTATCCTTAAGAATGCGAATATCATAATCACTAAATAATCGATCTGGTCTTGTTGTGTTCAATTTGTCGATTGTATTAGCCAGCGTCTCCTGCAGCTCGTCAATATTGATCGGTTTAAGCAAATAATTTTCCACACCAAGCTTGAGCCCTGACTTGATATAGTCAAATTCGTTGAAGCCGCTCAAAATAATGACCTTCAAATCCGGCCGGAATTGTCTTGCTTCACGAATCAAAGTTAAGCCGTCCATCACAGGCATTGAAATATCCGTAAGCAAAATATCAGCCGATGACTCCTTTAACGCTTCAAGCGCATCCTGGCCATTTTCCGCTGAACCGACGATTTCAAGGCCAAACGCCGCCCAATCGATAATATCGTACAAGCCTTCTATAATAAACGGCTCGTCATCTACAAGAAATACTCTATACATGCTGCGCCTCCTCTAGCACTGGGAATTCAATCGTTACGATCGTTCCGACGCCTGGCGTGCTGTTAATTTCAACACCATATTCCGTTCCGTACAGCAGCTTCAGTCTTTCATGCACACTGCGAAGACCAAAGGAATCGCCGCTTTCCTCCAGCATGTCCATCGACTCACGAATGGACTCGAGTCGCCCAGGCGCTATACCTCTGCCATTATCCTCGACTTGAATTTGTATGCGATCCTCTATCTGCCGAACATTTATTTTCACTTGGTTATCCGGCCTGCGCGCTTCTAGACCATGTACAACGTAATTTTCAATGATCGGCTGCAGCGCCATTCGCATTATATTTTTGCTTGCCAAGCTCTGATCGCAATGAATTTCGTAAGAAAGCTTATCCTTATAACGAATCCGAAACAGCTCCAAATAGAGGCGCGAAGTTTCTAGCTCATCCTTGAGCGTGTTTTCACCTTTGGGCTGAACGAAGCTTTTGAATAACACCGATAAGCTGTATATCATTTCGCCTACGTCCTTCGCTCCTTGCGATACGGCCCGCATCCGAATCACTTCGAGCGTATTGTACAAAAAGTGCGGATTCACTCTAGCCTGCAGAGCAGCAAGCTCTGTATGCTTTTGTTTAATCTCCGCTTTATAGACGCGGTCGATATGCTTTGTCAGCTCGCCGAGCATATCGTTAAAGCTTCTGGAAATTTGCCCAAGCTCGTCCTCTTTCTCGTCTTGGATGCGTGCGGACAAGTCGCCGTTCTCCACTTTGCGCATAAATCGTATTATTTTATTCGTTCGTTTCGCGAAATTGATAACAACCAAGGTCGGAACTAGCAGCACCATAATGATACAAATGATACTAATCAATGTAATCGTGTGCTTCAAGCCTTGATAGGCAGCAGCTACCTCCGCCTTTGGCGCTACACCAACTACGGTATAACCCGCTTCGGTTTGCGTGAACATCTTGACATAAGATTCCTGCTCAAGCATCACAGTGTCATTCAAGGAATCAATTTTATCGATATAAGGGTACCGTTTACCATAAAAGTTGTCTGAGGAATCGAAGAGCACTTCCCCTGTTGGTCCGAGGACAAGAATGTAGCCCTTTAATTGCTCTTTATAGCTCTCAAGTGCTTTTTGAATCCGTTCTGAGTTGAAATAAACGAGCAGCTGCCCTAGGTTTTTCAACGTATTTTTGTCCGTAATGGGGACACGTATCGCGAATAGCTTTGGATCCTGCTGTCCAATTGCCGTTCGTACCCATGCATTCGGCAGCGTTACTTTACTTGCTTCCATCGCCATGGCATCCGGGATATAGGAATGCGCGGCATTCGTAGATATTAACTTCGTTACATGCCCCTGCTTGTATGCGTACAAAAACTGCTTTTCCGAGCTGTATAGCAGCAGGTTCTCGATATCGGCATCATTTTCAACCTTATTTTCAAAATAATCCAGCCCCTTCGGCATGTCGATATTAATAGAAGAGGCATATTGATCCAATTGATAATTGATGTAATCCTCGAACGGATTTTGAAGAAAGTAAGTAAGATGAAGAGATAAGGCTTCATTCCGATACACATCAAGCATAATGGACTCCACCGATTCAAATTTACGAGCCATGTAGCTATTCACGCTATCGATCGCTTTTTTCTGATTTTCAAGCTCATTGCGTACAATCGATTCTGACATGACATTAAACATAAAATACGAAAAGGTTACGATCGTCACTGTTGTGATCAATGCAAACAACAAAATCATTTTCATGAAAAGATTATTTTTGACATAGTTGCGGTACAAGCTTTTTGCCTTCAAAATAAGCTCCTTTCCCGTGAATGATCGTTGCTCTATAGGTTGATCGGAGTTCACGATATGGGGTACAAGGTTTAATAATACTTCAGTATGATTTGCTGGCACAAGTATGCTCCTTAATAATCGGCAATTGAAGGGTACGGTTGAATGGCGCCTCGGAAGGGGCGTATAATGTAAAGGTGAGAGAATCCGCAAGATTGGAGATGAGAGCATGACAATTGGTAAAATGCTTCGAAATGTTTCCGTCGGACTGATATTCGGCATACTGGCCATTGGATTACTGCCGTTTCTGGTCATCTTTAACTGGGCGGAGATGCTCAATCTTGTCGAACTCGAAACCTCGCCATTATTTATGCTTCTTGGACGATTTATTAGACCGACCGTTCGCAAGAAAAGCATGAACAGCGTGAACAGCATGGACAGTCAGGAACACAAACAAGAGCTCAATCAATAAATAAGCAGCAGCCTAAACCGTTTGCATGAACGGAGACCCGGGAGAGCACCTTATTTTGGTGGCATTCTTCCGGGTCTTTCTTTCTCGCTTAAACGAGCGATTTATAGTAAAATGGGGCGATGCAACACTATACGATTATGAGGTGCCCTTATGTCCATTAGCTTCACAACATCCATTATCAGCCGCTTAAAAAGAGAAATCGCTGACATGCAACAGCAAACCAGCAACGATAAAAGCAAAAAAGAGAAAGCTCTCTCTAAAATAAAACAACTGCAAAAAAACATCAAAATGAGCTCTTCCCCCACCGACCTTAGCAGCAAGATGACTCAAATTACGAAATTAAACGAAGAGGTAGCCAGAATTGATGCTTCGCAGGCTGCTTTAACTAAACAATTAGCTGCAAAAAATGCAGAGCTTCGGCAGCAGCTTGCCAAAAACGAGCAAAAAAGCGAAAAATAGCTTTAGCATAGAGACCTTTCACAAGTTCAAATGAGCTTGCGAAGGGTCTTTTTGTTATCGGCTTGATATGGTGAGATTGTCCATTCCTCGTATACTTTAACCAAACGCGCGCATCCTATGGAAAAAAAGCAGGGCGGGGATTGTATGCATACAGTTTGGAAAGGTGCGATTAGCTTTGGATTGGTTCATGTGCCTGTTAAAATGTTTACAGCAACAGAAGATAAGGATATTCATTTCCGCCAAATACATAAGGTTTGTGGCATGCCTATTTCCTATGTGAAGACTTGTCCTCACTGCGATGAAGCCGTTAAACCAGAGGATATCGCTAAAGGTTTTGAATACGAGAAGGACAAGTTTGTCCTCTTTAATGAAGAGGAGCTTGAAGCGCTAAAGCCTGAATCTGCACGGGTTATTCAAATTCTCGACTTTGTCGATTTAACGGATATCGATCCTCTCTATTATCAAAAAGCATATTACCTCTCCCCCGACATGTCAGGGGCTGGAGCTTATACGCTGCTGCTTGAAGCAATCAAGCAAACAGGTAAAATCGGCATCGCCAAAATATCGATCCGCAGCAAAAGCAGCTTGGCGGCGATTCGCGTTGTCGGAAACTGCTTATGCATGGAGACAATGCATTATCCAGATGAAATTCGGCCGCTAGCAGAAGTGCCTAACCTGCCTGGGCTTTCTAATGTCAATGAAAAGGAACTGCAAATGGCCAAACAGCTCATTGAGCAGCTGTCTGAACCGTTTCATCCTGAAAAATATACCGATGATTACCGGGCTGCCATGCTTGAAGCTATTCAGCATAAAATGGCGGGCGAAAGCGTTGATATGGTTTCGGCTCCGGCTGTTGGTCGGACAAATGTCATTGACTTAATGGCAGCGCTTCAAGCTTCCCTCGAAGCGGCCAAAACACCACCTGCTGCTCCAAAGAAAAGGAAGAGCACCACTAGAAAAACGAAGGATGCCGGATAATGAACACGATGTCTTTGCTTCCTCTGCCGAAGGTGCCCATGGCGCCAGTTACTTCACCCGATATCCCTACTGGCTCGGAGTGGGGATATCAAATCAAATGGGATGGCGTTCGCACGCTCGCTCGATTAGATGGCAGCGGCGGTGTTGAACTATTTTCCAAACGAGTAGAGCCGAGAAATACCACTTTCCCTGAAATTGTAGCTCTCTTGTCGCCGCTGCGTGTTGGGCCTTGCATCCTTGATGGTGAAATCGTCTATTTTGACGGTACTCGTCCAAACTTTCAGCGCAGCCGCCTAGGTGTACAGAAAAGGTCAGGCAATGATGATCTCTTATTCGTCATGTTTGATATGCTCAATGATAACGGTGAAGATTTGCGCAGCTTTCCCTTCCGTGATCGTTACAGCAGGCTTGCTGCCAAGTTTCCTGAAAAATCGCCGCGCCTGTTCGTCACCGACTTGTTTGATGATGGTCAGTCCTTATGGGAATGGCTTATCGAGCGGGAGTGGGAAGGGCTCATATCGAAGCGTCTGGATAGTCCTTACAGCGAGGGCAAAGGCCATAAAGATTGGTTCAAGAAACGGAAGGAAGTACGAATCGTCGCGGACGTTGTTGGGGTGAAATTAAGGGATGGCCTCGTGTCGAGCCTCGTGCTGCAATATGAGAATAAATATATTGGGCATGTGTCGGGGCTCGACAACGCGTCCAAAAAACTGCTGCTCCAGTTCATGCATGACCACCCGGGAGATTGCCCCTTCCCGTCGCTTTCGCAAGGCATGAAGAAATCCGACGTAGTCTGGCTTGCCGTACATTTCCCATGCAGGGTGACCGCACTCGAGTTTACGGATACGGGCCTGCTTCGCCAGCCGAAACTGCTAGGTTTCGGTGCGGGAGACGGCGAGGTTTAGCGCTGATGAGAAGTTTGATCGGACGATTAAAGAGGAGGTTGCCCCACAAGATCATACTACTTGCGGGACAACCTCCTCTTACACTTTACCTCCCACAACCCGCCAAATACCCCACTATTCGCTGATTGAGTAAAAATAGCGCTAGAATCTAGACCTATTTTCAACAAACATGAGCTTTTCGCGGAAATAGGTCTAGAAAGTAGGCTTATTTTGAAAAACTGACTTCCTCTTGTGCTTCAGAGCCGCACCGTACCGCAAAGCAACTTCCCAATGCAGCTACTCCTTAAGTCCTTCATATATCGCGTGGAGCAAACGGTGCGTTTCATCGCAGCTGTATTCCCAGAACATTACGCCGCCAAGCTCACTCGCTTTCACATACTCACATTTATGATGCAGCGATTGTTCGTCGTCATAGGAGATAAAGCTGCTTCCGTCGTAGAGGTATGGCGCCTTCGCTTCGTCGTCCCAATATCGAACATAATTGTTTTTATTGATGTATTCCGCAGCAAGCTTGGTGAAATCTGGTCCATATCCGCCTGTGCTGCCCGCCATTTGATGAAGCCCATTCGCACGATTAGGAACGTTATGCCAAACCCGAGTATAAAACGCCGCGCCAATAACGATCTTTTCCTTCGGCACGCCTGCTCGGATGAACAAGTTAACGGATGCATCCGTACTGATGCGGAATAAATCCCCGGTTGGAGTATACAGATTCGTATGATGCCCCGTTAAAATTTGAAATCCACCGCGCATATCATAGGTCATCAGCTGAACAAAATCCAAGTATTGCTGGACTTGATCCATTTCCGTACCGTCTACGTAATATTGGTCCGCGCCTGCCGCAATCGTAAGCAAATAATGTTTTCCGTCACTTGCGCCCTTCTCGTCCAAAGCTTCGCGGATGGTTTTGAGCAGCAGAGTAAAATTGGTCTTATCATCTGGACTCGACGCTATGCCCGCTTCACCATAACAAGGATATTCCCAGTCGAGATCGACTCCATCGAATGGAAAGTTGGTTAATACACGAACCGCCGAATCTGCGAAGCGGCTCCTCCCTTCAGCGGTAGATGCAGCTTCAGAAAACCCGCCTGCGCTCCATCCGCCGACAGACAATAGAATAGTCAGCTCTGGATGCTCGTGTTTAATCTTGCGAAGAACATCAATATTTTTCAAATGCTCTGTAATAATTTCATCATTGCGCACATGGCCAAATGCCACATTCAAATGGGTAAGCTTCGTTAAATCTTCCCGCGTCATATCTGGAAGCTTCGAATCTGATGCATAACCCGCCACAATATATTTTCGACTTGCCATTACGTATCACTCCGTTTCGTTGGCTGCTGCCATATGCTAGTGAGAATCTGCAATGCTTCTTTTCCCGTACCGATCTTATATCCTGATGCTGTATAACGAATTTGATCTTGGTTATCCAGTACGAGCAGATGCGGGAAACCCGCTTCGCTAGCTGGCGGCACTGCTATAAAGTCCGGCAAAGACGCATAAGTGGAATCACGAACAAACACGGTACGCGAAGGCAATCCCTTATAACGAGAAGGATCAAAAGATGCCGTCCATTCGGAATCACCTACGACAAGCACAATCGGCGCTCCAAGCTCGGTCAAAGGCTCAGCAAGCTCGCTAAGTTCACGGAATAAATGTTTGGTAGGCTCACGTTCTGGCTCCAGCCAAGCAACAATCGCCCCATTCATACCGATAAGCTCACCAATCGATTGGTCTGAACCATCGAGCATCGTAAACGTATCGTTTCTGTTCAGCGTCCCGAGTACTGGAATACCTTGCTTCGCACTTCGGAAAGTCAACGGAATATCCATTTGTTCTCCTGCACGCAGCTCAAAATAGGAAAAGCGAACGCATGCGGTACCATCCTTTAACCGAATACCTGTGGTCAATCGATAGCTGCCTTGCGCAAGCTCGAACGGCTCATCATATACATCTGATTTACCATTAGGGTAGACCAACGTTTTATATATGCCGTTCTCCAGCCGGGCGAACGTGAAGTTCTCAGAGTATGAAGCTGCCGGAGCTTCATCGGATGACTTGTTATCTTTAAGAAGCCGCAGCTTGCCGTTTTCCTTCTGCTCCAATTGCTGCATCGCTCGATTTGCAAATAACGCATCCTGCCAGCCACCGTTAGCCATCGCCATGTATTGCGGCTTCTGCTCACTCGGATGCAAGCGTGCTGGAATGCCTATGCTGCGGCAGATCGCCACAAACATAATATCGAGAGAAGCCTGATCCCCTTTCTTGATCTTAAAGGTACCAACTGGGTTGCCTCTGCCCTTCAGATTAGGAAGGTCCTCCCACAACGACCACTCTGAATCCAGATGGCGTATAAGCTCAGCAGTATTTTGCCGGAACGATACCACTTGGGCTTCAGTAAACACCTCTTGGAAAAAATGCTTATAAGGTACGATCATTTCATATAACACTCGCGGACAAAGGATATACCGCAAGAAGATGTCTTCGGGAAGCTCGCCGCGCTGCGACAGAGAACCGATGAGATGATCGTCAAGCTCCTTGCGGAACGAATCGGAAAGATCTTTCTCGTTCAAGCTCTCCAGCAGCTTAAGCGGCCATTCTCCAAATTCAGCGGAGCGTTCCTGCAAGAAGGCTGCGATCTCGCGGCTATTTCCCCGTGCCTTACGCAGCACATCCCACACCCGCTCCTGCGGAAGACCAGCAGCCGCGGCAATATCCGACGCCTGCGCTTCGCTTAGAAATGTTTGTTCATAGCTGCTGCGGATGTTCGTGCCTTCTTCCAGGCGGCTATTATGCCGCTGAACCTTCTCCTCGGAAAGCAAATCGAGAGCTTTACCATTACGTTCAGGAGGTGGAACCATATCAAAGTCAGTTATCACTTCGGGCTGCTGCACTTGATCCAGAACGATATCGAAGCGCACACGATCACTAACTGTAATCTTCTTTTCTCCCCACTTGCCATCCATCACAGCACGAATCAACAGATCTCCGTAGCCTGTCTTAAACGCAGCCTCACCCAGCTCGTTTGTCTTCAGCTCAGCAATCGGATAAAATTCAGCCATATTGTAGAGCTCGAAATAAACATTCGCGCCGCTGACCGGTTGGTTCAGCTCATCCTTCACAGCGACAGTGATGCTTCGAGTAGGCGCATAACCTTCAAGCAAATTAATTTCTGTAAACCAATTATCCGCAAGCGTAATATCCTCAGGGCCCGGGTAATTTGCGAATACCCGAGTATTGATCAGCATTGCCCGCCGGGCTGGAGGAGTGAACCAGCCTTGATCAAGGCGAGCTTCCGGCTCACAGGCGCCGATATAGTGCCACTGCCCGTCAGCCCAAGCTTCTACCCAAGCATGGTTATCGTCACAATGTGCCCAGCGCGGGGTGTACACTTGGCGAGCAGGAATGCCAATGCTCCGAAGCGCTGCAACAGCAAGTGTCGATTCCTCACCACACCGGCCTCGAGCATTTCGAATCATCGTAAGCGGCGAGATCGTCCGCAGATCGCTGCCAATGTAGTTCGCCTTCTCATGGCACCAGTAGTTCGTCTCCAGAATCGCATCTTCCATCGACAAATGCGCGGTACGCTCCGCCAGTTCACTGTACAAGATACCGCGTGAATCCTCGATGTTCTCCGTGTTCACACGGTAGGGCAACACAAAATGCAGGAAGAGATGATCCGGCACCCGTTTCCCCCAAGGCACTTTTCCCCGAATGTCCAGCGTCTGCCGCACATGGCTTAGAAATAACGTACCGTCATAATCAGCCATATCGTTTACAGGCATATAGGCGTACAAATATTTGAGCGCCCATGTCTCTTCATCCGTCAGCGGCTGCTGAAATATATCGAACAGCTCATGCTCTCTCGCCTTAGCTAGCAGCTGCTTCTCACGAAACTTGCGTTCAATCAGCTCCATCGACGCTTGCTCTAATGAAAATACAGAGGTTTGCAATGTCATGCGTACTCACTCCTTCCATAGCTTTCCGTCTTGCCTAATGCAGAAGCTCGACTTCCCATCGCTAGACAGCGTTGTGATTTGGAACATGGAGCGGGTCGTCTCAATGACAGGCGTTATGCTCCACTGCTCCCCGCCATGCATCAACGATCCCGCATCCGCAGTAAATTCACCGTGACTTGCGAAGTAATTGCGCTCACGATAATAGAGCTTGCGCAGCTCCCACTTTATGCGTTCATCCGGCGGCTGTTCGAACGAATCCGGGCCATCTTCCCCTGCAAACATGACATAACCCCATAGCTCAGGATAATGCATATTAATAAGTCCCATCGGAGACCATACCCAGTTGTCCTCTGGATAGGATTTGCCCGTATCCGGATTGATGATCTTGCGGTATTCGCCATCCTTCACTTCAACGCGCCATTCAACGCGGGAGAAATTGACGCGCCAAAACTCGCCATTTACTGGCGCTCTGCCTTCAGGCGCGCATTCGCGCAAGCTTTTCCAAGGCATCGCTACCTCAATGCTCCACTTCCGATTCGCTGCTTCCGGCCGATTCAGCTCGCCGTCAATATGTACGGCTGTCTGAAGCCCGTTAATGTCCCAGCCGTTAATCGGCGGACCACCGTCGCGGTATGGCTTAACCAGCAGCAGGTCCCACACGGTATTCAGCGCGTTAATTTCAAACTCATAATAATTGTGGCTGTCGCCATCGGGATCAATAAATATTTCAAAATCATTATCATAAAAAATGACCGAATCCCGCTCCGTCAACGTCGCCCAAATCTCGTCTTCAATCAATTCTGCCGCAAAATAGAAATAGTCGTCATCCCACAGCATTTTCACGCGGGTCTGCTTCGCAGGTTTGGGCCGAAGATCGCCTTCAATATCTACAAAATCATCCGTCCAGTCCGCTGCTGCCCAGAACGGCTTATCTACTCGCCCGTCAAGAATTAGCGGCTCCGCCGCGCGGCGACATACATAATGTTTGGGTGCATATTCGATGTTCGGTTCCTGCAATCCGCTTAAATTCATGTTATCCCTCCGTTTGAATTGCTATGAATCTATGAAAACGATGAAGCTCGCTTAAAGTACACATTCATGCCAGAAGCGGCGCAGGTTGTCCATCGCAATGCGGGAGGCGGATTTGCACTCTTCCATGCCTTCGAATTCGATCGTCATATAACCATCGTAACCCGATTCCTTAATAAGCTTGACGATTTTACGGATCTCAATATCCCCTTGACCTACAATCGCCCCGCGCAGGTAGTTGCCGTTCGAGGTCAAAAACCAATCACCGTCACCCGGATGCTGATCATATGGACGGAAGTAGAAATCTTTGAAATGGATAAGTGATGCATAAGGCAAGTTTTTCTTAACGCCGATGATCGAATTCTCATCTACGCACATAAAGTTGCCAATATCGAGAGTCGTCTTGAAATTCGGCCGGTTTACCGCATGAAGAACACGTTGAACCCGGTCGCTGGACTGTACGCTGAAGCCATGATTCTCTATCGTCGTTGTAATGCCGTATTGCGCGGCATAGTCCGCGATGAGCTGGCTGCCCTTCACCATGAGATGCAGGTTCTCCTCGAACCACTGAATCGTCATCTTCTCCGGTGGAATGGTGAAGGCGGTTACATCATGCCGCATATGATTCATGCCGAGTCGATGCACAAGATCAACATGCAGCTTGACCCGCGTGACTTCCTCTTCAAACAATTGCTCCGTATCCTGCACGAAGTTCGCCGGCATCGAATAGTTGGAGAGGGCAATGCCAACCTCCTTTGCTTTCTCACGTACAGCATCCGCCAGCTCAGGGTTGTCAACGAGCGTATAGCCATATGGAACAATCTCCATATGCTCGCCGCCGTTACCCGCTATCCAAGAGATGGCATCAAGAATGCTCATCTCTCCCGATTTTATGGCGCTTAGCAAGCTGTAAGAACTTAATCCAATTTTCATCGTTTCTTCCTCCTAAGTAGACAGATCACTTGATTAGTTATGCGTTACAACTGCGCCTGAACCACCATACATATCAAGCTCCTCATCAAATTCCAGCTTAAGCACGGTCACTTGATTGTGAGTGTCTTCCGCTGTCAGATGAATCCATGTCGTCCCCGGAATATTGAACCACGGCACCCCGCCATGAATTTCATGCGTAAGCTCTTTGCCGGAATGCAGCACCGTAATCTTTTTGACCTTGTTGCATAATCCCTTTAGGCATACATTCTCTTTCGGATCATCATACACAAACAGATACAGTGACTTTTTATCTTTGGATATGGTGCTGCCGCCCAAATAATAGCGGGTCATAATGCCTTCATCCGTCCCAAACACCGCTTCTTCGTGCGTTCGAATCCATTCGCCTAATCCCAGCAAAATATCCTCTTGCCGTTTATCTACCGTTCCATCCTCCATCGGCCCGATATCAAGCAGCATGTTGCCGCCTAGGGTAATGCAATCACAGAACATTCGAATGATTTGATTTAATGATTTATATTTATCGTCCGTCGGCACATACCCCCACGAACTATTAATGGTTGTGCAAAACTCCCAAGGCCCCTCCGGCCGCGTTATCGGAATCCCTTGCTCCGGCGTCTTGTAATCCCCGTAACCTTGCAGGCGTGAGTTGATAATAATGTCTGGGTTAAACGATTGCAGATATTGCTTGAATTCGGGCAAATTCCACTGCTCAGCGCTGCGTTCCCAATCGCCGTCGAACCAAAGAAGATCAACCTTCCCATAGTTCGTTAAAACTTCCCGCAGCTGATCATTGTTAAACTTTAGAAAAGCATTCCACTTTTCTTCATCCTGAACACCATCTATCGGGCTCGAAAATTTATTAACCTTAGACAAGTCATCCGGCACCTTGCCGCCTTCAAACACAGATGGATAATCGGGATGCGACCAGTCGATAAGTGAATAATACATCCCAAGTCGAATCCCTCTTTTCGTGACGGCTTCCGCATATTCCTTGATCAGATCCCGCTTTGCCGGCGTTTTCTTCACAACGCTAAGGTCACTGTACTGTGTATCAAACAATGCTACGCCATCGTGGTGCTTGGTCGTAAGCACTGCGTACTTCGCTCCCGATTGCTCAATTAAATCAGCCCATTTGTCCGCATCGAACTTCGAAGCCGTAAAGCCGTCCAATTGTTTCATATAATCGTCATAGCTCATTCTTCCGTTATAGAACGACCATGACTCCGATACACCATCTACTGCATAAATACCATAATGTATAAAAATACCTAGCTTAGCTTCCTTAAACCATTGCTGCATAGCAGACTACCCCTCTCGATTAACGAATCCGAAACACATGCGCGATTGGTGCTTGTTCTGAGCATTCATTCACTGGCAAACGGACAATAATGCCGTTTTCTGCTTGGCTGTACTGCAAATGGTCTTGTCCACCTACGAGATCAATCTGGCTGAAAGACTTCTGTATAGGGAGGTATAATTCCTCTTTCACAGCTTCTTTTTCATCCTTGTACAAATAAAAGGCATAAACCGTATCTCCTTTTCTCGTAAAGTGGCAATTGTCAGCAGAAAAAGGCTCACAAATTCGTGTTCCATAGATTGCCTCACCATAAACCTTCAACCAATCGCCCATCCCTTTGATACGGCTAATGGCTGTAGTCGATAACCTGCCGTCAGGCTGCGGACCAACATTCAATGCCAGGTTTCCGCCTTTCGCAACGATTTCAACGAGCAGATGGATCAGCTGTCGAACCGTCTTGTACTTGTCCTCATAACGGAAGGAGAATGAGGTGCCCATCGTAATACAGCTCTCCCACGGCACATTAAGCGGACGTTCAGGCAATGTCTGCTCTGGTGTTATGACATTTTCATAAGGGCCGCCGATGGTACGATCAGCCGAGAGCAGCCAAGGCTGAATTTCCCGCGCCTTCTCAACCACCTCGCCTAATCGGATGTTTTGATCGCGGTAATCGTTAACCCATCCTGCATCGAGCCATAACATATCGATGCGGCCATATTTCGTCATCAACTCCATAATTTGCGCATGGGTGAACTGCACGAATTGCTCCCACAAATGTGGATATTGCTTCGGGTCATAGGAAGGCCCGCGCGCGGTAAACGACCCACGCTCCATGCCTGGCGCCCAGTAATATGGCGTATGCCAATCTGCCTTCGAGAAGTATGCTGATATAGCTAAGCCCTTTGCGCGGAAAGCATCAAACAGCTGCTTGCAAATATCGGCGTACTTATGCGAATGGAAAGGACAATCAGGGCTCGTAATCCGGTAATCCGTCGTATGGGTATCCCACATGCAGAAGCCATCATGATGCTTGGTTGTAAAATTTAAATACTTAAAGCCATTCTCCGCAGCAAGATTTGCCCATAGCTCAGGCTGAAAGCGAAGCGGGTTAAAGGTTTTGTTTAGCCCAAAATACTGCCGCTTCAATTCCTCTGCGTCTACATTCCAATCGATGCCATCGCGTGACCATTCCTCATCCTTGTCACTAAGCGCCCATGATTCAACTACACCTAACTGTGAATAAGGCCCCCAGTGCATCATAAGGCCCAGCTTCTGATCCTTGAACCACTCCAGCCGCTCCTGCAGAAGCGGGTCCTCTGGCTTTACCCATTGCTCTTCACTGCTGTAATTGTGGACACCTTGCTCAACAACTTGCTCTATTTCGTCTGTCGTCTTTATTTCGCTCATGGTTACCTCCAAGTATAGTAGGACTTTCGTAAGCTTTACGTTCATTGCCTTCTTCTGCTCTATGTCCAAATTGTAAATTTGTTGCTATGATTAGTAGCGACGAAAAGGATTGATCGATCATAGGGGGCAGACGATATGAAACGAAACTACTTCAAATCCAAACTGTTTTTAAAATACATCTGGTCCTACTTGTTTATTTTGCTTATCCCATTAGTACTTATGACGATATTTATCTATCAAAACGCAGTAACCAATCTACGTACTGAAATTGAGCAATCTCGCCTCGGCCAGCTCACGCAAGCCAAAGTTATTGTTGACGGGCGGATGAAAGAGCTAAGTGAAATTGCTTCACGCGTCTCGTATGACAAGAGGCTGACTCCGTTTCGGGTTCACGATTCTTATTACAGCGGTGAAGCGATACAAGCACTGGATCAATACAAAGCGACCAGCTCTATCATTAGCGAGATGTTCTTGTATTTTCACAAGGATGCAAATATTTATTCCGCGAAGGGTCTATCGAGCATGGATGTATTCGCAAACACCTTTACCTTTCACAATTGGAGCAAAGACACTATTTTTCAAGATTTGAATACGGTTAAATATCCTACGATGCGTCCAGCTGACACCGTAGTCCTAAGCGCTAATTTGCAGGATTCGATGCTCGCTTATCTTGTTCCCATTACGCCGTACAACCCTAATCCACATGGAACGATTATGTATCTAATTAAAGAATCAGAGCTTACGAGTTTAATTGATTCGATTCTAGGCAATTATCAAGGCTTGACTTATATTTTGGACAACAAAGGTCAAATTCTAGTAGACAATCGCCAGGGCGAAGCCTTAACGAATGCAGAGGCGCAGTCTCTATATCGTCTCGCGCCAGGCATTCACGATAAAACCTTAAATGGCAAGCCGCATTCCATCGTATCCGTAAAATCGGAAAATAATGGCTGGACTTATGTCACCGTCATGCCAAGTTCCCAGTTTCTCAGCAGCGTAGTGCATGTCCGCAGCTTCATCGTCATGCTGTTCCTCATCGTTGTGGTCGTTGGAGCGGCGATTGCCCTCGTGCTTGCTAGAATGCAATACCTGCCGATCTCTACGCTTGTAGAGTTCGCAAATTCCAAATCCAAGCCGAAGCATTCCGCTGATCAATCAACCGAAAACGGGAACGAGCTTGATCGAATCCGAACAGCGCTGCAGCAATACAGCTCGCGAGTTGATCTTCAAGAGCCATACGCTCGCAATCACTTTTTGTCCATGCTGCTGAAATATGGGAATGCGCAAAGTCTTTCACCAGAGCTGCAAGAGGCCTTCGATCTTCATTTCGACCAATCTCATCACTTTGTTATGGTGATTGGCTGGGATGAAATCGAAGATACGCAAGAGGAACGACAGGAGCGGCAAGAAATGATAGAACTGCTCTCCCAAATCGAATTCCCGGAGCTGGCTGCTCATGCCTATGGCGTAGAGCTCCCTCAGCTGGATCAGCTTGCACTCATTATTAGCTTTAATAGGGATCAAGCCGAGCAGGAATTGGTTCCTGTGCGCCACATTGCTGAAGCGGTGCTCTACACGATACTAGAGACGTTTGATGTTACGCCTACGATTGGCGTTGGAACCTGCTATTCAAGCCCTGACCAGCTGAATCAGTCCTTTATTGAAGCTTGCTCAGCTTTTGAACTGCAAGCGACAAGCGGTCATGGCACGATCACTTATTTCGAGAAGCTGCAAGATACACCGGATCATACCTTCTGGATACCGAATAATTCGCTGCTCAAGCTTTCTCAAAGCTTGAAGCAAGGAAGCTATGATGTAGCTGCGCAAATGATCAGCCCATCGATCCGCAGCCTGCAATCATCCGAGCTGTCTGCCCTGCTCAAACGCTGCATATGCTTTGACATTTTGAATACGATGCTAAAAACCGCATCCGAGCTTGGCATTCAAAATGTGATTCAAGACATGGCTCCTAATATGATTTACAGCCATTCCTTGGATGAAATCGAGACTGGCTTTCTGAATCTCGCCTCCCGAATCTGCAATCAAGTGGAGCGCAACAATCAGAAGGAGGAGCAATCACAGATTGATCGGATCGTTTCCTATATCGATGAGCATTTTAGAGACCATACGCTCAGCCTAGAAACGATTGCATATGAGTATGCCATTTCGCCATCACATGTGAGCCGTTCATTTAAGGAAAAGATGGGCCTTAACTTCATCCAATACATTTGGCAAAAAAGAATGGAAGAGGTAATGCATCATCTGAAAACGACAAACGCACCGCTAAAGGACATCATTATTCAAGTCGGCTATTTGGATACGCCTAACTTTATTCGCAAGTTTAAGAAAGAAACCGGCTATACGCCTGGTCAATATCGCAAGCAATTCTGGGAGAACGAACAGGCGCAATTGCTTTCTGATTCAGATGATGAATAATAAACAAAACCCGGTCAGCATTTCGCATGACCGGGTTTTTGCTGTTTCTGGGTTCATGCTCTTGTTCGTTTATTTATCTGTCAATTATCTGTCGTATGCGCTTTGGTAAAGCTCAGCAATCCGATTTCCGCCCATTTTTTTAATTTGCTCTAAATACTTGTCCCAATTGGAGAGCGGCTCCTGGCCCGTTACGAACTTCGCTTCCATCTGTGTAACGTAAGTGTTCAGATCAGATAACAAAGCAGAAGCCTCAGTTTGCTCTTCATTTGTCAAATAAACGTTAGGGTAAGGCGGTTTTGCGATTGGCGTAAGCTTCTCTGCATTTTGCTTATCGATCCATAGATCGAATTCGCTACGAAGGCCTACGGCAACATCGCTTGAGTTCATACCCGGCGTTAGAATACCATAGTTTGGTGTCATCGTTCCGCGGTATTCTTCACGGTCGATGCCGCCTGGAACAGGAAGCCATTCCTTTTCATGCGTTTCCTTGTTTTTATATTTCCACAGAAGGTTCTCAGGACCTTGATTGAACAAGGTAGCGCCTTCATAGCTGTATAGGTAATCTACCCAACGCATAGTTGCCTCTGGAGCCGGATTGCTGCTTGTGATGGCGAAGGTACCATTCGCTGAAATACCAGGGTGCTTGCCATAGACAGGAGAATCAGCAATTTCACTTTTCACTGGCGTCATCAACGGGTTGTCTTCGCTTGGTTCGCCGCCTAGCGTAAAGTAAGGGTAATAGTCGTTGAACAAAGCAATTTGATTGTTTTTCCCTTTTGCTTTCTTCTGTTCACCTGTTTGCGAGAAGGTCTCGTGGTCCAGCAATTCCTCTTTCCATAGACGGTTGAGGAACGTTAAATATCCTTTGTAACCCTCTTCTTGTGGCGTGTAATGTACTTTGCCATCCTTATCGGCATAAACGACCTCATCATAAATGCCCCAGAAACCGAGGAAGTACATGCGCAAATCGTTCAGTTTGTCGGATGTGAGCGGAATTTCATCCTGCTTACCGTTTCCATTCGGGTCTTCAGTCTTAACACGCTTCAGATAGGCGTACAGCTCTTCTGTCGTCTTAGGCTCTGTTGCCCCAAGAGTTTTCAAGAACTTGCCGTTGTACCACATCGGACCGCGGTACCAGACTGCTGCTAAGTCAACGTTCGGCAGCGCATAAATATGTCCATCTGGCGTGGTGAACGACTTGCGGATGTCCGGATTATCATCAAAGATCTTTTTAATATTTGGCGCGTAGCCTTCATCAATATATTTTTCAAGAGGAATAAGAACACCTTGAGTTCCGTAAGTGACTTGTTCTGCAGGTTTCAGATCCGCTGCATAGAACATATCCGGCAAATCTCCGCTTGCAAATACTAGATTTTTCTTGGTCGCAAAGCTGTCGATCGGGGCGTTCTGGTATTCCAGCTTAATGCCTGTCAGTTTCTCCATCTCTTGTAGTACAGGCATTTTGTTCCAGTCAGCAACGCCAACGTCCTGTGACATCATCTTCAAGGTAATCGGTTTACTGACAACCGGAAACCCTTCTTTGTTAACCCCGTCAGCCGTATTGGACGCGGACGTTTTGGAACCTGTATTGCTGCTATTCGTTTTCTCCTCATTGTTCGGCGAACCACATGCCGCTAATACGGAAGCAAGCAGCGTAATGCTGAGTAACAAAGATGATGCTTTTTTTAGCTTTTTCATCCTAAACCCTCTCCCTTTTTTAAAATTATTTATGAGCAAAATCAGCCCTTAACGGAACCAATCATGACACCTTGCACAAAGTAACGCTGAAGAAATGGATAAACGGCGATAATCGGTGCTGTCGCAACGATAATAACAGCATATTTGACCAGCGCAGCGATTTCAGCTTTGTTATTAAGAGCTGATGCTGATGAAGCATCAATTACGCCCCCGCCCTGAGCCGACATTTCCTGCAAAACAAGAATTTGCCGCAACACAAGCTGTAAAGGATATTTTGCGGCATCATTCAAATAGATAAGTGCCGAGAAGTAGCTGTTCCAGTTGCCAACACCATAGAACAAAGCCATAACGGCAATGATTGGCATTGACAGCGGCAAAATGATTTTGACGAACAGCCGCAGGTTGGTGCACCCGTCAATTTGGGCAGCCTCTTGCAGTTCTTTTGGTATAGAGGATTGAAAAAACGTGCGCGCTACAATGATGTTCCAGATTGAAGCGGCCGAAGGAATGACGATCGCCCATATCGTATTCACCATTCCGAGTTCCTTGATGAGCAAGTAACTTGGTACGAGCCCTCCTCCAAAAAACATCGTGACGAGGAACATCCCCATAAAAAAGTTTCGTCCCATAAAGTCTTTGCGGCTTAGAGCGTAGGCAGCAGGCAGCGTAACGAATAAATTGATCGACGTACCTACTACCGTATAAAGAATGGTGTTGCCGTAACCTGTCCATATGCTGGAGTTTTGGAACACCCTCTTATAACCTTCAAACGTAATGCCTTTTGGCCACAGCCACATCTCGCCGGAACCCACCAATTTCGGATCGCTTATCGAAGCGCTAATCATATAAATGACAGGATAGGCGACTACAATAAAAGCGAGAAATACATAAATATAGTTGCATATCAGAAACACTTTATCTCTTCCGGACTCTTTAACGGCGGAAATCATCGGTCATACCCCCTTCTTCTACCACAGGCTGTTTTCGTTGGTGCGTCTTACGATCTGATTGACAAGCACTAAAATAATGGCGTTAATGACGGAATTGAACAGGCCGATCGCCGTCGAGAAGCTATACTGGGCATCGACAAGCCCTGATCGGTATACGAAGGTTGAAATGACATCGGATGCTCCCATGTTAAGCGAGTTTTGGAGCAGCAATATCTTCTCAAATCCAACCCCAAGCAAGCTTCCCATGTTCAGAATTAAAAGAATGGTCATCGTAGGGATAATCGTCGGAATGTTAATATGAAGCACCCGTTGGAAGCGTGAAGCTCCGTCTATAATGGCTGCCTCATGCAGACCCGGGTCTACTCCTGAAAGCGCAGCCAAATATATGATTGTTCCCCATCCTGCGCTTTGCCAAACACCAGAGAATACGTACATCGTCTTAAACCACTTCGGGTCCGTCAAGAAATCTGGAGCATCAAATCCAAGCCACTCAATAAGATGTGTCACTATTCCCGATGAAGGCGACAAGAACGTAATGATCATGCCTGCCATAACAACGACTGAAATGAAATGCGGCGCATAAGTGACGGTCTGAGCCATTTTCTTGAAGGAACCACCCTTCAGCTCATTGAAGGCAAGCGCCAGTATAATCGGTATCGGAAACCCAATAGCGAGTTCATACAGGCTAATACTTAACGTGTTCCATATCAAGTCCCAAAAGTAATAAGAATGAAAAAATCGGACAAAATGGTCGAAACCGACCCAAGGGCTTCCGAAAATCCCTTTCGTTGGTATGAAGTTCTTAAATGCGATTTGTATGCCGTACATCGGACCGTAAGAGAAGATTAGAAAGTAGAAAAATGCGGGTGCAATGAATAAGTACAATTCCCAATTTTGAAGGAGTCTTTTCCACATTCTGCTCTTCTCTTTCGTCGGTTCCGGAAGCATATTTGGTGCGTTCATTGGACTTGCTTCCTGCATAAAATCACTCCTTTCCCGTTTCGTTATAATTGCTTTTGTTTGGTGATTAGCGACAGGAATTTCGGAAATGCTATCGCTTACATTCACAACAATACGGAACATAACAATTCTCGTAAATATGTCATTTCCCGTATCGCATGATAGCGCTTTATATTTATGGAGAAACATCAATTCGCGAACTACTGCGACTATTCAGATAACTTCTCAAATGTGTCATTTTTGTTGATAAATCGCCTATTTATCGGCAACCGCAAGATTTACCAATCGATTTTCGCCCCCCATACAAGCCCAAACCCCCTCAAAGAGTGGTCTATTCAAGAATGACATGTATGCGTTTTCATTATTTCTAAGCCCATTGATCCTTTTTCTTATTGCGGTTGCCTATTTAGAGAATTCCCTATCGTTCAATTGCAAAAAAAAGAGCATCCGCATCTGCACGCAGCTACTCTTCCATTGCCATTTCAGCATCACTTATCGTTATCATTTTTCTCTTTGCTTGAAACAAAATTCTTTCTGTTCATTGCTCCCCATGAATGACGGCCTCTTCTAAAATTAAAAATACCTTCAACACGGAACAAAACAGTAAGCTGACGATAACCTAAGTTCTCCAACACGCCGAACAGCACAAGCAGCAAAGTTTCTTTAAGCGAGCTGTATTTGCGAAATGTAATTTGCTCGAGTAAGATGCTGCCCATTGATAAGGTAGTGCCGAGTAAAAACGCGATAACAAAAAAAGTAATAAAGCTGTCAAACGCAAGCAAGCCAAATAAATAGGCAAGTGGGATAAAGATATAGCCGAGTGCCTCAACAATTGGCCCGATTAATTCGAAGATCCAATAATAAGGCAGTGTCACCATGCCAATCTTGCCGTATTTCGGATTAAAAAGCATTCTTCTATAGCTTATCAGCGTATCAAAAAGACCAATTTGCCATCTTCTTCGCTGGCTTCTTAGATCCTTCATTGATTCTGGAGCTTGAGTCCAGCAAATCGGGTCCGCTAGAAATTGTATTTTGTACTTTCTCTTCTGGTCTTTCATCGCCTTATGAAGTCTAACGATAATATCCATGTCTTCACCGATCGTATTCACTTTGTACCCGCCGCACTCAATAACGACCCTCTTATTAAACGCACCGAATGCACCGGAAATAATGAGTATGGAATTAAGCTTGCTGAAGCTCGTACGGCCAGTCAAGAAAGCTCGGAAATACTCAATAATCTGAAATTTTGCCATATTGCTTTTCGGAATATTCATCTCCATAAGCTTGCCGTCTTTAATGATCGAGCCGTTGGCAATTCTGACGATCCCTCCAACAGCAATCGTTTCGGGATTTTCCACAAATAACATCGTGAGCTTGATAAGGGCATCATTTTCCAAGATGGAATCGGCATCGATGCATGCAAAAATAGGATAGACAGAGACATTAATGCCCGCATTAAGAGCGTCCGCTTTGCCGCCGTTTAATTTATCTACAAATATTAATCGCTCGTATTGATTGCTACGGTAAATGCCAGCTACTTCATTCGTAGGCAAGCTCTGCATAATGGGCTGGTTTACCTTTTTTAAATTGAACTCGTTTATGATCTTTTCTTTTGTGAAATCGGTGGAGCCGTCATTCACAATAATAATCTCATACTCAAAATAATTTAAAGCGAGCAGCGATTTAATATTATCAACTATCGTTTTCTCCTCGTTGTACGCAGGGACAATGATAGAAATCGGAATCATATTTTTTGAATCAATGTATCTTTTATAATCCGAAGCTTTCATTTTTCGTAAATAACTAAACATATCTAGCGAAGCGATCAGCATTTGCCCATTATAAAAGATGTTTATTCCAATCGTATACAGCATACAAAACTCGCTGAAATAAATAATAAACATTCTGAGAATATACATGTTGTTAAAAACCATCCTCGTTTTTCTAAGTTGTCATTAGGAAGTCATTTCGATCACACTAATCACGGCATCCCGAGCAAATTTATCGTCTCCATCGATGATCTTTGAAGCGTAAGCAATACCTCCAGGAATGAGAACAAGTGCACTGGCGGCATGATGTCTTACCCACCACACACTGTCGCCTGTTGTTTTCCCTAAATCCGCTAAACTATTTTTGGTCCCAATCTTCTCAAGGCCCTTGGCAGCAGCAGCTCTAACCTCCCAATCATGATCATCAAGCTTGGTTAGCATAGATGCTTCATAATCCGGATTATTCAGCTCGCTCAGCGCTCTTATCGATGCGATTCTAAGGTTCTTATCCTCACTATTCAAATATTTAATATAATGCTCGCTTAAGCCTGCAATACTGTAATCAGCAACCGCTTTTATTAGAATGCCCTTCATATAGTCATCACTTCTATCAATTGTTTGTCGAAACAGCTCTTCCTTTGAGCCGTCAAAAGCAGAAATAATTTCAATAATAGCTCTATGAGACAAGTTCATATTTTGGGAGTCATAGGTTAGAACATGAACTAGCCGCTCCAAATCACCAAGCTTCGCAAGAGCCAGCATCATATTATAAATCACATCATTATTTTTGCTTGAAATAAGCGTAAGGATAGATGCCGTTGTATCTCTGAGCTGCAATTCCCCTAGATGCCTGCAGGCTAAGGACTGAATATGAACGCTGTTTGATTGCAGTCTTTTGAGCAGAAAAGCTTTCGTTCCCGTTAATTCGTATATGTTCATCAACTGATCATGATGGGTATGGATAAAATCAGCAGCGTGATTAATGACGATATTAATGAACAGCTCTTTTTTTCTAGCACTTTTTCCGACGATTTTGTTCAGTTTTTGCACGATCGTTCGTTTATTTTCAGTGTAAAAGTAGGATGTGTATACCTCTTCCAGCTGCTTCTTCAATTGGCTAGTCGCGGACTCGCTAAAGTAACGAAAAAACCAAATGACGATAATCGATATGAAAAAAAATGAAAATAACGCTGATGAAATGAGCAGCAAATATAATGCTTCTTTTGTCATATATCCTCCTGCGCAAAAAGTTGTTTAAGCATGTCGTAGCTTTTCTTATTGCGAGATACGTATTCGGGTTTCGTCCATGTATTCCATGTAAAGGTTCGGTAGCCGGATGACGTAACGCTTTCGGGAAATTGATAATCGACCTTCTGCGTTTTTTTATCCATAATAACGAGTGAAGCGACTATGCCATCCGTCATTCGAACAGCAACGCCGTCTCTTATGTTCTCGATTGCCCCTTGTTTCTTCTCATCATCTAATACGAGCAAGCTGGATGGGTCAGTAAAGTTCAAGCTCGCCCATGGAATTCTAAGATACAGCGTCTTGCCCTCAAAATAAAAATGGCTGCTGCTGTTGTCAAAGCTGCCTGCATTCAAGGTTGATCCATCCTCATAAGCAGCGGGAACCGTTTTACCTCCGGACGTTTGATATGCTTTTGAGAGCTGCCGCATCATTTTCTCATAAATGCCGTTAGACGATACGGAAGTAAAATAACTGCCTTTGCTCGCATTATATTGCGGAATTACAAGTAATTCGGCTTGCTTCGTATTTTGAATGCTGACATTAAACTCTGCTCCAGACCAGTTTTCATTCACGTCAGGAGCCAGCATATATTCGCCATTTTTTCTGTCAACGGTGTCCAAATAGATCATAATGTTCTTCTGATCAAACTTCGGCAGTTCACTGAATTCGGCTGTTATATAGAAATAAGATTCGTTAGCAGCATAAGAAATGGTGCGCAGAGGATCTGTTCCCCGCAAGGTCATGGCATACTCCGTCGGCGTAGGTGATTCTATCGCTAAAATACCGTATCGCTGAGCAGGATCAATGACATTGTGCCAGAGGCTTCCATGCTCATAAGGGATCATCAGGGAAGAGGTAAACCGGCTGCTTTTTCCCCATTGATCCGCCCATTCGTAAACAATCCCGCCCATACTGCCGCTGTCCTTTATCATATTCATCATCGCAACGATGCCTTCTCCTTGCTCAGCCTCGCTGTTTTGACCGTCCTTATGGCCAGAAGCGGATATTTGCGATGAACCTAGGCTTGTAGACAATCCAAATTCGCTAATAAGTACGGGATACTTTTTTTGAGTGCTCATAAAACGATCCAAATACTGCTTATAACCTGCATAGTCAGTTTTTGCTTCCTTCGTTCCCCCAGCTATAAATGCCGGATGATCGGGAAAGATATTGTACGCGCCAAAAAATCCGCTGATCACTTTGCTAGAAATAACAATATGATTAATATCCACTGAAACCGCGTCATCGAGCGTCTCTGGATTTGATGCAGCATGTTCGAGAATGTCTAGCTCTGGAATGCTGGTAATCGCTGCTGGATGCTGCATGTTGTAATTACTTTGCTCATATTGAAAGATACGATCCGATAGGGAAGCAAGCCACGACTCGGTAGGCGTTGCGTCTAAACCTGATGAAACATAGTTCCCATTATAGTTGTAAGAGGGATGTGCTTGATCCGTTGCCTTTACCTTTTGAGGGGTTAAGCCTGGGTCAACTAAAAAACCAAGGATATAGCCTGACACATCATTCATGTACAGATCGGAGTTCATCCCCTCTTTTGTTTTTAACTTGGCATTCCCATGAACTGCGTTAATGGTATCTTGAATCGCTTGTTTGTAGGCCGCATTGTACTCTTGATTCAGTAAGTCGCCTGATGGCGGCTCACTGCTCGGCGATATATTTTGAAGCAAATACAGCGGTTTATCTTGATGATTCGTATTGTAAATATCAAGCGCTCGATAAAAGCCTGACGGCATCAACGTGTATACTCGTATCGTATTGGCGTTCATTTGACCAATCTTCTCAAGCCACTCTGAATAAATAGCCGTATCCTCCGGGAAGCTTCCTTCAGGAATACCTGGTATTGCTGTGCCAATATTCATCCCTTTTACGAACATGCTCTTCCAAGCTCCGTTTTCATAAACGGAAAATGTATTGTCGACTATTTTGGATACGAGCTGTGTACCATTTGAAGCTGTCTCTGCTTTCGCCTGGAATGTAATGCTTTCATCTAATGGCTTTGTTTCCTTCAACAGCTTGGACATAAGCGGCACATAAAAATGCCAATAAAAATACGAATGATCCCCTTCGCTGTTTACACTAAATATTTTGTATAGCGTAGAAGCACCCCAAAACCGTTTAATCTTCTCCGGTTCCTTATAATCACTAAAATCACCGGCAAAATAATAGGAGCTCTTCTTGCCGGATTTATTTGCAATGATTGCTGGGAATCTAGTATTTAGCCCTAAGACCTTCAATTGCTCCTGACCTGCTTCCGTAGCGTTTAAGTCATACCATGCGATTACCGACTTATCGTCTGCAGGCTCAATGATTTCAAACCAGTTATAGTAATCAATCGTGTCCGTATGATAGCTGCGAGCATGATCCTCAGTCATGAATAGATTGATCGATTGTCCTGTAAAGTCTTTGCCGCGCTCCAATATGATGATTCTATTGTTGCCCGCAATAACGATTCCCGCTCCCGTTAAGCTCCACTTTTTCCCGTATTGCTGCTCATAGGTTGCTCTTATCCAATTCGGTACATCTTCTGCCGACGATAATTCCGAGAAAAACTTGCCTGCCCACCCCTTAAAGCCGACGTTAAAAATAGCTTCAAGCTCCTTGGATACGTTTGGCGCAGTAGGCTCGCCTGCAATATTGTATTCGCCAATAACCGTTGTCCCTTTAGCATAGCTGGTAGCTATTAAACTAACCTCATCCATCGTCAGACCTGAAACCCCTACTGGTTCCACACCATTCACCTTTGAATTGCCAGTGCCGTACGCATCCGAAATATAGATCAGATCTGGCACATTAGCCCGTTTATCAAAAGGAACAGCCGTTAATTTCCCATCAGCGAGGAAATTCCCATAATAATCCTTCGTGGCGTCATACGCTTTATTCGTCGCGGGGTTATTTATGCGCAGATGATCCATAATCCAAAACAACCCGCGCTGCTTGCTGTAATCCAGCTCCCTTATGCCGCTCGTTTCAGATGCTTGAGTCGGAAAGGTTTTATTAATGACAACGACATCAAGGTTTTTGCTTGGTGTAAGCAGCCAAACGATGAAAGGAATCGATAAACCAATTAATAAAGCTATTAAAATGATATAGCGAGCTTTCATATTTCTTTTTTTCATTTGTATTCCTCATTTTATATATGAATTAATTCATCGCTTGAAATCCTTTTTGCAAAATGTAATAGGAAGGCTTCAATCGTTCATGAAATGTCGGCTGCTCCCATTCCTTCCAGCTATATTCCTCCATTGCTATAGGCTGCTGCGCCGTTTCCGGCGTGCTGCCTATCTTGATATGCTGTATGCCAAAGCTCATTCCATCTACCTTCAGCTTTGATATTTTTCCACGAGCATACATATCATCAATGACATATTTATGGGAAGGGTCCATCACATTCAGCAGCTGCCACGGAATTCTCATTTCCACTTTTCCATCTTTATAATAAAAATCACTTAATGAATTAAAATCAGGGTTATCCGGATTGCCTATTCCGTATTGGAGCAGCCCCGTCTCATATCCTGCAAAAGGAACGACCGTGTTCAGCTGCGGAACTACATAGCTTTTATTTAAACTAAGCCTGATGGGGTTAAAAATACCCGTGTTCTTATGATGAAAGGATGGGTTCTTGTCGATGAGGCTCGTTTGAACCGCATATCTAAAATAGTAGTTATCATAATAGGCATCTACTAATACATGTGAGTCCGTTGGTCCATGAATTTTCACTACAAAGTCTGCATCCTTGCTGAATGTGGAGCCAAGCTGTGAGAAGCTTGTGTTCCCTTGTTCCTTTATCGTATCGATCGGTATGATCAACGTATCCTTATTAAAATCATAATTTTCAGCATCAATCATGAGATAGACATATCCCTCATCACTTTTTACGTATAGCTTGGTATGATCGTCAGCATACAGGGGAGTATCATTTGCCCAATCATCGAACGAACCGTCGATATAACGGATGCTTTTGTCGTTGCCAGGATCAAGCGCTAATAAACCAAAATGCTGCTCATTCGTTTGAGCATTAAGCCAGTATGGCCTTGAATCAGGCAAATCCAAATCATTGTTGTTCCATGTTCGCTTAAACCATTCATCCTGCCACGAAAAAACCAATCCCCCTGCTAAACTAGCAGCGTGAATATCCTTCATCATTTTCATCAGCATATCGCCTTGCGTTTGTTCATCTATAAAGCCCTGGTTAAAGCCTGTAATTTTGTTTTCATGCGCCTTGCCGCGTGAGGCTGGAATGCCAAATTCCGAAATAAGAACAGGCATGGAATGGAACTTCTTAATTTCCTCTAAATAAGCCAAATAAGGGTTTGGTTTGCCCTCGGCATCTTTAAAGTGAATATAATCGGTCTGATAGCTAAACGTATCGGGGTAATAGGGGTACACATGATAAGAGGCAAACATGCCGGCTTTATAGCTGTCATGCCATTTAATATGCTCGACGTTTACTTCTACAAGGTCTTCATTTTTATAAGGCTCGTTAGGATGCTTTAGCGGATCTGTCGTTACCCAATTGGAAAAGGCAACCGGGCTTTGCATGTTATAGGTTGTCATTTCATAATCAATCAACTTATCTCCTACTTCAGTGAGAAAGGCCTCAAACGGAGATGCGCCTACGGTATAAAGGTATTTGCCATCATAATGGCTGCGCTTTGCGTTATTTTCATTCGTGCTGACGACAAGCGAAGGCTCCCATTCAATACCAACTATCCATCCGATGACATACTTCGAAACATCCGAGGTATAATTGCCGTCCGCATGGCCTTTATTTACTGGCAAATAATGATTGCCATGCAAAATATTAATCGTATCTTTTACCGTAACATTCATATCATTTAGAATCTTGTCATTGCTGCCAAAAGCATCATCGATTGTTGCTATATCGCTCTCATTAACCCAAACGCCATGAAACACATAAATAGGCTTCTTGCCATTTTTCACTGCATTTTGATTAAAATCAAATAAGGCATTATAAAACTGCGGCCGCTGTATCGTGTACACTCTGATCGTGTTTGCATTCATATCCGAAATATAGCCAAGCCATCTATAGTATTCATCGTATGTAATGGCAACCTCGCCGGGAAAAGCGCCTGGCTTTCCAGCTCCAAGGTTCACACCTTTAATAAATGTTTTCGTCCATTGTCCATTTTCCAAAACATAAAAAGAGTTTCCATCCACCTTGCTTACATACTCCGATGCCATTGGTGATGTGGGGTTGCTATGATCTGTTGCATTTATTTTATTTTTCAAAATAAATATGCTTGAATAGGCTATAGCGATTAAAATAATGATAATAATTGAACCATACATATAGTTCTTACTCGAAATTTTCATTTTAAGCCCCCCGAAAACATTATAAGTATAGATTTGTTTCACTGTCTATTCGGCGGTATACCTCAAATATATCCAATTAAAAATTTAAAAGGCTTGAAATCCAATCATTCTCAATTCGATCATAAAATTTCATAAAAAAGAGGCTGCCCATAAGTTCAATGAACTCATGAGCAGCCTTGTAAACAATGGCTGTTTAAAAGATATGATTTTTCCAACCGTTCAGCTTGGCGACCGCCTCTACAAAATAGTAATCGCCATAGATTAACGAAACATTCACATTCGTACCCGATGGACGATTTCCCGTTGCTTGAAGCAAGATTGCCTCATGATTCGGCAGATCCCATGCAGCATAATTCTCATGAAGGGATATAAGCATACGTTCAGCTGCATCACGGTAAACATTCCCCTCCTCAACTGGCAGCATCGAAGCAAGATCCAAGAGGCCGGATGCTGCACAAGCGCCAGCTGAGCTGTCTCTTGGTTCATCTGCCCTATGTTCCGAAGCTCTAAAATCCCAGTGCGGTACGTAATCAGAAGGCAAGTTAGCTATAAAAAAGTTCGCTACTCGCTGCGAGGCACGCAAATATTTTTCATCGCCCGTATAGCGATAAGTATTCGCCATACCGTAAAGAGCCCATGCTGCTCCGCGGCTCCAAGCGGAATCCGCTCCCGCACCTTGCCCGCCGATTGCCCCGAGTAACTCGCCTGTTTCCGGATCAAAGCTCACAATATGCTTAACCGATCCATCCGCGCGAATGAAATGCTCTACAACCGTGTCGGCATGCGCCCTTGCGATATGCTTAAAGCGTGGATCATTGGTCGTTTGGGCAGCCCAAAACAACAAGGATAAATTCATAGATGAATCAACGATGGACCAGCCAACCTTATCTTGGTTCCAAGCCCGCAGAAATCGACCAGCCATATTGTATCTGCCTGCTAAGAAATTAGCAGCGAACAATCCGCGGCGCAGCCCATCGGCATCGCCAGTCAGCTTATGTTTAATGATTGCTGTCGGTAAAAATTGAAAACCTACATCATGATGAAAATTGTTTTCCTGCATCATTTTAGCTTCCAGCTTCTCGTCCCAGCCCCAGGCCGCGTTCTTATATGCTTCCTTTCCCGTCATATCGTAAAAAATCCACAGCATGCCGGGCCAAAATCCCGAGGTCCACCAATCATGCCTCATATCGTCATAAATGCCGTCGGCCTTTGCAGCATGCGGTGATTTATCTCCGATCTGCTGAAGCATGCTCTCTCCTTTTTGCACAATCATCGCAAACACCTTTGTAAAATCATAAGATTCAAGCATTAGCATCTGGACCTACCACAACGCCTGATTTACTGTTAAAACGATCTGTAGCTTCTTTTATAATTTCATTGCCGCCGCTTGTTTTCCACTCTTCGATAACCTTTGGCCAATCCGCAATACTTTCTTTGCCGTAAATCATTTTGACCATGTGATCAAGGATGAACTTAGACGGCTCGTCAAACTTTGGAGCCAAGTCTGGGAATTGTGTATAGCTGTCTAGGTCGGGATCAAAGAAAACGCCGGCACGTCCCTCGTTAGGCAACAGCTTCTCAAAACCATTCATCATTTCTGCGCCCTTCGTTTCCAGCGGAAGTCTATCCTTATTGAAGGCCCCGTCTTTAACCAGCCATAACCAGTCACGACGTTGTTCAGAATAGCGCTGCTCCTCGTCAGCAGGAACCGTGTAGTTTACTTTGTCGCCCTCTTTCGTATACGTCTCACCCTCATTGCCAAAGGTAAAGAACGTATTCGCATCTGCGCTAACCATGTAATCAAAATAGCTGACAATGGCTTCTGCTTTTGCTTGATCCATCTTCGCGTTCAAATACGATTGTTCAAGCGTCTTGTTGTAAAGCATCATACCGCCTTTGCCGTCTGGACCAGTCGGTGAAGCGATCATCTCAAGCTTTCCGTCAGGCACGGTCTTTGTCAGTTCCCCTTGGTAGATTCCTAGTTGATTGGCATTGGCATTGTAAATGCCTAGATTTCCAGCGTCGCGGCTTTTCGTCCACATCGCACCTGTAATCGTTGCAAAATCTTTGGCCATCAAACCTTCATCGTACATCGCTTTATACATTTCCAGCGCCTTCATCATGTTCTCTGAATCAAAAAATTTCGGAACGATTTGGTCGCCTTGTTTCTCATACATCGTGCTGTAAGGAAGCACATCGTACGCTCCCAATATGAAGTCGGCATATTTGAAGTTTTCACGGAATCCAAACGGTTGTTCAATGCCGAGCTTCTTAAATTCACGAAGCATAGGCAGCAGCTCATCAATCGTTTTTGGCGCCCCAATTCCAGCTTTCTCAAGAAGGTCAGCTCTTACAAATGTTGCACGGCGCGATTGTACGCTTAAGTATTGCGGAATGGAGTAGATTTTTCCTTGATAGGTTACTTCATCCCAAGCTTCTTTCGGAATAGCAGTAAGCAAGTTTTGCCCATGTGATTTGAGAAGATCATCAAGCGGCATGAACAGTCCAGCTTCTACTGCGCCTTTCATATCTTTGCTTGCCGGTGTCATAGACTGATAAGCAGTCAGTACGTCCGGCAATTCACCGCCTGCGAACATAAGTGAAATCTTTTGTTTAAAATCCTTATGCGGAAGCAGCTGGATATTCATATCGGTGTTTGTCCGCTTCTCCAGCTCCAGAACCCACTTGTCTTTATTAATGTCTTCTACCGATTCCACCGCTTTCAAAGCTAACGTGCCTCTTGCGATCGAAAATTTCGTAGGCTCTGCTGGCTTATCCGTCACATCTGTTTCTTTGTCAGGTGCTGGGCTAGTTGTCGATTCTACTTTGTTGTTTGACTCCGAACAAGCTGTGAGCAGACCCGTAAGGAGAATAACACACAGTAAGCTAAGCATTCTTTTTTTCATAAACAGATCCCCTCTCATCAAATTTATAACGCTTTCATTTTCATAGACAAAGCTTATCACGCTCGAAAAATGGTTAATATGTGTTAACTTATGGTGCAATGGTTTTTTTTACGTTGCCTATGATTTTACAGATCCGACCATCATTCCTTTCGTAAAATGCTTTTGCAGGAACGGATATACCATCATAATCGGGATGGTTGCAATGACAACGACAGCCATTTTGATGCCTTCCGGTGAAGACAATAAGGCATCCTCGGCTGGCGCAGAAATGGAGGAGCTGTCCGTAATAATAAATTCTCGCAGCCTTACTTGGAGCGGGTACAACAATCTATCGTTGATATAATAGAGCGCATTCGCATAGCTGTTCCAGTGCGATACCGCATAGAAAATACCGAGCGTCGCCATAACGGGCTTTGACAACGGCAAAATAATGTTCCATAAAATCCGCATCTCGCCACAGCCGTCGATTCGTGATGAATCAATCAGCTCCGTTGGAAGCCCCATAAAGAAAGAGCGCATAACAAACAAATTAAAAGCGCTTATAGCTCCAGGCAGCATCAATGACCATAACGTGTCATGAAGGCCCAGCTCTTTTACGAGCAAATAGTTCGGAATAAGCGGTGCAGTGAAAATCAACGTCAGAAGCACCATAATTAATACAGGCTTGCGGTATACATATTCGGCACGCGACAACGGATAAGCCAGTGTTGCCGTCATCACCAAATTAATCAGTGTCCCTACAACTGTAATGTACACGCTAATGCCAAACGACCGCCAAATGAGCTTTTCCCCAATAACCGCCTTAAAGTTGGTCAGCGTTGGCTCAACCGGCCATAAATAGACTTTGCCCGTGTTAATTGCTGCATTGCTGCTGAGCGATTGCGCTACGACATGAATGATTGGCAAAATCATGCTTAAGCCAAGTACGATAAGAAAAATATAATTGAATACGTTAAACCACCGCTGTCCGGTGCTTATTTTTACCATGGGGGTCTCCTCCTTAATATAAACCTTCACCAGTCATCTTCTTGCTGAGTGTGTTGCCTGTCATAATTAAGACAAGTCCGACCACGGATTTAAATAGACCGATGGCTGTCGTGTAGCTATATTGTCTTTCGAGAAGGCCCACTGTATAAATATACGTGTCCAAAATCTCCCCCTTACCAGCGTTAAGCGTGTTCAGAAATACCGAAACTCTTTCAAATCCAAAATCCATGAAATGGCCGATCTGCAGCAAAAACAAAATGGTAATGGTCGGCATAAGCGCGGGCAAAGTGATGGACAATGTCTGTCTCCAGCGCGTCGCTCCATCCATTTCTGAAGCCTCGTATAAATCTGGATTAATGCTCGTTAGCGCTGCCAAATAAATGATCGTTCCCCAGCCGGCGTCTCTCCATATGCCAGAGGAAACCAGTATCGTTCGGATATACGACTCTTCCCCCATGAAGTAAATCGGATCAAAGCCGATCATCGTAATGATATTGTTTACAAACCCGCTTCGCGGCGATAGAATCTCAATGGCGATGCCACCGATAACGACCCACGATAGAAAATGCGGCATGTAAATGATCGTCTGCAGCGTCCGCTTAAAGAACACCTTGCGAATCTCATTTAGCAGCAAAGCAAGAATTATTGGAATCGGAAACGAAAAGCCTAAGCTGTAAAATGCGAGAATAAGCGTGTTTTTCAATATCCGCAAAAAGTCAGGATACTGAAACATGCGCTGAAAATGGTCAAACCCTACCCATGCGCTTCCCAAATAACCTTTGAAAATATTGTAGTCTTGAAAGGCCATAACCGAACCTAAAAGCGGCACATACTTAAATAATAAGAAATAAAGAATGCCTGGGATGGATAGAAAATATAACGCTTTATACTTATTTAAATAAGCCCACCGCTCCTTTCCAGTCCGAAACAGCATGAGGCCGGGCTCAGATTGTGAAATATTGCTTTTAGCCATCGGAGTCAACTCCTAACATAGTTTGTACGACAATCGTACACTATGGCACAGAGCTCTACGATGGCGCCATCTTTGTCGGTATGGTTTTTTTTACGATTTGGGCATGATCATTCGAATGACCGTTCCGACTGCTAATTCACTCTCTATCTCTAATCCGTATGCGTCGCCAAATACGAGCTGAATGCGGCGGTGGACATTCAGGACGCCGATTCCTCCCTTGCCTTCCTTCACTTCGGTCAGCTTCTTCGTCTCCAAGCGGCTTCGAAGCTGCAGCAGGGTAGATTCGCTCATACCAGAGCCATTATCTTTAACCGACACAACAAAAAAGCTCTCCGTCTCTTCCGTCCGTATTTCGATCCGATGCTTGTCCTCGATGCCTTCAAAAAAAGCATGTTGAAACACATTTTCGATGATGGGCTGAAGGGTAAGCCTGACCATCTTCTTCAGCAAATAATCTGGCGGAATTTCCACATCGATCTCGAACTCCTTGCCGAACCGATGCTTCAGGATCGCCATGTAATTCAACACATGCTTCAGCTCGTTGACGACCGTAATTTCCTCCAAACTCGTTTGGACAGCATAGCGCAGCATATAAGCCATGTTTTTTACAATTTCCGATACCTCATCCGAATCCTGTACAGCGGGGAAGCAAACAATCGTCTCCAGCGTGTTGTACAGAAAATGAGGATTAATTTGCAGTTGGAGCGCTTGCAGCTCTGCTTTCTGCCGCTCAAGCTCCGCTTCACGTTTGGTGCTTTCCGCTGTATAGACCTGCTCGATCAGGTCCGATAATTTATTGACCATAGAATTGTAGCTTACAACTAGCTCGTCCACCTCATCCTGCTTTCCATTTAACGGAATTCGGGTCCAGTCCCCTTTCTCCGCTTGCTTCATGCCGCGTCTAAGCTTTTGAATAGGCGTTGTGATCGAGTAGCTGAACCGATAAGCAATCAGCAGCCCTAATATCAATGTTACAAAGCCGATCCATATAATGTTCGTTCGAATGCCGATGATCGGTTGGCGCAAATCCTTCATCGGAATCGATATTTGCAAATCCCAATTCGTATAGCTGGAATGGCGGGCAATCGTAAACCTCTCTTCCCCGGCTTCCTTGCTTATGAAGGACACAGCCTTTCCTTCTGGCAGTTCACGCTTCGCTTGAGAGGACAGCTTTTGGCCAATCTTGCTAGAATCGGTATGGTAAACAACTTCTCCCTGCCGATCCTCAATATGAAATAAGCCTTGGGGACCTAAATCAATGCCTTTCCAAAGCGTAGATAACTCCGTGCTCTTGATCTCAATGGCGAGAACACCTTTATAATCCATCGACCGAAGTCCTCTTACTTTACGGGCAAGCGTGATAGATTGGCCTTTCTGCACGGAGCTGATGCTATCGTTCAAAATGACGATTTGGCCATTATCTGGAATGTCTGAGAATAGATTTTCTACATATTTTTTGGCAGAGGGGCTTGTAAAGTCGAGGGATGCATTATTGTTCACGCCGACAGAGCGTCCGTCCTTTCCAACGACGTACAAAGCGAGCACCTCAGGGTGACGAATCAATATCGGTTCAAACGCATACGTCTTGATTCTGGATGAGTAAAAATAATTTTCATAATTGAGCTCCGGCGCCACATCCAAATACTCTTTAATATCCAAATTAGTAAGCAGCGACAACGTTGAGTTCTCATAACTCCGAATATATTGTTCCAAATGGTGCGACGTAATGTTGACGACCTGTGCCATGTTCGCCTCCGCCTGATCGCGAAGTCTCTCTGTCGCTCCATAGTAGGTGTACACGCCTAGAACAAATAGAGGTACAAGGATGACGATGATGAAATACATATACAACCGGAAAAATAGTCCCTTTCGCCGCTTCATCATTTATTTAATCCCCAGCTTGCTGCGAAATTCGGTTGGTGTGATGCCCTTCACTTTCCGAAAGGTTTTTGCAAAATGAGAATAGTCCTCGTAGCCGATCTCATGCGCGACATCAACAATTCGGTAATGAGGCTGCGCGAGCAGCTGCTCCGCTGCTTCTATTCGTTTGGTCATTCGGTAGTTCACGAAGGTGACCCCTGTCGTTTTTTTAAAGTACAAACTAAAATAATTAGGCGTTAGGCCAACCAGATTGGCAACCTCTTCTAGCGTTACTTCCTTCGCAATGTTCTTCTCGATATAAGCTCTGACCTCTGTCATTAAATCCTTAAAGCCGCCTCTGCGCAAAGCAAGCTCATCGGTTACAGAGTGGATTTTGTCGCGAAAGCTTTGCTTTCCATCAGTTAAAGTATTTTTCTCTATAGCAGCGGCAGCAATCCCTGTGTACTGATGACCCTTGTCCTGCAATCGATCCAATACCGCTTGAAAGGAATCCTCCAATAGCTCATTTAACTGCTGTGGATGATCTGTTCTTTCTCCGCAATAGCTAAGCCAATCATCCAAACATTTATCCAAATCGGGCAACCGCAGCTGCCAAATATGCTCCGTCATCTCATCGAGCCATTTCTTCGAGTGCGTCGGCGCAACGACACCTTTTTCCATAGCAGGCAATATTTTATCCAGCATTTCATGAATGTCCTTTTTCACAACGGGCTTAAGCATATACTCCTTCACACCGTACGCCATACATTGTTTCGCATATTCAAACTCCGCAAAACCGGAAATAACAACAACTCTAATATAGGGATAGATATCATGAATGCGCTTGCAAAGTTGCAGTCCATCCATCCTTGGCATCCGAATATCCGTAATGATGATATTGGGGGGATACTCAGCAATGAAAGCTAAAGCCTGCTCCCCATTCTCAGCTGTACGGATGCTTGTAAATGGATTGCTGTACGACAGCATCATATTTTTTATGCCATTACGAATGATCATTTCATCGTCCACGATCAATATATGCATATTCATTCCTCCGATTGAAATACTGGCTAGCCGCTTGCCTTTATGATAACAACGTTGGTTTCATACTATTGGAATTACCATTCCTTGTCTACTTGAATTTATGGCGTTCAGATGTGTACGGATTCTAACAAACCGAATGGTGTTTACATGAATTTATAGCGGAATGGAGAAAATACGTTTGACATAAATGTTGGAATTGCATATTATATGAACAAGTATTCATATATTCAACTGGAAGAAGGATGTCTTATGAATGAGTATCGAATAAAGGGACTCTCTTGTGGCGGCTGTGCCCTCCGAATGGAGGAAGAGATTAAACAATTGGAGCATGGCTCGGATGCAAAGCTCAGCTACAACTCAGGAAAATTAACGGTTGATCCGCAAATTTCCATGGCTGCAGTTAAGAAAATTTTAAAGTCAGACAATGCCTATATCGAAGCAAGCTCGGAAGCGAATACGGGACACGATCATAGTTCCCATAGTCATGCTGGACATGATCATGATCACGATCACAGTCATTCCGAAGGCCATTCAAATATGCTCAAATTGCTCATCGTATCGGGCATCATCTATGTTGCCGCATTATTCCTTGATGGTGTGCTCGACAAACAAGCAGTCATTCTATTATATTTGACCGCAACGATTATTAGTGGCTACACCACATTTTTCCGCGGACTTAAAAATTTAATTAAAATGAAGTTTAATATCGATACCTTAATGACTATTGCGTTAATCGGAGCTGTATCCATTGGTGAATGGAAGGAAGCTACTCTCGTTGCCATCTTGTTTGGACTGAATGAGCTGCTTGAAGGTTATGGTATGGAAAAGGCGCGCCGCTCCATGGAAGCTTTATTTCAAGTTGCGCCTAAAGAAGCTTTAAAAGTAGAAAATGGCCAAGAGATTATCGTTCCGATTGCTTCTCTTCAAATCGGCGATCTTGTAAAAATTAAGCCCGGTGAAAAAATCCCTTCGGACGGCATCGTCTCTGAAGGAAAAAGCTCGGTGAATGAATCGGCAATCACAGGTGAATCACTGCCGGTTGAGAAGGAAGCTGGAGAACCCGTTTACGGCGGAAGCATTAACAATGAAGGGCTGCTTCTCGTTCAAATTGATAAAGCATACAAGGATTCCTCCTTGGCAAAAATTCTTCATCTCGTTCAAGAAGCACAGGAGACCAAAACGCCAACGGAGCTTTTCATTAATAAATTCGCTAAATATTATACGCCGCTCATTATGATTGTTGCTGCGCTTGTTGCCCTTATTCCTCCGCTCCTCTTTCAGGGAGACTGGATTACATGGCTTTATCAAGGATTATCCGTATTAATTGTAGGCTGCCCTTGCGCATTAATTCTTTCTTCGCCAATTGCTATTGTATCGGGCATTACAAGAAATGCTCGGAACGGCGTACTCGTCAAAGGCGGCGTATTTCTAGAGCAGCTCGGGAAGATCGACACGCTTGCTTTTGACAAAACAGGTACGTTAACAAAAGGCGAACCGCATGTTGCCAAATTGGAAGCGTATGATGAAGAACGGTTTTTCCAAGCAGCTGGAGCTATCGAGAAATCGTCCTCCCACCCGCTGGCGAAAGCGATTATGAAGGAAATAGCGAGCAGAAATATGACAATACCAGAACCGGATGAAATTCAAACGATATCAGGTCGGGGAATTAAAGCGAAGGTTAACGGCTTTGCATACTGGCTTGGAAATGAAAAAAGCATCGAGCATATTACGATTCCGGATTCTGTCCAAAATCGCATAGAACAATTAAAAAATGACGGTCTTACTCTTGTATTGGTGGCAGACGATCAGCAAGTACTCGGTATGTTTGGCATTTCAGACGAAATTCGCGAGGAAAGCCGGTCTGTAATCGCATCCTTACACAAACTGGGAATTAAGCGTACCATTATGCTTACCGGAGATCATCAGAAGACAGCGGAGAAAGTCGCTTCCGCCGTCGGGGTGTCCGAGTTTTATGGCAACCTTCTGCCGGAAGATAAAGTGAAGAAAATTAAAGAGCTTTCAGCAAGCCACCATGTCGCGATGATAGGTGACGGTATTAATGACGCTCCTGCTCTAGCCTCTGCGCAGCTCGGCATTGCGATGGGCAAAGGAACAGACAGTGCAATTGAAACAGCCGATATCGTCCTCATGCAGGATCATTTGGGCAAGCTGCCCGAAGCCGTTTCCATTGCCAAAAAGGTCAATCGCGTCATCCGCTTTAATATTTGCGTCTCGCTCGGACTGAAAATAATCGCATTATTGCTTACCATTCCCGGCTGGCTCACCTTATGGATTGCCATTCTCTCCGATATGGGAGCGACTATATTTGTTACACTTGTCAGCTTGACCATATTAATTGAACGAAAAAAGCGTGCAGAATAAATTCATACGCAAATAAACAAGAGCCGTTAGCATTATGCTGACGGCTCTTCGCTTGTTTGATCATTCACGCTCCTTCGGCTGATCGGGTTTTTCATCCGGGTCTATCAGTCCTTTTGCCCCTTTTTTGAATTCTGACAGCGTCGTTCCAATCGCCCGCCCAAGCTGAGGCAGCTTGGATGGTCCAAACATCAGCAAACCTAAAATCACAAGCAATACAATTCCTGCAACACCTATATTCGGCATTCTGAACTCCCCATTCCCGTTTGGTTCTAGAAGTTAACTAACAAAGCTGTTACATACATCAGCAATATGCCAAGTGTTAAACCTGAGAAATTGAGCCACGAAACGGCAGGTGCTTCTGCAGCCTTTGCATCCCTAACAATCATTTTAAAAATGACATAAATAACTTGTATAATGGCCCCTGCGCCAATACCGAAGAATAAGGCCGCCAGCGTTTGATTAAATACAAATCCACCGATCCACGTTCCGATAATAGCAGGACCGCCGCCTAAGAGTGCTAATGCGAGGAAAGTCTTGTACGTTGGTTTTGCTTTTAAAAGCGGCGCCGCTATGCCAATCCCTTCAGTAATGTTATGCAGCGTAAACCCAATAATAAGGAAGGATCCAAGCGCAGCCTCACCCGCGGCAAAAGCAGCACCTATCGCAAGCCCTTCACCGAGATTATGGAGACCTATTCCACTCGCGATTTTGAAGGATACCTGCTTGCCAGGATCATTATGCTGGATTGCCTTTTTGGATTTCGTCTGATCAATGGCTATGAGGAATAAGAAGCTTAATGCCGCACCGAACCAGACTAGGCCTGTGCCTTGAAATACGCCGGGTGCTTCCGCACCAAGCTCTAATCCTTCTTGTATGGTATCCACAGCAAGAAAAAATAAAAGTCCAACTGTAAATGCCAATACCGCCTGAATGCCTTTGCTTGAGAAGCGACGCATAAAAGGATACCATAGCAATCCGAGTCCAACTGGAACGACACCGACATAAAAACCTATTAGTGAATATTGCAGAAATCGATTGGTATCGGCAGTTGGCGTTTTCATTGCAGCAGGTACATCCCCTGTAAATATTAGTCCGTTAGAGGTGATAAGCTTAATTTGATGAGGATCTCCCTCCACCCAAGGATAAGGAATATAGATCGTCGAGCTGCCGAATCTCTCAAGCGTAGGACTAGGTGAGTAGGAAGCATTCCAAAAAGAATCATCGACAACAACTTGAGCAACCGTCAGCTCCTTTGGCCCAGAATTAAGTATACGAACTTCAAATCCATCATCCGTCAAAATAATACGTTCAAAATTGAGCACTTCAATCGGGGCCGCTTGCTGTTCTTCTACACCTGTACCCCATGAAGCGATAACAGAAATCAAGCCAGCCAGCAGCAGCAAGGGCATTATGCCAAGCAGCCAGACTGCTTTTTTACCTAGCTTTTTATTTATTATTTCACTTTGCACATCGCACACCCCCTCTACTTAACCGACTTCAAAAAATCCCATCCAGCCGAGCTCCGTAAACTCACTTTGATGAGCATGGAACATATATTTTCCAGGAGCGGGAAACGTAACTTCAATGATGCCTCTCTCCCCTTGGCACTGCATAATCGTATCTGTATATTGCGGCCTCGCATCTGGGTCAGCGCCGGTGGCATAATAGTGAAAAAAATTAGCATGCAAGTGAAAGGAGTTAATCGGATCAAATTCCGTTAAATTACTTAAATAAATACGAACCAGCTCACCCGTTTTCACCTTAATCGGTCTAGATTGGTACGCAAATGCGTAGCCATTGACCGTGTAAACCTCGTTCTCGCCATCTAAGTCCAGATCAAAGCCATTCATGACCATACTTAGCTCTTTTGCAGGTTTCCTTGGTTTCTTAGGATCAATAATGAAGTGACCATATAGGCCCTTGTGAATATGTCTAATCAGCGGAGGAACATGACAGTGATAGGGCTGCAGCCCTGCTGGCTTGGCTTCAAATTCATACACAAATTCACTGCCCGTCGAAATAGGTTCTAAACCATCCATGTGGGTTGGATGAATACCGTGAAAATGTATGGAATGCGGGTGCGCGGACCCGTTCCCGAACTTGACTCGTACGATATCCCCCTCCGTACAACGAAGTGTCGGCCCTGGAATCGTGCCGTTGAATGTCCACCCTGGAAATTTAATGCCCTTCGCTATTTCCACCTCAGCATCCCATGCCTGTATATCGTATTCTCTAATCGTCCTGCCATCTGAAGAAGTACTAACGACCCCATAATCAAAAGCCGTTAATGCTTTTACTGCCGCTTCAAGCCCCGGCGTTGAATCCGTTCCCGGATCATAACCGTGTGCCATCCCTTGTTTCATCTGGTCTTTGAGCGTATGATGCATTTCTTCCTTCCCCATCGCATGAGCAGACCTGCCAAATAATGCACTTGTATTTAAGAAGCTGCCTCCGATCACACCTAGTACGCCGGCAGCTCCGACCTTAAGGATGTTTCGTCTTGAGAACTGCCGATTTGGATCAAATACCATTCGATTCACCTCCATGTTAATATAAGGGTTTAATTTTGCCTCAGTGCAAAATTATTAATAAAAAAAATTTATTTTACTTAAGGACAATTAGTTTACCTCAGGAAACTTTTTTGGTATGAGTAAAATATATGCTAACCTAGGCAGGTTGTAAAGTGTTTTTTATGAAGCTTGTATTTGCTCGGGAGAATACTGCATCAATGAAAAAAAGGCTTCCCTCGAGTTCGATAAACTCACGGGAAACCTCTCTCTCCTATTTCGTAGAAGAATATGAATCACAATAGCCTGCAACATACCAGTAAAAATCTTCGTTTAAAAGTTTAGCTATTATGAAAAGGTGATTATATTAAATAAAATGGAGATAAAACTAGATGAGAAAAAAATTACTGGTACCTCTTCTTCTTCTTTTGATAGTCGCGACAGCCGTGGTATTTATCATAAAAAGTCTTCAAGCTGATCCATTACAAAAGTCCCTTTCCATTGAACAGAAACCATTCGAGAATTCATCTGATACACTCATAGTCAAAGACGAAAATGGAAAAAACTTAAAGCTAAAGATTAACGATATTCCTCCGTATAAGCAATATTTACAATCGCAAGAGGATAGCAAGACCGAAATCGAACGGACCCAATCAGAAGCGCTCACTCTCTCCACTCAAGAACATTTCATATTGTTAAAGTACAGTTGTGGAAATAAGCAGTGTTCAACCATTTTAGTGAAGGAAAGCAACTCCACAATTACAAGTCTCGCTTTGGGTGACGGCATTTTTCAAGACTATCAACTATCTCCGGATAAAACAGAGCTGCTGTTACGATACGGTTATAGCGAAGGCGGAGAAATTGTTCGTCATACGCTGATTGCTGTTGATTTATTAACTATGGAAAAAATACCTTTTGAATCTACAGCATTAACGAACGAATACATGTCTACTCCAATCTGGCCTATACTCGACTATCAATGGATCGAGAAAGATCGGTTTATGATCGAGTCGGCTGATTTAGCATCATCAGATTATGAAGCAGTGAAACACTGGTATACTTCAACTGAAAAGAAAACAAAAATCGTTGAAATCTCTATAAATAAAGCTAAAAATTAGAGCCCATTACTTTTTTATTTCTTTGTGGGCTCTTTCGGTGTATAAATCGTTTTATCATTTCCATCAAGGATTAGCACTGATTTCGCTGGTATGACCTCGCCTTGAAAGTTAAAAGAAGCTTCCGAGAAGTTAGCCACTACTTTCAACGCTTTACCATATTCCGTCATCTGAACAAGTTTGTCCTCTGTTAGAACCTTATAATCCGTCATTTCTTCCTTTATCGCTTTTTTACTAAAGCTTGACCATACCTTAGAATGATTCACGATGGTTTCCTTATGTTTTTCCCACTCGTGTTTATCTAGATGATATAACGGAGGCACATTATAAAGAATTTCATACAGCATTCGATTCGAAATTTCATCTTCTATTTTTAAAGTCCCCCAGCCCCACCAATATGTCGTGATCACTGAATTGTTGTAAACTAACTTATACAATGGGATCGTATAGCTAGTATCCAAAAACAGCTTCTTATACTTGTCCTTTAACGGTATTTGCTTAGCAAATAATTCGGGAACCCCGCCATTGCTCGAATAATATCTTCCTACATAATATTCGCTTTCTTTATTTGTGCTCATATCCTTATCCATCCAAGAGAATGATGGCGTCTCTATTCCATGCGCAAAAGCAACCGTTTGGTTAGCAAAATCGTTGCCACCCTCTGTTCCAACGACCAGCTTCCATTGTTTTTGCAAATACGCCATTCGCTTTATTCTAGCCTGTATATCTTCTTCTTCCGTAGTCACATGCTCTGGCGAATAGTCATCGAAGATTTCTCCAGTACCATCCGTATCTAGAAACCATGAGTTAAAAGCTAAACCTGTATTGAAAATCGATGTTACTCTTTCTTCTACACTAGGCAAGGCAAGCGTTGGGTTGAGCTTTCTGCCTTCTCCTTGGAACCCTACAATTTTTTTCCCATTCTTATCGGTTACCGTTGCATGCTCGTAAAGGGAAGTATCCTTAAACTTAGCCGTCGTCCATTTCTCTTTTCCTGGTTCATGGATTGAATGATACGAGTCATAGGTGCCAATTAAATAACCAAGACTTTCTGTCTCTTTGACAAACGCAGGTTTAATAAACCCTTCCTGCCAATCATCCAAACCAATCCACATATTGTCGAGCCCAGACTGCTTCATATCCTTTATGACATCAATCGTATTGGCATCTGCCCACTTCTCAATGGGATCAACTGCAGCGCCAAGCACGCTTTTTAATAAACGTTTATTCAGGTCAATTAATTCAACAGCGTTCAATTTTTCTATACCGCTGCTTAATAATCGCTGAGTTTCTTCATCTAAGTCAGTAAATATTTTGGAATCATAAAATTCTTTTAGCTGCATGACAGCACTTAAACTTTTTACAATTCGATTTATCGTGTATTTATCTACATAGTCTAAACGATTTAAATCGTCAAAAGCGGATGAAAGCTCTGCTCCATCTTCCACGTTAGTTTTTAATAGCTCCTGAATCCATAATCTCAGTTTTTCGGGAAGATTGCTCCTCAGCTTTGCCCATTGTATATTTTCTTCTGAAATGACCGTTCTGTCCCAAAAATAAGCGTGCGGTGCTCCGTAAAGCTTTTCGATATTGCTATTTTCTTTAGCCTTATCCGCCAAGCTTTTGAATTCACCCTGTTCAATCAAATAATCTTTATACGTTTTTGCGACAGCTGTTGGATTTTTTTTCGTTACATAAATTCTAAATCMATATTCCTTTTGCTTATTAATTACTGGAAAATCATGATGAAAAGTAAACTGGATAGCGTTATCGGTATTAAAAACAATTTCATTGTTATATGCGTTTTTAATAATGTACATCAGCGAGTATTCGCTTTTATCAGCTGCAAAAAATGGCATCGAGAAAGACTCAATGACCTTCATTTCTTGTTCGCTCAAATACTCTTTCCACGTCTGATCATCGCTTGGAATATACTTTCCTTGGTTTAATGGAAGCATATACCCCTCGCCCGTTACGATTGGCCATGCAAAGCTATTTTCCTCCGCCTTGCTGGATTTGATCGTTACATCTACATAGTTCGCTTTTTTTTCAATTTCAACGTCCATTTGTTTCTCTGGATAGGTCCAGCTAATTTGGTCTCCGCTGTTTTTTACATTTGTAACATTCATTTTGTCCAGTGGTTCCGATGCTTTTTCAGTCCTTCCACCCGACTCGACCTCAAGCGCGAAGGTTTCTGGATCTACGTTAAAGCTAAAATCCACATCTTCTATTTGTGCATTTACTTCCCCGCCTCGCGTATTATTGTCGTCCTTGCACCCCGCAAGAACACTTGCTGTGATTGCAGCCAGCATGATGATGGCTATTATTTTTTTCATGTCTCGCACCTCCTGAATCAGACTACATCAGGGGTGTTACGCCAATGTTACAAAAAATATGTTCAGCAACTAAATATTTCTTTCAATCATAAAGTCCGCGATAAAGCCGTTAAGCGCTGCATTCCTTCCCGCAATAATGCCTCACTCGCAAAAGAATAACTAAGCCGTATCCATGATTTCAGCTCGCCTAGCGGGTCAAATATTTCTCCGGGAACGAAGGAAATGGATTGCTCCCTGCTTTTTTTAAGAAGAGCTTCTCCTGATATATGGCTTGGAAGTTTAACCCATAAATTAAGCCCGCCCTGTGGTGCAGTCCATTCCCAGCCTGCTATGGCAAGCTCCTCTTCCATGATCTCTTTATGAACCTGCAGCGCAATACGAAGCTTTTCCACATGCTGCTGCAGCCTCGGTGAGGCGAAATAATGCAAAAATATTTTCTGATTAAGCTGAGGAGTCCCGTTATCCGCAAGCGCCTTCGCTTTGATTAACTGCTCCATGAATGGATATCGGCAGGCTGCAGCACAAATCCGCAGACCCGGCGCAATATATTTGCTGAAGCTGCTAATATAGATGACCCAGCCCTCCGTGTCATAAGCGAATAAGGGAAGCGGGGGCGGCTCAACAAAATACATATCTCGGAATGGATCATCCTCCACGATAAGGCAGCGGTAACGCTCTGCCAATTCCACCAGCAATTTGCGCTGCCATGATGGAACAGTATAACCGGTCGGATTTTGGTGGGTTGGATTCATATAGAACATACGAGGCTTATGCGTGCGCATCAAGGCTTCTACTTCTACTAAGTCATAACCTTCCGGTGTGATCGCAACAGGAATAAGCCGCGCGCCTTGCCTGCGAAAAATATCCATCGCTACGCCGTAGGTCGGTCGCTCAATCAACACCGCATCCATCGGCCCAAGCATAATCTGGGCAATCAAATTTATGGCCTGCTGAGCACCTGATGTGATTAACAATTCCTCCGATGACAGCTGTAATCGATGATGCTCTCTGAAATGCTGGCTCAGCGACTCGCGAAGCTCTTCATCCCCCTGAACGCTGGCATAAGTCCCCATAACCTTAGGATAGAGATCAAATACTTTTTTCACATAGTCCGATAAGAACAAATTCGGCAGCAAATTAGGATCAATCAGCGCTTGAGAGAACTGATACTTAGCTGGAATTCGGTGAATATCAGATAACGAGTTATTCACCGCATAAGAGGTAACGACGGTGCTCTCTTCCAACCCTTCAGAAAAGTCATCGTCCTCCGATACGTAATATCCCGATTTGTCTTTTACATACACTTTGCCGTCCTCAGCCAGCAATCTATAGGCTTTAAATACCGTGAGCCGATGCACATTGATCTCTTCAGCAAGCAATCGTATCGACGGTAATTTTTGATGGGCTTTCCATTCCCCTCGCTCTACACGGTTCAAGATATAATCATACACTTGCCGGAATAACGGATGGGCTTGATGCGCTCCCGATTCTTTTTTCATCTGTTCATAACACCTCTTCGCGGCTACCTATTTCTATTATTGTACACGAAATATTTATCCTTCTGTTCTGTTCCATACAATCTGTTCTGCCTTGCTCCCTATATGATTAACAAAATACAATCTCGATCCGACATCTAAAGGGGAAATGAACATGATTTTTTTGGCTTATGCGCTCGTATGTCTTATATTTGGCACAACCTTTCTGGCAATTAAAATCGGAGTAGACGCCGGTGCTCCCCCTTTCTTCTCGGCAGGGCTTCGCTTTTTTCTGGCTGGCGCTATTCTGTTTCTCTGGATGGTTTGGAAACGCAAGGCTAGCTTCTCCCTGCTGCTGCGCAAAGAGATGCTGTTCACTGGGGCGACTCTGACGTTTGGCACCTTCTCTACGCTGTACTGGGCGGAGCAATATGTATCTTCTGGACTCGCGGCTGTGTTATCGGCTACGGGACCCATCATGATTTTGCTGCTGCAAACGGCTATTCTTCGGCAAAAATCTCCCAAACACTCGCTATACGGCTGCATTATTGGCTGCATCGGCGTGCTGCTGTTAGTTTTGCCCAATCTTTCGGTGGATGTATCACCCTTGTGGATTGTAGGCTGCGGAGCCATACTCATAGGAGAATGCTGCTATGCAACAGGTGCGCTATATTCCAAAAAAGTAATCAACCGCATGTCCGATGTTTCACCGATAGCCATGAACGCGGCACAAATGATGGTTGGCGGAGCGATGATGTTCATTTTATCTGTGTTCACCGAAGAGGTGCACCTTGAATCCTTTGCATCATTTCAGACGGCAGGCTCATTAATTTATCTGATTGTGATTGGTTCCATGGTTGGGCATACCTTATTCTACTGGCTCGTAGCAAAGACGAATCCCGTTTTCCCATCTACATGGCTCTATATCTCTCCTCCGATTGCTGTAGGAGTCGGCGTACTCTTTTATGATGAGACAATCTCATGGATTACACTTCTTGGTATCATTACGATTATTGGTGGAACCGTCCTTGTAAACGCAGGTGCACTCAGCCAGTTAATCGCAAAGCGAAGATTGCGGTAGTAAAGTGTTTTAAAAATTAAAAAAGGCAGCCAATAAGTTCATTGAACTTATTGGCTGCCTTTAATTTATAAAAAGATGTATTTTGTCCAAGCTACTCGAACAAATCTGATTAAGCAGCCTGCTTCTGCTCATCCTCTTGTGGTGCCTTCGTTTTGCGAATGAAGAGACCGATAAGAATTGCGAGGACAGAGAGAATTCCGCCGACGATAAACGCACTGTGAAGACCAGCTACCATTGCAGGTATTCCTTCAGCAGGGTTGGTCGGATCCGGAGATGTAGACATATAATCTCTCATGCCGGAAGACATAATGCTTACGAACAAGGCTACACCAACCGCACCTGCCACTTGCTGCAGCGTGCTCATAACCGCCGTACCATGCGCGTACAATCTGCGCGGCAGCTGATTAAGCCCTGTCGTCTGCGCAGGCATCATCACTAATGAGATACCAATCATCATCAAGATATGTAGGAATACAACATATCCGCTCGTCCATGCTGCATCAATTCCAGAAAACAACCAGATGGATACACTCATCAAGATGAGACCAGGTATAACAAGCACCCTTGGTCCAAATTTGTCAAACAAAATACCGGAGACCGGTGCCATAATACCATTCAAGATACTGCCGGGCATCATAACAAGACCAGCGCTAAGTKCTGTAAGCATCATGACATTTTGCAAAAATAGCGGAAGCATGATCATCGTAGAGAACATAGCCATCATAAGTACAAGCATTAGCACCGTAACGAGCGAAAACATGGGGTAACGGAAAACACGCATATCGAGCATCGGTTCCTTCACCGCAAGTTGACGCCATACAAATGAAATCAAGCTGATTCCGCCTACAATCAGGCACCAGACAACTTTAGGATCTGACCATGAGCCTTCTCCTGCGCTGCTAAAGCCATAGACGATGCCCCCAAAACCGATGGAGGAGAGCAGGATGGAAATAATGTCGACCTTTGGTTTCGTCAATTCACTTACATTTTTCAAATAAATCGCTGCATAGACGATAGAAACGACCGCCAAAGGAATGACCAGATAGAAGAGCCATCTCCAGTTAAGCGAGTCAACGATAAGACCAGATAAAGTAGGCCCAATAGCCGGAGCGGACATCATGACCAGACCGATCAATCCCATTGCGCCGCCCCTCTTCTCTGGAGGGAAAATGATAAGAATCGTATTCATCAATACAGGTATCATTAGTCCTGTGCCCAAAGCTTGCACAACACGTCCAACAAGCAGAAACTCAAATATTGGTGCTGTCGCACATATCACCGTACCCGCAAGGAATAAAATCATTGCTCCGAGAAACATTTGACGTGTGCTAAACCACTGTTGCAAAAGTGCTGTTATAGGGACAAGAATACCGACTACGAGCATATAGGCTGTAGCCAGCCATTGTACAGTCGTTTCCGTGATGCTGAAATATCTCATGAGCTCTGGGAAAGCAATGTTCAGCAAGGTTTCATTCAGAATCGATACAAATGCGCCAATAATGAGTGCGGCAACGATCGGTCCTTTCTTGATTTTGCTCAAATCCAGGTTGGAGTTAACCTCCATAGTAGGGCCGTTCAAGAATACTCCTCCTCCAATTTTCTCTTCTCTTTTCGGACAATTGTCCGCATTACTTACAAAATATACCGAACATTTGTCCTCATTGTCAATAACCTAAATTATGATACTAACGAAATGAACATTCAACTTCTTTGCTTCATGAATTCCGTCGAATATTTCAAAACTTCACAGCTTGATCCCTCAAGTTAGCATCTATGCTGAAGGCATAAAAAAAAGAGCCCTAATCTTTCAAAGGCTCTGTCGCATGACTTATCTTTTTACTTTTCTTTGTTTCATATCTGTGCTAATCTTTTTCCATTTTGCTTTTTCAGAGGCTGCCAATCGCGCATCTTCCTTACGTGCTAGATACGCCAGCTCACGTTGGAGTTTGAGATAGCTTTCAAAACGAGCCTGCTCCAAAGATCCATCAGCTATTGCCTTTCGGACAGAACAGCCGGGCTCTTGCTCATGCTTGCAGTCATTGAATCTGCAAGTATTTGCAATTGAATCTACGTCATCAAATGCACCACGGAACCCCTCATCGGCCTCCCATAGCTGCAGCTCCCTCATACCAGGTGTATCAATCATCAGTGCTCCACTCGGTAATTGAACAAGCTCGCGATGCGTCGTCGTATGACGACCTCGGTCATCCCCGCCACGCACATCATTGACTCGTTGCAGATCAACACCGCTCAATTTGTTAATCAGTGTAGACTTACCTACACCCGAAGAACCTATCAGCGCAATCGTGTTGCCTATACCCAAATATGGTGCGAGCTGATCTAGCCCTTCTCCCTGCGAGGCACTGACCACATGAATAGGGACAGCAATCGCAATTGATTCTACCTCTGCGATGCGCGCCTCCAAATCGTCGCATAAATCTGCTTTGCTCAGCACGATGACCGGCGCAGCGCCGCTTTCCCATGCGAGGATCAAGTAACGTTCCATCCTGCGTATATTAAAGTCATTATTTAAGGCATTCACTAAAAAAACAGTATCAACGTTAGCGGCTACAATCTGCTCTTCTACCGTGTCTCCAGCCACTTTACGGGAAAATTTGCTCTTTCGTGGCAGCAGCGCATGAATCGAAGCTTTCTGTTCCTCCAGCCTCGGTTTTATAACTACCCAGTCACCGACTGCTGGAAAATCCTCTCGACCTGTTGCTTCAAAACGCAGCTTACCCGTTACCTCGCCCATGAGCTCGCCATGCTCACTCAATAGACGGTACATGTTTTTATGCTCCAATATGATTCGCCCGGCACTATACCCTTGTTTGGCATAAGCGGCAAAATGATTAGAAAAATACTCATTCCAACCTAATGATTGTAATACCATATTCGTTGTTTGTTGATTCACTGCGGATTCCCCCTGTAATTGGTTATTCATATGGCTAACGCCAAAACCAGTCACAGTTGAATCCTCATTTGGGAAACGAAATTATTGTTCGCTTGAAAGGAGGATTCCTGTGACCCCGACTGCCGCACCTTCAATAATAGTTAATTTCTCCATTTTCATCTCTCCCCTCAAGCCAGCTTAGCTAGCTTGCAACTAAATTTCTCCATTATTGTAGCATGAAAACGAAACATTGCGAAATAACGAAAACATAATGTTTCTTTCTCTCCGTCTATAGCTATAAAAAAACGACCTATCACCAGTTCTAATGAACGAGGGATAGGTCGTACTCATTAATTCAAAAAGCCGTCAAGCGCAATCGTTGGTTTGCCGTCCGCCTGCCAAGCTCCCTTATTATAACCTCCGTTATAACCAGGGGTCGCTTCCGGTTCCCAATAAAACACGCCAAGCCCTTTTCCACCTGCAATATTGCGTATTTTTGTCTTTATATCAGCGACAAAGCTTTTGGCAGCGGCAGGCTGGTTATAATCCATACCAATTTCGGTAATCATAACCGGCTTGCCATAGCGCGAAATCATATTGTTGGAGTTGCTGACCGTTTGCGTGACCTTAGTCGACCAATCTGCACTGGTAGGATAAAGAGACATCCCGATAATATCGAAGGTCGCTCCGCTCGCGATCAGTCCGCCGATATTCCAGACAAATAAACTGTTGTCATAGCCGTTGGACAAGTGGACAATCGTTTTCGTAGCTGAACTAATGGACTTGACCGCATTGTTGCCCGTGTTGATCAGCCAAGCGTAGTTTTGCATGTTTAAGGAAGCTTTCCCGTCATTCCAGAGCATGCCATCGTTCGTTTCGTTGCCGATTTGCACCCAATCGGGCGTGACCCCTTTGCTTTGCATAGCTGTCATAACCTCGCGCGTATGATTCCAAACCGCATCCATCAGTTGCTGGAACGAATAGCTTGCCCAAGCAGCAGGCTTAGTCTGTTTTCCGGGGTCCGCCCACGAATCGCTGTAGTGCAATGTAAGCATGACACTCATCCCGGCATCCTTCGCCCGCTTCGCCAAGGTTGCAGCACGATCCTTATTCATATACCCGTTGCCATAGTTCGAAGAAGGATTGACGAATACTCGAATACGTACGGAGTTGATTTGGTAATCCTGCTTCAAAATTTGAATAATGTCCCTAGTTACGCCGTTTTTGTCCTTCCACGTATACCCTTGCGCCTCCATGCCGGCTACCCAGCTAATGTCCGCACCTTTCGCAAATGCAGGTGCTGCGCTGATCTGCGGCACAGATCCCCCATTCACCCCAAAAATAGTCATTAACAAGGCGACAACAAGCGTCAAACTGTAAAACCTTCGTTTCATACATTCTCCTCCTTCACCTGAATGTTGAAGCATAGAAATTTAATGTATGCGCTTTCAATGTTGTGTTCTTATTATAGAGGCTGCCAAGCTTTGGCAAACAGGATACAATTGCAACATTCATTATGTTATTGAAGTCAATCACAAAAATGATTAGACTAATTTTAATAACGGAAGCGGGAGGAAAGTAATGTGGAGGATTCATTATTGAAAAAAAACGGCCTATATTCCTTACCTCTGCACCAAGAATCTAAACTGAAGTGGTCGCTCCACATTCTATATAGCTTTATAATAGTCTTGTTTATTAGCTTCATCATGATACCCGGAGATGGTCAAGAAAAAATCATAGTAAACATTATGTTTCTAGCGTTCGCCATTTTTATCGGATATATATGGCTTGCTATGGCTTTATTTAACAAACCTTATTTAAAAATCACCAATGAATCTCTCGAATACAAATGGTTATTCGGACGCAAAGTTATCCTAATGAACGATATATACAGAGTAGAGTGCTTTTCCGAAAATGGAGTTAATAAACTTGGAATCTGGGCTAGCGAGCAAGGAAGTCGTTCATTTTGGGAAATTACAAACCGAATTTTTGGCAGGGACTATTCAGTAAGTATCGTTATGTCCAATTTTCAAAATATTGATTTTGAAAAGTTACGTTTAACTATACTTTCAAAAATCAATAGTGCGCATAACCTTCCATGATCATTTCTCTAACGAACTGTATAGTGCTTATTATGTTGAAAACTGATTTGTTTTTAATTTAACGAATCTGATTAATGTTATATCACGAGTTACAGGGTTTCATGAGCTACTTTGCTCGAAATAACGATTCTGGGGTTCGTTACAATTTTAATTCATTATAAATGGTACAAATAAGATCTGCTGGGTTCGTAAGCTATAGGTTTGATAAGGGGAGGACAACTTTCTGTCTAAACAGCATCAAAAAAATAGGAGCTGCTCCAATCGTAGATAAATCTACTTTTGGCACAGCTCCTATTTTCACTTTATTTGAGACAGTCAATTCGTCACAAACTGAGTTCATCCTCAACCTTTTTAAGCACCCTATGATGTCCTAAAAGCGATTCAACTCTTAAGATATTTACTTTTCAATTCAAGTAATGCGCCCTGCAGACCATATATTCTACAGGGCGCTCTACTTGTTTCATTACTAATTAGATATTACAGAGACTTTATTAACAATTGATACAGGATGACTACCGCTTGGGCGCGAGTAGCCGTTCCTTTTGGATCGAACTTGTCATTGCCGACACCATTGATGATGCCAGCTTTATGCATAGCTTCCACCGCTTCTTTAGCGTAGCTTGCAATAGCTAGTTCGTCATTGAAGGCTGCTGCCGCTTTCTCATCATTCATCGTGATTCCTGCTTTCTGAATCGCTCGATATGCCATTGCAGCCATCTCTTGACGAGTAATCTTGTTGTTAATACCGAAAGAACCATCAGTCAGACCGGACACGATACCAAGCTGCTGAGCCGTAGCAACCGAGTCGTAATACCACGCACCTTGCTTAACATCTGAGAATGTACTTGTTGCGTTCGGTTGTTTCAGGTCAAGCGTTAGCATTAACATTTGGATGAATTCAGCTCGTGTAACTGAATGGCCTGGCGCGAACGAATCCTTTGTCACACCGTTTACGATTCCGCGTGCAGCCAATCCATCAATACTGTCACTCGCCCATGCGATTGCTTTAGAATCGCTGAATTTAACTGGACTAGCGATGGCAGCATATTTGCTAAAATGCTTCGCATTAAATTCCACCGTGCCAGTATCCTTGCTATAACGGCCATTCTTGATGATTTCAAGTTTGCCATCATCCGACAAGTAATAGATCACGATTTGATCCGTGCTCTCTCCAGGCTTCAGCGTGTAAGGTATTTCAACCTTCACCTGCTTGCCTTGACCGAAATCAGCAATCTTCTGACCGTCAACACTTAAGTTGAAGTCATAGACCGTATTCGAACCTACTAAAGTGCGTGCTGCTTCTGGCAGCGTGCTGTTATCCACCTTGGCAACACTCAATTCAATACTGATTTTGCCGGCGGCACCTTCGAATAACGATACAGGCAACTGTACAGATGCGAGCCCGAAAGAAATCTCAATACGTTTAATGCCTGCTTCTTTGGCTTCATTCACTTGATCAACTGGTATGGATACTGTAATCAGTTTGGCATTCTCGGTACCAAGAACGAATAGCTTCATCGTTCCAGCCTTCGCTTCAGGCAACGCCTTCTTCACATCATCGGCTTTGACTAGAGCTTTAGCGTTACCGCTCGAATCCACTTCTGCCATCACTTCACCAGGTTTAACAGGAGTTTGATCCGTCGGTGATGTTGGCGTGGTATTCGGGTTAGTGCTATTGCTATTAGTCGTTGCTTGCGTTACTTCGGATAGTACGGATTCTCCAGCATCATTGACAGCTGCAACCTTGTAGTAATAAGTAGTTGATGCCGACAAGCCACTATTTTGGAACTTGCTTTCAGTAATCAGCTGCATGTTGACTTTGCTGTAACTGCCATCAACAGAAGCGGAACGATAAACGTTGTATCCCGTTGCGTTCTCCGAAGCTGTCCAGCTGACCTCAATCTCGCTGCTGCTCTTCGCTTTCGCAGAGACACCAGTCGGTGCAGCAGGGCTTGGATCAAGGTTCAGATAACCTTCTGGATTGATAACCGCATAGTATGCCGGCTTGGCTGCCAACGCCTTATCAAAGAGCAGAGGGCTTCCCGAAGCACGCCAGCTCTGGGAATCCGCCTTGCCCCAGAAGGTAACGCGTTCGATGCTGCTCGCATACTTCTTGAAAATAACGAATAGCTTCGCATATAGCTCAGCCTGTAAAGTCTCCTCTTCCTTCGTGAGCGTGCCAGTTGACGGGATATCCAGCTCGGTGATGCTAACCTTCACGCCTGCTTGAACAAAACGAGCAATACTTGCTTCCACGGTCTCTGTATTCAAGCTCTGGATCCAGTAATGCGCCTGCATGCCGATGCCTTCCACTAGCAAACGTCCAGGCTCTTTATTGCGATCGTCCGTTTTCCACTTCTCGTTAAGGTCTTCGGCCATCAGCGCCATACCTTCCCGTTTCCAAGGCTCATTCTCGTTATAGTCGTTGTAATACAAAGTAGCACCCGGATCAGCCAAACGCGCGAACACAAACGCATCGTAGATATAGTCTGCGCCGCTTTCTCCCTTGCTTTTATCAGCGCCGTTCTCATAAGCCATGTACCAAGGGGAATCCTTACGCAGAACCGTTTTCCAGTCCGTAGGAATGCCCGATCCGCCGTTAAAAGCCTCGTTTACGACATCCCAAGATACAACTTTGTCCTTGTAGTGTCCAGCAACATTGCTGATATACTGTTCCATGTTCGCCTTGGCTTCTGCACGAGCAAGTGGTTTGTTTCCTTCGCCCGTAGTCAGCCAAAGAGCCGACTGGGAATGCCAGACGAGCGTATGACCATGAACCTTGATATTGTTCGCCTGAGCCCAGTTCACTAGAATGTCGGCATTACCGTAGTTGTACACGCCATTAGCAGAGCTTAAATACTGCGGCTTCATATCATTCTCAGGCGTCATGACGTTGTAATGATGCTTATACATGGCCGTATTCTCGGCATCAGTCGTCTGACTAGGACTCATGACGTTACCGATTAGGAAATAATCCTTATAGGTATCTGCGATTGAAGATAATGTCAGATCCCACTTAGGAATCTCCTTCAGATCGCCAACTTGGCTGATCACAATCTGGTCAATGTACCACACATCAGCATGAGCAGCTGCATCGTTAGTAAGTAAACGGAAATCGATTGATTCCAACGGTCTCTCCATTAACGGCGTTAGAACGTTTACCTCTTTCCATTGACCGATCGGCAGATTGCCTGGATTACTTGGAAGTTTGTTTGCGCTATTGGCGTAATCCTGATTAAGTACCAGTCCAGGGCCAGTAAGCATACCTTTGCCTTCGTTACCGACAGCTGGGGCATAGAACCATGCCGAGATATTATAAACTCCTCCGGCAGGAAGCGGCTCAGCAAGAGTCAGCCGAACAGCGTTGTCTGCGCTGGTATAGCTTGTATCAGGTACATGTGTAACCTTAAAAGCGCTATCGTCGCTCTTCCCAGCACCAGTTTCATTGATCCACTCAATCTTTGAGGATGCAGCTGACGTAAAGAGGCTTCCTTGCTCCGCTTTATTGTCGAAGTCGAAACGCAACAACTCCTTGGTCTCTGGTTCCTCCACTGGCGCAGGCGGGCTTATGAGTTGCAGCTTTACCTCATCTAAATAGAAGGTGAAATCTGTCATTTGTGCGTCGTTGTGAAATACAATAGCGCTAACAGACTTATGGTCTGCGGGTACAGTGAATTCCAATGCTACATCCGCCCACTGGCCAGCTGCCAGATTTACCTTGGTTTTCCCAACGGTGCCGTAAGTATCGTTGTTTCCGCTATCTTTGGTTTCTACACGTACGCCCAATGTGGCGTCCTTCGCACTAAGCGCCTTGGCTGTCAGCTTATACTTGCCGCCTGGCAACATCGGCATCGTAGGCAAGGTATTGCGGAGGGAAACCCCGCTGTAGTTGTTCGCAGCAGTCGGAGCGACGCTCAGACTGCTGGTACCTGCGGCAGCGTATTCCTGTGTCCGACTAACTGTCGCATCACCGTTTTGTTGAAGCGTGTTGCCGCTTTCAAAACCCTCATAGTAAATGACATCCGAATTCGGCATGAGGGTGAATGAATGGTGTATAGGAGCAGCGATCATATTGCCAGCGGCATCTATCAGACGCATGATGTATATGTTGCAAACTTCACCTTTATTTTTTGTGACACTGTTAAATGTCACTTCGACTGATTTGTTATCCTCAGCCCACTTAAGCGTAAAGTCGTCTGAGAAATCAAAGCCGATGCCAAAATCTCCTTTGTTCATAGGCTCATCAAATGTAATCTTGAGCGTATCACTGGCAGTCAGATCCACCATGTCATTCAAACTGAAAGCAATTTCAGCATTAAATTCAGTCGTCGTCGCCGTGAGTAAAGGACGGTTTCCGTCGTCCTTCAGACTGTTCGGATATGGCGGCCAGTTCGGCTGAGGACCAGTCTTCTGAACGGCTGCTGATGCGTTCCAGCTGACCGTTTCCTGATTGTTCGCCAGCTTAGATTTGTCGATCGAGATCTCAAACGTGCTGCCTGGCATAGCCTCCATCTGCAACTTTTTCAGTGTGATGACATTAAAAGCATTATTCAGTATGCGGTTATTCTCATTAGGGTTCGTCGTCACGCCGTAATTGATAATCCAAGCCTGTTCAGTATCCTCCTGCAAAGATTGTGTCAGCTTATTGCCATCGGCGTAGACTTCTACCAGATCCTTATTGATTTTGCTGGTAAAGCCATACATTACAGCCGCACCATTATCATTTCTAGCGGTGCCGTGGCGCAGTCCTGTTGCTAAGTCGATGCCTTGGAAATATACAGTCTTGCTGTCCTTAGCAGTACCAACGGTCGTAATTTCATAACGCCCAATCTTAACTTGCTCATCCGTTAGATTAAACACCGCTGTGCCGTTGACAACATCGGCTGTCCACGTGTCCTTCGTCGGCTTGTTATTTCCGTCAAGTATCGTTAGTTTAACCTTCGCATCGTCAGAGTGAACCTTGATTGTCGCAGGAATGCCTTCGGTGACAATCTCATTTTCGGTCCACAGCGTGTACTTGCCTGGGCGGGACCAACGGATGTAGGAGCTGTCGACATCGTATGGAGTAATCGTCATGTCAGAGATTTTGTCGTAAGTCCCGATTCCATAGCTTGGCGGGTCGCTTTTTGGGTAGAGATCCTTAACTTCCAGCGGCTTATTACTGAATGCCTTGTCCATAATAGCAATCATAAACGGCACGTCTCTGTCCTGGATGGCGTGAGCGCCGTCGCGCACACGTACAGCAATATTGTCACTGTCTAGAAACTCATAGACTTCATTAGCCGCACTCATCGCCATCACAGAGGAAGGTGGAGTCGTCCAATCAAAGTTATTATCTGCGACAAATGCGATAAGCGGTCTCGGTGCCATTAGTGCCTCAACGGCATGTGAATCGAAGGGCATATATTCCATATCCGTCTGTTGGTGGAATCCAGCCGCTGTTCCAAGACCCATCCAGAATGATTCGCCAGAGTACTGGATGCTATTGAGTCCTTTCTGGTTCCTGCGATAAATCCGGTCGAACGGTGCGTTGTAGTTAAATAATTTGCCTTCAGCGGTGTAACGGAAGCTGGATACACCAGACTGTCCGCTATCTACGGGCGCTGCCGCACCGACACGTTCGTCCATGGCTGCCGACATTAGAGCATATTTACCGTTTATAGAAACGCCTGTTGTAATGGATTTATATGGGTTGATATTCCATTGATTTATACCGTCGTTAGCTTCGGCGCTAATCTCCATTGCGTCAATGATTCGGGAGACAGTCCATGCCGCCGTCATTATCGAACCCGTATTGAAATCATACTCGTAGGGGTTAAATGGGTATAGCTTATAGTAGTCTCCGTTTCTGCTAGCTCCCCAGTTAGAGACACTAATTACAGCGTAGCCGTTTTGGATCGCCATGGCTGACTGGCCGAAACCAAAGGCGATGATAACTGGCCAGCCTCCCTCAGGCGCTGTGCCCGTAGGTACGGTGACATTGCCAAGACTCGCAGTCACGGTTCTGTCGTTGTCTTTTATAGTGACATTGATTTGGTTAGTCTGGGCATTCACTGTGATGGCGCTCTTAGTCGTCGGGTACTTTCTGCCATAATAGTAGTACTGAATCAGGTCTTTGAGTTCTTGCCTGCGTTCGAACCAATCTTCGTCGGTTTCAACTCGGCCCGTTGTGCCGCTAGTGGGATCTAGAAACTTAAATAGATCGTTAAGTCCCGGTGACTTGGGCAAAGAGGTAATATCCTGTGGGAAAATATCGCGGGGCGGTGTAGGTTGTAAAGCCGTCTTATCGACCTTTGCGTTAATAATCACATTCTTCTGATCGGCTTCTATCCCAATTTTATCGATCTGGACACCGAGCGTACCCATTCTAGTAATGCTGCTGAGTGCAAGTTCGTATACATTTTCGCTTACTTTCGTCAAAGATCCCTTCTCCGCTAATGAGGAAGCGTAGTTAGATACTGCGGCGGGGGTGCCAGCGCTGAGAATGATATCATCTGCCGAAAGATTTGATACAGCTGCATTGAAGGTCAGTCTTATGGCGGTGCTGTTCCTCACAAACGCTGTGCCGCCAACATTTACCACGTTAAAGGTGATCGGGTTTCTATGGATATCAACACTCTTTTCCAAGTCGTCCACACCGTCCTTCGTAATCTTAAGATTGACGGTGCCTTCATTAGTAACCCCGCTAATTCCGAGATTATATTGAGTGCCGTTAGACTCGTCCACCACAGTCAACGTTCCTTTGGTTACACTAGCGGTACCATCTGAGATGGTAATGTCGCTCTCCACTAATTCCCGTACTGGTTCTTCAAAGACCAGTGTAATTACATTTGATGTCGTACGATTCTCCTCGCCATTCGCCGCTGCGGTGTAGTTAATTTTTATGATTTCATTATTATTAGGCATATTCTCATCAGCAAACACTAAATTCATATCAACTAAGGTAAGTGACATAATTACAACTAGAAACAATGAAATAAAGCGCTTACAATATCTCATGCTTTAGTCTCCTTCAACTTTTAACTTTTTCCGCAATAAATCTTACCTCCATTTGCGATAGACCTACTCAGCCGTATATTGTAGTGGTGGTAACGAGACCCGTTACTTTACTGGTCGGCTTTGTTCGGTTTCCTTGGTTACAATCACCTCCTTCATATCCTTTCATTTCAAGCGATTGGATACTGGTACATGACCTTCATTTGGTAAAAGTGACAGCCTCGCACACAAAACGATAATATTACGTAAAAAAGCGTAAATGATATGACTAGTATGACTAGTATGTTTTAATACTATCTCACAACATTTAGTAGCGTCAAGAAATTTGTAAACATGAAGCTCAGAATATCTTACTATGATGATCTCCATATAACGCAGGACAGAAAAAACGCTCAAGCTGTTTCTTCATTTTGCTCCAGGACATGTAATCCTCCTATGTTCTATATCATAAAGTCATCTCTGACATTTATGGGGGATAGGGCACATTTTCTAAAGTGTCCACGACTTCGAACGATTAAGACAGTAGCTCCACATGTTATGATTTCAACAGTTCTTTATTTCGGGTAATCTGTTAAAAACAGATACATCTATATGAGTCTTGAATGGAGGGCTCCCGCTCTTAAATGTATTTCTCAAATAATGAGCAAGTACTTTTCTAATTAGCGAATGGTTGAATATCGGAGAATGTTAGTGGAATGGATTGAAGAATGATTTTTTTCGGGAATGTTATTCGGGTCACTTAACTTTAAAAACACTTATATCGAATATATATTTCAATTCATTAAATCCTATAAGCTATAAGCTAACAAAGAACGGTACTACTTTTTCAATCACAGCACTAAAGCATGTAAAACAAAAAAGATTAACGACGAGATTACCAATTCTACGAGAAGCTCCAATCAATTGGATAACAAAATAAGGACGTAAAAATATATTTACGTCCCCAACTACCCTATTCACTGACCCGAAATTTTTATAAATTAAGGAACAAACAACTTCTACATGCCCGCATGCGGGAACATATAGATCTACATTTCCAGTTCCAACCAAGCCACATACTCAACATGTAAGGACTGCTGAGCGTTGCACAATTTCCCAGATATAAAACCGCCAAGCGGTCAGCATAACTTTACATGAATGACCATCAAGCGAGCCGTTCGAGAATTTCTAACGTACCTGCAAAACGATAATATAACTTAATTGTGCTATCCTTTTACACCACAATCTTCTCAACTTCGTATTACGCGGAAACTCGTCGGCAAATGGTACCAGGGAACTGAAAATATCAGTTCAAAGACTCTGTCGAAATCGTCTTGCATCCGTTGAATAATGCGAAATTTTGGAAACAATTATTTAAGGCTGTTCGCAATTGCTTTGTTGGCTTTATGCCGTTCTCGTACCATATATTTTTAACAACAAGCGTCCCGGCTTTTCGCTCCGCGATTACCTCGGCTCGTCCGATGAGGCTTTCTCCGTATAATAGAGGCAGCACATAATAGCCGAATTTCCGTTTGATTGCAGGCGTATAAATCTCCCAAGTGTAATCGAACCCAAATAATTCTTTGATCAGTTTTCTGTCCCATATGAAATTATCTAGTGGGGCAATCAGCTCGCAGCGCAATTTCGGCGTCGGATTTTGCAGGACGGCTGCAATAAGCGGTAAATCCTCCGCACAGCAGTACAGTGTATCCTTCATTTGTTCCACGGCAACAGCAACAATGCGAGCTTCGTGCAACAGCTGGCGGAAAACCTCGTTGCGCTGCTCCGCTTTCAATCCCCATATGTTCAGCCAGGCATCGGATGCGCGATTCCATAAAAGGCCAACAGCTCCGATTCGACGCAGTACCCGCCACTTATGATGCTCAAGCTCGCCCTTCAACGGCTCCGGCGCATTCAGCAGATTTGGCTGTATGTACTTACCGGCGATATCGTAATATTTACGCGTTCCTTTTTTGTGATGGATAATCAAATCGCCTGTCGAGTACATCTGCTCCAGAACCGACCGGGATGAATTGTTTCCGCTGCTCCAGTGGATGACCGATTGCCAAGTGAAATTTCCTTTCAATTTTAGATCATTCGAACTTAGCACACCGTGATTTTGGATGTGAGCCAGAACTTGTTGTACCAACGCTTCCATTTCGGGATAGCGCTTAGCATGTTGTCTTGCAGCCTGCCTGTACCGCTCAAAGTACGGCCAGTTCTCGACAGGGATAATAGCCAAATTTTTGTCGGGATAATCTACCAAGAATCTATCTTTATACAGTAACTCGTCGAGCATGTTCTTGGTAAATCCTCTGATACGCGACTGCAACACCAGTTCGGCGTTTTTTCCGCAAACATCGATGGGATCGTATTGAATACAACCGACCTGCCGCACAAAATCCAATACTCCCTGCTTTCCAGCAAATTGATATTCGCCCAACAGCCCGTGCTTCAATAACAGAAACTGCCGTGCCTGGCGGTTCGTCATTTGAATCATGTACGCATCAGCTCCTTATCGAAACAAACGGAAGCTGCTTGCACCTGATGATGGATGGCGAGGTTGCTTATCTCAATAAAGTTACTATTTGCTTGTTGCCATAATGCTGGTATCCATTGGGGAGCTTCATCAGCAATCCCCTTTCCTAATTTTCCAATCACCGAAAATTGCTCTTTTTCAACAATTTCAACCACGTCTGTTCCCCCGATCTGTTAGAACACTAACAAAAACAAACATACGTTCCCGTAATATCTTATCATTGTCTTGAGCATAAAAACAAGAGATAATGAACTGCTGCCCGTGTCCTACGTGTAAGCAATCATTAAAGCAATGTAATTGAGCGAATCTGTTACATCTCATTTATTATTTCAGAATTATCAATATTAGACACTCCACATGTGTGGAGTCAGTGGCTCACTTCTCAACTGTCTTTTGATTATTATATTTCTGAATCTACCATATGTATTTACCTCTTTACGTGTATGCGATACACAACCACAAATATGTAGTTTATATAATTCTATTGAATTCTTGTAGACAACTCGTCTACGACATTTCAGGATATTCAGCTTGTAAAATTCTTTCGTCTACAATCCGTCTACAATATTAGGGTATAACAAAGCCCCGTCCTAGTGCGGGCGGGGCTTTCATGGTGAAGATCCACAATTCGCTGGAGTGTGATGCTTAGGTTGTTTTGAGAGATTGCATGATCCATTCGACAGGTTGTTCCAGGATTACTCCGTCTGTCTCCACCCATTGGGTAAGGCTATTCTCTTTGGCTTGAATAACGATAAAATACATATCTTCCGAAGCGGATGTATTCTGCAACGCCCTCACTCCGTCAGGAGCAATTCGAACGGAGGTTCCTTCGAACACATCAAATTCGTTTCCGTCCACTTGAAATTGACCTTGTCCTTTAAGAAAGATGTAGAGTTCCTCATTTTCTTTGTGTTTGTGATAGAAAGGGACTTCCGCCTTTGGGGGCAGATTATTGAGTGAAACTTCCATGCTCGTAAGTTGTAAGGATTCTTTTAGAAAGATTTTCCCTTTTAGCATTCCTTCCGTGACGTTTCCAAAATTCGAAAATGTACCTGCATGGTTAACCGAGTAATTCGCTTGATTCGGCTCCAATTTGCTCACCTCACTTTAGATCTAATTGTTTCAGTAACAGAATGATAAACTAAAAGGCTGGCAGGATGTTGCCTGTTTCGAGCAAGCTCTTTAAATTGTTGAGAATGACAGGCCAGCCATTATTAAATCCTTCCATCTTGCCTTCATCTTTGCGAATATCCTTCTCTAATAAATCCTCGTGGCGTAGCGTCAGTTTTACAGTAGAGTTCAAGGGTGATAATTCATAACTAACCTTAGAGAATCGCTCTCCTTCAACGTCTCTGATGCTCCAGGTAACTGTGAGTAGACGATACGGCTCACATACAAGAACTTCACCATGATGATCAACCTTATCTTTATCCATCAATTTAAAGCTGGAGCCAACTTGCCAATCTGAAAAGATTTCACGACCGAAAAAATACTGCTTGGTGAATTCACTGTTAGTTAGGGCTTGCCAAAGCTTCTCGGGCGTAGTTGCGATGTAAGTCGTATAAACGAATGAAGTCTTATTCATGGTTAGAATCCTCCTCTAAGGCTTGCTTTAGTGTGTTTAATGCCTCAATCCGGTGACTCTCAAACTTGCCGATCCAGCGTTGATAAATTTCCCCGATAGGTATCGGATTAAGATAATGCAGCTTTTCACGGCCTTGCCAAACGACAGTAACAAGGTTTGCTTCTTCCAGCAGCTGAAGGTGCTTCGTAACAGCTTGACGAGTCATAGTCATTTGTTTACAAAGTTCTCCTAAGGATTGTCCGTTATTAGCGAACAAGAAGTCGAGTAACTCTCTGCGAGTTCCATCGGCAAGTGCTTTAAATACTTTGTCCATGCCCTTATTATATGCAACCATTTAATTGCATGTCAAGCTTCACAGTAAAATTGCTCAGCTCCCTTTTTTGCATGTCCAGTCAAATACTTAATCACTACCGACACACAGCACTCAACGTACATGGTATGCGGGAACAGGTCGACAGGTTGCACGGTTTGAAGCGTATAGCCGAATACGAATGGCAGCAAGTAGCTTCAACTTTCTGGGATAGAAACCTATATCACTCTCACGCCAACTTACAACTATTCCAATGCCTTATTCATCTATATGGTCAATTTCCGGGACTAGCGTTTGTTCTCTTATATTAGTCAAATCATTATAGCGAGAATGGTGCAGATCGAAGATGTACTTCATACAAATGCAACAACATCAATTTTGATGTGTGATAGGTGACCGTTACCAAATATATGTCTGTCGCTCATACAATCGATTCTGTGCATCAAACGAAAAAAAATGATATTATGTATGTTGGGTAAAAGACTTTACTACGGCTTTTATTGATTTTTATATATTGCAACAAGAGGAGATATTATGAGTAACGAACACAACTTTTGGCTTGATTTACCAAAGCCGTTTTTTATATTAGCACCAATGGAAGATGTCACAGATGTTGTATTTCGTCACGTCGTTAGTACAGCTGCGAAACCCGACGTATTTTTCACAGAATTCACAAGTACAGATAGTTATTGTAACCCTGCAGGAAGAGCCAGTACTCGTGGCCGGTTAACGTTCACAGAAGATGAGCAGCCAATCGTCGCTCATATTTGGGGCAATAAACCTGCATTTTTTGAACAGATGAGTATTGATATGAAAAAACTAGGCTTTCGYGGTATCGATTTAAACATGGGATGCCCCGTCCAAAACGTCGCATCCAATGGAAAGGGTTCTGGATTAATACAACATCCTGAACTTGCAGCCGAAATTATTCAAGCAGCAAAAGCAGGCGGATTGCCGGTTAGTGTTAAAACAAGATTGGGATACTTTGAAATTGACGAGTGGCGCGATTGGTTAGGGCATATATTGAAACAAGATATTGCGAATCTTTCCATTCACCTTCGTACAAAAAAAGAGATGAGTAAAGTAGAGGCGCACTGGGAGCTCATTCCTGAAATAAAAAAATTACGCGATGAAATTGCACCAAATACGTTGTTAACCATTAATGGAGATATTCCTGACCGCGCAACTGGTTTAAAATTGGTAGAACAATACGGCGTTGATGGTGTCATGATTGGCCGCGGCATTTTCACCAATCCGTTTGCTTTTGAAAAAGAACCTAAAGAACATAGCGCGAAGGATTTTCTCAACTTACTGCTTTTACAGCTAGATCTTCACGATAAATATTCAAAAGAAAACGAACCACGTCCATTTAAACCACTTCTTCGCTTTTTCAAAATCTATGTTCGTGGATTTAGAGGCGCAAGCGAACTAAGAACTCAATTGATGGATACGACGTCAACAGATGAAGTACGTCGTTTAGTAATACCTTTTTTAGACCAAGAATTAGAATAAGGTATTTATCAAAAAAATGAGAGACCTCCCAAAAGTTCAATGAACTCTTGAAGGGTCTCTCATTTTTATACGATGTGGCCACAGAGACTTCTCAGCCAGATTACCGCATGGAGCGTTGTCATATGATGTTCACGCTCTTTTATTGACGAAAATTATTTTCAATATTAATATTTTTATTAAGATAATAATTTCTAATACAATTAGCCCCTTTTTTCAATCTATTTAATTTAACCTAACATTGCGAAGCAGGAGGAAATAAAAGATGACGACGGCACCTGACAAAAACATCATCGTAACGAACCAGCCAACGAGAGAGCAGCTTGAAAAGATTTACGATATTTTAGATGAATGCTTTTCAGTAGGCCGAGTTTTTTTCCAAGAAAGATTAGACCTCGATAGCACATATGATCCAGAGACAACATGGTTCGCAATGGTCGACGGTGAGATTGCTGCTAATGTGCAAATTTTCCCTCTTTCTATTAAAGTCGGTCAAGCGATCTTGAAAATTGGTGCAATGGGCAGCGTCGGTACAGCTCCGAATTATCGCGGGATGGGCCTTACGCACAAAATTCTTCATGCACAAACAGACTACATGAAAGAAACCAATTATGATATAAGTTTACTTCTGGCTAGTAAGCATGGGTTTTATGAAAAGGTTGGCTGGAGACTTATTCCCGAGACTGCTTATGCAATTGAAAAGCAAGCAAGCTTTGAGCAGCAAAGCAGCTGCGACATCATTCCTTTTGAACCTCGTTATCTTGATGATATCCGTTTCATATATGAACAGTTCAATCAGAATCGCACCTATACCGTAGTTCGTAATGAATCATACTGGGATGATCTAATAAGCTGGCCGGAATGGAAAAAAGCAGACTGTCTGCTGCTCCGCAGAAATAAAAAAATTGTAGCTTATGGCATTATTGAAAAGAAGGATACTGAACAAGTATTTATTAATGAATTCATGTATTTGAACGAGGCAGTGGACGGTGTTGAACATTTATTTCATGCCTTATGTCAGCTGCGCCCAAGTGCAAAACAAATATTAGCGATGCTGCCAGAGGACCATAAGCTATATTCCTTTTATCAACAACATCAAGCACAATCCATACCAATTAATCAGGCGATGTGGAAAATGATCAATCTACATTCTACATTCCAAAAGCTTCGGCCTGAATTGGAACATCGACTTAACACTAATAACTTGATGGCAGATCAAGAACTGTACATAGCGCTTCAATGCGGAGAGGATCATATATATCTTGATTACAAGCAGAAGCGGCTTTCCGTTTCCGATGTTAGTCATGCTGAGTCCTATGTCGAGGTAGAAGTGGATGAACGTAATCTCATAACTTATTTGATGTTCGGCTATAATGCGGCAGGCAGAGCAAAGGATAGTGCTGAACAGGCAAACATTTTGCAAGCTCTATTCCCGAAACAGCAGGCCGTGTTTTATTTGACCGACAAATTTTAAGTCATTTTCCTTCAACTGATGTTGCTTAATAGCTTATAAAAAGGGGTGTGTCGCAAGTCCAGAACTGCTCGGACTTATGACACACCCTAATTTCGCATAACGCTAACTACTAATCGTTTTTCATTTTTGATCTTCCTAACAAAACAGCACCATAGGCAGCATCCCTAATCGGCAAGATCAGCTTTGTTTGCGGGTAGGTTCGTGCAAGCTTTCGTTCCAATGCATCTTTTACAAAACGAGATTTTTGCAGCACACTTCCTGCAACGGCAATCGGACTTTCATATAACTCTAGTCGCTCAATAACAGGCACCACAAGTTCAAATAGACTGGCTGCACATTGCTCCGCTAGCTCAAGCGCTTGCGCATCCCCTTTCTCGCATGCTGTCGTCATGATCGGTGCGAGCTTCGCAATATCTTTTTTTGTTGTATTTTTATGATAAACAAAGCCAATAATTTCTTTCACAGTGCTTAGCCCAAGCTGCTCGTATACTAGCGCTGGAATGATTGTATCCGTCATTCTTCCGTCCTCTGCTTGAACTAAAATGGACAAGAGATTGCGCCCAATGCAATAGCCACTTCCCTCGTCATCAATTAGATGGCCAAAGCCTCCTGTGCGATGCTGCTCTCCCTTTTCATTCACCCCGAAGCAAATCGACCCTGTACCGGCAATGAGAATAATGCCTTGCATCGCATTTTGTGCTCCGTATAATGCGGTTTCTTGATCACCTGTAATCGTTAACGGCCCTATGTAACCATTATCTCTCACATGCTTCTCCAAAAAATGAACGACTGTCGGATTGCTTACGCCTGCTGCTCCTATACAGATATGAGTAACTTCCTCTAAATTGCTGCAGTAGAGCTTCGTTCGATTAAAAATTTCCTCAAAGGAGACAGCAATCGCATCAGCATCCCCGCCGTTATAATTAATTGGTCCTACAGTAAAGGTTAATAAAGCATCTTCCTGGTCATGGATAATTGTGACAGCTGTCTTGGTGCCGCCTCCATCAACTCCAACGATATATGCCATACTCATATCCCCCTAAAGCTGAATCGTAATGTTGGCAGTTGGTGTAAGCTCACCATTTAAGATTGGAATAAGTGATTTGAATGCATCTAATGAATACTCAAATGCTGCAATTCCGCAGAACTCACCATCGATTAATGTTAAATCATATGGTCGTCCTAATGTAATGGCCGTTACTTTATAGTCTGCTGCCAACAGCTTCTGTACAAGCGCAAGTTGACCTTTGTTTTCACGCGCATTGAACAAGCCGATTACAACATGCTTGCAGCCTTCAGCCTTTTGCAGCGCAGCTTTAATTTGCTCCTCGCTCGGATCAATGCTGATAATCTCATACGCTGCATGAAAATGCTCACCCATATATTGCGGGAAGCTCAGATCTTGATTGACACTGCTGGATGCAAGATCGGTGCGATAGGAATAGGAGCCCATAAATAATACTTGCTCATCACCTGTTTGAATGGGATCAATCTCACCGTTAATGCGGCAGATCGTTTCCGTTCGCATCAGATCATTCGCACGGCGATGTACATCGCAGCCAACTATTTCGTAATCCAGCTCCTCAATAACTGCATATTGGGCTTTGTAAGCTAAAATTTTTGTAACAGCTGCATCAATAACCGCTTCATCCAAATCACCGATTGCTACAGCTTCTTCTATTAAATGAATCGCTTCTTTAACCGTTTTAGACGTATGACTAATAAATATCAAATCAATACCTGCTTTAACGGCCCCTAACGCTCCTTTTGCAGTACCATAATAACGTTTAATCGCATCCATTTCCAAACAATCCGATACAACTAAACCTTTAAAACCTAATTTTTCTTTTAATAGCTCTGTAATAATCGTATAAGACATCGTTCCCGGCAGTCCGGACTTATCGATTTGCGGAAATAAAATATGTGCGCTCATAATAGCTTGAGCACCTTGCTTAATTGCAGCCTTAAACGGCAGCAGTTCAAGCTGCTCTAATTCCTCTACCGTTTTTTCAATCGTAGGCAAGCCAATATGCGAATCGACATTTGTATCACCATGACCTGGAAAATGCTTAAGCGAGGACATTACGCCTCCACCCTGCAATCCCTTCATCATCTCAATCCCATATTGTGATACCTTCTCGACTGAATCTCCATAAGAACGAACGTTGATAACGGGGTTCAAGGCATTATTGTTAATGTCCATCACTGGCGCAAGATTGAAATTAATACCTAATGCTTTCAATTCTCTGGCAGTCATTCTACCTGCTGCATACGCATTTTCAGGTCGGCCTGATGAAGCAATAGCCATTGCCCCAGCAATATTTGTCGCGTCCTTGGGCATTCGAGTCACACGACCGCCTTCTTGGTCAATCGTAATAAAGCCTGGGAAACCTGTATGTGTCGTGAACCATTGCYGCAACTCAGCTACAAGCCCGCCTAATTGATATTTATCTTCGATATTATGTGAAAATAAAATAATATTGCCGACTTTATACTGCTCGATTACTTCCTTCAGCTCAGGAGATATCTCAGTTGACGGGAAGCCTGTGACGAACATTTGCCCGATCTTTTCACGCAAGCTCATTTGTTTTATTGTTTTCATCAATTGCTCACCATCCACTAACGATATAAATGATATTGCTGTTTCATTTCTGCAAATTGCTTGCTTTCCTCTGCGAACTGTTCAAGCAGCTGCTTTGCTCGAATATTTTCCGTACGATACATGCTGTCCCCGCCCAGCAAATCGATAAATGGGCGTGAGCCCTCCTTCACAGGAGGCAGGAATGAAAATTGCTCATACAAATCTCTTATCGCAAATAATAAGGTTACGCCAACATCTAACGGCTTCATCACTTGGATATCTGTAATATATATTTGTACTCCGCCACATCGTTCGCCAACATGCTTAGATGAGGCCGGCTTGAAATGAACAGGTCGGAAATGCACACCTGGCATTCGTTTGGCGTTCATCTCATCTGCCAATTGCTCCGCTTGAATGAAGGGAGCGCCAATCATTTCAAATGGGAACGTTGTACCGCGTCCTTCGGAGCAGTTTGTACCTTCAAATAAGCATGTACCTGTATATAATAACGCTGTTTCATATCGCGGTATCCCAAGTGAAGGATGAACCCAAGTTAATTTTGTATCCGGGAAGGACATGCTCCGTTCCCATCCTTCCAAACGAACGACATGAAGCGAAGCTTTCCAATTCATTTGATCATTTGCCATCATTGCCACTTCACCTGCTGTTAGGCCATATCGAACAGCGAGCTCGTAATTTCCAACAAATGATTTGAAGCTAGGCTTTAAAATATTCCCTTCCACGTTTACCCCATTAAGCGGATTAACACGATCAAGAACAACAAATTCTACGCCTGCCTTAGCACAATCTTCAAGTGCATACAGCATCGTATATATATATGTGTAATACCGTATACCAACATCTTGAATATCGTACACAACGATATCTACTTCATCCAGCATTTCCTTTGTTAAACGCTTGGAGTCTTTACGGTATAAACTATAGACCGGAACATTCGTCAAAGGATCCATATACGTCTCTACTAATGCCCCTGCATCCAAATCTCCGCGAACACCATGCTCAGGTGAAAACATCGCAGTAAGATTAAAGTTTTTATGCAAAATGGAAATCGTTGATTCAAAATTTTTTGTAAGCCCTGTCGGTGCTGTAATTAATCCTACGCGCTTGCCTTCAAACCATTGACGATAATTCATAATCGAATCGATCCCATTTAACACCATATAAAGTTGCCTCCTAACTGAACTGTTACCAAAGACTAGATTGTCTAACCTTCATCGTTTCAGCAGGCACCATAAAGGCTTCTGCATATGTTTTTCTTGCTTCACAGCCGCGAACAACTGCTAATGCTTTATAGTAATCCATATATTTGAAAGATTTGCTATTCGTCACAAACCAATGTTTGCTTAAAGCATCAATCCATAGATCATATGCCGCCTGATCGAAATCCACGTATAGGTAAGGGACATAATCAACAGCATCTTCCCAGTTTTCGGAATAATATAGTCTTGCTGCAAAGTGAGCAGGAAGATCTCGTTCAAAGGATGACAGGCTTGCGAAGAAACGAGCATCATTTACGATATGATGCGTTAGCGCATGATCCTTATGCATACTGTTTTTCCAATGTGTAATAATAATATTTGGCTTTACACGGCGAATAACATCACAAACCTCCATACGAACTTGTTGATTGTCAGGCAGCTCTCCGTCACAATAATCAAATACAATAGCTTCACCGCCAAGCATATCAGCAAATACTTCCGCCTCTTTCACTTTTTGCTGACGGTACTCCTTCATATCCCCTCCTGCTGGTACACCTCTTTCACCTGCAGTTAATGCTAGTGTCACAATGCGGTCTCCCTTTACACTATGACTTGCTAGTACACCACCGGATGCTAGTTCCACATCGCCAACATGTGCTCCAATGGCCAATACTGTTAATTTTTCGCTCATTTTTATAGTTCCCTCCGCAGTATAGAAAATTGTTTTTCAATACTAAATCCTGCTTTTTGATAGATTCGAAGAGCCGGATTATTGCTTCCAGTGAATAATGAAATATATTGACAGCCGACATGTTGAAAAGCCTCTACCATTCGGAAAAATAATACACTGCCGAGACCATGACCCTTATGCTCTGGGTGAACACCGATACCRCAAAAAAAAGCTCGACCATTCGGTTCTGAAATAATAGGACCTGCAAAGCCAACAACTTCGTTGCCATGCACAGCTGCTATAAGAGGTGCGCCATCCTTCACATACGATACAACATCTTTTTCCCACTGCGGATTTTGCAAGGCAGCAAGCGTTGCTTCAAGACCATTATGCAAAGCAGGGGCATAAGGAGTAACATAATAGCCTTTACTATTTGCTTTAACTTCTTTGCTTGTCATATCTTCAGGAACACTAAAGTTTCCGAGTCTTAAGTACATGCCGCATTGCGTCGCCCGATCCACGTACCCTCTTGCGATTAAAGCGTCGTATAATGGCTGGTCCTTACTGATGCCTGGGGCATTGTTGTGCTCATGCTGCGGCGCACTTGGAATATTCCATTTCAGCTTAATAGGGTTGAAAAACAATACTTCCGCCTGTCTTTTTCCAAGTGCTTGGAATCTTTTTTCTATACCTAATAGAAAAGCATCATAATGCTCTAGAAAAGCGACTTCGGCATCAATAATAACACTCGTAATATAGCCGGCCACATCTCCTAGCGGCAGGTCATCGCCACTGCAACCAGCAGCAAAACCAACAATACCTTTTTCATTGCAGCCTACCCATATACACTCCGCATCGAAATAAGGATGATCAATGAAATTATCTTGAAACTCCCGCTCTGTAAATGGTTTGTAATCATATTTTGTAGCCTCTCGATTCCAAAGCTCTACAACTTCAGAAAGATCTTCAATTGAAAAGGGTCTAATTTGCATCATTCAAGCCTCCTGTGAACGTCCAAGATAAGGCCAAGAAATTTTGCCCATGACTACTGGCTGAGAAGCTCCAGTTACTAGTGGAATATTGTTTGGCAAGCGCTTCATCGTATAATACGCTAGCACAGCAAATGCAATGGCTTCCTTAGCATCACTATTGCCACCGATATCCTCCTGCGTCAGCACCTGCACCTTATATGGTGCTAATAATTTCTGCAAATCACGCACTAACGTCAGGTTATAGCTGCCACCGCCACCAATTAACAATTGCTGGGCTTGATGCTGTGGCGCAATATACCGTTCATAGCTATCGACGATGCTCCATGCTGTTAAGTGTGTAGCTGTTGCAATAACATCTTCAGCTTTCCAGTTATTAACCTCCATCGATTCAATAATTTGTGCAACGTATGGTTGACCAAATCGTTCTCTGCCTGTCGATTTCGGTAAAGGCATCCTATAATATTCATCTTGCTGCATCCATTTCAAAAGCTCATCAATCACTTGACCGCTCGCAGCAATTCCACCGCCAACATCCATCGTCATTGGCGCAAATAATTGAGATACAAGCCCATCGATAATCATATTTCCAGGGCCAGTATCAAATGCAAATACCTGTTCCGGCGAGGCATTTGCAGGAAGAACAGTCACATTACCTATTCCTCCAATGTTTTGCAGAAGAAGTGTTTTCTCTGGATTGTTAAACAATAAATATTCAGTAAATGGTACTAACGGCGCTCCTTGTCCGCCCATTGCCATGTCAGCGACTCGAAAGTCTGATACGCAAGGAATTGCTGTGCGATTCGCAATTACAGCACCATCGCCAATTTGAACTGTACAATGCAGGTTATAGCCGTCCATAACATTTTCTTCCGGAGCATGATAGATCGTTTGACCATGTGATCCAACGGCAAATATTTGTGATGGCTCTAGCCCGCATTTCCCTATAACGGACAATGTGGCTTGGGCGTATAATTCACCAAGCCACATATTCATTGCGCCAACTTTATCAATCGTAGCGTTAGCCCGATCAAAAAGCTCAAATATTGCGTTTCTAACTTGCTTCGGAAAAGCAGTGTTCTCAAAAGCCAGCAGCTCAATCTCTACTCCTTGCTCTTTATCCGGCATTGGAGAAAGCTTAATTACCGCTGCATCAATACCATCTACTGATGTACCAGACATCAAACCAACTAAGTATGTTGCTTCAACTTTTGATTGTTTGTCCATTAGCCCTTCACCGCTCCAACTGTTACTCCTTCAAGGAAGTATTTTTGTAAACTGAAGAACAAAATAAACATTGGAACTGCTGAAATTGTTGCACCTGCCATCATTGGTGCAAAGTAAGTTGTATTCGCAAAGCGGAAGTTTTTCAAGCCGACCTGAATCGTTTGCATATCCATCGTATTCGTTACTAGGAATGGCCAGAAGAAGTCATTCCATGCTGCCATGAACGTTAGGATAGCCAGTACTGCCATAACTGTTTTTGATAGAGGCATAATGATATGCCAGAAGATTTTAGGTTGAGAACAACCTTCGATTTTAGCAGCTTCAATAATTTCAACTGGAATGGAAGACATGAACTGCTTAACCAAGAAAATGTTATACACCGTTACGATGCTTGGCATAATCAAAGCTGTATACGTATTTTGTAATTCAAAAATATTTACAATCAATATATATAGTGGAACCTGTGTGACTTGGCCAGGAATCATCATCGATCCTAGCAAAATAGCGAACAAAATGTTTCTTCCTTTAAATCTCATTTTTGCAAAAGAATACCCTGCAAGTGTAGCAAAAAATACGTTAGATACCGTGATACAAGCTGCCACAATAAAAGAGTTCATTAGCCAATCCCATGAATGCGGGCTGAAGTTAAAGAAGAATTTATAGGATTCAAATGAAATCTTCGACGGGATGATCGAATAGCTCATTGCACCAGCTTCTACCGGATCACCGAACGAGGAAATGATCATAAAGTAAATCGGGAAAATGGTAGCTGCGGCAAATAGGATAAGGAACGTAATAATTAGACCATTACGGACGAACAGATACCCTTTGCTTCTTATGTTATTGTTGAACAAACCCATAGTATCCTGCCTCTTTCCTAGTATTCTATTTCTTTGCCCAAAAACTTAAATTGAAGGTATGAAATAATTGCGATAATCGCTGCTAGAAGTAATGATTGTGCTGCTGCCTCACCAAACTCAAAATATGTGAACGCATTGTTAAAAATCAACAAACCTACCATTGTTGTTGCATGGTCTGGTCCACCGCCTGTCATAAGATAAGCGTTTTGGAATACTTGGAAGGAACCAATGACACCTGTAACAAGTAGGAATAGCGTGGTTGGCTTAAGGAAAGGAACGACGATAAACCAAAGCTTTTGCAAGAAAGTCGCGCCATCAATATCAGCTGCTTCATAATAGCTGTTATCAATACCGAGCAATGCAGCTAAATAGATAATAATCGCTGTACCATGACTTGATAGCCATGACATTAATACAAGTGAAAACATGGCAGTTGCACTGGAACCAAGCCAGTTTTGATTAGTAATCCCAAAAAACGACACAACCTGATTGGCAATACCTGATTTTAACGGATCGAAGATCCACAGCCATACAACAGCAAGCGCTACACCTGATGCTACAGCTGGCAAGTAATATACTGCTTTAAAGATTGTTTGTGTTCTTTTCTTGAAAGGTATAATCAAAATTGCAATTAAGAAGGATAGAAAAATATTAAATGGAACCGTTAATAACGTATATACTAATGTGTTTTTCAATGCTTTCCAGAAAAGTTCATCTGAAAATGAGTTAACGAAGTTTTCCAGGCCGACATATGTGGACCCTAATGGACGATATTCTTGTAAGCTGATCATAAAAGCATTGATTACTGGATATGCGGTAAATAAAGAAAACGCAATAAGTGCTACTGCGATAAACGCGTATCCCCAACCTAAGTCACTTTCGAGTTTCAATTTTTTTCTTTTAGTCAACGTTTGATTCATTGGGTCGCACCTCTCTTCTTTAAAAAGTAAAAGCTCTAGTCTAATTTAGAAGGAAAGCTGTACGTTGTAGCTACGTACAGCTTTCACATGCTAGGTTATGACAGACTAGTCAACTACAATACCATCTTCACCGAAGGCTTTAATTGCTGCTGCTTTAACTGCATCATACATTTTTTGTGGACTGATCTCATTTGCAAGTAATGCTTGCAGTTTAGGAACGATGACTTCCGTTTCAATTTTAAGTGCTTCTGCGGCTAGATCAGTTGGGATATCTGTACGCGCCGGAACCGCTTTGGACATCATGATTTGGTCTGCTTTAACGTTCTCTTCATTGCGAGGATATTGTTCAAGCACTGCAGCATTGCGTGCAGATTTTGTAATTGGTGATAAGAACAGCTCATTACTGTAGTTAGCTGCAATGGTTCCCGAAGATAGGAAATTAATGGCTAAACCAATATTTTTAACATGCTCTTCAGAAGGTTCCTTTTTGCCGCGAAGCGCAATGTAACCATCAACAACAGCTGTAGGAATGTAATCAGCGCCGTTAAATGTAGGTGTAGGAAGCGCAATGTATTCAGCTTCGATTGAATCCGCTACTGCAGAACCATCATTCGCTTTAATTTTTTCATTGTTTAGACGAGCAGAGTTTTCAAAGCTAGCTAGGCCTTTACCAGTGATCATGGTTTGACCAGTTAAGAACATGTTCCAGCGCTTGCCTGCATCGATAGAACTTAGTTCTTTAGGCATTGAGCCATCATCGATCATTTGACGGATAGCTTCAAGCAGACCTAAGAAGTTTTTGCTTGTGTAAGAGAACTTAAGGTTTTGATCAAAGTAGTCTGGCAAACCGGCAGATTTAGCCATAATACTAAGATAGTCCTTAGATGTAACACCAGATGTTGCGAAAACAAAACCATACTGAGTTGTTTCACCTTTAGCGTTTTTAACAACGCCTTTACTAATTGCATCGCGGAATTGGTCATATGTCCAACCGTTTTGTTGAACGTTTTTCCAATCGATACCCGCTTTCTCTAAGAACTGTTTGTTGCCACCGATAGAATGAATGGCCAAGTAAGCTGGCAAACCATATTGAGAATCGCCCAATTGGAAGTATTTCATTGCAACTTCATCATAATCTGCTTTAACTTCATCTGAAAGTGCAGCATTAAGGTCAATTAGAACGTTTAGCGCTGCATATTTAGATATTCCTGTAGAACCAACCCAAGCGATATCTGGAGGAGAACCCGCATTTACTTGAGTATCAAGTTTTTGTGTCATATCTTCCCAGCTCGCTGGTTCGATTTTCAAAGTTAGGTGTGGATACAATTCATTAAACTCTTTTTCCATAGCAGTAAAACGCGCTTGGTAGTTAGCCGATACTGGAGGTAACAATGCAGTAATCGTATCTTTTTTCAGCTCAGAACCACTGTTGCTGCTGCCTTTATTTTCGGAATTTGTAGCGTCTGGAGCGTTTTTACCGTTTCCTGCACAAGCGGATAATAGTGATAACATCATGATTACTGACAAAAATAGAGTTAATACACTTGATCTTTTTTTCATCGATAACAGCCTCCTCAATTTTTAAAAGCATCAATCCAGCTACTCCATTTCTTCTCCACCTAAGCCAATGATGAGATTGCTTGTTTCAACCGTCCTCCATTTGCGTTAAGTGCTTGTTCTGCTTCCTTTGCATCCAACCCCGTTTTAATCATCATTATTGCCAGCTTACAATTCATAGATGCTTTTTCAAGTGTTTCTGCGGCGGTTGATGTGTCTACACCAGTCGTATTCATAATAATACGGACTGAGCGATCTACCAGCTTAAAGTTACTTGCCTTTAGATCGACCATTAAGTTGTTATACGTTTTCCCTAGCTTGACCATTGTGCATGTTGTCAGCATATTAAGCACCAGCTTTTGAGCAGTTCCCGCCTTTAATCGAGTCGAGCCGCTAATGACCTCCGGCCCTACAACAGGTGAAATACAAACATCTACAATGGGTTCAAACTTTGAGCCTTTGTTGTTACAAACACCGATAGTGGCTGCTCCAAGCTCCTTTGCTTTCGTTAAAGCTGCAATAACATAGTTTGCACTGCCGCTTGCCGAAATCCCAATTAGCACATCTTTGTTTGTTACACCGATGCTTTCGATTAATGCGATCCCTTCATCAACATCGTCTTCACAGCCTTCAACCGCACTACGCAAAGCAATATCACCACCAGCGATATAGCCCTGTACTAAGGAAGGATCTGTACCAAAGGTAGGAGGACATTCTGAAGCATCCAAAACACCTAGTCTTCCTGAAGTGCCAGCTCCTATATAAAACATTCTTCCACCATTAGACAACCTATGATGTAGAACATCAACCGCCTTTGCAATCTGCGGAATTTCCTCAGCTATAGCTGCCGAGACCAGAGCATCTTGTTGATTCATTAACTGGACCATTTGCTCCGTAGTACATTCATCAATCATTAATGTGTCTGGATTCACAGCCTCTGTTGTTAATCCCGCAAGGTAGTCATTCATAGTCATCCTCCGTCTTGTTAACAATATTTCACATATAAATTACTAGATAAGTGAGGTTAATTAACATGAATTATTTTTTCATATTAATACACTGCCCTCAATTCGTCAATAGATTTTGAAATATTATTTCATAAATAAATAATATTTCGTTTTTTTATTTCAATATCTATACACACTGTTATATCACATTTACAAACCGCTTACAAGGTACTTTTTTAATTTTTGTTAAACGCTTACATTGCTATTATTACAGCATTCGCAAAATAAGAAATCGCTGTCATATGCGCTTGTTTCCAATTCAAATGAAGCATAAAATGACATAGTCTCTAATCAACCAGTAGACGTTTCGTTTACAATTTTCATTCATTTTCCATATTAAAATCGTGCGCGAAGCTTCAATTGTCGAATTAAACTAATCATTATATGGTTAGATTAAACGCATTCGTCATGTAGCTAATCTAACATCTATTGAGTGAGTATTATGTTAGGTATAAAAATAAATGCATGAAATACACAAAGAAAGCATTGATCAATGATCAATGCTTTCTTCCCCATTCATTAAAGAAGAACCTAATATCTCAGTTTTTTCTTCACTATATTATGTGTTTTTGTCAAGTAGGTTTTTACTTCCTCATATTCTGCACTTGCGACACCAGCAAATAAGATGTCGATAATCGTAAGCATAGCAATACGCGAGCCCATAGCACCACTGCGAATTGTAATTTCAGGTGTAGATATACTAAGAACAATATCCGCTCGCACGGCAAGCTCACTTTTATTGTACTTCGTAATCGCAATACATTTCGCTTTGTTCTTTTGAGCAATGATCAGTGCATCAATAATATCACTAGTTGCGCCAGAGTTGGAAATGAAAATGGCAACATCATCTTTCTCAAGTAACGTTGCTGCTGTGAGCTGACTATGACCATCCGTATAGGCATGGCACATCTTATTAATTCGTGAGAACTTCTGTTCCCCGTCCATACAAACGATTCCTGAGGCACCTATTCCAAAGAAAACAATTCTCTTGCTATGGCATAATAATTCTACAGCTCTTGCAATTTCTTTTCGGTCGATGACACTAAGCGTATCCTCAATGGACTTGCAATTATTCAAAGAAATATTTGAAATAATTGTCGAGAGATCATCGCCCGGCTGAATATCTGTATATTGAGCCTTTGGATCCTCATCACGAGAGCCCAAAGAAGCGGAGATACTCACAATAAAATTGCGGTATCCGCTGTAACCCATCGTCTTACAGAAACGAAGGACAGAGGCATCACTTGTTTTACTAGATTGAGCTAATTCCTTAATCGATAAATGAGGGATTTCTTCTTTATTTTCTAAAATGTAATCTCCAACCAATCGTTCAACTGGAGTAAAGCTTTCTCTCATTTCACGAATCTTAATTAATATGTTGTCATTTAAACTCATAATCTACCTACTCAAGATTTAATTAACACCTTAAATAATATCATAAACAATTTAGACAACCTAATACAATAGCAAAATACATTTTGGCAAACTTAAAATTAATATTTGTTACTCTGATACAATCATCCGATCATGCAAAAAATCAACGATGTGCATCGCTTTCATCGTCTGATCAGGCTTATGCTTTTCTATTCCAAGCTTCATTTGAAGCAGACAGCCTGGATTACTCGTTAGCATATAGCTTGCTTGTGTGTTGTTCGCATGCTCCATTTTGTGCTCAAGGATGGAACCCGCCATCTCAGGCTGTACGACATTGTATATGCCAGCAGAGCCGCAGCAGCGATCAGACTCACCCATTTCAACATATTCAGCGTTAACTACTTCCCTCATTAATTTACGCGGGGCGCTCGAGCCTTTCATCACATTGCGCAGATGACAGGAATCCTGATACGTCACTTTGACTTTCCGGGCATCTTGAGAACTTTCTTTTTGTACAAATTTCGGTACACGTCCCTTTTCTACAATCAATGTACTGACATCGATCACTCTTGAAGCAAACCATTTTGCTGTCTCGCTGTACTTTTTATTTTCCTGCATAAGATGGTCATATTCAACGAGCAGCGCACCACAACCGCCTGCATTGGATACAATGTAGGCGACATCGAGCTGTTTGAATATATCGATATTCACTGCTGCCAGTTCGCGAGCGTCATTCATTTCCCCACTATGAGCATGCAGCGCACCACAGCAGACCTGACTTTCAGGAATATATACGTCAAAGCCCGCAGCAGACAGCAGCTCAACTGTATTCACATTCGTATCTGCGAATATAACATCCATGATACAACCGCGAAACATCGCAACTTTGGCGATTCGTTCACCCTTCGCAGGATAAAAAGTGCCCAGCCGCTCAACTACACCCTTTGAACTGGCAGATGGCAAGATAGACTCCATCTCAGATAATTGTTTAGGCAACAGCTTCATTACACCGGTTGATTGCACTACTTTTTGCAAGCCGGATTTTTGATAGACCGCAAGCGAGCCTCCAAGCAGCTTCAAGCTGCTGCGTTTCGGAAATAAATGTTTGAAAACCGTCTTGCGAATACCTTTAATCGGCAATGAATGCGTTGCGTGCTCCTCGATCGCTTCTTTCGTCTGTTCAATTAATTGACCATACTTTACATCTGCCGGACAAGCTGGTTCACAAGCACGACAGCCTAAGCATAAGTTCATTTGATCTTGGAACTGCTGGTCTGGAACCATTAGTCCATCTACAGCTGCCTTCATCATCGCAATGCGTCCACGTGGAGAGGCAGGCTCCATACCTGTTTCATGGAATGTCGGACAAGCAGGCAAGCAGAAGCCGCATCGCATACAATTTGTTAGCTGATCGTAGTCAAGCTTCTCTAATAAAGTACGAGCAAGAGGATGAGCATGCTCGATAACCGGTTTTCCTGTAGTACTAGCCATGCTGCACCACCACCCGTTTCCTCGCTTCCTTAGCAAACATCTTACTAGGATTCAAAATATTCATTGGATCGAAAGCGCCTTTGATTCCTTTCATTACTTCAATTCCCGCTTCCCCAACCTTCCATTCCAAATAAGGGGCTTTCACAACGCCGACCCCATGCTCACCAGTAATCGTGCCACCGAGTTCGATTGCAGCTTCAAAAATTTCGGCAAATGCCTCCTCAACACGATGCACTTCTTCGTGGTCACGTGCGTCAGTCGTTGCGGTTGGATGCAGGTTTCCATCACCTGCATGCCCAAAGGTCGCTATATTCACATTATATTTTTGGGCGATTGCATTTGTACGCAATATCATTTCCGCAATTTTAGAACGAGGTACAGTAGCATCCTCAAGTATCGTCGTCGGGCGCAGGCGAGCAAGTGCGGTAAATGCGCTGCGTCTAGCTGTCAGAAGCTTTTCTGCTTCTTCACGATCCGCTGCTACCTCAATTCGATCCGCCTGCTCTTCCTTGCAAATAAGCTGTATTTTTTCAATATCACGTTCAACCACTTCTTGTTCACCATCCTGCTCAATAATGAGGATCGCGGCCATATCTAGTGGCAAACCGATTTTCGCGAAATCATCAACAACCCGAATGGTTGGATTATCCAGTATTTCCAAGGTCGCTGGAATAATTTGGTTTTTAATAATTTTAGATACCGTATGTGCTGCACCATAAATATCCTTATACATCGCAACCATCGTTTTCTTTGTTTTTGGCTGTGGCACAAGCTTAAGAATCGCCTCTGTAATAACGGCAAGAGTTCCTTCAGAGCCTACTAATAGTTTCGTCAAATCGTACCCAGCGACATCTTTAGTCAATTTCCCGCCAGTACGGATGATTGAGCCATTTGCCAGCACAGCAGTTAAGCCAAGTACATAATCTTTTGTGGTTCCGTACTTTAAGCCTCTTAGACCGCCTGAGCATTCAGCGATATTGCCGCCTATTGTAGAAATTTTCATACTGCTTGGATCTGGTGGATAGAATAGTCCTAGCCCTTCAACATGTGAAATGAATTGTCCAGTAATTAGACCAGGCTGGACAATAGCCGTTAAGTTTTCCATATCCACTTCAATAATTTTATTCATGCGATGCATAACCATCACAATTCCGCCTTGCAATGGTACTGTACCACCGCAAAGATTCGAACCCGAGCCTCTTGTTACAATCGGAATAAGATTGCTGTTAGCTATTTTCATAATTTCTGAAACTTGCTCTGTTGATTCTGGATAAATAACTGCATCTGGCAAAGCCTGCAACATCGGCGTTCCATCATAGGAATGTGCGATTAACGCCTCCTGATCTGTCCGAAAAAATTTTTCCCCTACAATCTCTCGTAATTGTTTAACTACAGCTTCATTCAACATGAACGATTCCTCCATAACTAAATTGAGCAGGTCATCTGATGACTTTGTGTTGATTATAGTGTAATAAAGTTGTACAGTATAGTCTATAGTTTTATTTTCGGGAGGTTTAAAGCTCTATGCAGCCGATAAAGGTAGAAACTGAAAAAGGACATGAGCTTGTGCGAAGAGCCATTCTCTCACAAATTGAGGAAGGTCTCTTACATCCTGGTCAAAAACTACCGTCCGTAGTTGACTTGAGTACCTCCTTTGGAGTAGGTCGCTCCACCATTCGTGAAGCATTGAGCGCATTAAAGGCAACAGGCTGGATAGATGTAAAGCATGGCGGAGGTACCTTTGTCAATAAAGTATTGCCTACCTTGCAGAGCAACTCGCGAGATCCATTCGAGGAATCGGAAAGTGTAAAAGAGATACTGGAAGTTCGTATTTGGCTTGAAAGCGGCAGTGCTGCATTCGCTGCCGAGCGTCGAAATGATAGGGATCTCGAGAACTTAAAGCAGATTATTGAACAAATGGAGCAAGCGTTGGAAATGAATAATACACAAATGAGTGAACATGCGGATATCGAATTTCATCTAGCTATAGCAGCTGCCTCACACAATAAGCTGCTTAATACATTAATGAGTTCACTTACTTCTAAGCTGACCGAAACAATGGGAAAAACTCGCCAGCTGTGGTTTTTCGAAGACAAGTCCTCTTCCACACTTCTCTTAAAAGAGCATCAATCCATATATAATGCAATATTAGCTCAAAACAGCGAGCTGGCCAGCCAGCTCATTCAAGCTCATTTGCATAAAGTCGAGAATGTACTGAAACGCAGAGACATTTTAGAATAATTCTGTTCAATAAAGATTCAAAGATAGAACGACAGTTCTATCTTTGGCTTTATTTTTTCCTATAGGCTTCTCAGCCTGATAACCGACTGGATCTATTATCTTTTTTCTATGTGCTTTATTCCTCTTAATAATCCTTTGATCTATTCCTTTTCGATTTAGTTAGTGGTGATAGAAGCAATTCTTCGCATTTCGCATAACCCCCTAGCAATTTCTGAGTCAAGCTTAACTTAGGAACAACAAGGTAAACAATTGAGCTTGAAATGATGCTTATAATAGCTCCTACTAGGATATCTGCTGGATAGTGGACACCGACCCAAATACGAGAAATACCAACAAGGGAAGCTAGTATAACCCATAAAAACCACCAGCCTTTTCTAAATAACCAAAAGGATACACAAAATGAAAAGAACAATATGGTATGATCGCTTGGAAAAGAATTATCAACTGCTTTTTCAATTAATTTATTAACATTTGCCAACTCAGCAAATGGTTGATTATTCGAATGAAATTTGCCTGCTATTTTCCCAATAATTTCAGCAAATACAAAAGTAATGGTTGCACACACAATCATCATTCTACTCTGTTTATTTCGAGTAAACCAAATGAAGATAACACCTAAAACCAAGAAATACACCATAAACTCAGCAATGAAAACCATAGCAGGATTTAAGTATGGATATTGTTTCCCTAGGTCATTTACCATTCTAAATAAATTAATATTTTCTTCTAAAAAATTCATTTCACACCACCTCCTCTGCCTTTATTTCTTATATCTTAAAAGACAGATAGGCAAACAACCATCGATTCCCCTAACAATTAAGGGATCCTATGTTACATTATTGTCATTTTGTAAATTGGCTTTAATATTCACATAGGCAGTTGCCCCCGTTGGCAGCGATTACCTCCCTCTTCTCCAATATCCTTATTCACGTTGAATTTCGACAAACGCAAAAAGACCTCCCAGAATAATCTGGAGGTCTCAAAGTAAAGATATTGTTAAACAGGATTTTCACTGACGAAAACCCTTGATGTTTAAAGGTTTATCCCCTTATTACATCATTCCACCCATACCGCCCATGCCGCCCATATCTGGCATGCCAGCGCCTGCACCCTTAGGTTCAGGTTTGTCAGCAACTACGGCTTCAGTTGTCAAGAACATAGCTGCAACGGAAGCTGCGTTTTGTAGAGCGGAACGAGTTACTTTAGCAGGGTCAACGATACCCGCTTCGAACATGTTAACCCATGTTCCAGTAGCTGCGTTGTAGCCTACGCCGATTTTTTCGTTTTTCAGACGCTCAACGATAACCGAACCTTCTTGACCAGCGTTCGCAGCGATTGTGCGAAGCGGCTCTTCAAGGGAACGAAGAACGATGTTAACGCCTGTTTGCTCGTCGCCTTCTGCTTTAACAGCAGCAACTGCATTGTATACGTTAATGAGGGCAGTACCGCCGCCCGATACGATACCTTCTTCAACCGCTGCACGAGTGGAGTTGAGGGCATCTTCGATGCGTAGTTTGCGCTCTTTCAATTCTGTTTCTGTAGCTGCGCCAACTTTGATAACTGCAACGCCGCCAGACAATTTTGCAAGACGCTCTTGAAGCTTCTCACGGTCAAAGTCGGAAGTTGTTTCTTCCAGTTGAGCGCGGATTTGGTTCACGCGAGCAACGATGTCAGCGGAGTTGCCGCTGCCGTCAACGATGATTGTAGTTTCTTTAGTGATGCGGATCTGACGAGCAGAACCTAGTGATTCAACGCCAGTTGATTTAAGCTCAAGGCCTAGCTCTTCTGTAATCACTTGGCCGCCTGTTAGAGCAGCGATATCTTGAAGCATAGCTTTACGACGGTCACCGAAGCCTGGAGCTTTAACAGCTACGCAAGTGAATGTTCCACGAAGTTTGTTCACTACTAGAGTAGCTTGAGCTTCGCCTTCTACGTCTTCAGCGATGATTAGCAATTGCTTGCCGGATTGTACGACTTTCTCAAGAACCGGAAGGATCTCTTGAATGCTCGTAATTTTTTTGTCAGTGATAAGAATGTAAGGGTTGTCTAGGACAGCTTCCATTTTATCAGTGTCAGTAATCATGTATGGAGATACATAACCACGGTCAAATTGCATACCTTCAACAACTTCTAGCTCTGTAACAAAGCCTTTCGACTCTTCTACAGTGATAACGCCGTCGTTGCCGACTTTTTCCATAGCTTCAGCAATAAGTTGGCCTACTTCATCGTCAGCAGATGAGATCGAAGCAACTTGTGCGATCGATTGTTTGCCTTCGATTGGTTTCGAGATTGCTTTAAGCTCTTCAACAGCAGCTTTAACAGCTTTCTCGATACCTTTGCGGATAACCATAGGGTTAGCGCCAGCTGTAACGTTTTTCAAGCCTTCGCGAATCATCGCTTGTGCAAGAACTGTTGCCGTAGTTGTACCGTCACCAGCTACGTCATTCGTTTTTGTAGCTACTTCTTTAACAAGTTGAGCGCCCATGTTTTCAAAAGCATCTTCAAGCTCGATTTCTTTTGCAATGGAAACACCATCATTTGTGATAAGCGGGCTTCCGAATTTTTTCTCAAGTACCACGTTGCGGCCTTTTGGACCTAGTGTTACTTTAACTGCATTTGCAAGTGCATCAACACCGCGCAGCATTGCGCGACGAGCGTCTTCGCTAAATTTAATTTCCTTAGCCATTAACAGAAACCTCCCAAAATAGTTTAAGTAGAACTGCTTAGTTTATGTGTTGCCTTCTATGTGACCCTAAGCGGGTTGTTATTCAAAAATCGCGTGAATTTCGCTTTCTTTCATAATCAAATACTCTTTGCCATCGTATTTGATTTCTGTGCCTGCATACTTGGAGAAAAGAACGCGGTCGCCTTCTTTAACTTCAAGAGCAATACGAACACCATCTTTCAGCGTGCCGCTTCCAACTGCAATCACTTTGCCTTCTTGCGGCTTTTCTTTCGCCGAATCCGGCAATACGATACCGCTAGCGGTTGTTTCTTCTTTCGCGATTGCTTCGATCAATACGCGTTCACCCAAAGGTCTGATCATTGAAAATAGCCTCCTTCAAAATTTGTCGCTGCTTATATTCTCGTTAGCACTCGAAACCTTCAAGTGCTAACAACTATTTTTATCATACTCATTTTCGTTATTAATTTCAAGTGCTTGGTTTCATTTTTCCGTTTATTTACACTAGGCAGAAGGAACTAAATCTTTTTTACGCGGATTGGCCCGTCCATTGTGATTCGCTCAAGCTATTATTATGCGCCAACTATATCTTGAGAATACGATAATGCTCAAATTGCTTCCCTGCAGAAATACGACCGTTTGCTCTTTTTAAAACGACCTCAGGATCAGTAGAGATTTACTTCAAAGCCGCATCGATGCCAAAAGCCTGTCCTGACCACGCCTTTTTAGAAGTCCAAGCCTCGTCCGCTCCACTCCAAAATGGATGCTCGCTTGCTAGGCCAAGCGGCAAGAACACCGCAGCGCATAAATAGAGGCTTCCCGTAGAAATGTACCGCTCGCCAATATCTCGCTGATGTCCGCAGAAGCCGATTGTAAGCCATCCATCCGCTGTAAAATTCCCTGGCACTTCTAGCGTTCTACGAATCGCTGCGGTTAGCGCACAGCGTACCTGAGGTGCTGTGACGGACGCTGGCAAATCATCATTTAGAGCATGCTGAGCTAGGCTTTGAAAGGCTCCGAAACGATAGGCAAGTGACCGTCCAATTGGCGGGTATGTTCCATCCGTTCCAATTAGCCGCTCAAGCACTTCTGCATAACGCCGTGAACGGCTCGCAACAGCACCCTGCATGGCTCGCCATTCCTCGTGCTCATCACCTGCTGCGGCAAGTACATCGACCAGCATCGGCTGAATAACGAAGCTGTTATAGTAATCCCAGTGGAAATCCGGACCATCACTATATGCGCCGTCACCCAAATACCACTGTTCATGCTGCTTCAACGCGTAATCGATCCGCATCGGGTCCCAGTCAAGCTCACCAAGCTTAAGCAGCGCCGCTTCAATCGTTGCTGCAAACAGCAGCCAATTCGAGAAGACTGGCTTTCTCGACCTCGTTTGCTTCAGCGCCGTAATTGCATTTGCTTTCACACGCTGCTCCAGCTTTTCACCAAGCTCTATTGGCGCACGCAATACCGCAAGCGCCAAAAAAGCAGCGTCGACAATCGGCTGGTAACCATCGCTGAAGTTCATATAGTCTGGCGATGCTGGATCAGTGCCCGCATCCACTGCTTCACGAGCAAGCGCGGCATAACGAACTCGCAGCTCCTCTTCGTGTCCATTAATGTGCTTATTCTCAAGCCATGGAGCCATGCCGGATAAAAGGCGTCCTAACGCTTCCAAATGCGTGAATTTCGCTCGGTCAGCTTTAAGTTCAGCGGCAGCTTTCTCATCATCAGTCTCTCCAGCAGTTATTGCGATTTCTATAGGCATCTTCTCTTTAAGACGGCGCTCCGCAAGGGCGCTAAGCACAGGTTCGCCAATAGCGAGCATCTGCTCCAGCCAGTATTTGCGCACAGGTAGCATTTCGTTTATCTGTGATCCACTTTCGATTTGCATGTTCGTTACCTCTCCTCTACCAGAACGTCGAGGAATCCCCTCTTAATCGTGCTAAACCTTCTACGAAGAAATAGTCGCCATAAATAAGCGGCACGTCAATGTTTCTCCGCTCTGGGTAGTGGCTTGTCCCATGCAAAATCAAGCCTTCCTCCGCCTCATCATCCCAAGCGCCGTAATTCTCGTACAGTGAACGCAATATTCGCTCGCCAGCCGCTTGATATAGCTCCGATTCTTCCCCAGGAACTGAGCTTGCGATTTCGAGCAGACCGCAGGCAGCACAAGCGCCAGCTGACGTGTCGAGATAACGTTCTACACCTGAAGGCAGACGGAAATCCCAATGCGGCACCGAATCCTCAGGCAAGTTCGCAAGGAAGAAATGGGCAACCCGCTTCGCCGCCTCCAAATACCGAGCCTCGCCCGTATAACGATAGCTGAGCGCCATCCCGTAAATTGCCCACGATGCTCCGCGCGACCACGCTGAGTTTGGTGCAAAGCCTTGTCCGCCGTTCACACTTGCAAATTCACCCGTATGCGGGTCAAAGACTACAATATGATTAACCGAACCGTCCGTCCGTATAAAATGCTCCAGCACCGTATCTGCATGCTCCATCGCCAAATGCTTAAATCTTGGGTCGCCCGTTGTCTCGCTCGCCCAGTAGAGCAAAGGCAGGTTCATCATGCAGTCGATAATCGCCCAGCCCTCATTGCGATCCCCCTCACCCCATGGGTTCCAAGCTCTAATATAGTTTCCTTTTACATTAAATCTTCCGCTGAGTACACTAGCCGCTAACAACGCTCGTCTGCGGGATTGCTCTTCACCAAGCAGCTTATAGCGGGCTACACTCGTTAGCGACCACATGAAGCCGATGTCGTGATCCAAGCGATCATATCCGAACAATACTTCATCCAATTGCTGCTCGCATGCTTCGGCAATATCTTTATATCGATCATCCTTCGACTCTGAATCACGGTACAGCAGCCATAACAAGCCCGGCCAGAAACCGGCTGTCCACCACTGAGGCGCCTCCAGCACATACGTTCCATCGACGCTTGCATGCGGAAATCTTGCACCAATCCGATTGCTCGTTCTCGTAACCTTCTCATGTACATTTGCCCAAGCTTCATTTGCCCAATTGATCTGCTCCATATCCTTGCTCGCTCCTCGCATCGAATATTGTAGTTATGATTCAAATTGAAAAATAAAATTTGCAATCAACGGCACTTCAACTGCTGCTGCTTTCCATTCAAAATCAAGCGTATACCAGAATCGCTCAACGCCATAATGATCGATATCGCTCCTTGCGGTAACGACCGGCTTCCAAACCTGATGATCATAATTAATGAACAATTGGCGTTGTCCTGTTAAAACTACTCGACCTTCCTCTGCCAGCTCAGGAACAAGAAACGTAATGAACCGCTCTGTAACTTGCCGTTCAGCATCAGCTTCTTCTCCATTTGGCATCATCCAAATCGTATTCGACAGCGTCAGGCGCGGCAGCTTTTCCTTTTCCCATAGGAATCGGCGCTCCATTCGCTCCAGCTTGGAATGGCCATACGCCGAGCTGATTTCCAGCGCAAACTTATCCATATTCGCATTTGTTGACGCTTCCATAACTGCTGCTCGAAAAGCAGCCCCATTTTGCTGATGAGAGCCGTCTATAATAGGAACCGAATGACCCTGAGAGCCATTGCACCAAATCGAATACCGTTCCGGGCCAAAATATTTCGCCGTATATTTTCCGCTGCCCAAATCCGCTAAATAAGCTTGTCCATCCGCATGTAAGATGAAATGGCCCACGTCATTGTGGTTATGAGGCTCCTCATTATGGCCCCCTTTTGCCGCAAAGCTGTAGTTGCCGCCGTTCTCGCTTGCATGTCTAGACAGAAGCCACTGCACATCAGATAAGTAATAGGACTCGGCAGGCCAGATCGTTTTACTTTCAGTCGCCGCCATCCATTCTTCTTTTACCCACATCAAATTACGAATCGCCGGCGCCCAGCGTCCGCAATGATCAGCAGCATACTCCGCTCTAAGGCTCGCATCCGGTACAATGACCTCTGCAAACTCCTGATGCAGACAACAGCTGAGCCCCATAAATATACCGCTTTCAGGACGCGAATCACTAAAGTTAACGACCGTGCTGCTTCCCGTAAAACATTTCTGCTGAAAAAGTGCAATCTCCTTCACCTTATTCGAAGCAAATAAGTTGATTTCTCCATCTGTTGCCCTTTTTAACATCTGAGCAAAATATACATAATACCCGAAACCATACTGCCAATATAAATAACCTTCCGCACACGCGCCGTCATCGCCAAATCCACTCAAATAACAATCAAGCGAATGAAGCACACGTTCCAGCACTTGCGACAGCCTATGCGAATCCTCAATGAGATAAAGTGCCGCTGCCCCAACCGAACCTGCGCATACAGCCGCCCAATTGTGATCCGCTGTCTCCCACCCATATGGGCCTTGCTCCAAAAAAGGACGGAATAGGCGATTCTCTACCTCAGTCTCTATACGCTTGTGCAGCATAACCGGTAAACGGTCGCCTAATAACAATTTAATCTCACTTAGTGCAAACCCAGTCTCCGCCGAAAATAAATCGATGTCCAGCCTGTCTGATCCTTCATTAAAATGAGCAGGCAAACACCATGTAAACTCATTGCAAACCGACCAGATCACATTAAGAGCGGCAACTTCGTAATCTGCATTTTCCGGCTCCTGCAGCGCCATAATGACATACGAATTCAATCTTTTTCGCCTCTCAAAATATACTCTTTCATAAGCTAAGCGCTCTCCCGTATCTCCATAAACACGAAATAGAGAGTAAGTGAGCTCGGGATCAGGGGTAAGCATGAAGCGATCGGCATCCCTTTTAATCTCTTCAAGGAGCTGTTCATTAATGGACTGATTCCACATTTGCGAACTGGGCTTCTGGATTTCACCGCCTGAGGCAAGAAGCGTCAGCCCTTTTTTCCTACGCTGCTCCAAAATTTCCTGTATCCGTTCACGTTTCATTTGTATAATCTCGCTCCTATTCTGCCTCAGCAGCTGCTGGCTTTATACTAAACGGGCATTATGCTTGAAACTCCAAACTTTCATAATCCTTGCACCTAAATTGTACCAGTAGTTTATGAATAGCAGAAGGCTGTAACAAAAAAATACCGTACGGCGATTTCTCGCGCACGGTATTTCATGGTTTTCAGCTATTCGCCTCTATAGTACAATCCACCCAAAATAAATAAGGTTAAATCCTCGACGATCGCTTCCTGTGATGAACGTTCTTCTTCATGCAAGATAGCCCAGTATTGGCTATTCCGATGAAAGAGCAACGTACCGATAATGGAAAACAAGGTGTTATCTAAGGAGTTGAATTGAAATAAACCTTGCTCCTGACCCTCTTTGAGCCAGTAGCGGAGCTTCCCCCACATCGGCATCACATGCTTGCGTATCTTCTCAATTCGATCCGTGTTCATGATAACTTCTTGCTGAATAATGTTAATTAATTGATAATCGCTGTAGCGGAAATTAGTTACCTCACGAACAATAAGTCTAACTCCCTCTACCGGATCTATCTGCATTGGGTCTAGCTCGGCAATTTGATTGTTTGGAAAATAATAATCAAATAAAGCATAGAACATATTTTCTTTCCCGCCAAAATGATACGAGACGAGCGCAACATTAGCTCCAGCCTCTTCGCATATTTGCCTAACGGTCGTTTTATCGAAGCCGTTTTCCGCAAACAGCTTTTTGGCAGCTGACAATATTCTAATTTTAATATCCGCATCTCCTGTTGTCATGACGGGCCCCCATAAAAACAATATCTTTTATTTTGAACCACTTCTAAACCAACAGCAAACTGCAGTTGAATTATCTTTTTTGCCCTGCAATAACTGCTGTAGGCTGTACTGCAGGAGCGGCTTGGCGCTTCAGCGCAACCGCAACTACGCTAACCGCAAAGGCAACGACTGCAATAACGCTCAGTGACAAAGAGTCAGCTGTAGCAGCTGGGCCGCCGAACAAAATATTCATCGTACCTTCAACTGCATACGTCGCTGGAAGAATATCACCAAGCTTGACGTAAAAGTCGGATAACAATTCACGCGGTACGATCGCACCAGAGGTAACAAGCTGTGCCGACAATAAAATAATATTGAACAGCATGCCGCTTAAACCAAACAGGTAAATAAACATTTGAGAAACGAATATAAATGTTAATACGAACATCAGCTGGAACAGCCAGATATGAAGGAATCCTTGTTCCATCTGACCGCCAAATGCAGCAAGCAAGGAAGAACCTACTAACGAAACAATGACACCTGCTCCTACATTAATTACGCTTCTTGCACCGAAACGTTTCCATCTGCTTGTTGTTGCTCCTAGTGAAAGGGAAGATTGCTCAAAATTCATACCCATGATCATCGCACCGACATAAGAAGCAAGCACCAGCATCATCGGAACCATCTGATTGTTCATTCCTTGTATCACGTTCGTTGACTGAATTTCAGATTTAACACGTTCTGACAATCCTTGTGCCGCTGCTCCAGCTTGCTCTGCTGGCAGCTGCATGTTGCCAAGTACCGTTTGAATGCCGCCCGTTACGGCTTGTTTATTTACTTCTGCTGTTATTTGTCCGGCTGCACCACTCATAATACTTTTAATCAGTGCTGGATTTGATTCGTTTATTACATATTGAATGGAGGCTGTACCATCGGCTGCTGAAGCCTTCTGAGAGAAATCCGCCGGTATCCATACGACCATCTGCAGTTCACGCTCATTCAGCTGCTGCTTCGCCTCGTCAATGCTGCTGATTTCACTCATGTTAAAAGGCAAGTTCTGAACAAGGTTGCCAGCAATCTTCTGTCCCATCTGTGCATCTTCATTGACAATAGCAATACGCAAATTTTGTACGCGGTCCGTAACACCGTTATAACCTGTCATCCAAATGACCGAAAAAATAACCTGGAACATGATTGCCGTAAATATGCCAACGATAGTCGTTGGACGTTTCATAAAAGCAATTAGTGCATTTTTCAATATGATCCACTCCCGTTTTCTCTATTTAAACAATTGTTTTAAACAACTGTTTAAATATTATGCGGAAATGATGTTTTTGTCAACCACGCAAACTCGCCTTCGGCGTCCTCTAGATGCTGATGAAGCTTTGACGGAGAAATATAAGCCCTTTATAAGCTTCTTATATTAAAAAAAGAAGAAGAGGACATTCCCCTTCTTCTTCCTATGCTTCAGACATTGACTCGCCATACTCCGCTTCCCATTTTGCATCAGCGGCAAGCTGCTTTTTGTGTACCGAGCCTGATAARAACACACTAATCTCATATAGAACAAGTAATGGGATTGCCACTAATATGTCCGATATGAAATCCGGCGGCGTAATCATAACTCCGATAAGCACCATGATGAAATAGGCTAGACGGCGCATTTTGCGCAGCCGCTGTGGATTCACTAAACGAATAGCTGTCAAAAACATGATGACTAGCGGCAGTTCGAATAACAGCGATATCGGAATGAGCAGATTAAACATAAACGTAAAATACTGCGCGATACCATATGTTTCCTCAAGGTTTAAATGTTGTGATACTGTTCTTGTGAAATTAAAAGCGAGTGGAAAGACGACAAAATAAGAAAACGCCAATCCAATTAAAAACATGATTAGTGCAAACGGAACATATTTAAGTGTGGAACGCTGCTCGTTCTTGCGCAAAGCCGGCTTTACGAATGCCCATAGCTGATATGCAATAACAGGCAAAGAAATAATTAAAGCGATGACAAATGCAAATTTCATATACATGCCAATGCCATCCCAAAGGGAAAACGTATGTAACGAAATTGTATTAGCAGGCTTCTGGCTCATTAGAAAGTTATAGGTAGGCTGTGCAAATATAAGTCCGACGACTAAGCCTAACGTTAAAATAATAAGCACGTAAATGATACGCTTGCGCAGCTCGCCAAGATGCTCCAAAAGCGGCATCAACCCTTCTTCACGAAGAAGCGCTTTACGTGATTTATGCTCCGATTTGCTGTTTCCTTCCGATCCCACCTGCACGATACCTCCTTCGCCTAGCGGTAAACCTTTTTTTCAAGAAAAAAGCGGGCCCGATTAATCCGGCAGCCGCTTATTGTCTTTATCATTATTTTCCGAGCGACTTACTTCAACACGGCTCGAATCTTTGTCCTTGCGATCACGGTCACGATCATCATCATCCATGATCTCTCTTGCTCCGGATTTAAACTCACGCAATGTCCGTCCGAATGCACGTCCAAGTTCTGGAAGCTTGTTTGGTCCAAATAGTAGCAAAGCAACCAACACGAGCAGTATAACACCTGTTGCACCAATTCCTGACATTTGCCAACCTCCTCGTAATTTTATGTAGCAGCATCATTAAGCAGCTCATACTTAACAGCTGTTTAAGCCGCCATATCCCATGCTGACAATATCTTCACGAACAATCGTATCTCCCGCTAAAATCCGCGGCAGCAGCACATCGAATGATGTATATGGATCATGCATGACGCATCCTGGAAGCCCCATTATCGGCACTCCGTTTAAATAACCAATAAGCAGCATTGAGCCTGGCAGCATCGGAGTTCCATAACTTACGATATCCGCACCTGTTTCCTTTATGGCTCCAGGAGTGCGATCGTCGGGATCTACCGACATTCCGCCAGTCACTAGTATCATATCATAACGTTGTGCAAGCAAATAGTGTATTTCCTTGACAATTGTTTGTCGATCATCGGGTGCAAATCGCTGCTCTGCAACTTCTGATCCAAGCTCCTCGAGCTTGCTTCTTACTGCCGGACCAAATTTATCTTCAATTCTTCCGTTAAAAACTTCGCCGCCTGTCGTCAACAAACCGACACGAAATTTACGGAAAGGGCGAACCCGCAGCGGCGAAGCTCCGCCATTCGCTTCACGGTATTCTGCTGCAAGCCTCTCCACCGTCTCCACCTTCGATTTGGGTACGACAAGCGGAATGGCTCTTGTTGCAGCCAGCGCTTGACCCGGCTTAACGACTGTTTTTGCCTTAATCGTCGCTAATGCAATTTCACCCAGCTCATTAATGGCATCAACTAATGCCTTATCAATCTCCGCAAGGCCTAGCTGGTTTGCTTTAATGCTTACCTTGCCCTCATGCGGCTCTGAAAGAATGAGTTTCTCGTCATATAACGCTTCAGCCATTCGAATGGCTGCATCATCCTCATGAAGCTCGTTTTCTCCAAGCTCCATAATATAGATATGCTCCTTGCCAATATCAAGCAGATTAGAAATGTCTGCTTCTACCACAACATGACCTTTTTTGAACAATCGACCCTTAAACTGACCTGGGATAATTCGCGTTAAATCATGAGCCAGTCGCAGCCCGATCGCATCATATACGGAAACTTCTCTTAGCGTAGTCGATCCATGCTGTTCTGTTCCGTTCTTAGCATGATGCTGCTGCTGACTCATACGCTATGTTCCCCCAGTTCTCCGGATAAAATGCCCAGAGCATGCGGCAATTGATCCATGATCGCCATTAAGCTCTCGTGTACGCCCTTTGGGCTCCCAGGCAGGTTAACGATTAATGAGCTGCCTCTAATGCCGCAGACGCCTCTTGAGAGCATTGCTCTTCTTGTTTTTTGGAGAGCGCCCATGCGCATCGCTTCCGCTATTCCCGGAACAGCACGGTCAATAACCTTGAGCGTTGCCTCGGGCGTAACATCGCGCTCTGCAAGACCTGTGCCGCCCGTCGTAAGCACAAGATCCGCATGGAAGTACTCTGTCATTTCTATGATGGCTGCCATTATCTCATCCTGCTCATCCGGTACAATCCGATAATCAATAATTTCTCCACCCAGCTCTTCCTCAACCAATTCACGGATAACCTGGGCACTCGTATCCTCACGTTCTCCACGTGATCCTTTATCGCTTGCTGTCAAAATTGCTACTTTCCACCGCATTTACCATTCCTCCCATTCCTATTTCGCTCATGGGTTTGACGAAATTCGATAATCGCCGCTTTTTCCGCCCGTTTTTGAAACCAGCTGCGTAGGACCGATAACCATATCCTTTTGCAGCGCTTTGCACATGTCGTAGACCGTTAGAGCTGCGGCAGACACGGCTGTCAGTGCTTCCATTTCCACGCCGGTTTTTCCTGTTGTCTTTACTGTACCTTCTATGTAAAGCTCATCCGTTCCGTTATCGCTGAAAACCACATTGATGCCTGTGAGCGGTAGCGGATGGCACATTGGAATCCAATCTGACGTTTTTTTGGCAGCCATAACTGCAGCAACCTGAGCTACAGCCAGTACATCGCCCTTCCCAATCTTGCCAGCCTTAATTTGTTCTAATGTATCTCGGTTCATCGTTATCCTAGTTTGAGCGACTGCCGTGCGGGAAGTGACTTCCTTGTCAGAGATGTCTACCATTCGCGCCCGGCCCTGCTCGTTAAAATGTGTCAACTCCACCTCAAACGCTCCTTCTAACGCTAATGAACGGTTCGCCTTTAACGTTCATAGCTCGCTTGGCAATCATTCAGCTGCATTTCCTCTAAACTAAATACATGTTTTTTTCAGTAATCAAGCCATCCATTTTCAAATCATGCCCCTCGAGAGGCACCTCATCAATGAGCTGCGCCTCGAACGCTATTCCAAGCCAGTACGGCTTTGAAGCATTGTTTTGAGAGGATTCAGCAAATCGGTCATAATAACCGCCTCCATAACCAAGCCGGCCCCCTTGAAGGTCAAAGGCTAGTCCCGGCACAAACACAACACCCAGTTCACAATTTTCCTTAAAAGGCTGCGCCGTATTCGGATTCGGCTCCATAATCCCATATGCACCAGGTATCAGATCATCCCAGCTCCGCAAGGTATAGAGCTCCATGGAACGATCTGCTGCGATGCATCTTGGAGCAATGACTTCTCGCCCTGTTCGCCAGCCCCATTCAATGAGACCCGATAAATCAAGCTCGCTCCGAAAAGACACGTACACCATAAACGCGCCGACCGAATGGCTTTCAATAAAAGCCATTGCGTTCGTGCAAGCTGCTTCTGACCATAATCGCCGCTGCTCGACTGGTAATTTATTTCGTTTTATCGTTATCTGACTTCGTATGTAAGCCTTATCGCCCCGTTGATTTGGTTCAACCAAAAGCATTCACCTATTCTAGTTCCCATCATTTTCTTTCATTAATTGTAGTTTAACATTGTTGTGCAACTTTCGCCAATGCTAGCGCTCGTTTATGGTACACTAATATGTAGTATGAGCATTCGTTCTTTACCATTTATTTGTTGGAGGTTTCAAAATGCTGCTGCAGGTTTCTAACGTAACAAAAAGCTACGGCGTAAATGTCGTATTATCCAATATTTCGATGCAAGTGCTGGAACGAGAACGTATTGGTCTCGTAGGTGTGAACGGTGCAGGCAAGTCTACACTGCTCAAAATCATTGCAGGCGAAATGTCCGCAGATTCTGGCGCTATTCATAAAGCCAAAGAAACTAAAATTGGTTATCTCGCACAGAATAGCGGATTGCAATCCAATCGAACGATTGGTGAAGAAATGCTTGCCGTTTTCTCACATCTAATTGAAGCAGAGCAAGAGCTTCGTGATCTTGAAGTGAAAATTGCAGATCCCGAACTTCATCAGGATGAGAAACGTTATACAGCCATACTCGATCGTTATGCCAAGCGTTCAGATTGGTACCGCGAGCAAGGCGGTTTCGAGGTCAACACGCGCATTAACAGTGTTCTTCACGGTATGGGTTTCGGAACATTTCCAGCTGACACTTTAATATCAACATTAAGTGGCGGCCAGAAAACACGGCTCGCACTCGCTCGCATATTGCTTCAAGCACCAGATCTGCTCATGCTTGATGAGCCTACCAACTATCTCGACATTGAGACTTTAACGTGGCTAGAGTCCTATTTGCGCGGATATTCGGGTGCCATCTTAGTTGTATCCCATGACCGTTACTTCCTAGATGCTCTTGCTCAAACAATTATCGAAATCGAGCGTCATACCTCCAAGCGGTATACTGGAAATTACAGCCGCTATATGGAGCTGAAAGCTGCCGAATACGAAATCAATATGCGTCAATTCGAAAAACAGCAGGACGAAATTTCGCGTATGGAGCAATTTGTTCAACGAAATATTGTTCGAGCTTCAACGACCAAACGTGCACAAAGCAGACGGAAAGCTTTGGACAAAATGGATCGCCTGGACAAGCCGCAAGGTGATTTGAAAAAAGCTCATTTCACTTTTGAAATCGAGCGTTCGACAGGCAAAGACGTACTTGCTGTTAATGAGGTTTCCGTTGTTTTCCCGGGTAAGGACACACCTATCTTTAAAAATGTATCCTTCCAGCTCACTCGTGGTGAAACCGTTGCATTAATTGGTCCGAACGGGATTGGGAAATCAACACTGCTAAAGGTTATTGTCGGTCAAAATGAACCAACAACAGGTACAATTAAGTTTGGAACTCACGTCAAACTCGGCTACTATGACCAAGAACAAACGAGGCTGAACGGCCAAAATACTGTTCTTGAAGAGGTCTGGGGCAGCTACTCCCATATGGAGGAGGCACGTATTCGTACGGTGCTCGGCAACTTCTTATTTAGCGGCGAAGACGTACTCAAGCGAATTTCTTCCCTTAGCGGCGGTGAGAAGGCACGTGTATCTCTAGCGAAGCTTATGCTTGCAGAGGCCAATGTCCTTATTTTGGATGAGCCTACCAACCATCTCGATCTATTTAGCAAAGAAGTTCTTGAAGCTGCATTGCTTGACTATGAAGGAACCTTGCTCTTCATTTCGCATGATCGTTACTTCCTAAACAAGATGGCTGAACGAATTGTCGAACTAAAGTCGTCAGGTACTGATCATTTCCTAGGAAATTATGACGAAATGATAGAGAAAAAAAGTGAAATCGAAGAAGCACGGCTCGAAGCACTGTCAAAACAGGCTTCAAACTCAAAAACAACAGCCGTATCCGACATTTCACCTGCCAACTCTTATGAGGCGGACAAGCAAGCAAAACGTGAAGAACGTACACGTCAGCGTAAAGTTGAACAATTAGAACTGGAAATCGCTACGCTCGAGCAGCAAATAACCGATTTGGAATTACAGCTTACTGATCCTGCGATTTTTAATGATTACATCCGTATACAAGAAATTCAAGCTGCCATTGAAGCTGTTAAAACCTCACTATCGGCCGCATATGAGGAATGGGAACAATACATGTAAGTTTCGTAAATCAATTCGTAAATCAATTAAAACCGGCAGCTTAAGGATAATCCTTTAGCTGCCGGTTTTATTCATTCCTATCCTACTTAACCACCTAAACAAACTAGAGTTATCTAACCTAATTCTAGTATTGTTCTAAGCTGATCAAGCCTAAACGCTGTGCTTCCTTAATTGCTTCCGAACGGGACCGCACGTTGAGTTTATCAAATATACGCGACAGCTGATATTCGACATTCCGCTGGCTAACATGAAGCATAGCTGCCAATTCTTTATTGCTAATTCCAGTGGCTACTTCATGTAATATGGTCTGTTCTTTCTCATTAATCGACACATCTTCAACAGCTACTTCTGTCCGTCCGATCGTTACTTCATGCCTTCTAAGCTGCTTTAACAAGGTGATCGGAATAACCGTGTCCCCTCTCATGGCACATCGAATCGCATTATGAAGCTGTTCTCTTGATACTGTCTTGGAAATAAAACCAGAGACGCCTGATTCAATCAGCAAGTTAAAATGCGAGCCAATCTCATAGCCCGAGTAAATAATAACCTTGCGCTCCGGATCCTGTTGAATAAGACGTTTCGTTAATTCCAATCCACTAATGCCTGGCATATTCAAATCACATAAAATGAGATCAAATTGCTGGATTTGTACAATATCGAGCGCTTCAATGGCGGACAAAACGACCGATACCGACATCTCGCTGTCTTGCTCAATCATTGTTTTGGTTCCTTCTCCGACAGAAGGATGGTCATCAACTAATAAGATACGAATCACGCGATATACCCCTCTCCGATCTACCGGCTGTCATGATCTCTGGCAGCAAGATGACAACCTCTAAGCCGTTACCGCTTTCCGAATAAAATGATATGTCACCTTCCAGACCAGTCACCCGCTCTTTAATGCCTGACAAGCCCATATGTTCAAAAGAAACACTCATTTGATTTACATCCATACCGACACCATCATCTTGATATCGGAAATATATCGTTCCTTTGCGCAGCTCAAGCTCAAGAACAACTAATTTAGCTTGAGAATGTTTGTCCGCATTACGCAGCAATTCCTGTACGATCCGGTAAATCGCCGTAATTTGTTCCTCGTTAAGCGGACGATTAAATGATTTTGCACGAAAATCCACTGCAAAGTTAACACGCATTTGAGTATGCTCGATAATCGATTCAACAGCCTCGACTACTCCCATCTCCTTCAAAAGCGGTGGACGCAGTTCATTACAAGTTTCACGAATTTGATGGATAACATCGAGTAATCCTTCTTTAATATCCTCCAGCTCGCGTCCCAAACTATTCGAAATCGGATAGTCCATCATAATGGCTTCAAGCTTCCGGTACCAAAGCAGCTGATCTTGCAGCGCTGAGTCATGCAAGTCAGCAGCAAGTTTTCTTCTCTCGTTCTCAGACAAACAGAATAGAAGGCGCAGCACCCATGGTGAAGTTGAATGCTCTTTGCGAACCTCCGACTCTAAATCCTCAATTAAACCTTCAATTAAATATAGATTCTCAAATACGATGCTGGAATAATTGGACATCGTCTTAAGCCAACGAAGCTCGTCCGAATTAAAGCGCGTATGATTGGTTTTCATGCCGATCCACAAAATATGATACCTAGACCGTTGTCTGCCGATTACAAGACCGAGTCCATAAGGCAGCTCGATTAACTCGCCCACCTGTAAGGAATTTACAGTTCCGAGCAAAAACTCAGCAGTAATAAGTTCCTCAGGATGATCGCCCATCGGGTATACGGTATTCTCCGATTGCTCAATAAGTAAAAAAGTAATCCGACTAACTGGCAGCAGATCACTAATCTCTTGTTTGAGCACAGCTTCCAAATCGCTTTGCTTCATTACTCTAGCGATTTTTCGCGAGAAACGATCCAGACTATCCTGATAACTATACATCGCCTTAAAGAGCTTAGGTCTGAACCTTTGATCAATTTGTTCCTTCCCATATAAAAACAACGTCATTCCGATGTAAATGACAAAAAATAYGCCAAACCACGCGGACCATGACGGATTGTTCTCTCCTAGTAATACGAACGCTACAAGTGCCGCCACAATGACAGCTGGAATAAAGGCTAGCGCCGTATAATATTTAAATCTAGTTAGAATAAAGTCAATATCAAATAATTGATTTGAGGTAGACAGATAGAAATAAACGATAGGTAATAAGAATAGGAATAGCGCAGTAAAAGCGGCTGGAAAAACTTGGTCCTTGCCAATAATTTGAGGCAGCAAGTTCATTAATGCAAACGGAGTAAAAGCAACTAGATGCGAGATCAACGTAATGGTGAACAGAGAATGCAGCTTTGTACGCCGATGCTTTATAAACTTTCGCACAAGCATATAAACGCATACAAAATTACCTATCAGCACAGAACTGCTATAGGCTATTTGAATATAGGTATAGATGTTATTTGACGCTAAATCTGTCCAGATATAAATTAAGCTTATGATCCCTACAAAACCCACAATCCCATATAGAGTGTTCAATATTGATTTACTAATAAAATGAACATCGAATCGCTTTAAATAAATGTTCATGAAGCTCATAAACAGCAATGGTATGTTGGGTAGAACCAAATAAATAATAGTAAGCCCAACAGAATCGCTTCGACTTGATGCTGCAGAACTATAGTAACTTAAGCCAATCGAAATAAAAAACAAAATAAGAATGATTACAGCCTTATCATTCCTTCGTTTTGCATACAAAAATCCTGAAAACGCACAAAAAATAATGAGTGAAACACCAGGGATATACAACTGAATCAGCAGCTCCCATAACGAATGGTCGCCTGTCCACCCCTTGGGAAACTCAATTTTCTGTGTAACTTTATCCTTATGTAAAACAAGAACGTAATCTGCGGATTCAATTGAATTATATTTCTTTACATACTCAAAATCCTGTACTGAATCACCGTTTATTTCTAAAATCTGATCGCCTATTTCAATACCTTTTACATCCGCTTGTCCGGCTGGTTCTATCGACTTAACAAAATAACGATTACCTGGCTCCTCCACTAGTACAGCACCGATTGAAGGAATTCTTACGATTACCGAGGTTAAATATAAAACAGAACCTAACAAGACAAACAGGAAGAGGATTGCAACAATTCGGTTAAATAAGTTAGGTCTCATGCACTCCTCTTCCTTCCCTACAAATCAGTATGCTAATTCCACATGTATGCGTAGCCGCTATTTTTTTCGTTTTTGTTCTTTAGTTCGCCAAGAAGAGCGCGTTGTTCAGCAACTGAAACACCTGCTACTTGCATTTGTCCACCCATAGCCATAGACATTTTTTCAGTGTTGCTTACCAACTGACGAATAGCTTCTTTTAACATATTAACTCCTCCGCTTCTCTACTACTATATTAGTAATCTTTTCTTCTTCTCTACTATAACAGGAATAGATACGACAGGAAACGCAAAAGTGATTCGTATTTACCGAAAGACGTTTTGCGTGGTTTGTTGTTATGCATTTTTAGAGTTTATTATGTGCAAAAATTCCGCTTTCCAAGGACTTATTTCCTGTATGGAGTCTACTAATTCCTCAAAGCGATTATAGTGCATCCGACTCATGACAGAGCCATATAGTATAGTTCCTGTTCTTTCACAGGTTTCAAGAAAAAGCTCTCTTTTCATCGCAATTTCTTCGGAAGTTAACCGACCCTCAAAATACTCTTTAATCCAGCGATCCTCTTCTGCTTCTCCTTCTATTAAATACAGAGTAAGCAAGGTGCATTTACGTTGAAGAAAATCACTTTTTTCATCCCATCGCAGCAAATCTCGGAGGTCATTCTGAATTTGAGCTGAAACACCTATTTCTAGCGCATATTCTGCAACGATTTCATTCCAAGGGCGACCAGCCAACATTACGCCAGCCATACACGCTAGTTGAAGAAGCGTAGCAGACTTTTGTTTTACGACATCCAAATAGGATTCCTCGTCGTTCATTTCATTCATAATATCAAGCATTTGACCATTTGCGGCCTTCAGAAGCTGCGCATTCATCATTTCTGTGAGTGCCAATCGAATCTCATGATTAGATGTGCTGCTTAACATTGCTTGCTGCGACAAGGTTAGTAGAGAGGATGCTATATGAATGGCAATAGGCATTGGGACTTTCATCCAAGGCTTGCTTGGAACATCCTGATCCTGCAAATCATCCAATATATCCGACGCCAAAATAAATAGTTCGACTGCAGCAGCTGCTTTTATGGGGTCTTCGCCTTTTCCGCCAAACATGCGGTAATGAATAACCGTCAGTTGACCAAATCGAATCGTCTCTTCAAGCTTGTCCGCAATAAACTGCTCTGCATAACGTGCAAGAGGCTCAGCTGTAAAGAAACGCTGAACCAATAAACGCATGTGTTGACCAATGAGTGGAATACAATCGTTCACAATCGATCCTCCGCCAAATCAAGATCATTATATTATACTACTAAATCGTTACATAAACATACGCTGAAATACAGTTACGAATCGTCCTATCCGATGTAGTGTCCTTATGCCGTTGCAGTCGCCTCTGCGCTTTTGTTTTTTTTGCTTTTGATCTTCTTGCTTCTGACTCTCCCCCTCATTCATTTGACTGATTAAGTTTGTAATCATCTCCATTCTCTTCTCCAATAGTTTTCTGCGCTCGACTGACGGACTTTCGATGCGATCTCGATGATCCATTTACTAAAAAGCCCTCCTTGAGGAATACATGTGCAATAAACATACTTTCAGTTTTTGTTTTTCTTATATGCTGACACTCCCATTCATCTCAACTGCGTGATGCATATAAACGGCTTCCATTGTCATGCCGCCACCAGGCAGCTGTGCAATAAGTGTAGACGGGTTATCGCAAGTAATGAATTCTCCCTTGCGCATCACGCATACGCGATCGCAATTGCGCTGAATTTCCTCCATATCATGAGAAGCGACAATAATTGTTTTCCCTTGTTGTCTAAGAATCTGCAGCAGTGACCAATAATCACGTTTGGCTTGCGGATCCAGTCCTGTTGTGGGTTCATCCAAAAATATGATTTTTGGATCGTTCACCAATGCGATAGCTAGTGCCGTACGTTGTCTCCAACCGCCTGATAAACGTTTAACTAGTTTATCCGAATATGGACTAAGCCCAAACTGTTCAATGATGTGATCCAAATTATTTTTCCGTTTATAAAAACCTTGGAAAAGCTCCATTGCCTCTCGAACATTCATTTTATCTACTAAGGTTGTGCTTTGCAGATGAATTCCGATGTCTTCCTTCAATTTTTCTGCATCCAGCACCACATCATGTCCATAGATGCGTATACTGCCTTGATCGGGCATACGAATCCCCATTAGCATCTCTAGCAGCGTCGTTTTTCCCGCGCCGTGCGTACCGATAATACCGAATATTTCACCTTCGTTTACTTTGAAGGAAACCTGATCTACTGCCTTATTCGCACCATAGTACTTGCTGACCGAGCTTACCTGAATGATCGTTTGCTTATCCATTCCTTGGTTAACCTCCATTCACACTTAAGCATTGCCTATCACTAAAAGCTATAAGGTGAGATTTATGTTTTGGTATGCGTCATAGTTTCAAGATAACGCATACCGTTAACTTTTTCACCGAAAACCTGTCTAGTAATTCACGCAATTTTTTTGCGTGACCGCAATGCTAGCGCAAAACAAAAGGAAGCTTACTAATGATTCCAAAAGCTGCTATAAACAACCAATCACCATTATCCACAGAGATATCAACAGTTCTGTATAAATTGTTAGTTAATTCTGTCGATAGTACCTACGTATAAGAGTAGCATTTTAGCGGAATCCGTCGTTTTATAGGTACAATTTCTTACATTTATTTATTTTATCCACGTTATACACATTATCCACAGTTATACCCCGCAAATAATATCCCCTTTCCGTTCACAATATTGATCTTTCGTAAATCCAGTGTTTTCGGGCATTTCACTCTTTTATCCACAAAATGAAGCCTCATTGTGGATAACTTTGTGCACAACACTAATTTTGGTAATTTTTTATGGCTATTTTCTAATTCCGATGTAAAGCAAATGTGAAGCTGAACCTAATAAATGAATATTTTCAGCAGAATCATAAATCATTTGCATGAAATCAGAGAATTGTTTGTTTCCCTGAGACCTCCAATAATCGAACTGCTCCGTTGTAAGGGCTCCTGCAACGCTGGAGGAACCAATCAACTTGACCGTTTCAAATCCTTGCGCTTCCATAAACGGCGTAATCGTATCGATATCATAGTAATAGGCTCCCGTGAATCTGCCTTCATCTGTATGATTAAAAACACCCGAATCCATAAACTGCTGAATCTCATCCATTGAATCGAGAGGCTTCCAGCTTTGCGGATAAGCAAGAGCAGTAAGCAAATGTCTAATCCGTGTCATAAAAGCGATAAACACATAACCTCCGCTCCGTGTTACACGATATAGCTCCTTAACCGCCTGTTCACGATCCTCTTCCTTCTGTAAATGATAGAGCGGTCCCATCATCAATGAAGCATCAAAAGTCTCATCTGCAAACGAGCTCAAGCTTCTAGCATCTGCAACGCGGAAACCTTTAAAACGATCTGCCAGCCCAAGCTCCTCTGCCTTCTCAGCGGCTAATTGTACCAGCCTTGGGGTCAAATCTGTTAACGTGACATCATAGCCGCTATCAGCTAGTTCCATCGCATATTTTCCAGGCCCGGCGCCATTATCCAAAATATGTCCACGCGCAGGCAAGTAATTTCGAATAAAATGCCAGTTGACGATAAACTCAAGGGGCGCTCTATCGAGACGCCCCCATTCATCAAACTGATTATAATATTGAATAATTTTACTCATCACATATACCTCCTTGAGGTTTTATGCCCACAGCAGCGCTTATTCCCATAATAGAAAGAACTCACTCTACTATGGGAAAAGCAATCCGTTGGCCTTATGAGAAATTAGTTGGCAGCTTTAGTTTGGATTACTTCTACTACTCTGCTGCCTGTCGTCATAACTGCTTGATTGCACGCTGAAACATAGGCTTGAGCGGCTGCAAGCACAATATCACTATGAATGGATGTACCGCGGAATCGTTTCTGTTGATGAATAATGCTGACGACCGCTTCACCGTGAGCATCCTCGCCAGTTGATAGCGAATGAAGCTCCAAATCCTCGAACTCCGCTGCTACTGGAATCGCTTGTTGAATGGCATGGATCACTGCCTCAATAGGGCCGCCTCCCATTGCGATATAAGATTGTTCTACACCAAACTCATTCTCACAGATGGTAACCGTCGCTGTACGTGAAGGCTGCGTACCCGCGTGAACATGCAGATCAACCAGTACATATGGATCTGGCTGCGTCTGTGTCAGCTCACCTGCGATACGAATCAATTCATCATCTGTCACGATTTTTTGAGCATCAGCGACTTCCTTGAATTTATCGTACACATCCTGCAGCTGCACTTCTGTCATATCGATGCCATACTCAGCAAGGCGATGTTTAATCGCATGGCGGCCGGAATGTTTGCCCAATATAATCATGTTCCGCGAAATGCCCATCGCTTCCGGATCCATAATTTCATACGTGTTACGGTTTTTCAGCAAACCGTCTTGATGGATGCCCGATTCATGCTGGAATGCATTGCGGCCAACGATTGGCTTATTGTAAGCAATCGGGAAATGCATAGCGCGGCTAACCAAACGAGAGGTTTCATAAATTTCGCTAATTTTAATGTTTGTTTCTGCTTGAATAGCATCCTTGCGCGTTTCTATTGCCATAACCAGCTCTTCTAGAGAGCAGTTGCCCGCGCGTTCGCCAATCCCGTTTACAGTCACTTCAATTTGTGTGGCACCTGCATTAATAGCAGAAATACTGTTAGCTACAGCAAGGCCTAGGTCATTATGACAATGGGCACTATATCTCACCGTTTCTCCGCCTCTGGCTTGCTTGCGCACCGCGCGGAACAGCTCGCTCATTTCCTCTGGCATAGCATAACCAAGCGTATCCGGCAGGTTAATGATAGTCGCACCTTCCGCAATAACCGCCTCAACGAGCTGAATGACAAAGTCTCTGCCAGATCGTGTGGAATCCATTGCAGAAAACTCGATTTCATCTACGAATTGCTTGCCGTAAGCAACCATATCTCTCGCGATCTTAATGACCTCTTCCCGAGATTTGCGAAGCTGATGATTAAGATGAATATCGGAGGAGGATATAAACAAGTGAAGGCGTCTGCGTGCTGCATCCTGTGTCGCTTTCACTGCAGCGTCAATATCAACCTTTACCGCTCTCGCAAAACCTGCGATCTCTACATGCTGAAGCTCACGTGAAATTTGCTGTACAGCCGCGAATTCGCCTGGGCTGGAAACCGGGAAACCTGGCTCAATAACATCAATGCCAAGCTTGCCAAGCTGGCGTGCAATAATAATTTTACGTTCAGGATCAATTGAAGCACCTGGTGACTGCTCGCCATCACGAAGAGTTGTATCAAAAATTTGGATTTTTTTCATTTCGTTTGTCATTGTTAATTCCTCCTAGGGATTCGTTTGGATGTATTTTTTTCATTTTTGGGTACAAAAAAAAGCGCGTCGTCTCCTTGTAAGAGACGACGCGCTTACGCTGCCGTGGTACCACTCTAATTGACCGATTCTTGCTGCAGAAGCTTAAACAATGCTGCCTTGCAAAAAAGGCAATATTGAATAGCTTGCTGCGGGAACCGAGCCCGCTTAAATGCCCGATGACGGCGGCTAACCGTAACGTTGTAGACAAAAACTGTCTTTTATGACAGCTTGCTTCCCACGTTCCGCTCCCAGGCGAGATTCAAACCTCAGCTTCGACTGCGTCACACCACCCCGCAGCTCTCTGTACGATTTCAATTCGTTCATCTGCTTTTGATGAACATATCTTGAAATTCGTTTTGCCAGCCTACTGTTCTACTGCTCCTGTTCATTGCGTTTTTACTCTATATGGATTGTTGCTGCTCATTAAATCGTTAAATCCTTCACTTCAAGACAACAAGAAAAACCTGTCATCTCTTGAATCAAGAGACGACAGGTTATTATGACCCGCGCGGTACCACCCTTGTTGACACCCATACGTTCGCAAACGAGCAGGGACGCCCAACTTAAGCATATGGCCAACTCCGGATGTTGACTCACATGCACCCGATTACGGTGGTTAACCGTAACAATGTACCTGCATGGCTATCAGCATGAACTCATGCTGCCATCGTTTCCACTGTTCCGCTCCCAGGCGAGTTTCAAGCATCCTTCGACTGCGTTGCACCATCCCGCAGCTCTCTTGTGTCATAACGACGTATGAATGATGCACATTCATAGTGACGTTTCAGACATTCCCGGACAAGCTTTACTATTCCTGTTCTTTGCGTTTGTAACGTATGAAGTTGAAGTTTGAAGTATTGTTGCTTATTATATGCTCTAATAAATTGTCTGTCAATTCCAATTGAAAATATTTTTTATTAGCCCCTATTCAGCCAACGAATGTGGCATATTGCTCACTGACCAGCTCTCAAGCGATAAACCAGGGTCAGCTTTCATGTCAAGATCTGTGAATTGCGACCGTTTTAGCTTCAAATAAGCCGCTGCTCCAATCATTGCAGCATTATCTGTACACAGCGAATTCGGCGGTATAAGCAGAGGCACACGTTCTGACACGCACTTTGCACTTAAAGCTGCCCTCAAGCCCTTATTCGCTGCCACGCCGCCACAAAGCAGCAGCTGCTTCGCACCATATTGTTTGACTGCGCGCAGAGCTTTTGTGACGAGCACCTCAGTGACTGACTCTTGGAATCCGCGAGCAAGTGCCGCCTCATTCAGGACTAAACCTTTCATTCTCGTCTGATTAATAACCGCTAGTACTGCCGATTTCAAGCCGCTAAAGCTAAAATCATAGCTATCCGGTTCCAGCCATGCACGAGGCAAAGTAATCGATTCGTCTGCTTCGACTGCAAGCTTGTCGATATGCGGCCCTCCTGGGTAAGGCAAGTGCAGCGCACGCGCTACCTTGTCATATGCTTCACCGACTGCGTCATCCCTAGTACGGCCAACAACTTGGAAATCACCTTCACTTTTTAACAGCACTAACTCTGTATGGCCCCCCGAAACAACTAGCGCCATACATGGATATATAATGTCATGAACGAGCTCATTTGCATAAATATGACCTGCAATATGATGCGTACCGATCAATGGAATATCTAATGCCATAGACAGGCTTTTGGCCGCTACAATACCTACGAGCAAAGCCCCTACAAGACCGGGACCTTGTGTGACTGCGATAGCTGACATATCCTTTAGCGTCAGCCCTGATTCCTTGACAGCCTGTTCTATTATCAATGTAATCGACTCTACATGTTTACGCGATGCAATCTCGGGAACTACACCGCCATATCGTTCATGTATTTCAATTTGGCTGGACACGACATTCGATAAAATATGTTTTCCACCGCGAATAACCGCCGCTGACGTTTCGTCGCAGCTCGTTTCAATCGCCAAAACAAGATCATTCATTGGCTGTTCATTCACTGCCTGTTTCGATTGATTCACATTCATTGCTCCCTTACCTTCAACCGCTCTTTGTCTAGCTCAGCCCACATTATAAGCGCGTCTTCATTGTTGTCCGAGTAGTACCGCGGGCGTATGCCGGCAGGCTCAAAACCGTATTTCCGATAAAGGTTTTGCGCAATTTCATTGGAGGGACGAACCTCTAGCGTCATCTTTACCGCGCCAAAGAAAACTGCCGTCCGCTGCAGCTCATTAAGCAAGCAGTTTCCTAAACCTTGCCCGCGATAATCTGAGCGTACCGCAATATTCGTTACATGCGCTTCGTCCATAATAACCCACATGCCGCCGTAGCCTATTATTTGTTCCTCATATTCCATAATCATATAGCGAGCAAATAAGTTGTTCATGAGCTCATTCGTGAATGCTTCCACAGTCCATGGACTCGTAAAGGCTTCCTGTTCAATCGCAACGATAGCGGGTATGTCTGCCATAGTCATCGCTCGAAAAATGAGTTTGTTCACTTCTAATTTCATGCCTTAGCTTCACCTGCCTGCTTTGCCTTCCATACGACCTCAGCCTCAGTTAGCTGAGTGTAGTTAGGAATAAGAGTATGCGGATCTTCTATTAGACCTGACTGCAGTCTTTTGAGGCCAAGCTCTGCTATCCATTTGCCCTCTTGGATAAAGGGTTGAAGCTGAACGATAACGCCTGCTGCCTCGCCAATCTGCTTCAAGCGCATCGCGCTTTCTTCGTGAAGCGACAGGTCGCCGACAAGTGAGATGCTCCGTATGCTTCCAGCCGGCAAATTCGCTAATCGCTGCTCAAGCTGATCTACAAAATCCTTCATAATACGAACGCCATCATCCAGCCAGCGAGTCCATTCAGATGCATCCGTCATCAAGAAAGCCGATGTATACACCTGACCGCGCCTTGCATCCATAATCGGAAATACCCAATGCTCGCCATTATGCATTTTCTCCAGCTCCGCAATTCCGCTCACCTGCTGATGCCAAGCGCCATATGCTATGGCCTCCAAGCTGGACACGCTCACCAGCGGCTTGTTCCATACCCATGCCAACGTTTTTGCTACAGAGATCGCGATACGCATTCCTGTATATGATCCTGGTCCATTCCCAACCGCAATCGCCTCGATGTCCGTAGTAGCAAGGCCGCTTTTTCGCAGCATTTCTTGAATATGCGTCACAACGTGTACAGAATGGTTTCTTTCCGCTAACGTTTGAATTTCCGCAAGCACCTCATGACCGCTAACGATAGCAGCTGCCATCGACGCCGTGGACGTATCTAAAGCGAGTATCGGTCCCGTTTGATTTCTCTGCTCATTACTCATCTGTCTGCTCCTAACTTGCTTAAAGCTTCACACCAGCCTGCGTAAATTTCACCATAGCCGGTCAATTGTATGCGCCGTGCTTCATCGCCAAGATGCTCAATATACAGCTCCAACCTCTCAGTTGGCAGCAGCTCCTTGATCAAGCTAGCCCATTCCACAATCGTTACGCCATCGCCATAAAAATAATCATCCAAACCAAGCTCATCCGCTTCCTCCAGCGACAGCCTGTAGACATCCATATGATAAAAGGGAAGCTGATTCCCTTCATATTCTTTAATAATTGTAAAAGTCGGACTATTCACAATGCCTCTCACACCGATTGCGCCTGCAAAAGCTTGTGAAAATCTAGTTTTTCCCGCGCCCAGATCACCATCCAATGCAAGCAATGTACCTGGTTTTACCCAAGCTGCAAGCTGTTCGGCTAGCGTTACAGTGTCATGTTCCGTTTGTGCCAGCCAAGTGGCATGGCTTATCTGTTGTTGCATGCTATTCACCCGTTCATGTCGAAAAATGATTATATCCGCGTTTCTTAAGCAAAACTCTCTTCTCCAAATGAGGCAGCGACTCTTTTTCCTTAAAAGCTTGATCATGTCGAATGAGCTCAACAGCGGGCTCACCCATCTCGGTTTCTCCAATAATAAAAAAAGGAATACCTTCTTGATGAAAAGCTGCTCGCATCGCTTCCGCATGTTCTGGTGCCATCGTGCCTAGCAAGACGTAATCTTCTCCGCCATACAGCATCCATTCCAGCGGATCTATTCCTGCACTTGAAGCGTAAGCGGCCAAGCTGCCGCTCTTTGGCAGAAGCTTCTCATAAAGCACGAGGCGAAGCCCCGACGCTTCAGCAATTTCCCATGCTTCGCTCGCCAGGCCGTCGCTTACATCATTAAGTGAACGACAGCTCCCATGCTCAAGCAGCAGCCTTCCCGCACGCACTGAAGGATTTGGCCGCTGATGCGCCTGCACTAGCAAACCTTCCCTACCCGCGCTGAAATCCGCGGGCTGCAGCACCACGCGCTCCTCCTCTGCAAGGAGCGCATGCAATCCCGCCGCCGACATGCCTACGGCGCCGGTCACAAACACTGCATCGCCCGGCTTTGCGCCCGAGCGACACAGCTCACGCCCTGCTTCCACGGTGCCAACCACCGTTACAGCGACAACCAAATGCTCCGGCGCCGACGTCGTATCGCCGCCTACAATGGCAACCCCGTAGCGCTCGGCGCACTCGTACAGCCCATCATACAACCTCCGCATTCGCTCCGGCGTATACGATGGCGGCACGCTGACCGAGACGAGCGCATGCAAAGGCACGCCTCCCATCGCGGCAATATCGCTAATGTTGGCGGCAAGCGCCTTATAGCCGACATCCTCGTCCCGCATCGTCGACGGCTTGAAGTGTACCGTCTCCACCATCGTGTCGACGGCCAGCAGTATCCGCTTTGGAGCAGCAATGCCATCCGCAGCAGAAGCGGGATCAACTACGGCGGTATCATCGCCTATCCCTATAACCACGCCGCGCTCGCGCTGCCAAGCACTTCCTTGCATGCCTGCCGTCCAATGATGAATACTCGCAAACTCATCCAAATTGCTGGTCTCCTTCATCTCAAAGCAAAAGTGGGCCGATCTGTGCAAGCCAAATCGGCCGCGCATTTCTTAGAAACTGACTACTACCATCATTAGTGAATATCCCGTTTCTTAAACCGTCCGCCCTTCACATCGTGAATATTGCCGACGGCAAGAAACGCCACAGGGTCAAGCTCATGAACAATCGACTTCATCTTCGCCTCTTCAAGCCGCGTAATGACACAAAAAATAACGCGTTTGCTGCCGCCAGTAAAGCCGCCTTCGCCATGCAGGTAAGTAACTCCGCGTCCTAAACGGCTCATAATCGCTGCGCCGATTTCCTTCGCTTCATCGCTAATGATCCACACCGCTTTGGATTCATCGAAGCCCTCGATCGTAATATCAATCAATTTATAAGCAATATAATACGCGATAAGCGAATACATCGCCCGATCCCAGCCAAACACGAAGCCTGCACTGCCGAGAATGAATAAGTTGAAAAACATAACGGTCTCGCCAACCGAAAGAGGAATACGCTTATTAAACACGATCGCAACAATTTCGGTACCATCGAGCGATCCGCCAAACCGAATAACCATGCCAACGCCAATGCCCAAAATGACACCGCCGAATATAGCAGCTAGAAAAGGCTCTACCGTAAGAGGCGGTACGGGATGAAGCAAAAACGTTCCTAGCGACATGACCGAAACGCCGTACAGCGTCGATATTGCAAAGGTTTTGCCGATTTGCTTGTAACCAAGGAACAAAAATGGAAGATTAAGAAGAAAGAGAAAAAGACCAAGCGGCACTTTCGTTAAATAGGAGGCCATGATCGATATGCCGACAATACCACCATCAATAATATGATTTGGTACTAGAAAGATTTCCAGCCCAACTGAGACGAGCGCAGCGCCTAGTGTAATAAACAGCACTCTTCGCAACACTTCGAGCTTGGACAGTTTGTGGTGCTGTAATGATCCCATAAATGTACGCACATCCCCCTATTAGCTCTATTTCTCATTATTTTACCTTAAAAAGTACCAGATATAAAGCAACTCTGTCATTATTGCAAAAAAAGAAACCTTCCACTTTAGCAGCAATTTGCCTCTAAGAGAAGGTTTCTATCCGTGTTTAATATTCAAGTAAGCGCGAAAGACATAGCGCCTATTTCCTACAAAAAATAATTACAACTCCTTTACGATTGTAATATGAAGCTCGTTCTTGAGCTCAATCTCATAAGGCGATGCCGGCATTGTGCCGTCTGGCTCCATAATAATTCGTATACGGGGACGATGGACAGCGAGCTCCGTATTTTCTGAAACGACACCAACTTGACCAGTGCTAAGCAAAAGCGAAGTCGAAACTGGATATATTGATATATGCCGACAGAACAGCTTAATCAAGTCCAGATCAAAAAAGGTGCCGCCGGCAGCAAATAAAAACTCAATCGCTTCGCTTGCCGTGTACCGTTTGCGATAAGGTCTTGGTGAAGTTAATGCATCAAAAGTGTCCGCTAATCCTACGATTTGAGCGTACATATGAATCTCACTTTCCTTGAGCCCGCGCGGGTAACCTGATCCGTTAAATCGTTCATGATGCTGAAGCGCGCAGTGTGCAGAAACGATAGATATATCGTGATACTTGCGTAATATATCGAACCCGTCCTTCGCATGGCTTTTGATGACTTCACGTTCCGCCAGCGATAAACCGCCGGTATGAGCCAGCAGCTTTGGCGGCACCTTTGTCATACCAATATCGAAGAGCAGCGCGCCAATGCCAAGCTCTTCAAGCTGATTGCGATTAAAGCCCTTTGCCATGCCCATAATGCCTGAAAGCACAGCCACGTTAAAGGAATGCTGAAATAAATAACCTTCCATGGCATGAATGCTCGTTAAATTAACCAGCATGTTTGGTCTTGAGGATAAATCCTGCATAATTTGGCCGAATACCGCCCGAAAATTGCGGCCCATATCCGGTGCGATCGTTCGCCCTTTTGTTACGGTCTGGTCTTTGAAGGAGTTCATCGTTTTGTAAATAGTATCGACCGCTTGCTTACGCGTTTCATCACGGATCGTATCTTCAGGAATCAGATCCTCCGTCAACCCATCCTCTATGAATAGAAAATCGATGCCTAAGTTCCGCAATCGATCGATGTAACGATCATTCAATTCAACCCCTTCTCCTAGAAGCACGTTGCCGTTTTCTTGAAAAATGGGTTTAGCCACCTTGTCTCCCGGCTTGACCATTCCAATCTGCGTTTTTCTCATTAGATTAGTTCCCGCCTTTGATAGTTTAGCGATTGTAACCGGATCAAATCCATTTTATCAGAACTATGTCCAACTGACTATGCAGCAAACACGAAAAAGCCTAAACATATTGTTCAGGCTGCTAGGCTAATTTTCGTTTAACAATCCGATTACGTCCATTATACTTGGCCTCATATAATGCGGCATCTGCCTGTGCAAGCAACTCTCTTAAGAAAGCTTTTGGATCTACTAAATCGGTTGGGTCAACATGTTCAATAGAGATTACGCCCATGCTTATCGTTACCGATACCGGCTCCTCAGAGGTTCCCGTGTTTATTTTATTTTGCTCAACCGATTCCATAAGAATCTCCGCTATCTGATCGGCTTGGTCTCGGTTGGTATGCGGCAAATACACCGTAAATTCTTCTCCGCCATAACGAGCTAATATATCCGTAAATCGCAGAACTCCTCTAACGGCATCAACCGTACCGCAAAGCACCTCATCACCAATTAAGTGGCCATATTTATCGTTAATCAATTTAAAATGATCGAGGTCAAATAAAAATATAGAGAAGGGTATGCCATAACGAATATTAGCAATCACTTCTTGCTCCAATTGATGGAGCAAGTAACGCCGATTATAGCAGCCGGTCAAACCGTCAGTAATCGCCATATGCTCAAGCTTCTTATTCGCTTGAAACAGCTCGTCCTGCATAATAAGCAGATCGCGATTTCGATCTTGAAGCAGCTCGTTCTGAACATTCGTTTCTTCGACTAGCAGGCGAAGCTCCGTCACATCTTGGAAGGTCAGTACTCTGCCTACCAATGTCTTCTTATTGTTCAATATAGGCGCAGACTGTACGATAATATGCCTATGCTTGTCATGCTGAATTGCAATTTCCATCTCAAGCCTGTCCATCGGACGCTTATTCTGCTCTTCAAAAAAAGCAGCAATATCTCTAGTAACCTCGCCTTTAAATTGCGGTCCTAGATGAGCGGAATTAAACTTGTCGCCAATGCGCAGCCTCAGAATCGGCTTTATTACTTTATTTACATCAATAATGATATCGTTCTCATCGAGCACGATAATACCCATCGACATCGTATTCATTACATCTCTTTGTACGGTTTGAATAATATCGAGTACTTTGTTCCGTCTAATGGCATGTACCAAATAAACAGCGGCAACAGCCATTCCTACTGAAATAAGCGGAATATATTGATTCATTTTTTCAATTAATAGAACATTGATAAATAAATCTGTTATAGCAAACGAAACGAGTACAAACATACCGTTTATTGCGGTTTTGATTAATGTGCGCTGCCGTACCGAATTTTCGCCGCGCAGCTTGTAGAACATAATAACAAAAGAAACGGTTACATAAACAATTAATTGCGTAATCATAATCCAGTACAACGGCCCTTGCTCTAGCTGCTTGAGCGGACTTAGCTGATCGTTAATTCGTAGAAACATGCCATTTGGGTTAATGATAACCACAGCTACAGAAATAAGCGCGGGCATCGCTAAAATGAACAACCGGCTCTTTCGTATAACATACGACTGGCCGGTGAGATATACGATGAATACGAACCATCCAATTCCAAGCAGAGAAAGCCCTACATACGATATGGAAACGTAAAATAGTCTAAAGAGCGCAGAAGTTGTCGTCTGGGACGCAAATTGAAAAAGCGTCCAACACATAAAAACGACATGCAAAGTCAAATACATACGATGCAAAATCGTAACGTTGCTGGAGGCAAACACGTAGAAAAACAAGCCGAGCAGCACTAGAAACATACTAAAGTCTAGCCAGATCATCCATTCCAATACGGTTCACCCATTCATTTGATAGCCATCTTCTTCCATTGTAGCAAATGTTAATACTATCGACAATTGCTTACCCTCAAAAAATTCAAAGTGTAACATTCGCCAATAAGCAATATTATTTGGAGATATGATTAGGCCATCGTTCGGAAAGCATATGCTCCAGCGACGGGGAAATGTTCAGAAACTGACGAAATTGCTCATACTCTTCCCATTTTTTCATAGAAAGCCCATGCTGCTCTGAACGGACCGCGCGAATGAGCAGATTTTTTGGCGTATGCTCTGGATCTACAAATTCCAGCATCGAAACCTTATACCCCAAAACCTCCAGCAAAGTTCCTCTTGCGGCATCCGTGGCGAGTGCGGAAAAACGCTCCTTCAGCAGGCCTTGAGAGAGTAACGGAGATAAAACATCACTCTTTACCTGCTTGAACAGCTCATGCTGGCAGCAAGGTACCGACATAATAACGGAGGCTCCCCAATTAACAGCTTTGGCAAGCGCAGCATCCGTAGCCGTGTCGCATGCATGCAGAGTGACAACCATATCAGCAGCTTGCAGCTCTTCATATTCAGCAATGTCACCTACGAGAAACTTAAGCTTGTCATAACCCAGCTTCTCCGCAAGTTCCGAACAGAAAGCAATGACATCGGCTTTCAAGTCAAGTCCAATAATGTTAATATTCCTCTTCTGCTCCACTGCAAGCAAATGGTAAAGCGCAAACGTTAAATAAGATTTGCCGCAGCCAAAATCAACGATCGTAATTTCCCTGTCCGTTGGCAAATACGCAAGCACATCCGTTACCATCTCTAGAAAACGATTGATTTGTCTGTATTTATCCTGTTTTTTGGCGTGGACAAGCCCTTCCTGCGTCATAATGCCAAGCTCAACAAGAAAAGGGGCCGCTTGACTCTCGGACAAAATACGCTGTTTCTGCCGATTATGCTGCAAATTCGCTTTGCTCGAATCACCAGTTGGCGGTTTCTTTAAAATAGCCGCTTTCCCTTTTTTGCTAAAGAGCAATTGAACGTCAGCCTCGTTCGTTTTTACAAGCGCCTGACGGTAGTTCTCCTGCAGCAAATCGATGACTCGCTCAGCCGCTTGCGGCTCAGCAACATTGTCATGCGTAACCTTGTTTGCAAAATGATATTCAAATTGATAAAACAAGCCGTTCTTCATCTCAATGGGACGAATGATTGTTTTAGGCGCTGCGGTTCCGTCCTTCCGCTTCGGCTGGCTAAGCGTAGCCTGCAGCAGCTCTTTGCCAGTGATCCATTTCGTAATTTCTTGCTGCCATTGTTCCGTCATGCTGTCCAATCACTCCTAAATCAGTTTTGAAGCTAAGCTCATTATACGTACGCTTATGCTATATCGTCTGTTTGCTGCTTGGCAAGGTCTTCAATTCCCTGCTCTATCTCCTCGCGCGGCAGCCCTCCCGCTTCAAGCCGTTCGTCTGGTTGTAACAATATTCGTTTATAGGCTGCTTCTGCTTCCTCGTTCGTCAGCGCGTTATCTTCAAGCAGCTCATGCATCATATTTTCAACAGCGTCATAACGCCCTTCTGCTTCAAGCCATTCCATTAACAAACGTTTCGTTGCTAGGGGCAATTCATAAGGCTTCAGCCGCTCAAGCAGCTCCTTTATTTGTTCGCGGGGCTCGGTAATCGTTGGTGCCGCATCTACTAGCGACAATCTTAGAAACAAATGCAGCGACTTCACATACGCGATGAAGCTCTCATCCTCGCGTCCCAAGTCGGCAGTCAATTCAGCTTCCTGCTTCATCAGAAGAGCGATGGCTTGCAAATGATCCGTTTCCAATATCCCGTTCGTCGTCATCATTTTCAGTAAGTCTTCATCCGAAAGGGAACGAATAAGCTTGCTGCTTAGCCTAAACTTTGTATCAAGAAGCTCATCGATGTAGAGCAAAGCCTCCTCGTGCTTGCGCTCTCGCCTCAAATTCATAATTTGACCGACTGCTTCTGTCATTTGCTCAATCATTCGCATGAAATAATCGCGCTGAAACATCTGGTTCCCCCTCTCGCCAATCTACTGCTGCTTATTCTTTACAAAGCTAAGAATAGCATTGATCAATTGCTTCGGCTCTTCGATCATTCCCATATGACCTGCGCTGCCAAGCTCCACTTTCACGGCCCAGCCGTTTGATGCTGCAAAAACACTTTCCACCGGAATAACCTTATCTGACACCCCTGCAACAAGAAGTACTGGCAGCTCAGATTGCTCGATTACCTGCGTCCGGTTTGGACGTGCCTTCATTCCTTTTGCTGTGCCGATTGCGCCTTGCAGGGATGTGCCATAGCCTATTTTCTTTCCTTGCTCAACCTCAGCGGACAAAGCCTCCACATTATCGGGAGCAAACAGCTTAGGAATAAGACCATCAACGAATGTCTTCACGCCATCTTGCTCGAGAGCCGCTGCTGCTTTATCACGGTTTTCTTTGGCAGCGTCACTATCTGCTAGCGCTGTTGAATGGATCAGGCCAAAGCCAGAAAGCTTCTTCGCATATTTTTCAGCGAATGCAAGAGTAATATAGCCCCCTAAGGAATGCCCAAGCAATACTGCATTATGAATTTGCAGCTTGATAAGCAGCTCAGCAATATCCTCCGCATACAACTCCATCGTATAAACCTCATCACTTGGCGCAGAGCTTCTTCCATGCCCGCGTGCGTCTGGCGCAATGATACGTACAGATTGCTCTAGCCCATCCAAGATATGCTCCCAATAGGAAGAGCTTCCGCAGTAGCCATGCAGCAAAACGACAACCTCGCTAATGCCATCCGCCGCGCCTCCGTCATCCGGATGGGAATCATAATATGCAAGCTCCAATCCGTTATTCAAAAAAAGCTTACGCTGTGCGATTGAGTATACTTCTTTGCTATTTTCATTTGTCATTTGTTCATGCTCCTCTACACGGATGGAATTTGTAATGCTTGATTAACATATGACAAGCTATCCGAATGCTGGCCCCAAGCTGAATCTACCGCGCACGCGATCTCGCTTGCCATACGCATCACTTGGTAAAGTGAAGTCGTTTGCAGCATCCAGTAAGCCTTGGGTCCGTTAGCATTTACTACGCCTGCAATACTATAATGCCCAATTGCTGGAAGTCTGCGGCCGATTGCCTTTCCTGGCTCAAGCGGTCCTTCGTGCAAAATAAAACGGCCGATGGAGGTTGGTTTGCCAAGGCATGCATCAATGGCAATGACAACGTCATCTTTATGCAGCGACTGAGCGGCTTGCTGAACCGCATGCGCATCACATGGCTTGTCTAATGTTCCAATGACATTCGGCCAACCTCTCTCCTTAAGCATCGTTCCCACTAATGGACCAAGAGAGTCCCCTGTGGAACGATCACTGCCTATACATACAAATACAATGCCGCTGCGATTCATATACTTATTTGCAATGGCACTAAAAAAGGACTCCAATTCACTGCTCGTTAGCTGTTCCGTCGTATTGCACCTGCCCTGTCTTCGATTGCCAATCGTATCTTGTTCAATTGTATCCAATTTTAAGATACTGTTCAATTTGTGGTCATTCTCGTTTGAAACATGTTACAATTGCAGCATTGCAAAACGTTCGAACAAGCCCATTTCCGCAGCCGAATTCGGCTCGCAAAAACTTTAGGAGGCACTCCATGACGAATTTAAACTTACAAACGCAAGAAAATGTAGCGTTTATGATTGAAGTTATCAAAACAAAGCTGAAAATGGCTTCCGCTGCAGCGATGCAGGCATCTAACTTTGATCTCAATAAATATGAGGATATAAAAGATCTGTACGAAGTAGTCGCTTCAAAAGAGAAATTCAGCATCAGCGAGGTAGAAGCGCTCGTTTCCGAGCTTGGAAAGCTGCGTTTGCAATAAACTATTTACAAACATAATATTCCAGTATCAGACATTTATTTTCATTTTTCTACAAAAGAAGAACCGAGCCAGGCAACTTCGCCGAACTCGGTTCTTGTTATTGTTCATTCAGTATTTACTCCAGCTCTTCCACTTCTATTTCCGCAGCTTCTATAGACAGCTTTATCGATACTTCCTTGTGCTCGCCTTTTAGAAAATGTGCGATTCGCTCCAGCTTGTCTGCAAGTGCAGGTCCGCTTAGCGTCGTATTTAAATGGTAATCGAAGCTATCCGACGGAAGCTTGCGCTCCGCGAAAGCAGACTGCCCGGACCAGCCGCGCTCTCCGCCAGCATTCGTTCTCGTTATGAGCTGCTCTTGGACGGGATAAAACTTATCTGATTTATTAACAACTCTTTCGTAAATCCGAAGCTTCTTCAGCAGCATATAATATTGCGCGGAATGCTTGAAGTTCCAAGCTTCCCGAATGTCTTTAAGCGTGTAATCCATCTTCCAACGCTTTAATTTTTCCACTTGCTCATCAGTGCTAAGCTGCAAAAAGTCGTCCAACGGCAGCATTTTTTCGGACATCTTGACCCCTCCGATAAATAGTTTATAGAGAAATAAAAATATAATTCAAAAAGGTTTGTTTATTCTATAAAAAATACCATAAATTTTGTCACTTTACAAATTAATATAATTTCACAATGCATGATTATAAAACATTATATAAATTGCTTCATTTTTAAGCTTGATAGCAAAAAACCTCCATCCAATCGCAAGTGACCCGCGTGGATAGAGGTTTTATTATTTTATGCTCTTTGGAGCCCTATAGACGTTAAGAAACGTTCAAAGGCTGCGGCGCCATCAGCTGTGCGCTTGTATACGCCTGCGTCCTTCAACACCTCTAGAAACTTGCTGCCCGTTTCAGCTTCAACGATTTTTTTCGCTTGTTCAGCAGTATTTGAAGATCCAAAACGATCGATTAGAGCTAGCAGCCACTCCGCATGCTTATGGAGCGGATGAGAGTCCGCATGAAGCTCTTCTGGAACAGCAGCTGATGCCCCTGACAAATAAGCTGCAATTTGCTCCAGTTCATCCTTCAAGCGTCCTGGCAGTACTGCAAGTCCCATGACTTCGATCAAGCCGATATTTTCTTTCTTCACATGATGCAAATGCTGATGCGGATGGAAAATACCGTCCGGATGCTCTTCGCTCGTGCGATTGTTGCGAAGCACTAGATCAATCTCATACTCGCCATTGTCCCGTAGACGTGCAATAGGCGTAATCGTGTTATGCGGAGTATTTGTACCATCGGCCTGCTTCGTAAATGCCAGCACATCTACAGCCTCATCGCTATAATTACGCCATTCAACGAGAATATGGCAAGCTGCACGATGAACATCCGCTTTGGACGTCCCGTTAACCCGAACGACTGACATCGGCCAGTTCACGATGCCAAAGCGCAAGCCTGGCAGCTTAGGGTCAGTAAACAGCGTATCTGTTGATGCAGCTTCCATCGGAAACACATGGCGGCCGCCTTGGAAATGATCATGGCTTAGAATCGATCCGCCGACTATCGGCAAATCAGCGTTCGAGCCAATGAAATAATGCGGAAACAATTCCACGAAGTCGAGCAGTCTCGCGAATGAAGAATGCGAAATAACCATCGGCTCATGTGCGCCTTTGAAAATGATGCTGTGCTCATTGTAATAAACATACGGTGAATATTGCAGATACCACTGCTCTTCTTGCAGCGTGAGCGGCAGGACACGCAGGTTTTGACGAGCCGGATGATCAGGACGGCCAGCATAGCCAACGTTTTCTACGCAGAGCAAGCACTTCGGATATTTCGCCTGCGGCATCGTTTTGAGCAGCGCAATCTCCTTCGGATCTTTCTCGGGCTTCGAGAGATTAATCGTAATCTCAAGATTTCCGAATTCTGTCTCGTGCAGCCAATAAAGGTTTTTGCGAATGCGGTCCATCCGAATGTAGTTCGAATCGATGCTCAGGTTGTAGAATGCGTCCGTAGCTGCTTTTAGCCCCTGCTCCTTCGCCAAACGCTGAAATGCAGCGCTGGCTTCAGAAGGACGCGGCAGCAAGAAGCCCATAATGCGAGCATCAAGCAAATCGCGATATGTCGTCGTATTATCTGGAATGAGTCCGATTGCGTAACCATAGTCAAGCAGCGGCTCCAGAAGCGGTACTGCGCTTTCGAGTCGCTCCTCCGGCACTTGGCCTTCAAAAGGCTCAGTAAAGTGAAAGAGATCAAGCAGTTCGTTTCTCGCTGCATGCGTATCAAGCTGATCGTTCAGCAGATTGCGCTGCAATCCAAATTGCAGCAAGCGTTCTATAAGAATCAGCGCATCGTTTGCTGATGTTGCTTGTTGTTTGGTTTCCAAGGTGATGCAGCTCCTTTCCTTTAAGCGTCAATCCTAGTCGTTGTATCCATTTGGATTCGCTTCATGCCAGCTCCAAGCGCTTTTGATAATGTCTTCAAGCTTATCCCGCTTCGGATTCCAGCCCAGCTCCTTGCGAGCACGATCTGATGAAGCTACGAGAATAGCAGGGTCGCCCGCACGGCGAGCTTCGAACACAGCAGGGATTTCTTTGCCAGTCACTGTGCGCGCAATTTCAATAACTTGTTTGACAGAAAAGCCTGTTCCGTTGCCTAAATTGTATACAGAGCTTTCAGCTCCGCTGCGAAGACGATCCACTGCAAGCACATGGGCATCGGCAAGGTCGCTTACATGAATGTAATCACGGACACACGTACCGTCTGGCGTCTCATAGTCTTCTCCAAATACCGAAATATGAGGACGTTGACCAAGCGCTGCTTGGAGCACGATAGGAATCAAATGGGTTTCCGGGCTATGGTCCTCGCCGATTTTCCCGCTCTCATGAGCGCCCGCCGCATTGAAGTAACGAAGCGAAACAAATTTGATGTTATGAGCAACATCGAACCATTTCATCATTTTTTCCATCGCAAGCTTCGTTTCGCCATAAGCATTCGTCGGAAGCGTGCGATCGTACTCGTCGATCGGCACGTTCTCCGGTTCGCCGTAAGTAGCAGCTGTCGAAGAGAATACGATTTTACGAACATTGTATTCATTCATTTTCTCAAGCAGGCAAAGCGTACCAAATACGTTATTGTGATAATATTTGCCCGGATCCTTCATGCTTTCGCCAACAAGCGAATTCGCTGCAAAATGGATCACTGCATCGATTTCATTTTCCTTAAAGACGGTATCCATGAAAGCTGCATCGCGAAGATCACCCTCATACAGCTTGCCTCCAAGCAAAGCCTTGCGGTGACCCTGCTGCAAGTTGTCGACGATAACGATTTCCTCGCCGCGTTCCTGCAATGCCGCTACTGCATGCGAGCCGATGTAGCCAGCCCCTCCAGTTACTAATACTGCCATGATTCATTTCCCCTCTCCATTTGGTGTCGCATGATCATGCTATTTATACTAGGCGCTCTACGCCATTTCCGATTGTGCATACATAGAAGTCAGCAGTTAAGCCTGTTGCTTCATTATACTTGCGGCCTACCTCTGCTTGGAACGCTTCAACGCTGTCTTCGTGAACGAGCGAAACCGTACATCCGCCGAAGCCTGCGCCCGTCATACGCGAACCTAGTACGCCTGGTACGAGGCGAGCAGCCGCAACCATGGCATCCAGCTCAGCACCCGTTACTTCGTAAAGATCGCGCAGCGAATCGTGTGAGCCGTTCATTAATTGTCCAAACTGCGCAAGATCGTTTGCTTTCAATGCTTTGATTGATTGCAGTACACGGTCGATTTCTTCTACCACATGCTGTGCGCGTTTGCGAACTGTTTCATCCTTGATCAGATGTTTTGCAGAGTTAAATTGCTCCAGATTAATCTGTCCAAGAAGCGTAAGCTCAGGGAATGCTGCTTTAAGATCCTGTACCGCCTGCTCGCATTGTGCGCGGCGCTCATTATAAGCGGAGTCAACCAAGCCGCGGCGTTTGTTCGTATTGCCTATTACCAGCTTATAGCTGCCGGAATCAAATGGAATGAGATCATATTCAAGCGTATCGCACATGAGCAGGATGGCATGGTCCTTTTTGCCGTTTGCAACCGCGAATTGGTCCATGATGCCGCATTGCACGCCATTAAACTCGTTTTCGGATTTTTGTGACAGCAATGCGATTTTCACTTTATCAGTTGGAAGTCCCTCAAGAGTTTGCAGTGCAAAAGCTGTTACGACCTCAATGGATGCAGAGGAGGAAAGTCCAGCACCATTTGGAATTTCGCCATGATACAGCAAGTCGTAGCCGCTGGAAAATTTCACGCCTGCTTGCAAAAGCTCATGAACAATTCCTTTAGGATAGTTCATCCAGTCGTCAGCCTCGTCATACACAATCGTGTCGAGCGAGAAGCTTTTTGACGCTGGGAAGTTTGTTGTCGCTAGACCAAGATGATGATCTGGGCGTTTGCGGATAAGAAGCGTCGTTCCGAAAGTTAGTGCAGCTGGGAATACGTAGCCGCCGTTGTAATCTGTATGCTCACCGATCAAGTTTACGCGGCCTGGAGCATGAAATACAGCGATGTCGCTTGCGTCTCCGCCGTATTGTTGTATGAACTGCTGTGTTAGCGCTTCAATGTTTGCCATTTGCTATCACGTTCCTTTTTATATCGATTTTGTATGTTTGGATAACAACTTTAGTATACGGGAAGCAGCAGTAAAACTAAATGGCGGCAAGTGCTTTTTATATGGATTAATGTGACTTCTCGCATAAACATCGGACATGCTATGATATTATAAACTCTACAATTGTTTATCTTCGCATTCCACTGTAAAGCAGGTGTAAAGTAAAATGCAGCAGGATATGTATACCGTAGCCTCCAATCCCGTTATCAGTGATGGCAAAAACTCCCCACTCAATGTATTGTTTGCTGGCGAGAGCCAAACGAAGCCGTACCACCGGCTTGGTCCCAAGGTTTATGACTTCTATTTGATGCACATCGTACTGGAAGGAAAGGGCATCTTTATTTGTGATGAGGTTAAGCATGAGCTTCGTGCAGGGCATACGTTCTTAATTGAGCCGGAACAATTAATCAGTTATGAATCTGACGGTGACACGCCATGGAAATATCGCTGGGTCGCATTTCATGGAACATTGTCCGCCGATCTTGTTGCAACCGCTGGCTTAACAGCCGAGCAGCAGGTAGTGTTTACGCCAGATAAGCGGCGAGCCGCTGCATTGTTTCGTCAAATCTATGATACCTTTAGGCGGGGAGGCGCTGCGTCTGATATGAGAGCCGTAGGTTATTTGCATTTGCTCCTTGCCGAGTACAAAAGCGCGCTCAATAGCCAGAACGGCAATGAAATCCGTACCTCCCAAGCAGAAGGCGATCATTTGCTTCAACAAGTCATCCATTACTTATCAACGCAGTATGCCCATCCGGTCTCCATTGAACAAATGGCGGAATCGCTTGGCTACAATAGAGCGTACTTGTCCCGTTTGTTCAAGCAGCGCATTGGCGTATCTCCCGTTACTTTCCTGCTCAAGCTCCGAATCGATAAAGCACGCCGCATGCTGAGGGAACGGCCAGAGCTGACCATCGAACAAATTTCCGCATCAGTCGGTCTACAGGATGCTCTGTACTTCTCCAAACAATTCCGCCGGCTTCATGGCCAATCTCCTACAGCATACCGCATGGCGATGCGGAATTTAGGTGACTAAGCAGCGCCGTTCAGCTGAATATCCATCCTCTTGTTAGTATCAGCTCCCGATCGCTTCATATTCGTAAATTCGGGTAATACTATCGTAGGGAGTGATGATCTATGAAAGAGCTGCACACCGGTAACTTATATTGGCCGGTTACATTAAACAATCCCAAGGTGTATGCGCCCTTGCGGCAAAACAAAAAAACACAAGTGGCTGTTATAGGAGGCGGGATGTCAGGTACGATCTGTTCTTCTGTTTTCAATAAAAGCGGCCTTTCCACCATTATGCTTGAACGGGGACAGGTAGCCGGCGGAAGCACCTCAGCCAATACAGGCCTCCTGCAATTTTGCAACGATATTATGCTTTGTGACCTCATCGACCAAATCGGGGAGCGGGATGCCCAAATCTTCTATAAAGCGTGTAGAGATGCAGTCCAAATGCTCGAAAAAACAGCTGACTCCCTTTCTATCGATGTAGGATTGATTAGAAGAAACAGCCTGTATTATGCCTCTTCGGAGCAGGAGCTTCCTAAACTCAAAAGGGAATATGAGGCTTTAAAGGCTTGTGGACTTGAAGTCGAATTCTGGTCCCCGAGCGACATCGCCAAACATTTTCCGTTTCAGAAGCCAGGTGCGATCGTTGCACACGGCGACGCAGAGGTAAATCCTTATCAGTTCGTAAACGGTGTAGCAAACGATGCTGCTGAAGCTGGGCTTGAGATTTATGAGCAAACCGATGTCGTAGCACATGAAACGCTGCCAAGCGGCCTCCATCTTCTAAAAACCGCTGACGGTTATGAGATTGAAGCAGATCATGTTGTTTATGCTGTAGGGTATGAGCCTGAAGAGCTTCGCGGCAAGCTGATCAAAGCTGAGCTGAATCGCTCCTTTGCACTTGTCACTGAAGTTCAGCCAAGTCTTCAAAGCTGGCATGAACGCTTTCTCGTATGGGAAACTGCCCGTCCCTATTTGTATATGCGAACGACTATTGACGGCCGCGTCGTTGTCGGCGGCTTGGATGAGCATACTGAAAAGCCCACTCACAGCGATAAAGAACTTAGGAAACACAGCGATAAGCTGCACAGCCAGCTAAAGGCTTTATTTCCCGAGCTGCAAGCTCCCATTGCCTATGAATGGTGCGCCACCTTCGGCGAATCGCGTGACGGCTTGCCCTTTATAGGTGCTGATCCCGCTTGGAAAAATGTTTATTATTGCTTAGGTTATGGCGGCAACGGTACCGTATACAGCATGCTTGCATCCCATTTGCTGCGTGATCTTATTATCGGCGAAGAGCATCCCTTAACTGAAATCGTAAAGCTGGATCGCAAATCCTTAGCAAATGTATAATCAACAACATAAATGATACAACTTTTCATTGCGGCTGCCGTCCGTCGGACGGCTTATATACATAATTAAAAAGCCTCACCTATCGGCAAAAATGGCTTCTGCGCGATAAGTGAGACTTCTTTATATTTATCTTTCTGATGTAACCAGCAGCTATTCGCCAGCAATAACGCTAGAGGCATTGCAGGCGCGAAAAACAGCTTCTGCCGCCCCCAGCCGTGACAAATCCGGACCGCCATCCTTGTCAAACAACGATTTGCTTTCCAGAGTTTCAACAATAACGATTAATGAACCGCTTTGCAGAGCATCACTGCACAATCGAACTTCTTCATTTTCAAGACCAAGCGACTGCAGCGTTCCACTGTGATCGTCATCGCCAAGCAGAATTGCCGCTGCAAAAGGAAAACCTCCGGCAGCATAAGGCGCTGTCCCGTAACCTGTCATGCCATAAACAGCATTCATGCCAGCTCCTGCAAACCCAGCAGCAGCAGCCATGCCAAGACTACCTAAACCTTGACGGTCAGGTATATCTTCGAGCTCTCTAAGCTCGTCCACATGGACATCGCTCTCTGCTTCTACGCGCCTAGAATGCTCAGAATCTTTCGCTATGACTTTTAGCTCGCCTTGAACGAAGCCCGCTTGCTCCAGCTGTTCAATAGCCGTTATGACTTGCTGCTCCGTTTCAAATATGCCTATTTTTTTTGCCATTGCCTTATCCTCCTTATGTTGCATACTAATCTTGGTATGCCCTTCTTATGGCGGATTAAGTCGTATTATGTTGAAATTTGACATGAAATAACGAAGGTTTTGTGTTATCAAATGATCAGGTTGTGCATCATTGAAGTTCGCGGTATGATGGAGGAATAGATATTGGAAAATCGGACAAGCAGGAGGCAGAGCGATGATTCATCGGATGCTTCGCTATCCCGCAGGATGGGAATGGCATGTACTGCAGCAAGCGAGGCAGCAAACCGTAAGGAATGAGCCCTTGCCCAGCAGGAAAGGTGCACAAAGGCAAACCGTTTCTTCAAGCGAAGGACAAAAGACCATTAAAGCCATTACCAAACAGGAACAGGAAGCGGCTCAGCAGCAGAGAGATGAGCTCAAGCAGCTATTTCCGGAATGTGCGTCATGGATTGATGAATGCGCAGGCAGAAGAACAAACAATATATCCGTTGGCGGTGCGACGCATTCGCAGAAGCTGCTATATGGCACTGTTATGTTCCAAGTGTCGGACGACCAATCGGATATTCAACCTTTTCACTTCTGGCTGACAGAAGACCGGCTGCTGACGATGCATGATGACATGCGCATTCCGCTCCGACTTCAGTCCATTGACCATAACCTAAAGTTCGAGAGCTGTGAATCGGCTCCTGAAGCGTTATTTATTATGCTGAGCATTATTTTGGAAACGTTCCATGCTGGTCTTGATGGTTTTGAAAAAAGACTCGGAGAGCTTGAAACGACGATGCGCAATGAGAATCGTACCGGCCTTATCGATACTATTTTTGAGAGGCGTTACGATTTGCTTCATTGGAGTCATCTTTTCATTCCGATTAGAGAAGTTCATAGTGCTGCACAGGAAGCTTTCATGGATGAACTCACCGAGACGGACAGCTTTAAGCGCATTACGCATAAGCTGGAGAGAATCGAAGCGCTTCTGAAGCATTACGCACTGGAAATAGATACCTTGATCTCAATGGACGATGCCATCTCAAACTTTCGCGGCAACGATATTATGAAGACGCTCACGATATTTACTGTCTTGTTCCTGCCTGCTACGATTATAGGCGGTATATGGGGCGTTAACTTCGAGATCCTGCCATTTAAAGATAATAAGTGGAGCTTTACAGCGATGAACGTATTTATTTTATTCGTTACGATTTTCATGTATTTATGGCTTTGGAAGAAAGGCTGGACTGGCGACTTGTTAAATGGACGCAATCCGAAGGAGATTGTTACTACTGATTCTTCCTCTCAGGCAAAACGTTCCAAGCGTTCGAAGAGCAGCCGTTCGCAGAAAGCCTCTGCGAATGCTTCAAGTGAACCCCCTCAAGCTCAAACGCGTTCCCAAAGAAAACGAAGCCAATAATGATAGTCAGCCCATATTAAAACCGTCCACTAGGGTCAATGACCTTCATGGACGGTTTTTTACATCATATTCTAAAGCTTAACTGGCAATCCAGTACGAGCAGATTCATTAGCAGCAATGGTCACTTGATGTGTTCTTACTGCATCCGCATAACTGGAGCGAATGCGGGAAACATCCCCGGTTCGGATCGCATAAAGAAAAGCCTCATTTTCCAACTCATAGGGATCCGTTTGGTTAGCATACTCTGTTCTGCGGCCAGCCTCCGTGTCGATCAATCCGCTATGGCCAAGCTCCAGCACGCCTTTGTTCGTATAAATATGCAGTCCGGAACGATCTCCAGCTGGGATAGCGCAAGTATTGCTAATTGTAGCAACTGCACCACCCACTAGCTTCAGTGTAACTGTGCCTACATCAGGAACCGTCACACCTTCTTCAACACCGCTCATATATCGATTGCCGTAAGCTGCGTAAACCTCACTTACTTCACCAACCGTATACCTTAGCAGATCCACAATATGTGTTGTCTGCTCTACGAATTGACCGCCTGATCCTTCCATCTTGCGCCACCAGCTTACCCCCGGCATGGAGCCCATCCAATAGCCAAGCGCCATTAATGTTGTGCGCTCGCGCAGCAGCTCTCTTGCACGGTCGGTTCCATCCATATAACGGAAATGATAGCCAGCCGATGTAATCAGCTTTTTCTCTTCGATTCCTTTCAAAATCTCAGACGGCAGCTGCTCGTCCACTCCAAGCGGCTTCTCTACAAGAAAGGGAATGCTTCTTTCAAGCAATGCAGATTCAATCTCGCCATGCGCAAATGGCGGTACACAAATATATACCGCATCAAGCTTACGATCATCCAGCATGCGATGTATAGAATCATAACCGCGTGCACCCTCAAAGCGCTGTGCTGCTGCATCTGCTTTTTGCTGGCTAGTTGCTAAGAAAGCAGTTACCTTGATGCCGGCAAGCTTAGCGAGCTTCTCCGCGTGCATCATGCCAAACCATCCTGTACCTGCAATACCTATTTGAAGAGTCATTTATGAATCCCCTTTCATAATCGCGTTATTCCCCGATTATACTTGTAGCTGCCTTATGAAGTCCATTTTTTTCCGCTGGTACCCATCTGCAGGGCTGATCATATATTACAAACATCGGGAGAACCGGAGTTGTATGAGCGGAGGGATGGTATGACAGCAAATACGAGAGGTACGTTAGCCACGCAGGATCTCGATTATCGAACGGCTTTGTTTTTGGCTGCGGTTTGCGGACAAACGTACATGCAATACAATAACAAGGACGGATTATTTCTTGTACCTAGAACCTACAGCTTAGTAAGTGAATTTACGGCTAGAGCATATGACGACAGCGATGAACGATTCGGTTTTGTTTTAACATCTGAAGGTGCATCCGTGCTCGCTTTTCGCGGCAGCAACTCTGCAGTGGATTGGGTATCTGATTTCATTGCCCAGCAAACGACTTACCGCCCAGTCAAAAATGCCGGTCTAACGCACAAGGGGTTTACTGACATCTATATGTCAGCACGTACTCAAATCATTGAAATCATAAATCAGCTTCCACAGGGCAGACCGCTGTTTATAACAGGACACAGCCTTGGGGGAGCACTTGCAACCCTTGCTGCCCTCGACCTTGCGAACAACACCTCATTTATAGATCCCATTGTATATACGTATGGAGCACCTCGAGTCGGAGATCCGAAGTTTGCAAGCAGCTATAACGCATCCATTGGTACCCATTGGCGTTTTCAAAACGAATTTGATATCGTCCCCCATCTGCCTACGCTTGTTTACCAATCGCCAAAGACTAAACAAACTTACTACTATATGCACGCAAAGGGTGAGGTGAAACGTTCGTTCCGTATGGGCTCTGTCTCAGGAAACCATATATTATCAAACTACTTCGCTGATCTTGCCCAAGAAGATCCTGCCTTTGCCCTGGCCATTTGCGCGGAGCCGCCAGGCTGGTGCCCAGCAATTGAAGTTTAATTCCGAGCTGCTGCAAAAAAACAAAAAAAGCAAATCTCATCTCCCGCACCGCTTGCTTCATGCGAGTAAGATTTGCTTCTCTATGTCCAAATAATCTTTGTCATTTCGCTGGGAGAACATATAGCAGTATAGCGAAGAAATGGACAATTGAACCGCCAAGTACAAACAAATGCCATACGGCGTGATGGTAAGGAAAGGCACGCCACATATAAAATATCGTTCCGAATGTGTACAGCAAACCCCCTGTTACGAGCAGCTGCACCCCTCCTGGAGCTAGATGCGTTGTGAGCGGCTTCCAAGCAAATACGATAATCCATCCCATTGCGATGTAAATGATCGTTGATGTGAATAAAAATCGTGATGCAAAAAAAGCCTTAAACGCTACACCGATTAATGCCGCTCCCCAAACGATCCCAAACAGTACCCAGCCAAGCGTACCTTGCACGATATGGAACAATATCGGAGTATAAGTTCCTGCTATAAAGACGTAAATAAACGAATGATCAAGTGATTCAAATACCCGCTTCGCTTTTCCCTCGGGAAAGCTGTGCACGAGCGTAGAGGCCGCATACAGCAGCAGCATGGCTGATCCATATATAGTAAAGCTGACAACATGAAAGGCCGTTCCCCTCGTTGCCGCGAATACGATCAACACGACGAGTGCCGCAATGCTGAGTGCAGCCCCAATCCCATGTGTGACGGCATTCGCAATTTCTTCTTTCTTTGTGTACGTATGTGTATTGGCCATGGGTCCTTCACCTCCTAAGTCGTAAGCATCTCACTCTAGAAGCTGCTGCTTACTCTCACCTTAGTGTATAGGATCAGACCCACCCTTTCAACCAACCCCGCACGCGGTCCACTGTTTTATCTAGATTGCAAATGGCCTCCTGGTCGCTAAAATCCTCCGTATGGCGAAAATAATCCGCATGTCCGCCCACAGTAGGAATTCCTTCAACATAGCCTGGCGCGTACTTCATGCGATTCCACCTTGGCATCGCATATTTGCTTATGCTCCATCCGCCCCAAGTCCCAATTCGGCTAATCGGGTCATTAAGCTTGCCTAAGCTGTCGATGGAATGAAAATAACTAACGCGCTCCTGAAGCTTTGGCTCGATCGGCGTTCTTGGTGATCCGACCTGCACGATTCGAAAATCCTCGATTTGATCCTGCTCATAAAGCATTTTTGCCGCTTGATAAGCAGCGGCACCGCCGCCGCTGTGTCCAATCAACAATAAACGCTCGCTGCTCATCGTTTGTTTGATTTTCTCCAGCGCATGTTGTCCGCCGATCCGACCAGCCGTTAAACGGTTGGACAAGTCGCTTTTCACCTCTAGCACTTGTCTAACCAAGCTGCGACTGGCATCGCCATAAGGAAATATGACGTGGATAGCTGGTTCGACACCATCGGATTGAAACATTTGTTCCAGCTTAACCTTGCATTCCGTAAATATGCTATTGGATGTTGCGACACCGGCAAGCAAATAAATACTCATTCGTGATGGTTTGGTCGCCGTCATAACGAATCCCTCCGTAATTAACTTAAACGTTATTCATTTTCATGTTTTATTATTTTTACTAATTCATCCGTGTATATTCATTATGCGGGATAGTCGATTGATTCATTCTTGCCTTTTGTTGTAATTTCCGTAAATTTAGGCAAGAACCCCGTGAACCTCCAAGCTGACTAACCTGCTTCTTATATTATTATATAAGAAAAACGCCTAGCTGTTACCAGCTGGCGTCCTTCATTGTTGCTATTTCTGCATTTCAAAAAAAAGTTGGAACCGACAGCTATACACCCATTTTTTTACGCTGATTGTTAACTTTCTTCGTGTTCTGGCTCTTCAGTGCCTGCGTCCCCGTAGAAAGATGCGATTGGCCTGGAGCTCCTCCAGCTTTCGCTTGTTTCTTCTGAGCGAGCAATTGCTTCGCTTTCTCCGCTTGAGTCAGCTTCTTAGGCTCCTCTTGGGATTCGTTTTGTTCAATTGTAGACATAGGTTCACCTCGTTTCATGCGCTACATAATTCTTATTCTACTACACTTATATATCTGGTAAAAGAGGCTTTACTCAGGGTTGTGGTTTTTATGATCCTCCAAGATGCCAGCTCCAATTGCCTCATCATTGGATCAGTTGTGACAATAACCGCTCGCTTCGCCCACCTTCTTACACTCTCAAGCATAACAAGCTGCTCGCTTTCTGGCAAGACAGAGCACAAATTGTATGGCATATCTACAATGGCAGCATCGTAATGACCTTCGAGAAGCCGCATATCGCCAAGTCTTACTCGGTCGGGATAACCAAAATGAGCAAGATTTACGCGCGCGCCTCGCACGGCTAGCGGATTGATATCCAACCCCTCAATGTCGATTCCCATTGACATGCCTTCAATCAGAACGGTTCCCATTCCGCAGCACGGATCAATAAGCTTAAGCTGTTCAGCTGCTAGCTCAGCCGCAAGATTCACGATCGCACGAGCTGCTCTTGTTGGCAGTGCGGTTGAATAATTTTGCGGCTTATTCTGATGCCTCAGCCAAACAGCTCCGTTCTCTTCCAGCGGTCCAAAGTACCAGCGTCCATAAAGCTTCATTAAACCAAACAGCTGCTCCGCTTTGCGCATATCGGCTTTGCCATGAATAACCGCGCCAGCAGCTCTCTCGAGCATTCTTTGCTCATCGAAGGTGAAGGCTTCATCGCCTTGCGTATAAACAACCTTGAACGTTTTTCCACCCAGCTCAATTGACGGAAGCATAACGATCAGTTCTTCCATACTGTTAGCTTCCAGCATGACGGCTATACGCCGTTTTACGAAAGGGCTGCGATCAACCGATAGCTTATGCTGACTTCTGACAACGCCTTGTTTGGGCTTCTCGCCGAATAAGACTTGCAGCTCCAGCTCACACAAAGCCGCTTCATCCTCATGGCATGCATACGTATAAATAAACATTAATGGCCTCACGATCTGATAACTATATTATTCCTTTTGTGAAACAGCCGCCTCTTCGCTCGGCTCCGTTCGGATCGTTGCCTTGGATAAACCAAGCAACTCCGCTTCGGTTGTAAATTCAGCAAGCTGCTTCTCTAATGATTTGACGGTTCGCTGCAAGCGAATCTGACGAATCATCCCCAGCAGGCCTACGGTTAAGCCGCCAAGCAGCGTCGATCCCAATATGACGAGAATGAGCGGAAGGGTTGCCTTCGTAAACAAAAAGTTTACATGTACCGAATCGATATTGATAACCGCAAATATCGCGATAAGAAGCGCGAATACTAATGCGGAAATAAGAATTCCCGGACCTTTCATACCGATTCCTCCCTTTTCAAAAATCATACCACAAACCTAATCCATTCGCCTATTGGCAAGCTATGAGTAATTACTTTTCCTTACATACTAAACTTAACCACAATTTTATAATAATGAAGCATCAATAAAAAATGAGCTGCCCCAAAAACAGAATATATCTGCTCTTGGAACAGCCCCATTGCATCATTATTTGGCTTCTGCTGCTTTACCGGGTGATGCCGCTTTGCGCAGCTGCGTTATACTTATCTTTACGATAATATACACTAGCACCGCAAGCTGAGGCAGTGTAGTTTCCCAAGTCGGATATACGCCTAACGCCCCTATAGTCGGTACGCCTGAAGCAGTATGTGACGGAACCCACCCTGATACCTGCAAGGAATGTATGCTCTCGCCAAGGAAGCGAACAACGAGATAATAGATTAATGCGGATGCAACAAGGAAAAATGGCCGTATGGGAAGCTTCGCGCTAAATTTAATAATCGTAAAGCCAAGTGCAATCAGCAATATGAAAGTAACGCCAAATCCGAGAGCCAACTGCAGCGGATCGATAGACGGCGCCATCCCGACATAAAAAATCGTCGTCTCCGCACCTTCGCGGAAGATCGCTAGACCCGAAACTGCAAATAGTGACCATAGGCTTCCTCTTGCGAGCGCACTGCCCATTTGCTTGTCGATGTATTGATTCCAATTGTTCATATTAGACTTATTGTGCAGCCAATTGCCAACTGTGATCATTAGAATAACGGATAGTAAGCCAGCAATACCTTCAATCGACTCACGCGCACTTCCAGCTGCAACCTGAGCAATGGCATACGTAAGCACAACAGCCATAATACCGCTAAGCAGAAGTCCAACCCATACGCCAGACCATACCCATTTGCGCTTATCTTGATTGCCGGTACGCTGCAAGTACGCAAGTAAAGCAGATAATACAAGAATGGCCTCAAGACCCTCGCGCAGCAAAATCATCCCCGCATCCCAAGCGGTGTAACGGGTATCCTGCATCATAGGCTCTAGCTGCCCCAGCATCTCAGTTATAAGCTGCTCCGCCTTATCTGCCGCTGGAGGATCGGAGAGCAAATACCCGCCCGCCTCAGCCATTCCAATTTCCATATTGCTATAGATAGCAGCCGATCGCAGGGCAACCACACCCTCAATCGCAGGCCACTGCACGATAAAAGCTTCCATCTGTCCAGCCGCTTCTGGATAATGCCCTTGCTGGACATCATTTAACGCCTGATTTAGGATGTCCACAGCATCGGCTACCGTTATGCCCGACTCCTTAGCCACAGTCGCTATTTTCCCATCGCGATAATCCTTAATAAGCTGAATGAGTGCCAACGCTTCTGTTTTCGCTTGTTCGGTTCTCGGAGGATCAGCTTGAACAGCAATGCGAAGCATGCTCATCTTCGTTTCCAAGCCGCTGTAAACGTTGAAATGATCCGCTCGAATAGCAGGCTCAACCTTAAGCCAGCTATTATTCATTTCACGATATCCAGCATATGCCTTGTCCAAGTCGCCTGCTTGAATGCTTGCAAGCAGCTTCTCTGCCAAAGGAAGGATGCTGACAGCCGCATCTTGACCAGTTAGCTGAGTCGCCGGTGCGTCTTGAACGCTCTTCACGTATTTATTAAGTGCCTTCGCGAGTAGGGATAACGTAGCTTTGGCAGCATCAGCATCGCTTTCCGGCGCTGCTAAAGCTTTTATAGCTCCCGCAAGCGCAGAATCCACCGCTGCCGATTCCTTCGTTGCCGCAGGCTCAAGCTGCTTCCACTTAGCCGAAGCATCATCAATATGAGCTGCCGCTTCCTTCCACTTTCCTTGACCTGCTTCAACAAGAGCACCGCCAACGAGCGGAAGCAAACGATCAAGCTCGGTGGATTGCGCACCTTCAGCAAACGTATATAATCCGCTGCTCCCTAACATCAATATCATCAGTACAAAAAAAGAAATGAAACGAATACCCCACTGTTTCATTCCGCCATTTTGTGCGAACATAGACGTCCGCCCCTTTCATCATCAAGAGCTATTTTCTACCCAACCCTAACCGAGCAACATAATTATTTAAAATAACGTTTCTCCGATATATCCGCCTTCACGAACACCTGGAAAACAAGCAAACATCGCACTGCCCGTATGAACGACATACTCATTCATTAGGTCGCTTTGCCCAAGCTTAGTCTGCATCGGAATAAATTGTTTCCGTGAGTCGCGGTTAAAACAAATAAACAACAAGCCTGCATCCAGCTGCCCGGTTTTGTGATCCATTCCACTTGAATACGAGTAGGAGCGGCGCAATATTTTTACCGATCCATCGCCATGAGCTAGACGCACATGCGAATTCATCGGAAGCACCGGTTTGCCCTTCTCGTCCTTCTTCTCCAAATCAAGCTTGTCGAACTCATGAGCTCCGCCAAGCGGGGCACCGCTGTCTCGGTGGCGCCCAAAGGTTGACTCCTGATCCCCGAGCGTCGAACGATCCCATACCTCAATGCGCATGCGAATACGCCTTACGACCATATAGCTGCCCTTATCCATCCACGGCGTACCATCCGCTGCGGCTGCCCACACGACCTTGTTCATTTCCCCATCATCGTTAACGTCTGGATTGCCTGTTCCATCCCTAAAGCCCATCAGGTTGCGAGGCGTTGCATTCGCTGGATCAGCACCGCTCGTACGCTGGAAACCTTCCTGCGTCCAGCGGAGCACCGCTTTCCCTCTAGCTATACGAGCTAGATTGCGGATCGCATGGAATGCAATTTGCATATCATTAGCATTCACTTGAACGCCAATATCACCGCCTGACCATTCGTCTCGCAGCTCGTCACCGCCAAAAGCAGGCATATCAGCAAGAGCAGCTGGCCTTTTGTCCGCTAATCCATATCTTGCATCAAAGAATGACGAACCCACACCGAAAGTAATCGTAGTACGAGATGGCAGCAAACCTTCTGCTTCACCCGTATCTGAAGGAGGAAGATTTAAATTATCGTTAGTCTTGCCGAGCATCTCACCGTTTGTCATGGATGCTGCTGCACTCGTCCATGCTTGAAATAACTTGCGCACCTCATCAAGTGTACTCGCCGTTAAATCAAAGGAAGCGAATAAAATAAAGTCTTGTGCCGGCGTCGTGATTCCGGCCTGATGCTTGCCATAAAAGCTGACAATTTGGTCTTTATCTACTTTGACTGCCTTCGAAGCAGGCTTAGCCGCGCTGCGTTCCTGCGTTTGGAACAAGCTTCCGACTCCAGCTGCTCCGAGCAGCAGTCCAGCCCCGCCAACACCTGCCAGCCGTAGTAGGTCTCTACGGCTGATTTTTTTAGCATCTATGTTGGGCTTGCCCTCATTTTGATTGGAATTAAAAGATTCCGTCATGTTGTTAAGCCTCCAATATTGTACCCATTTGAGAAAGCGGCTCGGCAAGCGCATCAATAAGCTGGCTTAGCTTCTTTGTATCTTCCTCTTTCAAATCTAGATAGGACACATAGCCATCACCTGATTTGTAAGCTGACAAGGCTTGCTCAAGATCAGCAAATCCTTTGCCGATTTGCTCATCCAGCGCAGCATCCTTTTTGTTCAATTCAGCTTTAACCAGCTGATAGATCTTATCTGCACCTTCCACGTTAGCTGCAAAGTCGTACAGATCCGTGTGTGAATAACGTTCTTCCTCGCCAGTCACCTTCGAAGCGGATACCTCATTAAGCAGCTCTACTGCTCCCGTTACAAGCAAACTTGGCTCAACTTCAACGGTTTCCATCAAAGCGCGAAGCAGCTTTACATCCTCCAGCAAGCGGTCTGCATATTCACCCATACCTTCGGTTGAGTTCTTCTCCCACAGCGACTGCTCAATGCGGTGGAATCCGCGCCAGTCCTTGTCTTCCACGTCATTCTCACGCGCATCAATATTTGGATCGAGGTCGCCAATCGCTTCAGCTATTGGCTCAATACGTTCAAAGTACATGCGTGTCGGCGCATACAGCTTTTTCGCCGCCTCAACATCCCCGCTCTTCACAGCTGTTACAAACTTCTCTGTTTCTAATATGAAAGTATCGGCTTGCTCAATAGTAAACTGACGATAGCTCTCCAGAATAGGTGCCCAAACCTCGTCCGAGACGACAGCACCGCTTGCGGAATTGCCCTCTGCTTGTTTAGGCTCATTCTTAACTGCATCATTTGAGCCGCAGCCTGTAAATACTACCGTACAAGCCAATAAAAAAGTCATTAATTTATACTTCATTAAAATTGCTCCCCACTCCAATAAATTGGATCTGTTTTTGTCCTAAAATGAAGTATATTCGCTATTGATAATCATTGTCAATGGAATATTTCAGTACTAAAGAAAAGTGCTTCCGCAGCTATTCTCATAAGCTTCAGAAGCACTTTGTTATTCCCTATTTTATTGCATGTACAGCTTCAAATTTGTCAGAGATTCCATCTCTATTTCGCCTAATCTCCAAATCGCCGCCTTGCTAATTCCGTTATCTTTTGCAGTATTTATCCAACGAGATAATGTCACTTCATCTGCATACCACACGGTATGCTTCATATTGTTGGCCTCAGCATCAGTATATTCAAAAAACATGCTGCCGCTCGCTTGGTCGCGCTGCGCTTTACTGCCCGTTTGCTTTAACAGCAGCCCCGCTCGCTCCTCAGTCAAAGCTTCAACCTTGCCATCCTCATGCCAATCGAACCCGCCAACCGAGAAAGCCATATACGGACTGCCAGGCAGTACTTCCATTCTGGTTGCCAATTGTTCAATAAAAGCTTCATCCGCTTTTGGTCCTGGTTCGCTGTGTGAGCCATATAGGTTATAAGCCATCATGACATATTCCGGGCCTTCCGGAAGCTTTAATTGTTCAATAGGAGCTCTTGGTTCCAAAATGATTCGAAGCGACTTCCCGCTTTTCTGCAAACGAGTATGAAGCTCCGAGTAAAAAAGCAGCATCCGTTCCCAGTCTTCTTCCTCGACTCGCTCATAATCGATCTCAATTCCGTTCAACCCAAATTGATCAACGGCTGCAATCAATTCATCTACATGTTTTTTGCGACTTTTTTCCGTCTCTACTAGCCGCGTAATTAAACTCGAATCCTTCTGAACAGACTCGCCATTTTCTTTAAACTGGTCGTTTACTACCGTCAGATAGAGCTGCATCTGTTCGTTCTTCTTATAAATCTTCATGATTTCAGGCAACGCCTGCTGGAACTTATCCGTAAAATAAAGACTATCCTTATAATCAAAATAGGCCGCAAACAACTGCAAGCTCGTTAATTCACCTTTAATAATACTCAGGTCCTCAATTCCCTGCTTCCACTGCCAGTCCACAATCCAAGCTGACAATTCAGGCAGTACGTTGGCTGCAGCCTGCTGTACGTCTTCAACAGACGACTGCTCCGCTTTCTTTGCGCGATTTGTAAGATTGGAAAAATACATTGCTGCGCCTACAAGCACCACAAGCAAACATGCTGCAATAAGACCTTTTCGTTTCCGCATTGATTCAAACTCCTCGAATTATTAGGTTCTGATTAAGCTAAAACGTATCGATCGCCCAGTCGAATGATGCATTAATCGCGTTCTTCACTCTACTGATTAACCCCTCAATCCCAACATAACCGTTCTTGTATAATGACTCATGCTCTGTACCGTCCTCATTGACGGTCGTTACTTTTATATTATCAAAAACAGCGTCGTAAATATCATCTTTTTCGTTGTTAAGGCTTGCTTTGGATGCAAGCGATATATTTCCGCCGACGATCGAGCTGCTAATTTGCTGCAAAGAGAGCTGTACATCATCTACAATCACCGTTAATTGATCGCCCGATACGCTAACTTCAAGCTGCTTCGCACGTTCAGCAGCCTTGTCCCCAAGCTTGCTTGCTAGCAGCCGTTCAACCTTGCCTCCGGGTGCCTTTTGCTCCACAATAACCGAATTATCCTCGATCGACACTCGAACAAATGAATCCGTATTCTGATCGTAGCGAACATAAATCGATTGGCTGCCGACTGCATGACCGCCAAGCTCCGCAGTAAGTTTTACGTCGGCAGCATGGATATCTTTCAACAAAAGCATGCCGCTTCCTGCTGGAACAGAGGTCAAAGCAATCCGGTTATCCGTAAACTCAGCTGCACCGCTGATAAGCTGCCACTTTGCCGATCTCCGATCATCCCCTGCAATAAAGCTGACTTTCTGACCGGTATCCTTGCTAATTTTCATAAGCAAATGATTCGTATACCAATAGGAAGCAGGCTGCACCCTTGTTAAATTATAAAGGCTGTCACTGCTTTTATTCAAGGAAAGTCCATCACGGTTAAAATGCATGCCGAACATCGCTTTAATATTTTGGTCGTTCACATTCTCAACAAGCCGGTTCATGCCGTTGTACATAATGTTCGCGTGCATAATCATATACACGTTCGGAACAAAGCCAAGCGTCTTGTTGTATATTTCCTTCATCGACTTGTAGTCTGCATTAATGCGTGCTTCCATTTCATCTCGATGCTCCGCAGGCACAAGGTTCTCATCCCGGATAAAGTCCATCAGATAATGAGTGTAGTAGCTCGTGTTAGCCCGATCTTTAAACTCATTCTCTTCCTTCACACCAATGAGCTTGCCTTCCTTGTCAAAAATATTAATATAAGACAAGCGGTAGCCGTTGCTTCCCAGCTCCCAAAAGCCGTTTTTCATCATACTAAGCATGTCCTTAGGCTGAAGGAATTTGGATTCATTGCTCCCAACCTTATTCGCATAGGACAATATGGTCGCTTTATAGTTGTATTTCTCCAGCAAAGGCTGAGCAAATAAACTGGAATCGTTTCGTCCATCCTCGAAGGATAGAAACAGCGCTTTAGGCGGCAAAGGTTTTCCAAGCTTGTAATAGTCCATAACATCCTGCTGCGAAATGGTTACATAACCTTGATCGTGCAGTGCCTTCAGCTGCTGATCCAGCCGTTTTTTGGAAATCAGCTCCGATGTGCCGTTTCTTGCTACGCCAAAATAAGACAGCGCAATAAACCCGTCTTGATTGGTCCACTGCGCCTTATCCGGCTCCGCATATTGCTTGATATCAAATACAGCATGGAAAAGAATGAAGCCCAAAACAAGCAAGATGATCATCTGTACGGTCGTTCTGATCACCTTTCTTTTGTTTTTCCGCTTATAATCGAAAACTCCATTCGTATACCACTTATTCATAGCGGTCATCCTTATCTATGAAATAGACCATGGCCGCTTTAAAGCGGCATGTCCATATTCTTGTTGTTTTTGTTCTTTCTCGCTGCTTTCTTATTTCTAGCTTCAATGTCCTGCGGCGTTTCTCTTGTCCCCCAGGTTGATTTCCAGAAGGTAACCCAAGCAACAGGCATTTGCCACAGCAGCACAAACTCGTAGAAAATACAAAATACGAATCCAAAAACCCACAGCTTGCTCTTTCGAAACAACAGATGGGCAAAGCTCATCAACAGCGCCATCAGCAGCAGTCCCATCAGAAAGGTGCTTGGGAAGATCCGATACATGATCGGTACATAAACCAAGTTGTACAAAACCACAATCGGCGCTGCAATCGGAACAATAAGCCCAATGTAGAAGAACAAAGCCATAAACGGCTCCTTCCGCCAAATAAAGCCCCCTGCTCGCAGCGATTCACGCAGCCATGAACGTTTCCAGCGCATTTGCTGCTTTAAGAACACGTTCATCTCTGAGGGGACGATTGTGGAGCAAATCGCTGTATCCTGATAGCCGGTTCGATGTGTTTTCAAAATAAAATTAGTCATGCTGCGGTCATCGCCAAAGGTCGCTGGCTGCCCCAGAAACTTCTGAGTCAGCCAAGCATCCTTATGCTTCAAAATTAAATCCTTGCGGTAGCAAGAGAGTGGCCCAGACAGGCAGGTTACGCTGTCAAACCAAGATTCAGCAGCCTTCATAATTCGGAATGCAATATAGTAACGAACCGTCTGCAGCTTCGTCACTGTGTTCGTATATTTATTTTCCACATCCGTGCGTCCTGCGACACCGCCCATTCGTGGGTCCTGAAAGGGCTGTACTAGATTTCTAATCGCCGTAGGCTCTAGAAAGCTGTCAGAGTCCACAAATACGACCAAACGATGCTTTGCCATCTCCACGCCCTTTACAAGCGCTACGCGTTTGCCCCCATTTTCGGACAATACATGCAATTTCAGACGATCCAACGTTTCATACCTCTGCGCCTCTTTGTGAACAAGGTCGATAACCTTCTGAATTTGCTCCACAGAACGATCCTTAGAGCGATCATCTACGACAATCACTTCCAGCTTGTCGATCGGATAGTCTTGATTCATGCAGCTCAAAATCGTTCGATGAATCCATTCCTCTTCATTAAAGCAAGGAATTATTATCGATACGCCTGGCGTATAATGCGGATTAACCGGCACATCGCGGTGCAGCGCGCCGAAGAAGTAACGAGTAAGCAAGAAAGCCGCTGCCGTAATACTGTATAAATATAAGATGAAATTGTATTTAAAATAAATGATGCTCTCCACACGCATAAGCATAATAATACCCACTGCTACAAACAGCAGGGTGCTCGCCGCATAGACAGAATAACCCCAACGCTTCTTCTGAAGATACGTGGATAATGGCCTCTCGAACTGGAATGCGATAAGCTGCTTCGCTCCCTCTTCGCTATCTCGTGTAAATGTTCTTTTGATAACAGCTTCTATTTTCACGGCAGACTCATAACCTTCAGGCATCGTCCCAGGCGGGATCTCGAAGCTCAGCTTATACTTTGCCCCCTCCATGAACGAATCGCCAATTACGGAGGAGTCCAGTTCAATCAAAATGCCTGTAGAAGAAATGTCTACCGCTTTTCCCTTTATTGCCTGCTTCTTCCTCCGGCCATTGCGAAGCAGCCGCACGTCAAAGCTAGCCTCATATCTCAGGCTTAGCTCACGCAGCTTATGCATCGCTGCCGCATCATCACGGCCGTCCTTGCTTTGACCTTCGGCATACCCTCTTCGATCAACCTTTTGCCGCAAATGTTCCGGATCGGGAACGCTCCAAAGGGTGCGTCTGTCCGCTCTTGGAACAGTCAGCACTTCTATCGGCTTTTTTTTCTGTCGTCTAAACACGCTGCTGTCTCCAATCCGGCACTATAGGCTCCAATAGTCGTATCCGTTTTGCTCGAATAAACGCTTATCAAATACGCCTTTTATATCAACCAAAAACTTCGTTTTGTTGTCGTCATACAGCTTGTCAAAATCCTCAACATTCATCTTCGTAATTTGACTGTGGGGAACCGCTACAATAACAACATTCAACCCGCTTAATTCCTCAATGTCGCATAGCTCGATGCCATACTCGCCATAAACCTGCTGCTTGTCCACATTTGGATCTGCCACAAGTGTTGTTATCCCGTACTCTTGAAGCTCTTCGATAATGTCTGTCACCTTCGTATTGCGAATATCGGAGCTGTCCTCTTTATAAGAAAAGCCAAGAAAGCCTATTTTGGCTGTATTTATATTTACCTTCTGCTTAACAAGCCTCTTAATGATTTGCTGAGCGACATACTTGCCCATCCCATCGTTAATTTGGCGTCCCGCTAAAATAATTTTGGAATGATAGCCGGTATCCTCCGCCTTATAGGTCAAATAATAAGGATCAATTCCGATGCAATGACCACCAACCAGCCCAGGGCTAAAGTTAAGAAAATTCCATTTGGTGCCTGCTGCTTGCAGCACGGCTTTTGTATCTATCCCAATACCGTTAAACAGCATGGACAACTCATTCATAAAAGCAATATTTACATCTCGCTGTGCGTTTTCAATGACTTTTGCAGCCTCAGCTACCTTGATGCTCTCCGCCCGAAATACGCCTGCATCAATAATAAGCTCATACATGCTCGCGACAGTTTCCAGCGTTTCCTCGTCCATACCGGACACGATCTTCGTAATGTTCTCTAGTCGATGAACCTTGTCACCGGGATTGATTCGTTCAGGCGAATAACCTACCTTAAAATCGACGCCGCAAACAAGACCCGACTCTGCCTCCAAAATCGGAATACATATTTCTTCCGTCACCCCCGGATAGACGGTCGATTCAAACACAACCATTGCGCCATGCTTGAGCTTCCTGCCCACCAATTGACACGCACTCTTCACATAATTCAAATCCGGTATATTACCGCTTTGAATCGGTGTAGGCACTGCCACAATGAAGAAAAAAACATCTTTAAGCTCATTCAGATCTGAAGTAAACTGCGCTTCGGTATTTTTGAGCACATCACTGCCTATATCGCCGGTTGTATCAATCCCGCTGCAATATTGTGCAATCTTATCTTTATTGACATCGAAGCCGACAACGTCCACTTTTTTCGCAAAAGCTACTGCGATCGGCAATCCGACATAACCTAATCCAATGACCGCTATTTTCTTCTGCCTTGTAACGATTTCCTCGTATAACGTCATATGTCATCTCCATCTAGTAAGAAAAAGTTATTTTAGAGACATTTGCGACATGGGAACGAATGTATAGCCCTTGCTTTTCAGCTTCTCAATAACATCTGGCAGCGCCTCAATCGTATGAATGTTATCCAGCATGTGAAGAAGAATAACACTCCCATCAACCGTTTGATCCAGAACACCCTTCACGATATGGTCGGCGTCATTGGCAGAGTCCCAGTCGAACACCGTTACGTCATACATCGCAATGGAGGTGTAGCCTGTTGCGGCTACAATTCTCGCCCGTTCATCATCAATTTCACCCGTCGGGGGTCTAAATAACATGGTAGGCTGCTGCTGAATCGCTTCGGTTATTACTTGATGAGCCTTGACGACTTCCTCTTGCAATTCCTCAGGCGTTAACTTGGTAATGACAGGATGACTGTATGTGTGATTAGCAACATCATGTCCAGCTTCCGCTATCGCCTTAGCTAAATTCGGATTTTTCTCTACCCCGTTGGCACGCAAGAAGAAAGTAGCCTTCACGTCATGCTTTTCCAAAATATCAAGCAGCTTTGTAATCGTGTAGTCGGTACCCCAATCATCAAAGGTAAGTGACACAACCTTCTTTTTATTTTCCCAGTTATAAATAAGCTTGTAGCTCGATTGTTTGTCGTTTGAATTTTTTCGAGCAGCATCAAATCCCGGTATTTGTTCAAGCGGTTTTCTCTCTTGACCACTGCTTACCAGCTCTTTAAGCGGAACGAGCTTGTAGCCAACCTCGGCCGCTGCCTTCGCAATAAGCGGTATCGATTCAAGAACCTGTCCATCCAGCTCCGTATCCAAGGCAATAATGCCGCCCCGAGTTACATATTTTCGAATATAGTCCGCTTTCTCTTGCTCCGATTCCTGCTGCCATTCATGCAAATTAAGACTGTAAGATACAACAGCCGATAGCCCGCTCTGCGCTGCCGCCAGCTGAACGGTATCATTGTAATCGCCGGATCTCGTCCGCATATATTGAGGTTTTACTCCTAGCTCCCTCTCGATCACTTCATTGCTGACATTGATCTCTTTAAACACTTGCTCATAGCTTAAATGAGTTAGATCGAGCCGACTAAGCGTGTTGTTCTCAATGCCATGACCTCTAGCCAAAATCTCCTTGGCGATTCCCGGCTCTTCAGCCACCCTCATGCCCGGCAAAAAGAAGGTCGCCTTAATATCGTAGCGATCAAGTTCATCGAGCAGCTTAGTCATCAGTCTCTCATCACCCATACCATTGAAAGTAAGAGACAATTCCTTATTGGTCGTATAGACAAATGGAATCACTTTACTCTTTTCACCATTTACAGGCGCGACAGGCTTTTCCGTCTCTATTGGTTTATTCTCTTCGCCCGAATTGCCGCTGCTTGTAAACAAAGCACACCCTGTAACCGAAAGAGCCAGCAACACGAACATCAGCAATAAAATGACAGGATTCTTTTTTTTATTCGTTAAAAATGGCATCTGTTTCTCCTTTATAACTTGATTACCCATTAATTAATAAATCGAATATGTTTTTCCAAGAAAAAAATAATAATTTCCAGAAAATTCCGAATATTCAAAACAAAAAAAGACTCCATCACAAAAATAGTGACTACGAGTCTTCTACTTATAAAACAATTTTAGCACAGCCGAAGACTTACACCTGCATGTAATTGGTACCAATTTTGTTTAGTGCTAATTGTCCTAATTGGTGATTATGACTATTCTGGCATCCACACTTGTTTCTCCGTATGCACCGTTTGTCCCGAAGCCATTGCTTCTCCCATAAGGAGCGCCAAATAGTGATCCTGTGCTGCTTCTGCCAGGCTATAGAAGGAAGCTCCTTTACCGGAAGCGAGCAGCCCCATTCGCAGCAAACAAGTCGCGATTGCGATCTCGTCATCACTAAGCCTTGCGGGAGCAACTGGATTCTGGTAAAGCCATTCGCCATCCGCAATAACCCCGCGATGATAATAACCTTCCAAATTCCCGTGCTGACCGGTATCGACTCTGCGAAGCTCCGTATGAATGGGCGTGGCGTAATCTTTTAAATAACTGACTTCTGAGTCTACTAGCTCACCTTTGCTGCCTCTTACGAGCATGCGGCTGCGCCGTATCCAAGAGAAGTATTGATCTCCCGTAAAATCATATACAGCCAGCTTGTCGCCAAATCGGAGCGTTGCAATTCGCTGCACAGATTGAACCATTCGTTCTTCAAGCGGATCACCTTGTCTGCTTGGCCCTTGCATGATCTTCGATTCAAAGGTCTGTCCAATGATGCTGGCATGCTCGAAGCCGACGCCAAGAAGCTGTCTAATTAAGCTAATCCCGTGATAGTCATGGGCAGCAGATACCTGTGCTTGCGATACTTCACCCAGCTTCCCGGAGCGGGCAATCTGAATACGAGCCGCATGCATCGGCTGAAATAAATACTGTTCGGCTACTTGTACCATTGCATCCTTAGGCAGCGATTGATACAGGTCGGTTAGTGCTTCCAAATCAGCAGCCGGAGGCGTCTCTGCCAGCACTGGAATTTGCCGTTCAGCTAGCTCTTGGATAATAGCCGGAGCCGCTGTTCGCGGGACAGATACAACAGCGAAGCTGAACTGCTTGGACTCAGCCGTAAACTGAGCCATATTGCGAACCGTACGAATGCCCCATTTTGCCTCCAGCAGCCGCCCCTTCTCCTCGTCACGAACAAGTATCGTATGAATGTTGAATTTCTCCGGCAATGCTTTGGCGATACGTATGTAAAACTCTGCGCGCCAGCCTCCGCCAACTATTCCAAAGCTAATAATAGACATCGTGAACCAGCCTCCTGGATGTAATCCGTTTTCGTCATAATGATCATTATAAAAAAGAAAAAGATCTCAACACGTGAGATCTTCTTTACGCAGTGCGGAAGGTTCCAGTTGCCTTTATTTCCTCTTGAACACCTGTATAAGCTTGCAGCTTACCATGGTAAACGAGCTCCAGCAGCGTTGTATTCTCCAAATCAGCAGGTGTTACGAACAAGGAAGGTTTATTAACAAGATTCACGCCGCTTTCCTCAAAAACAGAGGCTACAAACTGCGAGCAAAAGTATGCGTACTCTCGTTTCATCTCAATATTAAGCATGATGCCTAACATGCCTAGCAAATTGTATTTATACTGATCGCGATTTTTCTCCATGTAATGAATTTGATTTCGTATGTTTATATAGGCGCAATGACTAATCGTGCATCTATACAAAGCGCAGGTTGAGTTCTCAAAAAACTCGCCTCGTACATCCTCTTTCACAAATCCCGCAAAAAATGGGTTGTTCGGATTTTTTCTGCCAAAGCTATAAACCTCATTCAAGTCTCTGTCAAATGCGATTGAAGCGTGATTCAGCATATTTTTAGTGTACCATCTAATTGTCTTGGAAAATAAGGTTCCCGTATTCGTTAAGAGAACATAAATTTCAACATCTCTATTCATGCCATACTACCTCCACATTAAAGAACTCTCATCTAGGTATTAACTTTAATGCAGGAGAACTAAATTCTAAACCTGCTCAGGTAATAGATTCATCCCCGACCTAAGTCCAGTTCTGTAAGCATAGCGTGACAGAGGATCATCTACTAACTTCACCTATTTTTATAACCTTAATCCATTTTACTGGATTTTCTGCTTTTACTCAATACAGACTTCGTTTTTTCTTCCTCATGCTTAAAAATATGTTAAGATTTTCTTTTTCCAAAAATGATATAGTAGGAAAAGATTGACACCGTTCATATACTATTTATATGCACCAAATCTTAATTTAGTATGGTCGTTTGGCTTACATTCTATTGCAGCGGAGGACATTTAAATGGAATGGTTTACTCGCTATACCACACAGCTGGAACTTGTTTATGCCAAAGCCGAAGAACGTATTGCAGCTTTCCCAGCACCGCTCGGCAGCCTTGGTCTGGCCTATGCGCATAAGTTCAATCCTGTGAAGCATGACAGCAATAAGGATTACATATGCAGCCTTCTCCCCTTCTGGATGAAAGAGCCGAGCGGAATTAATGATTCGCAATGCGAAGCGCTTGCATTAGCTAATGTATATGGAATGCTTTATTTTTTTATTCAGGATGACGTGATGGACAGCATGCCGGCATCCAATTGGAAGGAACAGCTTGCTCTTGGTAACCTGCTCATGCTCGAAATGTTCCGTGTATTCCGTGAGCTGTTCCCTTCAACTTCACCATTTTGGGCGTATTACGACCATTATGTAACGAACTGGGCCGAAAGTGTAACCAACGAGGATCGCGATGATTACTTTATAAACAACCCTATCCGCACAGCTGGCAAAGCAGGTCCCGTCAAAATCGCCAGCACTGGCGCGCTGTTGTTAGCAGAACGCCCAGAGCTCATTGAGAAGATGGAGCTCGCTATCGATATTGTGCTGATGTCGCTTCAGATGTCTGACGACTATCAGGATTGGAAAGAAGATCTGGCTGAAGGCAGCTATAATGGCCTGCTCGCGATGATCGCCGCAAATAGAACTGCGGAAGAACCATTAACTGAACAAAAGGTTGAAAATGAAATCTTTATTCGAGGATGCCTTGGACCTTATGTTCAGCTTGCAATCGATAATGAAAAACGACTAATCGAATTGGAAGCGGGATCTAGTGAGCTAGTCGCATTCCATAGTTTTATACTAAAACATTTGAACCATACCCATGAGACGATAGAATCAAACAAAAAGTTGCTGCTAGAGGGCGGATTTAACTACTTTTTGTCTAAAATTTCAGTTTAATAGGTACTATATAATCTATTAATTGTCGAATAATTGAAAATTCATATAGAATTTGTCGAACGGGCATGATAGACTGAGTATGGTAAACTTATACATATTCGGAAGGGTGATTATTGTGTCCAATGTACAATCGTTAAAAGATCAAATCATTCAAAAAGCTTGGGAAGATGCCGAATTCAAGAAACAACTTATCGCCAATCCGAAAGAAGCAATAAAAGAAGCTTTCGGAATCGATGTTCCGGATACAATCGAAGTAGAGGTTGTGGAAGAATCGGCGAATAAATACTACTTGGTAATTCCAGAAAACCCAACAACAATTAAAGAAGAAGCGATCCAAGCACAAGGCGCTATGTGGCAATAAATAAAAATAAAAAAAAGCGCTGGTTTTAAAAGCAACCAGCGCTATTTTTCTGCAGATGGGATATGAATTATTGCTTCGGTTCCTAAACCTTTCTTACTAAAAAACTCAAGCTTCCCTTGCATTACCTCTATAATTCGGAAAGTAACCATCAGCCCTAAACCAGTTCCTTTTGATTTCTTCGAATAATACGGCTCTCCTAATCTTGCGAGATCAGCCTCATTCATTCCCTCACCGTTGTCTTTTATACAAATAACGACATTATTAGAATTATCCATATAAGCTCTAATTAATATAACACCTTCTTTGTCCAGTGCTTCAATACTATTTTTAATAATATTTATTAGAGCTTGCTTAAATTTTGATGAATTACCTCTTACAAATAAGTCATTTGCCAACTCAACATTGATTACTCCACCTTGCATTGTAGCAAGAGGAACCAGTATACCTTCAATTTGTTGAAGCTCCTCTGAAATATTTAAAAGCGTTGTTTGTTCAAGCTGTGGTTTGGCGAACGTAAGAAAATCAGTTATGATCTCTGATGCGCGATCTAATTCATCTATTGCAAGTACCATAAAACTTTGTTCCTTATCGTTCGTAGTTTTCTCACGAAGAAGTTGTAAAAAACCTCTCGTCACCTGCAACGGGTTTCTAACCTCATGAGCTACTGAAGCTGCTAACTGACTAATGATTTCCATTTTTTCAGACCGTTGAAGATCATTGTTAAACACTTCAAGTTGTTTTGAATATTTAACAACCTGTTCGTAGTTTTCTAAAATTCTCCTTGCAAGAATCACAACAAGTGCAGCAATAAAACTAAGAATGCCCCATTTCCAGAAAAACAAATCATAGCTCATACCCTTGATAAAATACCAAATAACTTCGGATACCCCGACTGCTGAGAAGATTCCGAAGCCAGTCGTTAAAACAATAGCTTCTTTATTTCCTTGAAAACAATAATTTATAAGCAAGCCGACGAGAAGCAAATTCCCAATTATTATTGAGCCACCGAAAGATATTATAGTAACCATAGTATACATAGTTTTGATCTCAACTGATATAAAAGAAGCAAACAATAATATAACTGTTATAATTAAAATAATAACCTGGAGCCTTCTAAACAATAATATTAACCCATAAGGGCCTCTTCCAAAAATCTTTTCGAAAAAGAAATAAATAGCAGGCATCAATAAGCTTGATGCTAAATCGAATAGATAGTAAATATAAAATCCATACTCCCCGTAAATAGTATGTAGATAAGGTGAATATGAGAGAATCATTAAACCGATTGATAAAATAACTACGCACAGTGAACTCCATCCAGCTAAATATGGTTTTCTCAAAAAAATAATAATAAGGAACATAGCCAATGAAACGAACAAAAGGGCTGCTCCCAATACAACATCCAGCATATCGTGCTTCAAAAAATCTTTACTGAGCGTTTGATTCTCGCCAACTAAGATTTGCTTCTTTAATCCTAGCCAGTCTGCATCTGTATGAAGAAAGACGTATACCATTTTATTAGATTCATACGAGCTTAAAGATAATAAAATCTCATTCCTATTATATGGATAATTACGATCAGACTTATATACGAGTTCATTATCAATAAAAATCATTACATCCTTCGCAGTAAGACTGCTAATCATTAGAGCGGGTCTTGAAAAGTAAAATTCAGGTAGTTTAAATCTCAACCATGCCGATGTAATATTAGCAGGCTTAGTAGGTAATGGATCGCCGTAGGTAAACGGGATCCAAGCGCCTTTTTTCTCCAGAAATTCACTATGATCCGAAATTCCAGATGGATTCTCCTCCCAGATCATTTCCCATTCTGTTATCCTGATATTTGGTTCATTCGTTAATGCTTGGAAAGTAGCAGCATAAGAAGCCGTAGCAAAAAAAGGAGTAACAATACAGAGCAAAAACACGAAGATCAACAAAAATTTACGTAGTACTTTCATCATACACCTCAAAAACTCGATAATGTTAATGCTCATATCATACTATATTTCGACAATGTTCGATAAGCCTCCTTCAAAAATTTGGTTGTTGACAAAATAAATAAAGCCGTTTTCAAAGATCATTACGATCTTTGGAAACGGCTTGAATAATTGGATTAAAATAACTTTTTTCTTATCGATACACGGCGAAGCATCATAAAATTCAAGGCTACAATACACAGCATGACAGCAAAGGCAAGAATAATGACTGCTGCTAGCGATGCTCGTTCTACCTCTAATCCCGTTTGCAATAGATTGCCTATCCAGTCTGACAATAGAACAGCCTCCATCGCCATCATTGGCAGCAGGGCAGCAACTGAAATTAGTACGCCTATCTTCCAATTAAATCGATAAAATCCGGAGCCAATGAGCCAACCGCTGCCAAAGTAGGCAAAGAACAAACAGAAATATTCAAAAAAGATCCAGCCGAGTTCTAAAGAAGAAGAAAACAAATGCGGATTGTTCAGCTCTAATGTCCAATTGTTTTTGTCATAAATGAACTGCTCGACGGGATACCCTATCGTTAATATAAGGGCGAATATAGCTGAAAATAGGACTAGTACTAAACTCACGCCTCCAATAAAGTGCTTTCTCGTTACTCCACTGGAAACAAAACTTGCGAGCGATGCAGGGGTCAGCAGTATGCCAATGACAAGCAGAAATACTCTCGGCGATATGGTCGTGCTTTCCCAAACCTCTTGCCCTTCAAAATCAGGTCCTACTATAGCCTCAGCATTCGTTAAAACGCCTATACCAATATAGATCAGAATAAATATGACCCAATAAAAAAAGATCGTCCAACGAAAGGTGTACATCATATGCTGTGCCACATTAAGCACGGGATGTTTTCTCTTGCTGCTCATTATTCATCCCCTCTTTTCTTCGTCAAATGAACGAATAAATCTTGCAGTGATACAGGACCAAGCTCAAGCCCTGCTGCTAATGCTTGCTTGCGCTTCACATCAGTGAGCTCTCCGAACACAGTAACTGACTTCGTTTTACCAAGCTTCTGCTCCCCAAGCACCGTCAATCCTTCTGCAAAACGATCCACGCTTTCACTCGGTCCAGTTATAGATGAGCCGCGCGCCCGCAGCGCATCTGTTTCCTCATGCATGATTAGGCGACCTTTATCCAAAATAAGCACCTCTTCAAACAAATTGCCTACTTCCTCAATTAAATGCGTAGATAAAATGAAAGTACGAGGCGTTTCCATATAATCATTAAGCAGCTCTTCATAAAAGGTATAGCGGGACGGAGCATCCATGCCAAGATAAGCCTCATCAAAAATCGTAACCGGTGCGCGGCTAGCAAGGCCAATCGTCACGCCAAGCGCCGACTTCATTCCTCTCGAAAGGGTAGATATACGTTTCTTAATCGGGAGCTCATAGTGACGAATGAGTCGATCCGCATAGTTTGCATCCCAATTGGGCCAGCAGCTAGCCGAAAGCTTTAACACGTCACGAACGTATAAAGTGTCCGGCATATGGCCGCTTTCTTGGATAAAGCATACTTGCTCCATGATGCGTGCATTTTCGAATGGCGCTTCACCATCTATCGTTATTTCACCATCTGATTGCTGTCGATAGGAGGCTATGATCGATAATAGACTGGTTTTTCCAGAACCATTTCTACCGAGCAAACCGTATATTTTGCCACCCTCGAGCTTGAACGAAATGTTGTGTAGCGCTGAAAATGATCCATAACGCTGCCCCAATTGATTCACTTCGATACCTAGCGTCATACGTCAGTCCTCCCTTTCACTTGTTCGATGCGACCAATGATATCTGCAAGAGGGACACCAATTTTCTCAGCTTCCGCAAGCATTTGATCGACGACCTCTTCGAAAAAACGATCTCTGCGCTGTGCCAGCAGCAATTGCCTGGCTTCGCCATTTACAAACATGCCGATTCCCCTTTTCTTATACAAAATGCCTTCCTCCGTCAATAAATGAAAGCCTTTCGCTGCTGTAGCAGGGTTTATACGATAAAACGCAGCATACTGGTTTGTTGACATGACCTGCTCATCTTCTTGCAAAATGCCGCTTATGATGTCGTCTTTAATTTTGTCTGCTATTTGTTGGTAAATGGGACTTCGATCATCAAACACGTCATCACCCCTTTAGGTTACATGGTTCATTAGTTATGTAACTAACCATACAACCGTGACCAATAAATGTCAAGCCTATTTCATTACAGCATGTTATACAGACCTCTGAGGCTAAACGTTGAGAACAAAAAAACTGCCTCCGGGTATTAACCGTGAGACAGCTTCTTGTCCTCTTATGATAAGCAGTACGTTTGTCCGAGTAACTGGACAATTCGTTATTTGGTTGCTTGAATTCCCTTCATCCATCCGATCAGCTCCTTGCTTACTTGCTCCAGCTGCTCCTCCGGCTTAATGCTTGCTGGTCGATCCCCTTTTTGCGTGCCATAGGAACCAAATTGACCATGATTCCCTCCTTCAATCGTGACATACTGCGTTGAGCTAGGCATATACCGTTTTCCTTTGCCCCATGCCTCCCAATCCAACACGCCATCATTAGACGCAGTGACTTGCAATACTGGCAGCTTAGCATCTTCAAGAGTTCCAGCTTTTTCTGCATAGGCCGCAAGGAAAAAGATACCCTTAAGTTGATCCAAATGCTCCGCAGCATATCGTGAAGCAAAAACACCGCCAAGCGAGTGGCCGCCTATAACGTAACTTTCCTCTGGATGCTCAGCAATAAAATCATCCGCTTTATTTTGCCCCATTAAAGCAAGATTAAGCGGCATACTTGCAATGTATACACGGTGGCCAGCGTCAGCGAGCTTGTGAGCTAAAGGTGCATAGCTTTTTGGATCTACTAATCCACCTGGATAAAAAATAACATTAGGCTGAACAATCCCGGCTGCTCCAGCGGTCGGTTCAAAGCGATAGCCTGCTTGTCCAATGCTGACCGTAACTTGTTCATCGCTCTTCATGGCAGCTTTTGCCTCAGCAGATGGTGAATAAACCATCATTTGATACGCGACAGCCAGTGACAATAGTAATACCAAAACAATGGCTAACGTCCATATAAGCACCCTCTTTTTTCGCGCTTGCTTCGGTTTTGCCAATGCCTTTGAATCGTGACTCATTTCGTGCACTCCCTTTATTCCAGCATCTTCATTAGCAGCTTTTGTGATTCCAGAGCTTCTTCACCATTCACGCTTGGACTCTTATCTTGTACGATACATTGAATGAAGTGAAGAACAGCATCCTCAAAACCTCGTTGTTTCAGAGTCGTTTGCCAAGATGGCGGCAACGTTTGTGTTACTGTATCGTCACGCTCTACTTCGAGCAAACTCATATTTTTTACACGAATAATTTCGCCTGCCGATACAATTTCGAGCTGCTCCAAGTTCGTTCCTGCATGTCGGTGCATCGCAGTCGATAACGTGTAACCGCCGATTGTACTGTAGTGATGCTGTGCATAAAGCAGCTGATTATGCTCGTTAACATTAACGACGCCGTTCATCACAGTCGCCTTCCCATCTGCAAGCCAGCGTGCTGTATCAACTACATGCAAATAATCGTCCAGCATCGTAAAATCTGCGGTTTGCGGACCAACTGAATTCGTCCGATGTTTCTCCATCCGAACCCATGCCGTGTCTGTCATTCGGTTCTTTGCTTCTATGTATAAAGGAGAAAAACGACGGTTAAAGCCAACCATCAGCTTCCGGCCTAACTTTTCTGCGAGCTCCGCAAGCTGCTCTGCCTGATACAAAGTAGCTGCCAGCGGTTTATCCACATATACATCCTTACCCTGTTTGAGCAGAGTTGACACTACCTCATAATGAGTGTCAGTAGCGCTATGTACAAAAACAGCATCGCAGCGGTCAGCCAGCTCGAGTAAGCTTCCATAGGATGAAATTCGGTACTGCTCGCAAATTACTGCACGCTTCTCTGCATTAGGTGAAAAAGCACCAACAAAATTCCAGTCTATAGCTTTCGATAATATAGGAAGATAGGCCTTTTGTGCAATTCCTCCAAGTCCAACCATACCAATACGCGGTTTGGTCATTTTCAACCACCTCTTCATAGTTTCATTATTAACAGGATTACTTCAAGCTATTAGCAATAATTCATTTAACTCGCTTCCTAAACTATACACTTATTTGCGTGGGCTGGCATTTGAATACGAAAATTATAGTACCTGAAAAATAAATCCAGCTACTCATCCGAATAGGTTGTTTAAGTCTAGTGACAGTTGAACGCTGCTCGGCTACAATTCATTTAGGTGAAGCACACCGCTCGTACTGCGGACATTTGTTCGTGGTGGGGCGGTGTTTTTTTATTTTATGAGGATGGGGTGGGATGTTACGTATGGTGAATCGTTTTGTATCTGTTAGTGGGAATGAAGGTGGATTGGTTCATTTGGACACAGTGAAACAAGCATACACGAGGTGGATTGCGATGCATTCTGAACTGCGCAAAACTAAGAGTGAACGCAGACGCCGATTAGAAGAGCGCGATGATCATGGCGAGCAGCTATTTGCAATTCATATATGGTGGCCTGTACTCGGCAGCTTTGACTATTTGCATCCTGAATATGAGATCAATGATTATCGCGATGGCAGCCGCTTTCTCGACTTTGCTTATGTTCGCCCACCATATCGAATTTCTATCGAAATTGACGGATACGGGCCGCATCACAAACAAGCGTCTCGACGAAAATTTTCAGATGATCGCTTTCGCCAAAACCAGCTTGTGCTGGATAACTGGATTGTAGTGCGTTTCTCCTATGACGACATCGGTGAGCGGCCTAGACAATGCCAGCAGTTTCTTCAACAGTTGCTCTGGAAATTGTATGGTCTCGGAAGCTCCGAAAAGTTGGCTCTACCGTTACCTGCATCCTATCGAGAACTACTAAGATGGGGACAGCAACGTGAGCGGGAATCAACCTTTACTCCCAAGGAAGCGCAGCATCTTCTAGGTGTCAGCCACTGCACAGCATGTGAATACTTGCAGCATCTGCTGCAGCAGGGACTGCTCGAGCAAGCATCTGGGCATAGACGCATACGCACCTACCGCATATCGTCGAAAGTTGCTCAATTGATTATATAAAACTAGAAATTATAAACACATTAGCTCGCTACTAACAATTGTGCATTTGAGGCATATTGGCGGATAAGTTATGAAAATTAGATTAGTTTTTAGTTCTATTTGTTCGCATTTGGTCAGTTTGGCTGAAATAGAGCTAATTTCTAGTGCTATTCCCAACGACTTCGTGCATTTGAAGCATATTGGAGAACAAGTAATGAAAATTAGACTAGTTTTTAGTTCTATTTTTGCGAATTTGCTCTGCTTGGCGGAAATAGGGCTAATTTCTAGAGCTATTCCCAACAACATTGTCCAGTTGAGATGTATTGGAAGTTGAATCCATAAAATTCACAAGAGAAATCCTACTCTATTACATTTCTATATAAAAACACACTGTAAACTCTCAAAATTTGGTACACTAGTAGCAAATTTGTTTTAAAAAGGATGATGACCATGTCCGATCATAATGACCGTGATGATCTTGCTGATCGACGCCGCAGTAAGCTGAAGGTGCTTCGATTTGATAATAACGGTAAAGATTTAGTTGAATCCGAAAAGCCTGATGAAACCTTTGCGGACGTAGGCGGGCTTGAGGATGTTAAGAAAAAAATACGCATGAATTTCATATTGCCATTGAAGCAGCCTGAGCTGTTTGCAGCCTACGGCAAAGAAGCGGGCGGCAGCCTTCTGCTTTACGGGCCTCCAGGCTGCGGCAAAACCTTTCTTGCACGAGCGGTTGCTGGAGAAATAGATGCTAATTTCATGCACATTGAGCTGCAGGCTATTCTAGGCATGTACGTCGGTCAAAGCGAAAACAATTTGCATGACATTTTTGAGAAGGCTCGGGAAAATAAACCGTGCGTCATCTTTATTGATGAGCTTGACGCGATGGGCGGCAGCCGCAATCAGATGCGTCAGCATCATGACCGCATACTCGTCAATCAGCTTCTGATGGAGCTTGATGGACTTCGTACGTTCAATGATCAAGTATTTGTCATCGGAGCGACGAATACGCCTTGGTACCTTGATTCCGCACTGCGCAGACCAGGAAGGTTTAACCATATGATTTTTGTACCGCCGCCTGAAGAATCGGAGCGTACAACCATCCTGCAGCTAAAGCTAGCTGGAAAGCCGCTTTCCTCGCTTGATTTAAATAAAATCTCGAAGGAGACCAAACATTTCTCAGGAGCGGATCTGGAGCAAATTGTGAAGGATGCCGTTGAGAGCGCACTGGAGCGTACACTCGATATTGGAGAAATTCAGCCCATATCTCAGGACGATTTGAAAAAAGCTGCGAAAAACCGAAAGGCGACCACTCTCGATTGGTTTGCCACAGCCAAAAACTATGCTACGTTCAGCGATATTAATCAGGACTATCAAATCGTTCTCGATTATATGAAACAAAGCGGTTTGAAATAAATCCGATATAGCGAGGTAGACATAGTTATGATGGAAATAGAAGAGGAAATGACCAGTAAACGATACGAGCGAATACAACAGCTCATGGGATGGAAAAAGTTTAAGGAAGCTTCTGTTGAGGCGCTTGCGCTAATTCAGGATACTCCCGAGGACCCCTATGCCTATGCACTGTTCGGGCAAGTAAGTCTATACATGGATAATCTGGATCAAGCCCTTCACTGGACCGAACAATCGCTTCAACGCGACCCGGAAAATGAATTGGCCTGGTTTGTTCGCAGCAATGCTTTTTATTCGATGGAAAATTGGAAAGCAGCCTTGGAATCGATTGCCGAAGGACAGCGAATTGATCCTTATGAACCACATTATTATTTCTTGCTGGCTAACATATACAATAAAACGAGAAGGTATGAAGAAGCCCGGGATTTGCTATTGAAAGGACTTGAAATCTCTCCTGAAAATTCATTGTATCTCGCTAATTTAAGCTATAACGAAGCGTTGTTGAATCATTTTGCCGAATCAAAAATGCTGGCTAATCAAGCTTTGCGGCTTGATGTCGAGTCTGATATGGTTTACTTATATTTGGCATGGTCAGCAGAAAGACGGAACGATTACGACGACTATTTGCTCATGCTCAAGAACGCGATTAGATTAGATCCTGACGACAAACAAATTCGTCAGGAGTTTCTCGAAGGACTGCAAAAAAATTATAAATTTTATCGGATCATGCTTTTGCCGGGAAATCTCTTGAAAAAGCTAAAGCCCTGGCAGGTTCTTCTCATTTGGATTGTGATTTGGATTGTCTTTAAGCCGCTCGTTATATTATTTATTATTCTTTATGTCGCGACGCACTGGATTACAAGGCTGCTCGTGCATGTAAAAGTGTTTGGCTGGAAACGAAGAAGGTGAGCAGCTTGTGCTCACCTTCTTTTTTACTCAAATCGATGCCATGCCTATATTATTTAAGCACTATATCCAGCCGCATAATCGTTATATAAGCTTGTTGACGTGTATACGTGCCTTTTGGGCTGAATTTATTGTTTCCAATGCCTTTCATGACATCATGCATCGACACAAAATCAACGCTCGGCTTAGCCCAGCTTGCTATGATGCTGTTGTCTGCAAATACTGAAGCGTCAGCTGGAACCTTATAGCCAAGCACCTTGGCTGTGTTCGTAAGCATGACCGCTGCTTCTTGCCTTGTGATGCTTCCGCTCGGATCAAACTTCCCATTTCCTTTACCTTTGACGATACCCATCAAATAAGCAGCTACTACTTCTTTAACCTTCGTATCCGTAAATGGATTATCGCTCAGGACAACTTGTTTTTCTGCTAAAATCTCATCAATCGTTTGGCTTTTCTCCACTTCAAGCAGTTTAATAATAATTTTCGCAAAATCTGCACGTGTGATTAGCTTCTTGTAGTTGTTTTGCAGCTCCGCTGGAATAAGCCCGGCTGATATCGCTTCATCTACCTCTATCTTTGCCCAAGCATCAGGTTGATCGCCTACGGCTGCACTCGTGTCAATTTTAAAGAAGTAGCTTGCCCTGTCGCCTGTCGCCTCATCTAAGATGAACAATTCATAATAGGGAACACCATAATCAAAGGTTACTGTTCCCGTCGTATTAGCGGGTAAAGCATTAACGAGCTCCTTCTTGCCGTTTATCGTCCAAGGTACTGGACTCGAAACCAAAACACCATTTACCAAGCTATAACCAAATACAACAACGCTAGTATCAACCTTTGCTGTATAGCTCAGAACTGCTTTTTCTGGAACGAGTATCGAAGTAATTGTAACATCCTTATATACATCTCCTAGATCATTGAACGTTAGCGTCTCTTTCACTTCGCCCGATTTCTTCGAAATCGAATATGTATACTTATCCTTCGAAATCTCAGCTGCAGCAGCTGGCATTACGAATGAAAACGTCATTAAGCAGATTGTCAGCCATATCAAAACAGCTTTTTCCCTTCTTTTCATACCAGTACCTCCATGTTTAATGAAATGTATCTGCTATTAATTCAACAATACCAGTGGATTTCCCTTCATTTTCGACAAAACCGCTGCTTATAAAACCTATACAATAAATAGCAAAAGACATTTGTGCACTTTCAGTGCGGCAAATGTCCTTTATTCATACTGTTGCTATTGTTGATGCTTCTGTATCAATTCCCGCTTTAGCTCCCACGTCGCTTCACTTAAATTAACGCGGTACGCTTCCGCATTGAGCTTACGCAAATATTGCGGCCAAAATAGTTCAAATTGTCCCTTATGATAGCTTCGAATTTGATCTAAGCTCGGCATATTATATACTAATTCGCCATCTGTAAAAATCGGCTTTAATAATGTTATCGCCTCATAATGAGTAATAAATTTATGGATATAAGAATGAACCGGGTCAAACAGTTTAATTCGCTCTCCCCTGTTTACATGCTGCTCATCCCTCAGCGTAATATAATCCGCTTCTGCTTTTCCAGTTGATGTGTTAATGATACGGTAAAGCTGCTTGAACCCCGGTGTGGATATCTTCTCTGGATTAGCTGAAATTTTGATAACCGGCTCGTAGCTCCCGTTTTTCTCGCGCGCGACAAGCTTGTACACACCACCGAGTGAAGGCTGATCCGCTGCGGTAATCAGCTTCGTACCGATACCCCATACATCAATCTTTGCGCCTTGCGACTTTAGGTTAGAAATAATAGCTTCGTCCAAGTCACTGGAGGCAACGATATTCACATAAGGCAGGCCAGCTTCATCGAGCATTTTCCGCGCCATTTGTGATAAATACGCCAAATCGCCGCTATCAAGGCGGATCGCATTCATTCGTTTACCCTGGCTCTCTAGCATATGGGCGATCTTAATCGCGTTGGGAACTCCGCTTTTGAGCGTGTTGTACGTATCTACCAGTAGAGTTACATAGTCAGGCAGCGATTCCGCATAAGCTCGAAATGCTTCCTCCTCCGTATCATGCCCCTGCACCCAAGAATGAGCATGCGTGCCTTTGGCAGGAATGCCAAACAGCATGCCAGCCCTCATATTAGACGTCGCATGGAAGCCCGCGATATAAGTAGCTCTTGCTCCCCAAACCGCTGCATCTGCCTCTTGCGCACGCCTCGTTCCGAACTCAAGCAATACGTCATCTGGAGCAACCTGCTTAATTCGAGCAGCCTTTGTCGCGATCAACGTCTGATAGTTCATCATATTGAGGATAGCCGTTTCTATGAGCTGTGCTTCAAATACGCGTGCCTCAACGCAGAACAATGGTTCATTCGCAAAAACGAGCGTTCCTTCCTCTACCGAATAAATATTGCCTGTAAACCGAAAGCTGCGCAGCTCATCAAGAAACTCCTCTTTGTAGTTCTCTTCTTGCGTACGCAAATATGTAATTTCCTCTTCTCCGAAATGAAGCGATTGAATGTATTCCACAATTCTCTCCAAACCTGCGAATACAGCAAAGCCGTTATTAAAGGGAAGCTTGCGGAAATACGCCTCAAATACGACCCTCTCATCTTTGCTTCCTTGCAGCCAATGCGCGTACATCATATTTATTTGGTACTTATCTGTATGAAGTGTCAAATTTGTATAACTCATCCCATTAACTCCCTTCCCTAGTACTCTCTCCAATACCCGTTCCTTTAACTCTTGAAAACAAAAAAAGCGCCGTTGAGATCGAATAGCTCCGCTCAATAACGCATCATATTTTCACTTCGGTGCTCTTGTACCGGTACATTATTTGAACCAGCCCTTTTCTTTAAACCGAGTAATCGCCTCGATGCGGTTGCTGACGTCAAGCTTATCAAGAATGACAGATATATAGTTGCGAACGGTACCCGTCGTAATAAACAGCTCGCTTGCAATTTCCTTCGTGTTTTTCCCATCTGCTACGAGCACAAGCACTTCCTTCTCGCGCTCTGTTAACGGATTTTCTTGTCCGTATGCCTCATCTACAAGCTCCGATGCGAAGATCCGTCGTCCAGCCATGACGCTGCGAATCGAATTGGCAAGCTCCTCGCTTGGGCTGTCCTTAAGCAAATAGCCGCTAACTCCCGCTTTGAGAGCACGCTCAAAGTAACCGGATCTTGCAAATGTCGTCAAAATAATGACCTTGCAGCCCTGTCCCTTCAGCTCCTCAGCAGCATCAAGCCCTGTCTTGGCCGGCATTTCAATATCCATAATGCAAATATCAGGCTTATGCTCATGCACAAGACTTATGGCATCTTCTCCATTGCTTGCTCTTCCGACGACCTTCATATCCTCTTCCAAGTCAAGCAAGGAAGCGAGGGCGCCCAGCAGCATACGCTGATCCTCGGCAATGACGATTCTGATCATATTATCCCTCAATTCCCTTTTCAGCTTATCATTACATTTGTTTAATAACGTTTGGCACCTTAATAATGAGCGTCGCACCATCATTCGAAATGATATCTAGGCTTCCATTCACGAACTCAAGACGCTCCTTCATGCCTTGAAGACCATGGCCTCCGCAGTTTCTAGCTTCCTCAGGAATTCCTACACCATTGTCCTGCACCTTCAGTGACAGCTCTGTACGCGATGATTGGATCGTTACGGTGCACGTCGTTGCTCCGCTGTGCTTGACAACATTCGTTACCGCTTCCTTCAAACACATGCTGAGAACATTTTCAGTGAGCAAATTCGCAGTACCAAGCTTCAATTCTCCCACGAGCTCGAATTCAATTTCGGCTGCCTTCAAAATCTGCTTTACCCGAAACATTTCATCCTCAATTCTCGTCCCGCGCATCTGTGTAACCATTTCCCGCACTTCTTTAAGCGCGGTTCTCGCCGTCTGGCGAACATCATTGATTTCCGCTTGGGCTTGCGCTGGGTTCTTAACCATCAGCTTGCCGGCGAGGTCACTCTTCAAACCGATTAGCGACAGCTTCTGTCCCAGTGTATCATGCAAATCACGTGCGATTCGCTGCCTCTCCTCAAGCTTTACAAGTTCCGATATCCGCTTATTCGCGTCCTCAAGCTGCCCTTCGAGCTGCCCCTGCTTGTTTTTGTTGTACGTGTTGAAGGGAAGCAGAATAACGACGATGAGACTGATGAGTATGAACGGAAACTGTGTAAAAAACAACGTGTTCTGTGTAGCAAATCCGTAATTCACCGTTACGAACGTACTGACAATATGAATCGTATACAAAGTAAAAAATCCAGCTCGATTCTGAATATGTCCGATAAAAAAAGCTAGAAATATCGAAAAATAAACATAACTGAACAATAAGGTCATCGCAATCGATATAATAATTTGCACACTGGTCCAGAAATACACTAGCCAGCCCTTAGACACAAACGATAGCCGGTAACAAATAAAAAATAAAATAATCATGATGATACCGGATACGGCTTCATAAGGGGAAGACGAACGAAAAATAAAATAAAAAGGCAAAATACAGAAGACGACCCAAACATATGGGCTTAGACCTGTGTTTTTCTGAAAAATCTGATACCACTTGTTCATGGTCGTCCATCCTTTTTCCCATGCCATACGATGGTTATGATTATTTTATAATCATTTTAGCATATACAACATTTCAAGTATTTATTTTCCTTGATGCTATATGCACTAGAAGCCAGCCTGTAAGGGCGTGGCTTCTGGTGTATGTTTAAATGGAGTTATTTAAATTTCAAGCTTGCTTGTGTCGCTTTTATTTTCTCAGATGATGCTTTTGCTTTACGAAGACGATGCTTGATCCCTTTGAAGCTGACAAATTTTTTGTCTGATTCATCCCAAAGACGGAACTGGAGCGATTCTAAGCTTTCGCTGATCGTAATCGTCGTCGCTTTGTGAAGCGGCGGCGTTGCATTATGCGCTTTTTCCAAGTTATAGTTCGGAACCTTTGGGCTCAAATGATGAACGTGGTGGAAGCCGATGTTGCCTGTAATCCATTGCAGCACTTTAGGCAGCTTGTAGTAAGAGCTTCCGTCAACGGCAGCTTTCACATAACTCCACTCGTCTTCATTCTCAAAATAAGAATCCTCAAATTGATGCTGTACATAAAACAACCATATGCCGAGCAGACCCGATACAAAAAACACAGGACCTTGAACAAGCAGGAATGCTTGCCAACCGATTGCCCAGATCAGAAGCGCGTAAGAGCCTACGATCAAAGCATTTGTTAAATAAGTGTTCATCCGTTCCTTGCGTCTAGCACCTTTAACATTAAAGCGGTATTGAATAAGAAAAACACCGATTGGACCAAGTCCAAACATAACTAGCGGATGACGATACATACGATAGGCAAACCGGCGCATAAGCGGCGCTGCTGCGTATTCTTCCACCGTTAAAATCCACAAATCGCCAACGCCCCGTTTATCGAGGTTGCTGCTTGTTGCATGATGGATAGAATGTGAATTTTTCCACTGTCTATAAGGGACAAGCGTAATAACGCCTGTAATTGTACCTATGATATCGTTTGCTTTTTTGCTTTTGAAAAACGATCCGTGACAGCAGTCATGAAAGATGATGAAGGTACGAATGACGAAACCAGAAGTAAGCACCACCAACGGAGCAGTAAGCCAGTACGATATGGAAAGACTATAGTAAGAGGCATACCAGAGCAGAACGAGTGGCACTAAGGTGTTAATAAGCTGTCTGATACTCGACTTTAAATCCGTTTTCTCAAATGGGGCAACTTCTTTTTTCAAGTGAGCATGTTTAAGCTCTGTCATCGCATTTTCCTCCTCAATATGACGCTTGGAGAGTATCCCGGACGTCTAACGCAGTATTCTAACTTTATTGTAAAGAAAACTGTCAGGTCATTGTAGTCATAAACGTCAATACGATGGCATGACATTTGTCATATAGCCATCTGGGAAGTTGTCTTATTTATGTAAAAGAACCCATAAAACAGAAAGAAGCTACCCGAAAGAAGCATTCGCTTCTTCCAGATAGCTCTTTATTTGCTAACCCTAATTAAATAGCCCAATTTCCTTTACGGAAAATAGGGACAACCTTTCCATCCTTCGTGATGCCATCGATATCCATTTCAGCTGAGCCGATCATAAAATCATTATGCGTGATGCTGGCATTTACGCCATTCTCAGCAAGCTCTTCTGGTGACATCGACTTGCCGCCCTCGATATTGAAAGCATAACCGCTGCCGATTGCCAGGTGATTAGATGCATTCTCATCAAACAACGTATTATAGAACAAGATGTTGGACTGCGAAATCGGTGACTCATGCGGAACGAGCGCAACCTCGCCTAGGTAATGCGCGCCATCGTCAATGTCTACAAGCTTCTGCAGGATGTCTTGGCCTTCTTCAGCCTCTACCTTCACAATACGTCCGGCTTCAAACGTCAGCTTGAAACGATCGATAATATTGCCGCCATAGCTTAGCGGCTTCGTGCTGGATACATAACCGTTTGCGCCTGTTTTTAGCGGAACTGTAAACACTTCCTCGGTCGGCATATTCGCCATGAAAGGAATGTTGTTAATGTTCGTACTGCCTGCAGCGACCCAAATATGCTTCTCCGGCAATTCAATCGTAAGATCCGTGCCAGGAGCCGTATAATGCAATTTGTGAAAACGGTTCTGGTTGAGCGTCTCGCCCTTGCTGTGCAGGTTCGCATTATGCTCTTCCCACGCTTTGACAGGGTTCTCAGCATGCAAACGAACCGATTCAAAAATAGCTGTCCACAGCTTTTGGGCCGCTTCCTCTTCCCCTGCATCCGGGAATACTTTCGCTGCCCATTGCTTGCTCGCTGCCGCAACTACTGTCCAGCTCACCTTATCCGATTGAATAGCTCTGCGGAACTCCTGCAAGCCTTGGCCTGATGCCTTCTGGAAGCTGGAAATACGTCCTGAATCGATGCCTTTCAGCAAATCTGGGCTTGATGAAACGATGGAGATAAATGCTGCTCCACGTTCCACAAACGAGTTGCGTTTTGCCGTTTCCCATTCGGGGTAACGCGCAAATACTTCGTCTGCTGCTTGCTCATATTTTAATCTGGACAATGAATCGTCAGTCCATTCCACATGGACGTTGCTCGCGCCTGCTTCATAGGCTTTGCCGGCTACAAGTCTAACGAGTGCTGCTTGATCGACAGCTCCTGTAACGAATACCTCTTGGCCCTGCTGTACGTTCACTCCAATTTTTACAATCAACTCTGCATACGTATCTAAATGATGTTCAAATCCACTCATGATCTCGTATTCTCCCTTCATTCATACCTCTATGTACAAACATGCTGCAGCCTAAATTGTATCGAATATACAAGCCCATAGTCAAATAACATGGACCTACGAATTAGACTCTGGTCCAGAGCTGCAAATACCATAAAAGAAGAGATGAATAAACTCATCAAGAAAATCGTCTACTTGTTCGCTTTGCTGCGCCAAATCTAGGAACATGTGGGATTGCGCTTTTAGCATATTGATATAAGCGATAATGGTCGGAGTCGATACCTTTTTCGAGATCTCGCCCTTCCTTTTCCCTTCTTCTACAAATTGTACGACGAGCGGCATCCCCTTTGTTCGATAAAGCTCTTCAATATATTGATTCGTTTCGTCATCAATCAGGAACTGTGTGAAAAATTCAGGAGTAAAGGCGCGATAAGCTTCCTTATCTACAAACACGATATATTGAATGATCTCCTTTAAGGAGTGATTACCTTGAATGAATGTTTCAAAATCGGTAATGCTCTTATCAATAAATTGTTTGAATACCTCGCTAAGCAGTGCTTCCTTACTGCCGAAATAATTGTAAATCGTCACTTGAGATACTTCAGCTTCCGCTGCAATATCCGCGATTCGTATTTTTTTTGGCTCCCACGTCTTGAGCATGTCTAACACCGTCTTCTTAATCTTCTCCTTGATTAATTCCTTCCTTCTCTCGAAACCGTTCATACTGCCTCCTGCAATCACGTCTATTTTAATTTAATGAAATTATAGCACATCTATATTTCATAACCCATTGACTTCTAATCCTAACGAAATTATCATAAATAATGAAATCAAATAATAAAATAATTTCATAATTACAAATGCGGGGTGCAGCGGTATATGTTAATCGTTGAGGGGCTGACTAAGCTTTTTCGGAATGGCCGCGGCATTACAGATGTGTCATTCACGGTAAACAAAGGTGAAGTGTTCGGTTTTTTGGGGCCTAATGGTGCAGGCAAATCGACGACTATTCGTCACATTATGGGTTTTATGAAGCCGGATCATGGACGCGTATCCATAAAGGGACTCGATACCTGGGCGAAACAAGGAACGGTGCAGAAGTTTGTTGGCTATTTACCAGGGGAAATCGCTTTTATCGAAGGAATGACAGGAAAAGCTTTTCTTGAATTTCTATCTTCCATGCAGAGAGTGGACAGCTCAGCCAAGCGCCGGAGCCTAATCGAACGGCTGCAATTTGACGTCAACACACCGATTCGAAAGATGTCCAAAGGCATGAAGCAAAAAGTCGGAATTGTCGCCGCATTCATGCATGATCCCGAATTAATCATTCTCGATGAACCTACCTCCGGTCTCGATCCTCTCATGCAGCAGACATTTATTGAGCTTGTTCTCGAGGAGAAGGCGAAAGGAACGACCTTTCTGATGTCTTCCCATAGCTTTACCGAAATCGAGCGAACCTGCGACCGCGCCGCCATAATAAAGGACGGGAAAGTGATGACCGTCAAAAACATACATGAGCTTCAGTCCATGCAGCGCAAGCTGGTTGAGATTGTTTTCGAGCAAGCCACAGATGCTCATCTGTTCGTGTTATCGGGCACAGTGCCTATCGAATCACACGATGGCAGACGGGTCACAGTCGCCGTGCAGGGCAATTATAACGAGCTGATTCGAGAGACGGCCAAATACCCTATTCGCAGCCTCGATATCACCGCACAAAATCTTGAGGACGTATTCATGCACTATTATGACCGGAAGGAGCTCGCCTGATGAACGCTCCCCTTTTCAAACAAATGATGAAGATCAATCTTAAAGGAATAAGCAACTACGCCTTCGGCTCGGCCTTCTACATTTTGCTCATGTTTTGGCTGTATCCCGGCATCGCGCAAAACACAGGAGCACTTAACGAGCTTATGTCGGCTCTGCCCGAAGGGCTTATGAATGCTTTCGGCGTCCAAGCCGGCTTCGGCAGCATGGAGGCCTTCATCTCGGGAGAGTATTACGGACTCATTTTGCCTCTCCTGCTCTCTATTTTCAGCATCATGCTGTCGACGGACCTCATGGCAGGGCTGGTGGATCAAGGCTCCATGGCTTATCTGCTGTCCACACCGACGTCTCGACAGCGTATCGCCGCAACGCAAGCGAGTGTGCTCATCGCTGGGCTGCTGCTGATTATGATCGTTACGACAGCTGCAGGTTTTATTGGCTATGTCTTGTTTATCGGTGATCGATACGAATTTGACGGTTCCCGCTTCATTTTATTGAATGTGATTGCATGGATGTTATTTTTTGCAGTAGGGGGAATTTCCTTCTTCATCTCTGCCTTCTCTAGCGATGAAAAGAAAGCACTAGGCATCTCAGGGGTCATTACATTCGGCATGTTCGGACTCGATATGCTCGGCAAAATAAGCGCGAATATAAACTGGTTAAAGTATTTCTCCCTCTTTTCATTATATAGGCCAAGCGAAATCGCAAGCGGCAGCAGCGACCCGGTACTCGCTTTGGTCATACTCTTCTTGATCGGTCTTGCTGGCTTTATGGCGGGTATCCTCACTTTCAGCAAACGAGACCTGCCGTTGTAATGCCTTAATAAGTATCGTGACACGCCAAAAAAGAGGAAGCCCATCGTCGGGCATCCTCTTTTTTTACAATTCGATATATAGATGGTTGATGGCCATTGCCTCAGCCATCACTTTTTGCCGCAGCTCTGCAGGCCCAACCGCTTCTATTCGTGAACCATAACTTAAAATAATTTCGCACGCCGATTCCAATCCTTGAAATTCAACTCGCGCCGATGACCAACTCGTTTTCAGCGAAGGGCTGCTTTCTACGATTTTCACATATCGTTCTTTGGATAGCCGAGAGAGCACCGTATCATGAAAAGTAATAACAGCTGGATATTGCGGCAGTCTCTGCTTAAATTCACCCATGGACTGTTCCCAGTACTGAGCCAGATCAAAGTCTGCTGGGCGTTCGAAACGCTCCTCCAGCATAAGGGCATCCAATAATCTTGAGATTCGGTAGGTCCGTTTCTCCCCTTTCACTTCGCCAATCAAATACCAAACGTTGCGCTTAGCAACGAGTCCAAGCGGAGAGACGATTCGCTCGGCGATACCGTCCTCGCGATGATAGCGAATCTGCAATAATCGTTCTTCCCAAACGGCTTCCTGCACAATCGACAAGAATGGCATTAACTCTTCCATCTGATGCCAGCCCGCTCCATCAATATGAATCTTTTGCTTCATAAGAGCTGCCCCTTTGCTCACTTCAGCAGGAGAGGCAGCCAGTATTTTTTGAACAGCCGCTTCATAATGACTCGCAATTCCTAGATCGCTCAGCAAAGAAGATGGACTGCCAACGATAACAGACACTAATTCATCCGCATGCATACCCGTTAGATTGGTTCGATACCCCTCGGATAAAACCCATCCTCCGTGCACTCCCCTCTCCGCATAAACCGGAATGCCCGCTTCACTAAGCGACTCCATATCACGAATGATGGTACGCTCGGATACCTCCAGCTTTTCCGCAAGTTCTTTTGATGTCAATTTCCCGCTGTTTTGCATCAATAATAGGATGGCAATTAACCGTCCCGCTCTCATATGCTAGGCCTCCTGTGCTGCTCTAATCCGTTTTTTTCATTGTAGCATGAATATATGACAGTAGTTGTCGTATATCGTTTGCTAAACTGACAAAGAGTAAACCATAGAAATCGGAATGGAGAGATACAATGAAACCATTAGAGGGAAAAATCGCAGTCGTTGCTGGAGCTACACGAGGAGCTGGACGCGGTATTGCAGTAAGTCTTGGAGAAGCAGGAGCCACCGTTTACTGCACAGGAAGAAGCATTCGCGGCCAAGCCTCCGATTTGAACAGAGCGGAAACGATTGAAGAAACAGCCGAATTGGTCACTGCACGAGGAGGCGTGGGCATCCCGGTTAGAGTGGACCATACAGTTGAAGCGGACGTTCAGGCTTTGTTCGAGCAAATCAATAAGGAGCAAAATGGACAACTGGATGTGCTGGTCAATAACATTTGGGGAGGAGAAAAATTAACGGAATGGGGAAAGCCGTTTTGGGAGCATTCGTTAAGCAAGGGCCTGCTAATGCAAGAGCGTGCCGTAAAAGCTCATCTCATTACGAGTCATTATGGGGCTCCATTGCTGGTGAAACGGAGAAAGGGACTAATTATTGAAGTAACGGACGGAATCGATTACCGTTATCGCGGAAGCTTGTTTTATAGCTTGGCCAAAATTTCGCCTATTCATCTTGCCGCAGCAATGGCAGCTGACCTTAAGCCCCATGAAGTAACGGCTGTTGCTGTAACCCCCGGCTTCCTTCGTTCTGAGGAAATGCTTGAGCATTTTGAAGTAACGGAAGAAACGTGGCTTGATGCTGTGCATGGCGGCAAGCCAGATGCCGAGCATTTCAGCCAATCGGAAACGCCATATTTTGTTGGACGCGGAATCGCAGCTCTTGCAGCAAGCAGCGATTTGCTTGAAAGATCCGGACAAGTATTCCCGAGCTGGCAGCTGTCTGATGAGTTCGGCATAACCGACGTCGATGGCAGACAGCCGCACTGGGGAAATTATGCGAAGCAGCATGGTTTCTTGTAATACCTACTTTACCCGTTTACAACTTCTCCGCCGTTAATATGCAGCATCTGGCCTGACATATAACTGGAATCATCACAAGCTAGGTAGACATAGGCAGCTGCTAACTCATGCGGCTGTCCTGGTCGTTTCATCGGTGTATCTGAGCCAAAAGTGGCTACGGACTGCTCATCGAATGTCGCTGGAATAAGCGGCGTCCAGATCGGTCCGGGAGCTACACCGTTAACACGAATGCCTTGCTCAGCCAAATTTACTGACAATGCGCGCGTAAAGGAAACGATTGCTCCTTTTGTAGCGGAGTAATCAATTAACGTCGGATTGCCTTTGTATGCCGTTATAGATGCCGTATTGATAATGGAGCTGGATGCCTTCAAGTGCGGCAAAGCGACGATCGTCAAATAGAACATGCTGAACACATTCGTTCGGAACGTAGCCACCAGCTGATCCGACGTAATATCCTCAAGCTTCTGCTGCACATGCTGCTCTGCTGCGTTATTCACCAAAATATCCAGCTTGCCATACTCCTTAATCGTCTGCTCGATGACACTTTTGCAAAAATCCTCTTCGCCGACGTCGCCAGCAATAAGCAAACATTTCACGCCAGCTTTCTCTACAACTTCCTTCGTCTTCTCTGCATCGCCATGCTCATTCAAATATACGATCGCTAAATCCGCGCCCTCTTTGGCAAAAGCAACGGCTACCGCGCGGCCAATGCCGCTATCTCCACCCGTAATAATAGCTGTCTTCCCTTTCAGCTTGCCTGCCGCTTTATATGAATCCGATTCAAAAATCGGCAGCGGCTTCATCTCGGATTCAATGCCCGGTTGACGGTTTTGGTGCTGCGGCGGGTTAATATTTTTTTGTGATGACGATTTAGACATGAGAAAATCAGCTCCTTATATTTTTTCCATAAAAGATTTCATCCATCTCGGTCTTTAATCTTCTCGTAATTTCCTCTTGCTCTATGGTTGACAACGAATCCTTCGTATAGCCAAACAAATAGTTGTTCAAATCAAATTGCTTCAGCTTGCATTTGGTATGAAACACATTTTCTTGATAAATATTAACGTCGATCATGTCATACAAAAGAGATTCCTTCTTCGGTATGTAGTTCTGAATCGAGTTAATATCGTGATCAATAAAAAGTTTATAACCATTAATGTCACGAGTGAAACCTCTCACACGATAATCCAGTGTCATAATATCGGTATCAAATGAATGGATCAGATAGTTCAGCGCTTTAAGCGGTGAGATCTCGCCGCAGGTCGATACATCAATATCTGCGCGGAACGTGCTTATCCCTTCGTTCGGATGATACTCCGGATACGTATGAACCGTTATATGGCTTTTATCCAAATGCATCACTACGGAATCAGGCAAGGGACCCGGCGATTCTTCAAACGACTCATTGGGTCCGCCAATTACCGGCCCTTCCGATACGAGCAAAGTAACGCTGGCACCCTGCGGCTCATAATCCTGCTTTGCAATATTAAGCACATGCGCTCCAATAATATCCGATACCGTTTCCAAAATATTCGTCAGCCTATCCGAATTATATTGTTCGTCTATATAGGCGATATATGCTTCACGCTCTTCTTTCGTTCTTGTATAACACACATCATACATATTGAAGCTGAGTGACTTCGTTAAATTATTAAAGCCATGCAGCTGAATTCTTTGTTCCGGTGTAAGTTTCAAGCGCACATCCTCCTTTTCAATAACTACTATTTCCTTTTACCCAAAGACCGATGCGGCAAAACTTTTATGTTGCACAAAAAAAGCATTTCACGCCCCGGTTTTACCGAATGTAAAATGCTTTTTCCATCTCATTTTTAATTATGTTTTTTCAATTCCTTAATCCGGAGTATCGGATCTCCCACATACACCTGTGTTTGAGGAAGCATGCCATCACGCTGCTTAATGGCTAGGAAATTAAGCGTATTGACGAGCTCATCCTGCTGCTTTTCTTTTAATTGAAATTGCACACCATATTCATAAATGTCTTTGCCCAGTTCATTGTACCAGACGATAAATCCGAATAGCACATACATTTGATTAAGAATTTTCGTCTTAAACATCAAGAGAATATCGCTGTTAACGGGCAGCTTCACACCGACTATAAACCGGAGCCCGCCTGGTCCGATGTTTCGAACAAACACCTCTGTACTCCCAAGCTTCACACTGCTACCTTTGAACATCGTAATGGTCATCTCTGCCAATAGACAATGCTTCAAATCGATTCGAAAGCTTTTTCTCCGATTAACGAGCACCTCTTTACTTGGCATAAATAAAGCAGGCTCTTTACAAGATCTTCGGCTCAAAAGTTGTACGATGCTGTCCGGCTCTACAGGACGACTGAAATAATAACCTTGGATTTCATCGCATCGCTGCTCGCGTAAATAGTTGAATTGCTCCTTCGTTTCAACGCCTTCAGCCACCACCTGCATGCCAAGTTCGCCAGCCAATTGAATAATGCATTCAATAATGCTTTTATTTCTACGATCCGTCATCAACTCCTCGATAAATGACCGATCAATTTTGATCGTATCGAGTGCCAATCGCTTCAATAAATAAAGAGAGGAATAGCCGGTTCCAAAATCATCAAGCGATACTTTGATTTTTCTTTTCTTCAGCTCCAGCAGCAATTCAGTCACCGCATTCTCATTGCTAATAAAGGAGCTTTCCGTTATTTCAATTTCCAATCGATCTTGGGAAATTCCTGTCTCCTCGATGATCTGATCGATGGTATGCAATATATTTTGCTGAAGAAGCTGCTGCACCGAAAAGTTAACCGACAGCGTAACCGAAGGCAGGCCTAAGCTCTGCCACCGTTTATGCTGCATACAGGCTTCGCGAAGCACCCATTCTCCTATGGATACAATAAGCCCCGTTTCCTCTGCGATCGGTATGAATTCAGACGGAGCAACCAATCCCCAATCCGGATGATTCCAGCGCAGCAGCGCCTCAACGCCAACAATTTCCATCGTTTGCGAATGTACGCGAGGCATATAATGAAGGAACAGCTCTCCTCTTTCCTGCGCTTTACGCAAATCATTGCTGAGTGAAAATAATTTGAATGATTGCACATTTAAAGAAGAGGAATAGCACTGTGATTGGTTGCTGCCTCTGGACTTCGCATGATAAAGAGCCGCATTCGCATTTTTCATCAACTGCTCCACCGAGCTCCCATCGCCAGGCGATTGACTGATTCCAATACTTGCAGTTACATTCAGCTCATATCCTTCTATCAAAAATTGCTCATTGATAAGCTTAATAATAGTAGCTGCCATATCCTTGATTTCGTTTTGCTGCTTTACATCAGCTATAATAATTGCAAATTCGTCTCCGCCAAGTCGGAATACGGTTTGGCCATCACGTAAATTGCTCATCAATCGGAAGGCGATTTGTTTCAGCAACTCATCCCCAATTGGATGCCCCAGCGTATCATTTACATATTTGAAACGATCCACGTCAATCAGCACGATCGCCAGCCTCTGCTTAAAATACTCGCTTACCCTTAGCTGCTTATCTAGCTGGTCTTCAAACATTCTGCGATTTGGCATCTCCGTTAAATAATCGTGGTAAGCCAAATATTGATTTAATTCCTCAGCCTTGCTCCGATCCGTAATATCAAGGACTACTCCAACGATTGCCTGCTCTCCCATATTTGACACTTGATTATAGTGCACTTCGCAATGAATAATCGTCCCATCTTGTTTAATGGCTCTGTGGCAGAAATTGGATACAGACTGACCCTCCTGTAACTTCGTTAGCTGATTAACGACGGCTTCACGGTCTGAAGGATGGATCGTCTGTATAATATCCATACCATTCAAGGAGTCATAACCAAACATTTTATTGAGCTGATCGTTTGAATAAACGAAGTTGTTTTTCTGCGCGACAAAAATACCGACAATGGATTGCTCGACAATACTGAGGTATTTTAATTCGGTCTCAGTCAACGATTGCTCAATCATTTTTTGCTGCGTAATATCCTTGGCAATGCCATAGACACCGATAAGCTTTTTATTAATAATGATTGGAATATTGGTCACATTAAATTTGATCGTTTGTCCTGTTCTCGTAATGCCTGTCGTATCATAGTTTTGAGGTGTCAGCGTCTTGACTGTTTGCTCAAAATATTGAATCGTTTTATCCAGCGCTGCGGCATCTACAAATTTATGAAAACTATCATTTATAATTTCCTCTTTCGTATATCCAAAAAGTTGCTCAAGCACTGAATTGCATGACAAAAAACGCCCTTGTGCGTCTAAAGAAAAGACCGCGTCAGGATTGTTTTCAAATATCGATTTATAAAGCTGTTCTTCTAGTGTGAGGCGATGCTGCAATTTTTTATTTTCCGTTACATCCTGAATCATGCCTATCGTCAACAATATCTCGTTTTCGTCATTAAGTATGAATGTAATGTTTTCTACAACATATCTAACTTCACCGCTCTGACGAACGATTCTGTACTCGCAAACGCTCTCCTTCTTTGATTCAATTGCAAGGTGGAACTGCTGAATAACACGCTCACGATCATCGGGATGTACAAACTCAAAAAATTCGTCCATCGACATCGAGAAATCAGATTTCATACCATATATTTCGAACATTTGATTCGACCAGGATGCTTCTCTGCGAATATGGTCAAACTCCCAGTAGCCTAAATTCGCTATCTTTTGAACAATATTAAAACTACTAACATTAACATTGCCATTAAAACGTTTAATCATTTGTTTCATTGCTAAATATCCCCTCTTTTTCATAACGTAGGCGGTAACCTGAAGTTTTTAAGGAGAGGATATAGGTATGTTATCACTCATCCTTTTGGCAACCCAGCCACCTTTGGAAATTTCCTTTAGGCCTGTTGGCTTTGCGTCATTGTCTTTCGACAACTTTGCTTTTTACTAGGACTTTTTACATATACCAGTATTCCATATTATTCCGATATATACCATAACCAATTTAATAATAGGTCGAATGATGTAGAAAAACCTCCCATTTTGGGAGGTTTGGTATATTGATGATTTACAATCTAGGATCGATTTCCTTCTCTTTGGCGACCTCAAACAACAGATTAGCAACAGCCGCTTGATATCCATCGTTGTCTGGGGCAATTTCAGCAAAAGGAATCGCCAGCATATGCTGTCCTAGCCGGTACTCGTTAAATGATGTACGAAGCTTTTGCGTAATATTTTTTTGCTTGATGAGCTTATTGTACTTGTGCGGAAATCTATAATCATAACCGTAAATAATAGACATGTATTCCTTATTGCGCACTTTCATATAGGGAACCGTGTACGGCTGAGGCATCTCCGGCTTTATCACGACACCTTCCATATGATTGTCTACCGTAAGCGTGTAGAAATATTTTTCTGCAAGCTCATAGCTCTCCGCATCAGACAGCACAAGCGTAATGAATGGATCGTCAGAGAGGAAACGATACATCTCCGAGGTTTTCCACGCTGGCAGCTGCTCTCTTCCGTCCACGTATACGATTTTGAGCAGCGAAAATGGCTTGTATTCAAGCTCCCCTGCCTCGGCATACAGCTCTAGCTGCCTCTTATACGTTTCATATGCTTTGATATGCTCATCAATTGGCCTGTTTTTCTCAAGAATAGAATGAACATGCTTAAAATTTTGATAGACGGCTAGGCCATACTTCTCATTAATAGCCCCTTTGCTAAGGTGAAACTGATCCTTTTCAAAACCACTTTCCTTGAAATCATGCGCAAGCTTTCCGAACGCTTCCTCGAATCCATTCGCCTTCAGGAATGCAAGCTCTGTCTCAAGCCCCTTCTCAATTGGCTTAAACTGCTTTTCGATGAGACCTTCTCCCAGCGCCTCCCATGGCAAAAGCTCGCCATCCAGCAGAAGCATCGATATATCGTTTTCCTTCATGTAGCTTCCGAATCTTTGCAGCAGTCGCTCATAAACAGCGGTTAGGTCAACCTTATTTATTTTGTACCCATTGCGGCTCACTGCAAAACATTGCTCGATATCTGCATGCAAATAAACATTGCAGCGTGATCCCATATATTTGGGCTGCAGCACGACCTCTTTAACACCGCGCTCCATAAAATAGTTCAGCCCTTTCCTCAGCGATTCCAGCTCACCCGCCGCTTCATCCTTATCTGCAGGAGACATGGTTCCTGAAATAAAGTTAATTTTATTGCGCGAGCAATACTGCAATCTGCGGGCTTCATCATCATCCAGCTCCTGCAGCGATACTTTGCGTTCCTCTTTGAAGAGAGCAGGAAGCTCGCCTTCCATGCCGGCTATTGCCGATTTCTGTGATTTGAAAGTCGGCTTCACCGACAGAGAAACCGAGGTTAGCAGATTGCCGTGAACTGCGCCTGAATCCAAATGGATTTTATTTCTGATCCGAAATGCTTGTTTAGCAGCCACATGTCCAAAAACATGATACGGCTGGTTTCCTGCTGCATCCCGCTTCAGAAACGCAAGCTGTGCTTCAATCGGCGCCGATCGGTCGAGTCTAAAATTGCGCTGATGACGGATCGAATTCACATCCAGCTTGCCAATATATTTGTTCTCGCATGGCGCGTGAGTCACATAATAGGATGGTCCTGATTTTCCTACCATTCTGTAGAAAGGCTTCGACAGCGATACGAGATGATTAAACTTCTGAAGCAGCTCAGCATCGCCTCTCAGCACCTCAGTCGAATCGAAGTAGGCATGCAGCAGCTCCTCTTCCACACCTTTGATTTCACCACGCATATATTTATGGACGAAGTTTTCATGATTCCCAAGCACAAACAAAAACTTATCCTGATTCGTATATAGGAAATCAATGATTTCCTTAGTGCGGCTTCCCTTATCGATCCAATCTCCAACGAGCAATACTTTTGTACCGCTGACCTTTCCTGTCTCAACCAATACATTGCCCTCTAGTTGAAACCCATGGCTAACGAGCAAAGCCTTCAGCTCATCCACACATTCGTGAACGTCACCGACGATAATCGTCTTCTGGTCCAGCGGTAAAAAAACGTCCAAATACTCAGCAGCATCCTCGATTATAATCTTATAATCCGGATTCGCAACCTTATCCATAGGAGAATAAAAATCTTTAGCCCGCACCTTATGAACTTTGCTGTATTTCTCCCTCGAGAGCGAACCAAGCACATCCTTGCGCAAACGATTAATGTGGCTCGTTATCAGTTTCTTCGAACGCTCCGATGAATAATAATCATCCCGCTTCTTGTAATCAAACAGCACGACTTCAAGGTTGTAGTTATTTTCCTTTGCAACCTCTCTCACTCTCGCCCGGAAATCCTCCGACAAACCTGTTGTATCCACGACAACAAATTCCGCATTGATGGGGAAAGTAGTGACCAGACGCAGCTTCTCGAACAAAAGGCGGAAAGCCTGATCGCTCGCTTCAAGCATGATTTGATCATATTTGTCATAATCAGAGCCTAGAAGCTCTTGTCTAATGCTATCGGATGAAATATATTGCACGTTCGCATTCATGCCCTTGCTGTCATCCCTAAATCGCAGCTGCGGCATCAGCACTTCGTTTGCAAAGGTTGTTTTCCCGCATTCCGTCGTGCCAATCAGCATAAAAATCGTATGGACTCTCGTTCTCATTTCCATTGACGCTACTCTCTCCTCTTCCGCAAAATCGCACCCTGCGTCGTTTGTATACCGTTCACTCCGTCGCCGATTGCGACAAATTGGCTTTCCACGGTTTGATCTTTAATCGTTTCGAGCAGCCACTCTTGAAATTCCGCTCGCCCAAGCTCCCATTTATGGTCATCATGCCGGAAGTCTTCCAGCTCATAATAAGCATTAAACTCTGCATTAGGTGTTGTCAGCACAAAATAATCAAAATCAACATGTTCGCATATTTGCCGTATCAGAACAGCTGCCTCATTTAGACTCATATGCTCAATAACCTCGGTCAAAATGACATCCACCTGCTCGCCGTTATAAGCCTCTAGAAAGTGTTCAATGGAAGGAAAGGTAGCGATGTTGTCCAGTTCCTTTGCTTTCGCCTTCCGCTCTACTACCTCTAGCAGCGGCTCATGGATATCAACCGCGTAGTAGCTGTCTTCAATTTTGGATGCAAATGGAATCGCATAAAAACCTTCTCCACAGCCAACGTCGAGTATTGCCTTATTGAACGGAAGCACGTTTCCGATATAGCTTCTCCGCTGCTGAGCCGTCCCGCCGAAGGCCAATTGAACCGCATAACGGTCTGTTTTCTCCAGCTCTTCTTTATATTTCTTGAACCGGTCTCTTGAAGCTAGAAAATTGCGGGCAAACAAGCTTCGTATATAAAAGGGTGCGTCGATAATTTGGATACTCTTCACATATTTAATCAACACATCATCAGAAATATCGATGTATTCGTCGCTGAACATCGAAAGGAAGAGACAAAGCACACTAACGACATGCATAAGCTCATATAACGATTTATGCGTCTTAATGGTAAGCGAATAGCTCTTATGCGCCAGATGTACTGCTTCAAATGTATAGTCGGTAAGATGCTTCTCAAAAAAATGAATATAACGCAAGAGCTCAATATGAATCATATTGATATGGAAGGTATGCTCGTATTGCTCCGTGTCACTCGAATGCTGCGCTTTAAGCGGCGCTGCAAAAAATTCATTAATCGCTCCCAGTACAAAGAGCGGCGTATTATATCGCGATACATTGAGGTACTCAAATTGGTCCTGCCTATGCTGCTTGTATGAAACCTCATTGTCGGCATCCTTAAAATAAACGTTGAAGGTTGCTTCATCGGTATACCAGCCGTAGGCCATTCCTTTGCGAACGGCGCGCAGCAGCATGCCTGACCCCGGATTTTTTCTGATGACGAACGAAAAGCTTGGGTTCGTCGATTTCACTTGCACGATAGCCATCCTTAACTTCCCCTTACTTGTCAATTAAAAGCAACACTATTTAATCCCAAACCTCTTGTAATGCTCTGCGGAACAAGTCATCAAGCTGATTGTCCTGCGCAGTTCCCCCTTGACCCATTTCGAGTGCGATTTGTTCAAAATGAACCATTCGCTCCTCCAAATAGGAGTTAATAACTTGCAGCCTAGGCTCATAATCGAGCTCGTCGCCCGCTTTTTTCCTGCGCAGCAATTGTTCAACCGTAGCCCTCAGCTCGCTCTGCTCAGGAATAAGCGCCTCTACTAAACGATCAAATTCGATTGGAGGCATCGAGTTGTACTTCGCAATCCAGCCGCAAGCAAGAATCGGCCTTAACACATAAAAATACTTTTTTATTTTCACTTGCTCGCCTTGCAGATACTCTCGGTAGTTCCCTTTAGCCATATGGAGATAATGGTACATGCACGACTTCGGCGAGAAAGATAACGGAGAGACACTTCGGATTTGTTTGGCTACTGAGTATTTCGTAAAGTATGGAATCGGTGATTGCAGCCATTCGAGCAGAGGCGGATTCGACTTGCGAAACAGATTAAGCGCTTTGCGCAAATCCCAGCCGTTAATATCGAGAAGATCACTTATAGGCCGTTCGATTACATCTCTTTTGTCAAATATCGATAAATACCATTCCACCGGCCTGACGTAAATAAATCGCACGTCGTAATCGCTGTCCTTAGAAGGGAAACCCCAAGCCCTGCTTCCTGATTCGCACGCGTAAACGATGCGAACCTGTTCCTCCCGCTCGATTTTACCCAGTTCCAGCAAAATATTTTCATGTATGTTGGTCATTCTAGACACTCCTTTACTCAGCTTCTTCTTGCAAAAAAAAAGACCATGGACAAGATCGTCCATAGTCTAGGAAAAAGAATAGTCAGCAATGCAGCTAACACGAGGTCAGTACACGCTTCCCTTCAAATACCAAACAACGGGTCCGAGGAGTGGAGCTATTCTCTTTGCTTAAATTAAAAGAATTGGATTGTTCATCATTTACGTTAACTAACTGTACTTCTAGATATTGGTTAAACATTCTCCTCGTCCCCCTTCTTTTCCTTTATTTACGTTCCTTTGACAGCAGCTAACGGTTTGCATTTTGCTACGACCTGCGCAAGCCCGGCTCCGACTACACTCTCAATGATTTGATCTACATCCTTGTATGCCTGCGGTGATTCATCGACCAGCGACTCCATAGAGCGCTGGTTTACGACGATTTCATCATCCGTGCCTACACGCATTGCAATAGCGACCTCTTCTACCGATACGAGCTGCTTCGTTGCGTTCCGTGACCTGATTCGACCTGCGCCATGACAGATGGAATAATGATTCGCTTTTCCTTCAGCACTTCCGACCATAATGTAAGAGGCAGTACCCATCGATCCTGGTATGAGCGCCGGATGCCCCGTGCTCCGATAAGGCTCAGGGTTATCCGGATGTCCTGCCGGCAGCGCTCTTGTTGCACCCTTGCGATGAATGAAATAGGATTGCTCATCCTGTTCTTCCTCCCATGCGTAGTTATGCATGAGATCATACAATGTGCGCAGCTCGAATTTAGAGCCGAACACATCCTTGCCCGCCTCCCGGACAGCGTATGCAATCAGGTGGCGATTCACGACCGCATAATTCAAGGCCGAGTACATGAGGTTGACATACGTTTGGCCGAGCGGATGGGATAATGGCGCATATAGCAGCTTAGGATCTGCGGTGCCTATGCCTTCCTGACGCATCATTTTGGCAATGTCCGTGCTGCAATATTGACTAACCGCACCGCCCCAAGCCCGCGAGCCGGAATGAATCATAATGACCACTTGGCCGTCGAACAGCCCCCATGCTTCGGCAATTTCTCTGTTTTCCTCGGCAATTTCAATCGCTTGAATTTCTACAAAATGATTGCCGCCGCCAAGTGTGCCGAGCTGGCGATGCGCGCGATGCCAGACAACTTCAGGAAACTTATCCAGCACCTCTTCGTCAAAATCAAAGCGGCTGCTCTCCACATGGGTTAAGGAGGTAGCTTTGCGCGGCGTGTAGGCATCTGGAATATATTTTTTCGGCAAGCCATGCAAGCCCTTCTTCACGATATTCTCAAGTCTAATATCTGAGAAGTAACCTCTTGCATGCTCCTCGACTGGCATATATTTCTCAATAGCCTTAACCAGCTTGCGCCGCAGCTTTACTTCCTTCAAATCATCCTTATGCAGATTTGTTAGCTGTACGCGCATTCCGCATCCGATATCGCTGCCTACGATGGAAGGAGATACGTAGCCATCACTCGTATTCCATACCGCTGTTGTACCGATACAGGTTCCMACACCAACATGCACATCAGGCGTATAGCTCATATATACTTGATTCGGTATTTGTAAGTTGTTGTTCGCCATTTCAAACACTTTATAATCCAAGGACGCGAATAGCTCTGGTCCTGCATAAACATGCACCTGCCCCGAAGGCAGCTTTACTTGCTGATAATACGTTTCTTTCATATCCGATAATCTCCTCAAAATTCAAATGAACACAAAAAAGCCATGGACCCCAAAATGTCCATGGCTTAATCTTGCGCCTTTATTTCCCAATCGTTGCAGCTTGCAGCATACAAGATTTTAGAAAATAGTCACAGGCCCCGTAGAGGCCGATGAAATGGACTTGCTATATTTAGTTGCATGATTACGTTCTAAATTTAGTCCGAACATTGTCATCGACCTCCTTTCATTTGATTTACATCATAATAATCTGATCACCCAACTTCTGTCAACACATTTATAATAAACCAAAAATAAGATGCTCGAAGGAGCATCTTATTTTCACGGATAAATAACTTATAAATGAGCCAATAAGTTCACGCGTACTTCAGCCAGCGTCAAATCGCGAACTAGCTTCCCATCCTCAAACACTACTTCCAGCTGATCCTCTGCTTTACGAGCTTCATATTCCTCTGCGCTAAGATTGTCAGTATAGGCAAATTTCCCGTCCTGCTCCGTAACGAGGACAAGACCTGTCTGCGACTTCTTCACGCCATTATCTGTTTTGGGATCCTTATAGATTTTGCGCTCCTCGCCATTCACAATCGTAAACGTCGATTTTAATGCGAAGCCAAATGTATCCCGCGTATTGTATTGGTAAGTGAACGAACCGATCCCATACACCATATTCGTCGATGCAAAACCTTTTGCTGCCAGCTTCTCGCAAATTTCCTTGCAGCGCGAAATCGTAATCGCATCCCCATAGATCGCCCCGATGTGGCTATCTAGCTGCTTATAGCCCTTCTCCGTAACCGTGCCGCCAAAAATATCCCAGAGTATTTCAATAACGCCTTTACGTTCGAATTCACTCTCTCCATCCGGGTCGCCGCAAATGATTTTGACCGGATCTCCGCTGTCGGGACGAATGACCACCTTGCCGTCCCTGCTCATAATGTCATCCTTCAAGCCGCGAATGACCACGTCCAGCACACTCCATAAATCCCAAGTATCCGATACGATCGAGACGAAGCCATTTGGGTATACCTCTTTGATCAAATAGCGGTACGATGCCATCTCGTCACGTCCGTGCGCGCACATAACGCTATGCTCGGTTGCCGGAATCGATGTACCAACCAATTCTTTTTCTATATTCGCATTATAATAGTTTTCCAAATACAATATCGCTGGTATCGTATCTGTTCCCGTGAACGATAGGAGATGGCCTGCGCTGCTGCCGAGCGCCGATTCAAGCGCACCCATGCCGCGCATCGAGAAATCATGGCCTTGGAACGGTACGCCTGCTGTATCGCCGCTTGTCTGCAGCGCATAGGCTTCTAAAATTTTGCGATACTCAAAAGCTAGCGTAGCGCTCGTAGCCGGCATCCACAGCTGGCACGACATCAACGTCTCCAAATAGTTCGTCAGCCAGAAAAATTCAGGCTTCGTGTTCTCAATAGTCAGCATTGGTACTCTTATCGGTACTAATGCACCTTCTTTAATCGCCTTAATCTTGATCGGCAAATACCCAAGATCGTGCAGCTCCTCAATATGCGATGCATCGGGATTCGCTTCTCCAAGCGCATATTGAATGAGCCTCTTGTACTCATGCGCTACCTCTGCCTTTGTTCTTGCAAAGAAGTGCTCATTAAAATAATCGATGAGATATTGTTTGATAAACGACTGGAAGCCAAAAGCGACAACCTCGTTAATATCATCTAGTCGGCTTGTGCGAGCGGTCCACGTCGAATAAACGAGCTCCGTTCCTTTTGGATACTGATTTTTATGGCTCACCTTGTAAAAGTCACATAGCAGCGTAGCTGGATAAACGAATGTTTGCGTCATATTATAGGCCTCCTATTGCGAATACGTGAATTTTGTCATGCTCTGCTTGATGAAGTATGGTGTCGGTCGTATACACCTTATCAATAAGATCAGTTTCTAATATTTTCCCTTTATAGATCGAATGCTCGCAGTGTCCTACCAGCAAATAAATATGCGTGGCTCCAAGTGCCTTCAGCTTCTCTGCGCTAAGCATAAACGTGCCGCCATACGAACAAAGATCATCAACAATAACGGCCTTAAAGCCCTCGCGCGGGGTATGTCCAACGACGTCCAGACTCTTGATTTGGCCGGTCTGAAAATCTCTTACTTTATAGCCTACCAGCTGCTGGTAGCCTTGAACCTTGCTGTAACGTTTCTGCGCCCCTGCATCTGGGAAAAAAAGATAGTCCTTCTCCGAATCAAAACCTACTTCGTTCGCGACCTGCTCAAGCAGCTGAATCGTTGGATATTTGCCAATACTCCGATCGATCAGCGCCAGCGATACATCGGAATGCGGCTCGATAATCGTTACCGATTCAAAGTTCATGTTATTGATAAAGGCAGCTGTATATTTTAACGTAAAGGCAGAAGTACCTTCGACTCGATCCATTCGGCTGTACGGCAGATAATAAATGGTCAACGTACATTTAACGCGCCGATCATCGAGATAGCTCTTGATGAACATCAGCTTAACCAGATCGCCATCATTCTCATATTTCCATACGATCGTATTGAATTCCGCCATATGCGTAAGAATTTCATCGCCGTTTATGAGCGTCTCCCCATTCGGAAACTGTTTTAACCCAAGCTCTACTCCATTAAACTTCAGCATGACATCACTCTCCTCGTAAGCGTTCAGCTATAAATAGACAATCTTGGCTCTTCCTTTGTAAAAAGGTACAATTGCGCTGCTCGCTGCGAATATTGATTGGATTGCTTCGGATTTCCATTCGTATCCGTCGCCTCCTCAATAATCGTGCTGCGGCTTTTCGTTGACGTCAATTTGCGAATGAAATTTTTCTCCTCAAAGTCAGGAACAACCGTTTTTATTACCTGATACAGCTCACTAAGCGTAAACTCCTCTGGCAGAAACTCCTTCGCTATCTTCGTAGTCAGCATTTTCTTGCGAATCTCTTGCAGCGCATCGGTCAAGATTTGCTTATGGTCAAACGCCAAATCCATTTGAAGCGCTTCTTCGACTGTAAACAATTGCACATCCGATGCATCCACAGCCGCAGCCCTTTGTTCAAGTGTACATTCGTTTACGAGCGCTAGAAAAGCATGCGAGATAATCCAGCCCCTTGGATCACGGCCAGGCGTGCTATACACGTTAAAATATTCAATATGCACGTCCTCAACCGCTGTCTCTTCTTGCAGCTCGCGTATAGCACAGTCATATACCGTCTCATTTTCCATCGTAAAGCCGCCTGGCAGCGCCCACTGCCCTTCGAAGGGCCATATATTCCGCTTGATCAGCAGCACCTGCAGCTCCCTCATAGGCAGCGCCTTCTTTGGCGTTTGCCTTTCTGTCGTTACGATCGTAAAGATGACGATATCTGCTGGTGCGCCATCAGGTGATCGGTAATGATCTGCTGCGTAATTGGATTCATTTTCGACCATTGCTGCTGCACTCCGATCCATATCATTTATTCGATTTGATATTATCATAATGACATTATTAAATTCCTTTGTCAACGGCTGCTGTGAAAAATAGGCAATTAGTCACGAATAAGTATATAAAAAAAGAAGCGGCTGCACGCCGCTCCTGTTATATTATTTCGTTTCTATAGCATCGGCAGGGTAGACGAGTCCAATCTGCTTTCTTGCCTCATCCATAATCTCCAGCGTCACGAGTGAATTTGCAAACGTGTTAATGGATGACTCCGTACGTCCAGCTTTAATCAGCTCGATAAATTCCTTCGCTTCATAGTACATCGACTTGCTATTTGAAGGCTGCGAAATATCTTCGCTTGTTCCGTTGCGGTATTGAATTTCAACCTTCCCTATTTCACTGATCTTATCGATTACGATACTGCCGTTCTCCCCTTGAATCTCCGATGGCAGCGATGAATGTGTAATTTTGGAATACATGATGACCGCATCCATGCTCTCATACTGAAGAACGATGCTTCCTTCCCCATCCACGCCAGAATCCAGCATGACACCAGTCGCTTTAATCACATCCGGCTTGCCAAATAAGGCTACAAGCGGGTAGACGCAATAAATGCCAAGATCCATAAGCGCCCCGTTTGAGAATACAGGATTAAAAGCATTAAGCACCGTACCCGCCTTATAGGCATCGTACCTAGACGAATACTGGCAATAACTCGCAAAATAACGCCGTATCGTTCCAAGCTTGTCGATGTTGTCTTGAACAGCCTTAAACCCTGGCAGCATCGTCGACTTTAACGCCTCCATGAGCAGCACGCCGTTTTCCTTCGCAGCCGCAATCATCTGGCGCAGCTCATGCGCATTCGAAGCGATCGGCTTCTCGCAGAGCACATGAATGCCATGCTTCATACAAGCAATCGCATGAGCGGCATGAAATGAGTTTGGACTAGCAATGTATACCGCATCAATTTGTCCACTTGCCGCCATCTCTTCGATATCCGTAAATGTAGCAGCAATACTATGTTTCTCCGCAAATGTACTCGCTGTTTCTATCGAACGCGAATAGACAGCAGCTAGTTTAAAATCTTCAACCTCGCGCGCCGCAGAAATAAATGACTCCGTAATCCAGTTTGTACCGATAACGCCGAATTTGATCATAATCGTCTCTCCTTGAAAAATAGATTTATTGGCTAATCGCTTATTATATTTTTATGAAATGAGGAAAATCTTCTTCTGTTTATTATAGCCATGCCAAGGACTGCCTGTCCAAATGATTCAGCTGCATTTTGACATTTTGTATAATCTGTATTAACATCTCTAATACAAATGATACTTTATTGCTAGGGGTGATCCGATGATTATGACGCTTGACTACAACAGTGATATACCGATCTACGTCCAGCTCCGCAACCAAATTGTCATCGGAATTGGCGTAGGCGGACTCAATTATGGGGAGAAATTGCCAACGGTAAGACAGCTCGCTGATGATTTAGGGGTAAATGCCATGACCGTGAACAAAGCCTATGCCCTTCTCAAAAACGAGGGATACATATCTATTGATCGCCGTCATGGGGCCAAGGTACGCACCGAATGGAGCAAGCAAGCTGATTTTAGCCAAAAGCTGGAGCATGAATTAAAGCTTGTTATTTCTGAGGCTAGTCTTAAAGGTATCGAGCAAGAACAATTTATGCACATTTGCTCGAACATCTTTAAAGCCGCAATGAGCAAAAATCATCCCCTGCCAGAATAGGAGACCTTTCATGAACAATATTATTTTAATCGTTCCAGCAGCTATTGCCTACATCACTATTCTTGTTATGTTATTGAAGCAAGCCGTACCAAGCAATCACATATTGTTTGGCGTTACGTTTCCTGCACATGCCTTCGAGGATGCAGAAATGAAGCAGCTTCAAGAAAAATATAAAAAATCATATTTTGTGTATGCTGGCATTACATTAATAACCTTAGTGCCTTTTTTCCTGCTCGATAAATACTTTTCACTGGCCTTTACTTACATGCTGCTTTGGTTTGCAATTTTTTTGTATACATCCAAACTTCCTTTCAACAAAATCCATCATAAAGCCGCTGCGCTCAAACGGGATAAACAATGGTTTGTCGGAGAAAAACGAGTGATCCGTATCGATGCCAAAGTAACGCAGCTCAAAAAATCGATGCTTGTTTCTCCCTATTGGTTCCTAATTCCCGCTCTTTTATCTGTCGTCCCTATTATTGTTTCCTTGTTTAACAGCGACGTTCTCTTAAAAATGACCGGCATTGCCTCACTCGCGATGACAGCGATCTTATTCGTCATTTACACTGCCTTTGGCAAAATGAAGACGAAGGTATACAGCAAAAACCACGACATCAACGCCGCTATTAACCGCGCAGCACGTCGTTATTGGTCCATGCTTTGGCCTAGCCTTGCTGTTTTTGAGAGCATTAATGCTTTTGTTGCTTATATGATTTTAACACAGGGGAGCTCGCTGAGCTTTACGCAGTGGATGATTGGTATTGTCATGGTATCCCTCTTGCCGCTGTGCAGCATCTTTTTTGTACATAACAAGATACAGGCGGTTGAAGAAAGCCTTGCCGAAACAGACGGCCAAAGCATTGTAGCCGATGACGACCACTACTGGATTAATGGCTCTACTTACTACAACCCGGATGATCAGACGATCATGGTTCCTAAACGTGTTGGAATTGGAACAACGGTCAATATGGCAACCCGGGCCGGAAAATGGATTCAATACGGCGGCATCGTGCTTGTCCTTGTGATCGTCATTCCTTTGACTGCTTTTATTGTGCAATCTGACAATACGGCTCCTACTCTAACTATTAAAGAGGACGGCATCGTGTCCATCGATTACCCTTTATATGATTACAGCTTTAATTTAAGTGACGTTAAGGGAATTACGCTTGAAGAGACGCTCCCAAGCGGATTTAGAACAAATGGCACAGCGACAGCGGAATATGCCCGTGGCAACTTTTCCTTAGAGAAGCTGGGTGCTGCCAAGCTATATGTATTTAAAAACTCACCGCCGTACATTACCATGCAGCTTGACGGTTTAACCGTTATTTTCAATGAGAAAGACGCCGCCAGAACGAAGGAGCTTTTCGAACAACTAACGGCTAGCAAGCTTTAATGCTAATACGGTACTCAACTGCTGTTATGTTCGTGCTTTTAGAACGCGTCTCCACCATACACGAATTGATCCAGAGATGCTAAAGACTGCTCGTTTAGAGGCGTGGAGTTGTCAAAATAAAGCACTGAGGATGCTGGAATGTTCCATTTCAGCTCTCTCCTCACTAAAGACGGACTAAACTCGCTCCAGTTGTCCAGCTTATACTGATCGAGTATAGATCCCCTTTGCACAATTCGTTCATAATGCACCTTGTCGTCACGGAGATAAACGAATACGACCTTTACCTCAACGTCTGATAAAGAGGCCCCGATTGCGAAGAGCTCCTGCTCAATCCAGTCCGGGGTCTCTGTTTCTTTCGTGAAGGGCCCAATTACAAATATATCGCCGTCATTAGCAATATTCTCAAGTGCAGCATCCATCGTAATGCGATAGCCTAAATCGCGGCACAGTTTCTTATAGAGACTTGAATCCCGGTCATTCGGATCAAGTCCTGCCTGCGTCATAAGCGCAACAGCTGCCGGTCTAAGCACTGTATCCATATCAATAATGGCCACACTGCGCCTCTTCGCCAGCGCTTTCGCTAATGTCGTCTTGCCTGCTCCTGCACCGCCTACAAAAAATACTAATTTGCGCATGGCGAACCCCTCATCATTATTAATGTCTTATTCATAACAAAAAAACACCCTGCATTGCAAGGTGTTTTGGATGTGTAAAATTGGAGCGGAAGACGGGAATCGAACCCGCGACCCTCGCCTTGGCAAGGCGATGCTCTACCGCTGAGCCACTTCCGCATATAAATGGCTGGGGATTCAGGGATCGAACCTGAGAATGACGGAGTCAAAGTCCGTTGCCTTACCGCTTGGCT